>JBEKIO010000006.1:0-86590 GCA_050011715.1 Nitrososphaerales archaeon | reverse complement strand
GGGTCCGCATCCATCCTGCCGGCTAGATGGACGGGTTCTAGAATTCCGCCGGCGTTCATTGCTCTCGCAACTCTTTTGGAGACGTCTGCTTCTTCTCAGCACCAAGAAAGTGGTCTGTCTTCTGGAATGACGACGATAGCCACGGGTTCAAGCACGCGCCTCTAGTGCTGGCCATAATCGCCGAATCGAAGTCCTGACCTTGCAAAACTTGAGACGAGAAGTGGGCCACTCTCTCGGGACCTTCATTCTTCTTGCCAAAAACCTGCAGAATTGAGGGTTGCTACCAGATAACGTCGGATCTGGGGTCGTTCCGGCAAATCGGAGCACGTTCTCCACCTCGGGCATGAATTCTGGCTTCATTGTATTGAGTCTGGGCTTCTGAAGCTTTATATCCGGACGGCGATGGATTGCTCATCAATGAATAAGGGGAAACTTCTGATGGGGGTAGCACTTGCTTTCCTGTTCGTTCTGCCTGCAACCGCTCTTGCGAGTAAGGCACCTACGACCTACACCTATCTCGAGTTCAATTGCAATCCACAGAGTCCAGATGGGACTAATTGTACCGCCCCACTGAATGGTGTTACCGAAATAATACTGACGACCACCGTCAGTTCCACAGTCCCCTCGGGTACTGTCAACTGGTACTGCTATAATGGGGAGTGGAATACAAAGATGGATGGATCAGGTGTGGATGGCGGCTCCTGTGCGACCCTTCCATACATACCTCCTGGTCCGGCTTGTGCGAGTACCAAAGGCTTCCTGAACTACGAAGTGACCCAGATTACCGTCTACACTCCAAATGACCCTAGCGCATCCGATGTGTACATGTTGGGCACTACGTCTCATTCAGGAATTACAAGCCAGCCTATCGTTGTAGGGCCGTCCCAGACCCTGACTGTACCCTTTGGTCCAGAGACAAGTCCTCTGGTCATTGGCTCGAACAGTTACGAGTGGTACAGAATTAGGTTCAACGGTGCAGTGACCGGTGGGAGCATCATAACTCATCCGACTCCTAGCCCGACCGGCATCGCGGGAACATACCTGATCGACATCGAAGGTCAAATGACTTGCGGCACCGCCACCAGTCCAGTCACACAGCTACTGCACTTTGACGTCGGCTACACCGTCACCACCCCCGAGTTCGGGTCGATGTTTCTCGCAGTGGGTTTCAGTGCTTTGGCACTGGTCCTCCTGAAGAAGAGAGTAGCGGCCCCTCACATCGCGTGAGAAACGCAAGGTCTAACTCCTCTTTCCGCGCAGCTCGGAATACTGTCGGTACCTTATTGTATCGACTTGACCCACCGAAGTCACCCTGATTAAGAATGGACAATCTGCCTTACAGCATCTGCATGTTATGCTACAACGAGCGAGACACGGTCGAGGCGTCCGTGGCAAGCGTGGTCAGATTCGCGAAGTCAATTTCAGGGGAGGTGGTCGTAGTTGATAACGAAAGCACAGATGGCTCATGGGAGGTCCTTCAGGGTCTGGGAGGCGAGGAACTGAAAGTGATCAGGCAGAGGCGTTCAAGGGGGGCCGCGAGAGAAACCGCTTTCGTGAACTCTATCGGACGGATAGTTCTCGCTCACATGGACTGCGATGACATCTTCTCCGCCGATGGGTTGCGCAACCTGCTTTCAATCTACCATTCAAGGTGCGAAGGGCGGATGATGATGACGAGGAAAAGGGGTCAGGACGAGCGTTCGAACATCACCATTGCCCCCAGGGAAATCATCGAACAAGCGGGAGGGTGGCGCGACATAAACTGGGGCGAGGATTGGGACTTGTGGAACAGAACAGCGGGACTCGGACGATATGTCTTCTTACCCTACCCACTTGACGACCCTCCGCACAGGTCGATGAGGGTCAGGTCCGAGAGGCAGACCGAGCTCCTTCCCAAGTTTGTCACACGCTTCCAGAAGGCGAGAGACTCGGTCAGGATTGGAAGACCCGTGTTCTCTCTCGGTGAGAGTGTCACCCTCGGACAGAAGGTTCCTTACTGGTTCGCCAAGGCGCAGGTGGCATTGAATCGAAGCAGACTATCCCCGGTGCCTTTCCCATCCTTTGATGACACCCAAAGAGGCAATGGCGTTTGAAGGCGCAAATGGACGACCAGTCGCAGGCGTCATCGGAGGCGAATGGTTTGCGTGTGCGAGTTTGTCCTTTCGACCATAAGCATACCGGATTCCCATCTACCAGCTGAAGAGGAACTGTGTCGGCGTAGTAGCTACTAAAGACTGCTTCTTCTCTCATAACCGCTTACAACGCTCGAAACTACGAAGCATTCTGGTGTGTTCCCCTCGTTGATGAACTGCACGGCAACGGAGCAAGTCTGCACCGTCGCGACGTTGTAGACCAACCCATCACTTGGGAACGACGATGGGCTTGGACCGGAAGACCCTTTGAATGTCATCGCCGCCGACAGCGCTGAGTTGAACATCGTCGCCTTAATCGGCTGCTTAACAGTCACAACGGTCGCAAAGACGAAGGGTATGTCTACGCCAAATTCTGTGCCAAATGTCGTTCGTGAATGGCTAGAAGCTAAGAAAGTGCTCTTCTGGTCGGCGCCATAGGTTAGTCGACCGTCGAAGTATGCCTTCCCTGGAGACAGATCAGAGCCTCTTCCGTCCAATTGTAGAAGGTCGTAGTGGGCCGTCTTGCTACTTAGCGGACTACTCAGATAGAAGACGTATTCGCCAGTGTCCAAAGTCACAGGCGAGAACGTTGCATTCGTCCAGGGTGGAATGGTGCTGAGACCTCCACCGTAGTTGCAACAGGTCGGAAGCACTGTGTTTGAAGTCGCAAAGGTGAAGTTCAACCAGATCTTTCCGATCGCCAGGATCTCTCCGTTATGGTAAGGTCCCATTGTCGTAATTGACGCGATATGGCCGTACAGATTGTCTTCTGGAGTTCCAGTCTTCGCGACAATCAAGCTAATCCTATTGAAGGTGACAGGTGACATGGTGGACTCGACGTAGAACGTGAAACCCTGGCTAGCCGTTCCGTAGATGTGGTCTCCGTCAGTAGCTCCACTGACATACCCGTTTCCTTCAACCTGATTGTTGCTGAAGAGAAGGCTGTAGATAGGCTCCATTAGTGGCGAGACAGTAGACCAAGTGTACCCGCTGTTCGTCGAAACCAGAACCGCTCTGTTCGGGTTTGAAGTTTCATTTATCCAAATCCTGTTCTGGGGATAATACCGAATGTAGAAGTAGTTGGTGCTGCTAGCATTGTTCGAAGAAACCACCAGGTGGTAGATTGTACCTGCCGTTATCGCGACGGTTGGACTTAGTGCAAGCTGGTTCCCCATGCCAGCCGACTTCCAAGCGTAGGCGGTCGTGACTGGCTTCGCGGTCGCCGAGCCTAGAGGAGAGCCGGTGGACAAATGGGTAGACAAACCGTTGTCTAGGTAAAGCGCCAGGGTCAACCCTGGAGTGCCTGCGACGCTGCCAATGTATGTCGTAACCTTCGTGACTGTCCCGTCATGCTGGGCCGTGAAACGGCAGTCATATCGCGTGGTGATCGACGAAATCTTCGGTGTGGTGATTGCTGGGCTGACTACGAAGGGGTTACTGACAAAGGGCGAAATGGCTCGCGCTTGAGGAATCGGAAGCACGATGACAAAAGCAGCGGCTACTGCTGAAAGCAGAAGAAGCGAAGAGAAAACCACTGCTTCCTCTCTTAGACTCACTTTCACTGCCCACGTCCTCTCCTGCGTCCTCTTGAGCATTTCTCACTGCGATTTCTGCATTGAAGCGAAGAACCAACAAGCAATACAGTGCGATGTCACGGTTCTCACTGCCTTCCTGTCCGGACAAGAAGGCTAGTGCTATTTCGGGAGCAAAATCGCCTGAAATGCATCCCCCATCGACTGAATTTGAACGAGCGAGTAAGGGATCATTAACCCGGCCGGTCGCGGCCTCTCTACCATCCTTGCTTGGGATAGGAACGGAGACTAATCTGTGAATCCATATACGAAGTCCGGTCATCTTATTAATGCACGAGCTATGTCTCGCCTCAGAACCCAGTTTGAATCGAAGGGTTTTTCACAGTTCGTCTGTTCTCATGCACGCCACCGCATTCACAGTCATGGCATTCCTCTTGTTCCAGATCTTCGCCTCATCAATGGGCACTGCATCCGCCCAGCCGTCTGTTCCAACTGCCTCCAGTGCGGGAGGCACCGATTCCTCTGTGACGAGCGGCTCCTCCACCATCGGGCCTCGGATCGGGCTGGATCTATCGTGGTACATCAGGAACGGTTTCGGCTCTCTCCATCGCGTCAACTCTGGCGACGGCACAGCGGTCTACGAATACCTGACGAATGGCTGGAAGGATTCTGGCGGTCTTGCGAACGGTACATGTCCAAGTGGTGACACTTGCAGCGGAGGCTTCTTTACCGCCTACGCGTACGAGCTCCACAGCCCACCACTATACCCTCCACAGTACGACGCCGATGCTAACTGGCTCCTAGCCTTCATCCATGCTGCGAACGCAGACGCGGCGGGACAGAGGGCGAAGATCTTCATCAGGCTAGTGGCCGAGAACAACTTTGATTCGACTCTGCTTGGAACTCTGCACGATTTCCTTCAGAAGCTGGGGCCAGCGAGCCAGAACCCTTCAGTCGTCGGGTTTGGATTCAGAGGAGCTCAGGAGGGAATCTACGAAGGCGGAGGGACATGTTGTGGTGGCCCTGAGGGCAACGACTTCATCCCTGCCACGATTGCCTACGGCCCTAGCGGCATGAACTCATTCCCGCAGAACGCCTCGCAGTATTCCTCCATGTGGAACCAATTCCAAACTCTGGCCAACGCCTACGGCTACCATCTGGGAGTCAGCACGGGAATGTCGTCCATGGACAAGTATCTCGGCCAGTCAGTTTCCGACTCCTATGTTCAGTGGTTCATTGGGGACACCGGCTATGGGGCCTGCGGTCAGTCTGACACGACCGGGACCTGCACGTACAACACTTGGTACTCGAAAATTGCGAATCCTCCTGAGGCCGCCTCTGTCGCTGAAGGGGTAGTCGGAGGCGAATGGGACCAGAACTGGTTCGTGGTCAACCAGCCGCCTTACTATATCACGCAAGTGAAAATCCAGGCGATGTTTCACGGCTTCTCGGACGGCTACGCGGTGAATTCACAAGCGGGTCAGTACATGTTCATCTACGGCATGCCTTACCTGACGAACGACGACCCAACCTGGGTCCAGGCAAAAGGACCCTGCCCCTACATGCCATGGTTCCTCCAGTACGCCCAGCAGTACGGTTTCTTCACGGACTTCAGCCCAGCCCCGTCCGCGGGAACTCCAGGTGGAGGCTCTTCTCAGCCGTCGACCACCACTCCCACAGGCATCTACATTCACATCCTAGGCAATGCCACCCTTGATTCTCTCAAGAAAGGGTGGACGCAGACCGACCCCGTGATATGCTGCGGAGAGGATACATACACCATCGACGGCCAGCTCATCAATCTGCAAACTGGGCAGGGGATACGGGGCGCGAGTGTCCAGATAATGTCATTCGACTTCACTACTTGTACCTGGAAGGACATTGCCACGGTTACTACAAACTCTCAAGGCTACTATGGCTATCCAAATGGTGGCGGCACTCCTGGAACGACAATAAGACTCTCCAGTCCGTCGCTCCCCAACACGGGGAGGAACCAGGCGTACTTCTATCCAGCCTACGTGGGGAACTCCACCTACGGACCTAGCAATGGGGTCCTTGAGGACCTGCCAATCCTTCCAACGGGAACGACTGTAACTACAACCACGTCGACATCCACGTCGACATCCAGGTCGACCACTATCTCAACGACTACGACTTCGACGAGCTCCACTTCGACCACCAGCACCTCCTCGACCCCTACGACTACTACATCGACCCGGACCACCACTACGTCCTCAACCACATCGACTCAAAGCAGCATCAACTTCTCGTTGGCACTATCAAGCCCGTCCGCTACAGGCGTTCTAGGCTCGGCCGTTCAGATGACTGCCTCGGTGATGTTCCCGAACGGTGGCTCTCGGCCTGTATCATTCAGTACCTCGAATCTTCCTGCGGGCGTCCTTGTGAACGTCTCAACCGTGCAGGATGGATCAGCGGCAATGTCCCTTCTCACATTCAAAATCGCTTCCAGTGCAACCCCGGGTGTCTATCCAATCGACATTCACGCAACTGTGCGCCAGACCACAGAAAGCAGGGAGTTCATCCTGACTGTCCAGTCGTCTATGTTGGTGACCTACACCCTCTCGGTCTCAGCGTCGCCCTCGGAAGGAGGGACGACAAGCCTGATTCCAGGAACGTATACCGTTCCCGGAGGGGACGGCGTCAATGTCACAGCATATCCAGCGAAGGGGTGGAGCCTGGACCATTGGATAGTGAACGGCCAGTACGGAGGAAACGGCACTTCAATCAGTCTTCTAATCACGGCCAACTCCTCCCTCCAGGCAGTCTTCGCCCGCGGTGCACCGACTCCCGGCTTTGAATCCGTCACCTTTTCATCAGGCAGTTCCACGAATGAATCGATCACCATCGACGGTGTGAACTATTCGCTACCAGTCAGCTTCAGTTGGCAGGAGGGTTCGCAACACGAGGTGGAGGTCGCTCAGGTGATCTACGACGGCTCACAGACAAGAATGCTATTCATAGGGTGGGCAGGCTATCCATTTAGTTCCAGCCCACACATTGACTTTGTGGTCTCCTCCTCCCCAAGTTATGACCTCTCTCCAAGTTATGTAGTCCAGTCCAAGGCCTCATTCTCCTTCACCGACTGCAAGGACTCGGTCATCTCTCCCGCCGACGTTGTTGTTCAGGACTCTGCTGGCAACACCATGTCCCTGAATTCCTCTTCCAGTGCTTGGCTCGACGCTGGCGTATCCTACCAAGTCGTTCAGGTGGAATGGATGGGAGTAAACGTTGCAGACACTTCTTCAGGTCCATTCGTTGCCGATGGGCCTGCCATCCATCAACAGCAACTTAGGGTGTGTGACGTCTACATCCGAATTGTCGATGTCTTCGGATATCCGGCATCAGGGGCGTCGGTCGTGATGAATCTTGGAGGTGCTGTTCAGCTTGTCTCTGACACGAACTCCTCTGGAGTCGCCACCTTCTCTCAGGTGCCTGGAGGCCCCTTCACCGCATACCTGAGTTACCTAGGGTTCTCCGCTTGGATAATGGGAAGCAGTCTGACTCAGAGAGAGCTCAACGCAACAGTCGTCCTCAGCTACCCACTCATGTACGCTGTGGGAGCTTTTCTGGTTGTCTTGGCCACGACGGTATTCTGGACGAAGCTCCACGGAAAGGGTCGCCGTGCGCAGAATCTCTTTGACAACTATCATGCTCGGTACTGAAGCTTAGTCCAAGTCCTCATTCTGGATATGCCAGATCGGGTAGGTAAAGAATCCACGTTCTTCGAAAAGAACTGAATCACCTATTTCCTTTTATCAGCAGAACGCCCCTAGGATGCGTCGGTCATTGTGGTCGAGGGCCCTCGATTTGGGGCTGACAGCCTCAATTTTCGCCCTTTCTGTCTGGGTCTATGAGCTGTGGAACTTCCTAGTTCTGGCAGGTACGGGCGCGCAGGTCTACCTCGTCCTTGCAGGACCCCTGCCCGCTGGAGTGGTGGGCGTTTCCCCCGCTAGCCAGCAACTCATTGTAGCCAAGCTTGCTCAGACCTTCCTATGTTCCGCGACCTTCTTCGGGCTGTTTCTGATAGTTCGGAGACGGGATCTGCCCCTCACAAAGCTGGCGTCAGTCTGCATGATTGGTTTTTCCCTAGCCAGCGTTCAATGGGAGTTTCTTTCGACCGCATGTGCGTTCTCGTACATCTTTCAGGCAACAGCATTCATGCTGCTTGCCGTGGTCTTTTCGGTTCTGATGATTAGGTCCTTCTACGGACCTGCGTTCTCAGACTGCGGCTCTCCGCCATGAGAAAGCACCCTTGATTCCCCTCTTCCTTTCCCTTCCGCCTATTTCATGACGTACGAGAACGAGTTGTGCCTCGTCTAACTGAAAGAAACGGAGACCCCCCTTGAATTCCGAAATCTATCTCGCTGGTTGACCTAGTTGAACATGCGTGTCCAAATCTGGGGGTAACGAGCTCCTCCCAGGAGCCAGGTACCTGAAGGCGAGGGCCCAGAAGACCATCACCCAAGCGATGAAGATCAAGTACCCAAAATACACGTGCATCGTGTTGCCTGCGTCCACTCCGAGGAATTCGAAGGTCAGGAATACAACGAGCAGCCTGACGATGTTGACCAAGAAAGCACCTGCGAAACCGATCGCGAGCAGAGGAACCAGTCTTGAAATCTTGGGCTTCACGTCCAGCAGAGCCATGGTGGAGAGCAGGCCAAAGGCCAGTATTCCCTGTAGACCTGTGCACTCACCCGATACGTCGAGCTGGACGAGCATACCGTTTGACAACCTCATAGTCACGTTCTGCCCTGTGACGGTGGCAGGAATGCCCATGGATTTAACCGCCGAGGCCAGGACGCCTGCGAGCCAGTTCTGCAGGACGACGTAGTTTGGAGTGTAGATCTCGATTTGGTATCCCAGGAGGAGGACAACCCCATAAGCCGCGGGTACCCAGAATAGTCTGAACGACTTGACTCCATAAGTGAAGACAACCGCCCCCAGGAAAATGACTAAGAGGTCCAAGATTCCCACACTCGACCCCCTTATCACGTTGGAAAGGTAGACTGCTCCCATCACAAGAACCCCGAGGATCATCTCGGTCCGCCCGCTGCGCGTCGAAAGGGCCTTCACTGCATCCCATTTGAAGAGAAACCAAGCGAACAGCACTATGACCATGATGAAGAAGTACTGGTAGTCGAGCCCGACGCCTGGAATGACCAGCGGAAGCAGGTATCCAGCAGCTATGCTCAAGACGAGGAGGTTAGGTCTGCTAATCTTCAACACTATGCTTCATTTTTCTTGTGTGGGCATCCCTATAAACCGTTTACACTTTTCACAACAGAGAATGCCTTTTGTGAAAGTCGGCAGCAGCCTATGAACCCGATTGAGGGGCATATTCAGTCTTTGACAGATCTCTCTCTATTTCGAAAGAGACTGATTTGGCGCCTTACCTCTTGGAGGTATCTTGTATACCAGTGAACGACTGGTGGATGAGACCCTGCATAGTTCCTGAATATCATCCCAAGCCAGCTCAGAGTAGATTGGTCGTGCTTTCCCTGCAAGAGGAGGCAATAGAGTAATTTCACTCGCTCATCAACCTCTGGGTGATTCAACATCTCCTCAGTTGAATACCGTCGGTGCCGAAGGTCCGAGGAGACGACGCTAGCTATTCTCGCGTTTTCGGGAGGAGCTAGTCCGACAAAGCTAGCGATAGTTTTCGTTTGTGAAACCGGGTCTGAAATGATGTCTTCGTAGAAGACCAGCATTCGCTTTTTGTCAGAGGTATTGCGAACCGCACTCACTGTGTTAGCAAACCATGATTCAGTCGCAAATCGAAGGGTGATTTCAGGGTTGATTTGATGGTCCATTTTCACCCAGGAATCTGCCACTTCGAGAGGGTTTCTCACGCAGATAATGTGGTAGGCCTCCCGCTTTAGGATTTGATTCCAGAATGGGAGAACAAAACTCAGCCTTGGGTCCTTCCAACACCATACCGGGTACTCTTTGTCGTAGCGGGAAATCAGCTCAATGCCTTCGGCTCGAAGCGCTTCGAACTTTGGGTCAAGCTCCCACCCACTGGGTGCCCACGGGATCCTATCGTGGATTCCGCCTAGTCTTTTCTGAATTCGCCTGTCGAGCTTATGCAATTCTTTGCCCTCCCAGTATCCCCTAACGTTGAACGCATCAGGGTCCCGCCTATCGTTGTCTACGAAAGCCCCCATTTCCTGGATTAGGTTAGTGGTCAACGACGTGCCTGAACGTCGCATCCCAAGGACTAGAATGGTTTTGTTCACTGATGGCTCTCCTTGAATCGCGGATAAATCTCTTGCTGGCATTTTCCACATCCATCATTTCAGATTCGATGATGTTGAAACTGTTTCTTCAGACAATCGACACAGCGAGGCAAATTGATTTTTGGTTGTAGGCTACGGGCTGGGCGTGGTTAAGGGGGCTCTGCTTGATCTTCTGAACCTCAGCAGCGCAAGCTGCGCCTCTGCCGGTTGCGTTTGGAATCCATAAGACATATAATTGAAGAGCGACTTCTAAGCCAGCCCTGCAGGCTCGATGCTTCTCCTTGACTTCAAAGAATGTCAATCTCGCCACTGCCCAAGACACGGTTGCCCCAGCTCCGTTGGAATTCATCGTTGACCAGATTATCTCCAATCTGAGCTGTGAATCGGTTTATCTGTTCGGCAGCAGGGCAAGAGGTGATTCAACGGAAGGGAGCGACATCGATTTGGTTATAGTGATTAGGATGACAGGAGTCTTGCGGTCGCTTTTGGGGGTGCGAAACCTGCGGAGGAGACTGGAGAGTCTGCCCTTCCCGGTTGACATTCGGGTTTTCTCCACCCTGGCGTGTTCACGAAACAAGAGGAGCCAAGGTCTCAACTTGCTGCACAAGGAAAGGAAATTGCTTTACGGGAAGGATTTCCTAGCAAGCCAGTTAGGGGTGCTAGGCTTCGCGCCATCACGTGATTCCATCATAAGTGGTTCCTGCTACAACGTAAGATGGTTCCTTAGGTGCATCAGGCTGGACAACCACGTCCTTGGCCTGGACCGAGGAGGTTTGACAAAGCTCATACGAGTCCTAAGAAGTGAATCGGACGTTTCAGCTGAGACTATCCCTCCCCTTCTCACTCTGGTGAAAGAGCTTGAGCATGAGACAAATCTTGAAATCCCGGACCTGAGGGCTGTTTCTAGAGCACTCGCGAATTACATCGAAGCCGTGATGGATGAGTCTAGCGCTCTATTTCCGAGCAGGATTTCGCAGACGGCTTCGATTTTGATTGACAAGGGACGTCTCCTACCCCGTGCTCTTCTCGAAAAAGACTCGGTCTGTTTCCGCCTTACGAAGGCACTGCTGTGCTTACTCCGAAGCCTAGAGACTGACCCTCCCGACGGCGAGCTAATCCATCGGGCGGCGACCTACCTGGGATACCTCCTCTACAATGGAATTCAAGATCCAGAAGGAGATCCCGAGCTGCTCTTGATGAAGGTCAGGAATACGATTAGGGAGTATTGGGACACGGTGATGAGAGTTCCTTTTGGATCTTTGGTTGTTCATCGCGCGTTTGACATTGTCCTCCTGTGACCAGTCATCGTTACGGGTGCGCGCGCGAGAGTTGACAGGAAGATGATTCCGCCTTGAAGTCACGACACCCGAAAGAGAGCCTTAAATCGAATCGGGTCTGGCCCCGACCTAGATTGACCAAGGACCCTTCGAGCATCCTCGTCACTGGAGGCTGCGGCTTCATCGGCAGCCACATCGTGGACGCCTTCGCCAGGAGAGGTTGGGAGGTCGGGATCTTCGACAACCTCAGCACTGGCACTGAATCGAACCTGAGGACTGGCCGGAGAGTCCGCTTTTACAGGGGGGATGTGCGCGACCTCGACGCTGTCAGGGAGGCCATGGACGGTTACGAAGCAGTCTCGCACCAGGCGGCGCTTGTCAGCGTGGCCAGGTCCGTGGAAGATCCTCTTGCCTCAAATGCCGTGAACCTCGGAGGTACGCTGAACGTCCTGACTGCGGCGCGCGACTCGGGGGTGAAGCGTGTGGTCTACGCCTCCTCATCTTCCGTATACGGGGAGACCGAGACTCTCCCGAAGACTGAAACCATGCCAACGAATCCCGTCTCTCCCTACGCGGTCTCCAAACTCGCGGCAGAGAACTACTGCAGGGCTTTCGCAAGGATATATGGCCTAAGGACCGTCTCACTGCGCTACTTCAACGTCTACGGTCCGAGGCAAAGGGAGGGACCCTACAGCGGCGTCGTCCCCGCCTTCGTCGGCAGCGTGCTCGCCGGCAAACCGCTGGTCATCAACGGCGACGGTTCCCAGACCAGGGACTTCACGTACGTCCAGGACGCCGTCCAAGCGAATGTCCTCTGCATCGAGAAGAACGTCAAACCGGGCGAAGTGTTCAATGTCGGTTCTGCCAGCCGGACCAGCATCTTGGAGCTCGCCAAGATCGTAGCGAAGCTTGGGGGGAAGCCTGGATTGAAGCCGGTATTCAGAACGGAGAGGAAGGGCGATGTGAAGCACAGCTACGCGAACATAGACAAGGTATCAGCCGCGGTGGGGTACAAGCCCAAGTACACGCTGCAGAGGGGTTTGAAAGAAGTGTTCAGATGGATGGCGGGCTCAAGCCAATTGGCGAGTGTCAATTGAGAAGACTGTCTGTCTCCATCATTGGTCTCGGGTACGTCGGACTGACAACGGCGGCGTGCTTCGCGAGTAGGGGAATCAGGGTGGTCGGGATCGACGTAGACGAAACTAGGGTGAGAAAGATACGGAAGGGGGAGCCGGTGATTATGGAGCGCGGTCTGCAGCCCTTGTTGGACAAGGCGCTCAGCACAGGTCATCTAGAGCTCCAGACGGACTATGTGAAGCTGAACGAGACAGACGTCTCGTTCATCACCGTAGGCACGCCGGGCAAACCAGACGGGAGCATAGATACCGGCTACGTCGAGAACGCGGCGAGAGAGATCGGACGCTCTCTGCTGTCCGGGGATGACTTCCACTTGGTCGTGATCAAGAGCACAGTGGTTCCAGGCACTACGGTCGGGAGGGTTAAGCCAATCCTCGAAGTCGAATCGAGAACCAAGGTCGGGGACAGGATCGGCCTTGCTGTCAGCCCGGAGTTCCTGTATGAAGGGTCAGCAGTCCAGGACACCCTCAAGCCGGAGGCCCTGGTCGTAGGGGCAGCCGACAAGAAGTCCTCTAGCCTGCTGCTTTCGTTGTACAGACGGTTCTACGGAAGACTCCCTCCGACGATAAGCACAACGCCAGAGAATGCGGAATTGATCAAGTACTCCATCAACGCGGTCCGGGCCCTCCAGGTAAGCTACATCAATTTCCTTGCCAACATCTGCTCCAGAATCGACGGGGGCGAGATGCGCGACGTGGTGGCAGGTCTCGGGATGGTGACCAAGCTGGACAGGAGGTACCTCGGAGCCGGGCTCGGGTATGGCGGGAGCTGCCTTCCGAAGGACACGAAGGCGCTGTTTGCCTTCGCAGAATCGATTGGCGTGGATGCATCCCTGCTCGGTTCGGCCATCAAGATGAACGAGAAGCAGGCGCTTGAAGCATTGAAAATGGCGCGAAAACTCGTGGGGGATCTCGGTGGGAGGAAGGTCGCTGTTCTTGGCCTCGCCTTCAAGGCCGGCACGGACGACGTCAGGGAGTCCACCGCCATCCGGGTTATTGGGGCTCTTCTCGACGACGGGGCGAACGTGGTGGCCTACGACCCTGAGGCGGTCAGCAACGCCAGGTCTCTTCTGGGGGACAAGGTCACATATGCAACGTCCGCCAAGGAGTGCATCGCGGGAGCCGACGTTTGCATCTTTACTACGGGCTGGGAGGAGTTCAAGGCACTGGAGCCGAGTCAATTCCGGAGGCTCATGAGGTCCCCAGCGGTGGTGGATGGCAGGCGGATATTCGACCCGAAACGCTTCAGGGCCGGAGGAATACCCTTCCTGAGGGTTGGGACAGCGGCGAGCACCTTCCCCGCGAGAGAACCTTGACCGTTCCTTTGTGCAAGACAAGGTAGCTGTTGTAGAATTGAAGGGCTCGACCCTAGATGTCACGTCCGTGGATAGCGAGGCTGGCCCCAGTACCGACCAAAGAATGGGCATCGGGATGCGGACGATAGTTGTAGCCTCTCTGCTCTACGGTGCGATGGTTCTCCTTTTCACCCTGATATCACTCTACACAGCTCCGCAAGCTTCACCGATAGGGACCTTCCGTCCTTATCCGACAATACCATTTCATGAACTGATTCTGGGCTTGCTGGGGCTCGGACTTGGCTTGACCGCCTCAGTTGCTCTAAGGAAGCTTGCCCTAGGGCTTGTTATTCTCGTGCCTGCGCTCGTGATTCTGACAGATCTCGACCACCTTCCGGCCTTCCTCGACCTGGCCCAGCCAATGAGGCCAGCACATTCGGTCATCTTCATACTCTGCACAGTCGCGCTTATGGCAACGGTAATAAGAAAGACAGACGTGGAGCTAGTTTCGTTGTCAGCATTCTTCGCTCATCTCTCCATCGACACCGGGGTCTTTCCCGCTTTCTCTCCCGTCTCCTTCCAGTATTATGACCTCGGAGAATTCAGGATACCCTTTCTTATTGCGGCGATCGCATTCGCACTGGCTGCTGGTCTTGTGGTGAACCACAACCGGCATGGAGAAGTAGCCTGAATTGGCACGCTCGAAGACTGCCATGCGCTCTGAAGGGGGCATCTTGACGGGTTCCACCCAGGACCTAAAGAAGAAGCTGAAGTCAGGGGACCTGAAAGTAGCCGTGATCGGGCTCGGACGAATCGGGCTTCCTACGGCAGCGGTCTTTGCCGAAGGAGGCGCCAAGGTCATCGGCGTCGACATAAGGAGGAACGTGGTGGAAGAGACGAACTCGGGGAAGTGTGCCCTAGTGGACGAGCCAGGTCTCCCAGAGCTCGTGAGGCAGAATGTCGAAAGCGGGCGGCTCAGGGCTACTTTCGACCCTGCCAGGGCCATCGCTTCATCCGACTTCGTGATCATCTGCGTTCCGACTCCGGTCGACCAAGCGAGGTCTCCCGACTACTCGGCCGTGACAGCTGCATCCCAGACCACTGGGAAGTCTCTTCGCAAGGGCAGCGTAGTCATCGTGGAGAGCACGATTGGCCCCGGAATCGCAGAGGACGTAATCTTACCGATACTCGAAGAGAAGTCGGGAATGAAAGCAGGGGTCGACTTCGGTCTTGCAAGCTGCCCGGAACGTTCTGACCCGGGGAACATCGTAGCGAACATGAGGGCAGTCCCGCGGATAGTTGGGTCGACGGACCAGAAGTGCACAGAGCTTGTGGCAGCCCTGTACGAATCCGCACTCGGGGTCAAAGTGATCAAGGCGAGCAACCCGAAGACGGCCAACGCGATCAAGCTCACTGAGAACCTGTCCAGGGATGTCAACATCGCTCTGGCCAACGAATTCGCGCTGCTGTTCGAGGAATTCGGAATAGACACCGTGGAAGTCATCAAGGCTTGTGCTACCAAGTACAACTTCATGCCTCATTATCCGGGTATCGGAGTGGGTGGACCGTGCCTACCAAGCAATTCGTACTACCTGATAGTGGAAGGAATGAAGGCAGGCAGAATCCCGGGCCTCATCAGGATGGCAAGGGAGATCAACGACAGAATGCCAGACCACGTGGTCGAACTCGTCGCCGAGGCCCTCAATGACGTAGGAAAGACTGTTCGTGGCTCCAAGGTGGCAGTCCTGGGGGTCTCTTACAAGCCGGGAGTGAAAGACATCCAGCTCACCCCGGTGGAGAGGGTTGTGAGCCGGCTTACCGATATGGGGGCTTCGATCTCGCTCTACGACCCCATGTTCAAGGGAGAGAAGGTGTTCGGGCTCCGAGTAAGCAGGAGTCTTGAGGAGGCGGTGAAGGCCGCTGACTGCATCCTCATCGGGACAGCACACAGGGAATTCGAGAAGCTCGACCTTGGCCGCATTGCAAGGCTCGCGTCGAAGAAGGCTGCCTTCGTCGATGCCAGGAATGTGGCAAACCCGAAGGAGGCAGCTAGACAAGGATTCTCGTACAGGGGTGTGGGGCGAAGATTCGTCTGAGCGCGAAGGGTGCTCAGATGCTGGCAATAAGACTGACTCGAGACTAAGCCGTGGCGCCGCTCCGGTTTGATTTGAAAATGAAGAAGTCAGCGACAGGAGTTAGCCCGTCGCTAACAATTCTTCCATTACAGCTTCGGAGTTCCAGCGAACTTGTGTCTTGCCAGTAGGAGGGCAGGGATGGCGAGCGCCATCAGGAGACCCATACCGAGTGGGAACATCGGGACGCCCGTAGGCGGCGGGGCCGCAGTTAGCAATGTGCCCGAAGATTGACAGTTGGCACCGCTATCGCCGCTATTTGCTGCTTTCACGGTTAGAGTCGTCGTGCTTCCTACGGTGGTCGGTGCGGTCACTTCCACCGAGAACAGACCCGATGTTGTCGCAGGTGGACTCGCGCCTATCGAGTACGACGTTCCCGTGCCAGGAATTGGGCTTGGTGAAATACTGACCACGGTCCAAGCACTGTTGGAGCTCTGGGCCGTGAGCGTAAAGTAGGCAGCATAGTAACTTGACTCGCTGTAGGTCAATAGGTAGGTCAATGTCACGGTTGTTCCCCCGGGAATGGTGGTTGACTGAGTGCTAGGTGATAGTGTCACCGTACACTTAGCCCATGCAAACGTAGGTGCGACAGCGCATAATCCAACGAGAGCGAATAGCAAGACTAGGACTGGAATTGTGTATTTTCTGCTGCTCATCACTTATGAAACAACCGATTAGAGTATATATTGCGTCCGAAGATGTGGTACAGAGACATAGAGCCGAAATTCATGGAGGTTCGACGCTCATAATCCATCTCAGTGACCGTGGTGAACCAGACTTGGGCACCGGAAAGGTCTACCAGACTTTTCCGCTTACCGTCACTCACGAACTCGTTGTGTAAGTTGACCCTCTTGACGCTGAGATGCTTCCCACTGCCCCTAAGCGAGATCCCTAGGCGCCGTCATTGTGACGCCGATTCGCAGAATCACTGCGCCCTAGCGCGAGAGGAGGCGAGCAATCCAAGAGTCACCGGCCTGAGGGACTCGATTCAGTTATCCGGAGGCCAGGATGCCGGGGAAGGACGGACCTTGACCGGCAGAGCAGCGCTCTTCGACCTTCTGGCCATCCTGACCACGTCCCTGGTCGTCGTCGCATGCCTCCTCTATGCGCAGGTCACCGGGACCTACGACGCGACGACATTCATGGTCAGCGTCGTGCTGCCTCTGGTCTTGGGTTCCGCGATCCTTTTGACCAGGAAGGAGCGGATCCTCCTGTTCGCATTTCTTGCGTATTTCTGGGCCGTGGTCGACGACGCTCCCGTCTTCTTCGATTCCGTCATCACCTGGCCTGAAGTGACACGGTTTCACCCGTTCCTCCCTCGCCTCTTCATGAACATCGTCATTCACGCACTCACGGCACTCTTTCTGTATCTCTCGGTACGGGAGTCGATGAAGGGGAAGGGCGTCGGGCTGCGGAACGCTCCCAGGGTAATCGTCCTCGCCTCGGTGGCGTTCGTTCTTGCGTATGCTCAAAACATCCCGCTGCCCGCAATTCAGAACGTTGTGGAGACATCCTGGTATCCGTTCGACTTCGCGGAGAAAGTCGTCTCCATCTTGTTCCTCTATCTCGCCCTCTGGGAGGCGATGAAACTGAAAGCCAGCTCTACTTCTCTTTCGACCGATAGCGGGCCCTCCTCGTCATTCAAAGGTAAGAGCTAGCAGAATTCCTCCATCAACTCCCGCAACATCCGGGTCATGCCCGGGGTGATGAAGGGCTGGAAGGGGCGGTAGTACTTTGGGCTTCTCGCCTTGGCTACGGTCTCTCTGCTGCCGGAGGAGACATAGGACTCAAGGAAGGCCCTCGCCACATTGCTCATAGCCTCGTCCCGCGTCGAGAGCTTCGCCGCGTAGTACAGGAATTCGGCTAGGTCCCATGCCATGTCGCCTCCAGGCACTGATTGTTCGAGGTCGGTGAGGTAGAGGCCGCGGGGCGATATGACCACATTGTTGGCTTTCGCGTCCCCGAGAGCCAGGCCCGCGCCGTGCACCTTGGCCAGAAGATCCGCATATGCTGATACGTGCCCCATTCCTTCTGACCTGCCCCTGAGGAGCCCGTCTACGACCGACGAGAGGGTGGGTCCGCTGATGAACTCCTTGACCACTATTCTCTCTCCCGGAGCCACCGCCAGGATGGCGGGGACCAGGATCCCGTTCTTCCGAAGGCTCCTCGTCATCGCGTATTCTCTGTCGAGCCTGGCCATCGGGGTCATGCTGAACTTGTTGGCTGCAGCGGCCCAGATGCCCAACAGAGCCCATTTGAGTGAACGGACGTCGGTATAGCTCTTGACCACTACCGAGCTCTCGCGGGCCCCGTCGATGAAGGTCAGGACGCGTGTCGTTGAATAGGGGTCGCCGAGGTCGCGTTCTCTCGTAGAATGGATGGTGAACCCCAGGAGGGCGGCCAGCTCCTTCTCGAGAAGCGACGCGTCTGGAATCATCACGCCTTCCTCCAGTCTCAGCAGAGACCTGGGCTTCTCTAGCTCCGGGAAGGGTCGGGGAGCCTCCCTCATCCGCTTCAGCTTCGACTGTGCTTCCCTCCTGTACACGGAGAGACCGACCCTCCCGGCGTAGCCGTGGACGGCGTACTGCATCAGACCCCGGGTTGTGAGCGAGAAGATTGACTGTGCCTTGGTGAACGCGTCTCCTCTCATCTTCTCGGGGGCCATAGTCACGCCTGCGGGGGACGCAGACAGGAGGCCTCGCGAGGCGAGGGATTCGGCAGCGGAGGCGAAGCCTGCCATCGAGATTCCTCGGTTCTCGCCTCCAAGGGGGCAGGTGTAGGTCTGGACGTAGCTGTAGAGCGCAGGCGGATACATCGCGGCCCTCTTCGCGAGCTTCTCGAAGAGGAAATAGTCGTAGGGGACGACCAAGTGCCTGCAGAAGTCGCCGTAGTCTTCAGACAACTCGAGAAGAGCCTCGATCAATACCCTCTCCTTGTAGTCGAGTTCGACGCTCATGAAGAGCTTCGGGTTGGCAATCACTTCGTAGACGTTGAGGAGCCGCCCGACCACGAACTCGCCGAGGTAGGAGGACTGCGCGTCCTGTGTGAAGAGCTGCTCGTCTATGATCAGCGCCGAGGCGGCCACAGGTTCCTCCACGTACCTGTACCTTATTCCTTCGCGGAATCGCTTCGAGACTACAATCAGGTCGTAGTCAGAGTCTGGGCGAGCATAACCGGCGACCTTCGAGCCATAGGCCGCCAATCCTGCTATGGACGACGATCCTACCATCGAAGAGGCAATTCCTCCAAGGGTGGAGCGCTCCTCCGCTGTGAGCCTCAAGCCTTCATCTTCTCTTCAATCTCCGAAGCCTTCCGGACTACCGCGGGGTCGAATTTGGCCCCGGCGATGACGCTCATTTCAAGGTTGACGCGGTTTGCCTCCGGGCCCACCCAGCGTATGGGGAGGTCCCGTGCAATCCAGAGCTCGCTGACCTTTCTGTTTAGGGCTGAGTCCGACAGTTCCGGTTTGAACTTCCGGGTTATCAGGCCTACGAGGGCCCTGTCAGAGAAGAGAAGCTTGGCCGGAACGGTCCTCTCGCTGTCCGCGAAAGAGGCCTCGTAGAGAGACGTGGCGACCTCGTCGCTGACGATGTCCGACTTTGCCAGCTTTCTGACGAGCTCCACGTAGTGGGTGAACTCGTGCGCGGCGACGGCGTCCAGCGTTCCCTTTGTCCCATATGCGACGAGGGCCGCTGTGAACTGGATGAGTATCGTCAAGCTTCCCGTCGCGGTCATCGGAATGACCCTGGCGAAGTAGACCCCCATCTGACCGTACTCGCCTCCTCCCTTCGAAACGGGGAGGATCGGCTCGATGTAGTACTGAGGGTAGCGGAGACCGCTCGCCTTCTCGACGCGATCGACTGATTGCTGGACGACGTCCATCCGGAGTCTTACCTTCTTGGCAAGCGCTCGTGGGACCTTCTCCTGCGCCACTGCCTGGTCGAGTAGGATGAGCGGATCCACGAATTTGCGGCCGTCCCTTCGCACTTATGAATCTTAGTCGGTCAGTCCACGAGTCTGAAACGGATGGAAGGACTGCGGCGCGAAACTTCCATGAAGATCTCAGCATGTATGATGCCGGGTATCTTCCCGATTACGTCGCTGACGGCCCGGTGCAGCTCGTCAAGGGACTGGCCCTTCAGGTTGACGATGATGTCGAAGCGTCCAGTCACCTCGCGGATTAGCCGGACGCCATCAATCTTCTCGATCTCCATCAGGACTGCCTCCCTCTGCTTCGGGTCGATGTTCAGTCCCGCAAGGGCTCCGGCCCTCATCCCGAGGCTCTCCTCGTTGACCTGAATGGTGAACTTCTCTATGATGCCTCGCTTCTGGAGCCGTTTTATCCTGCTGTATGCGACCGAGAGATTGACACCGAGCCGCCGGCTGAGCTCGGGCACAGAGACCGAGGCGTCTGAGTAAAGAGCAGACAGAATCTTCATATCGACTTCGTCGAGCTTGGCCATCGTTGAATGCCTCCTCGATTATCGGGGCAAGGGAATATTTCAGCTTTCTACGGGTTTTTCTAGATAAATGTGATTTTTTCTTGATGAATACGGAAAGTCGGGAAGTAATCCAGGGGTTCTAGGCACTCTTGGGAGTGTCCACGGTCATCCTTGCGTTGACCTGATAGATCTCCTCGCTTATCGTGTTTCCTCTCACGAGCTTCCTTTTTTTGCCGCCTTCGACCCCAGTCTTCAGGCCTACGCCCCGGGTCAACAGAACGTACTTCTTACCACTGCCTTGAACGTCTCCCCGCATCGGGAAGCCGGCTTTGTCGCTGCCACCTGTGATGACCATCTTGCCGGTGAGGCCCATCGGAATCCCGTCAACGGCCTCGCCAATCTTCCTACCGACCAGAAGTTGCGCATTGTTGTCCTTCAACTCATGGACCTCTGACTTCCCGGTCTTCGAGTCGGAGAGAACCAGCTTGAACTGGACCATTCAGGGGCTCCGCTAGTGGCGTGAATATAAACAATCAGAAGCCGAAGAGGGGATCGGAGGGGGTCTTGATCTTGATTATCTCCTCGAGCGCCTTCACCTCGTCTTCCGTGAGGGAACCGAGGAACTTGGTCCGCAACATGCGCGCTTCGTGACTCCTCGGCAGTGTGTAGAGCGTGTCCTCCTCCTTGACCTGCCTGCCCAGAGTGGGACCGTCGACCGATATCGCGACATTGTCTCCCTGCTTCGCTTCGACGACGGCTTTGCCATTGTCCTGGATCTGTTCGACTGTTCCGAGCTCTCTGCCGTCGCCTGACATCAGCTTGACCTTGGGCTTTAGCTGACCTGCTAGTACTTCAACCCCGAAGACAGCAGGGTCGTTCCTCCGGAAGAAGGCGCCAGGGAGGACCCGTAGCTTGCACGGGCGGGTCATGCTGGAGAGGGCGCTCTTTTGGTCCGACTCCCTCTTGGCCGCTGCCCAGTTAGCATAGTTGTCAATCACTTCGTAGATCACTTCAGAAACGAAGATCTTCGTGGACCCCACGAACTCCTCCGCCTCAGGCAGGACTTTCGAGTCGAAGCCCAGAATCGCAGCGAGGTAAGGGTCGTGCTCCCCGACAACCTCGGCCTCAACGATGTCGTTTTTCGTGATGTCCCCAATGTCGGCCCGCCTCACAGGAATCCCCCTCTCCTCTAACATCCTAAGCATGGCCTCCAGTCCGCCCACGCTTGCGGCCTTCACAATCACTCCCATGTTCTCCGTCTTCACGAGAATGTTCGTGAGGTCCTTCTCCATCTCGTCCTTGAGAGCGACGAACTGTGCGTCCGTCTCGAACGAAGCTACGGAGGTTCCGGGCACCACTCCTGCTAGGTCGGCGGAGACGAGCTTGACTCCCGCTGCGGCGTAGACGGAATCGACCGGAGTGAACTTGTCGCGCGGGTCCCGCATCTCGTCGAGTGGTTTGGGCATGAACAGGGCCTTTACCTTCGACTTGAAGGCTCCGTCTCGCCTAACGAGGCTGATGGAGTCGCCGACGCGCAGCCATCCCTCGGTCAGTATGATGTTCGCAGTTTCTCCGATGCCTGTTTCCTCCTGCATCTCAAGGATTATCCCCTTGCCTCCTCGGCCTTCATCGGTCACCCTGAGCTTCCCCTTCAGGAAGTGCTGCGAAAGGCCTATGAGGACAGCAAGGAGTTCTGGGATGCCGGTCTTCGCCCGGGCTGAGACCGGAACGATGGTCACCTGCTGGCGGAATTCCTTGACCCTGTAGTACGCATCCGATTGGAACCCGAGCCTAGAGAGGCCACCGACGACGTTGTACAGCCGCTCCTCGAGTTCGTCGTTCCACTCGGGAGGCTGCTCGTTCAGGACCGACTGCAGCGGGCCCTTGCTCCCTTTCTTCCACCCTTTGATCATGTCGACCTTGTTCAACGCCACTAGGAACGGGACCTTCCGCTGCTTCAGAATGTCGATGCTCTCCAAGGTCTGATTCTCCAGGCCCTTCAACACGTCGACGACCACAATCGCAATGTCCGCCGCGGAGCCTCCCCTGAGTCTGAGGTTGGAGAATACCGCGTGGCCGGGAGTGTCAATCATCAGCAGGCCTGGGATTCGAAGCTCGCCTCCCGCCCTGTCGAGGAGCGGGCCGCAGATCTTTTCGAGCGTTTCGAGAGGGAAGAAGCTTGCCCCTATCTCTTGCGTGATCCCGCCGACTTCCCGGGTCTGGACCGCGGTCCCCCTAAGGGCGTCGAGAAGGGACGTCTTGCCGCTGTCTACGTGCCCGAGGACCACTACGACCGGCTGGCGCAGCCGCGCTTTCGCTTCCGGCATTGTCACCCAGCTCCTCTCTTATTGCCCCTTCACCCGGCCGATTTGCCGAAGAACGCTGCGTATTCCTTCTTGAAGCTGTCTGAGGAGTCAGAGGCATGAATCGTGTTGTCGGTCAACCCTAGACCGAGGTCTCCCCTGATCGTTCCGGCCGCAGCCTCCCAGCTCTTGGTTGTCCCTACCATCCGCCTTACCGTGGCCACGGCATCTCTTCCCGAGAGGACGGCGCCGACGACAGGGCCCGAGGTGATGAACGAGACGAGCTCCCCAAAAAAGGGCTTTTCTCTGTGGACAGAATAGAAGTCCTCAGCCTGGACCCTAGACATCGTAATCATGTGGAGCTTCCTCATAGTGAAGCCCTTCACCTCGAACCTCTTCAGGATCTCGCCGACCAGACCGCGTCTGACCGCGTCTGGTTTCACCACAATCAGGGTCTCTTCAGGAACGCTCATTGCTCTTTGCCCCTTCTGGCCCACTTCAGCTTTCTCGGATCGCGTCCGAGCTTCATGTCGTTGACCCTGCACTTCATGGAGCAATATGATCTGGTGGAACCATCATTCTTTGCAAAGAGGATCCCGGAACCGAGACGGACCTCTTTGCCACAGAAAGTGCATCTCTTTGGAACATACATATCAAATGAACACCCTTTCTCCTAATCCGTTCTGAAACCCCGTTGAATCATGCTATAAAAGCAGTAGGCGGACCTTGCTCCTAGAACTCCGAGATGGACTCTACTTGAGTTTCCTCGCCTCGCGCTCAGTCTCTCGCAAGACCAGCACGTCGGCGAGCTTTATCGGACCCTTCACATTCCTTGTCAGGATTCGACCTTTCTCTTTGCCTTCGAGTATCTTAACTCTCACTTGAGTGATCTCTCCTGCGACTCCTGTCCTCCCAACTATCTGGACGACTTCCGCGGGAGTAAGCGTTTCGACTTCTCGCTTGCTCATGCGGCCTTCTTCAGCCTCGCCAGCTCCTGGGTGACCTGCTCCAGTACCTGACCTCCCTCGCCGGCGTCGAGCACGGCCGCAGAAGCCGTCGGCACCTCTATCCCAATCGCAGGTCCGATCTGGTCCTTCGAAGGAACGAAGACGTACGGAATCTTTCTTTCCTCGCAGAGGATCGGAAGGTGGGCCACGACCTCGGGCGGCGTGACGTCTTCGGCAATTACTACAAGCTTCGCGATACCTCTCTCTATCGCCTTCGTCGTCTCGTTTGTGCCTTTTCTGACCTTGCCGGTTCTTGAGGCCTGCCTAAGGACCTCGTACGCAGCCTCGGAAACCTCCTTGGGGGTCTCTATCTTTACGTAGTAGGGCTTTGGGGTCATCTACGCGTATCTCCCAGAAGCGCCTTCCGATGCTCCGTTATAAATGGTTAGATGGCAATCCGGGCTGGGTTGCCCTCATCGGTCGAAAGCTCCGACCGGCCGTACTGCTCTGCCCTCGACCCTCGCGCATGAGGACGCCACGAGTGCGCAATCGCTAGGTCAGGATGCAGGTCCGGGCTGAGTCCACTCTGCAGAAGCCGAAGCGTGGGAACTGGACTATCTCCCCGGTCTTCAGCGATGCGAACGCAGCCTCAGCGAGTCCCTTGGCTTCGCCGAGGCTGTCCTTGTTGAATACGCCTTCCTCGTTGAACAAGAGGCCGGGTTCAAGGACCTTCACTTCAACGCTCTCAGAATTGACCCACTGGAGCTTCTTCATCTCCCTGACGAGCTCCTCGCCCGCGTACCTGGCCTTCGGCTTTGCCCCAGCCGAGGTGAGTTCAACGTTGTAGAGGTCCATGAGTCTGAATGTTGTACCTTTTTTCATGGCCATCAGGTCGGACCTCGGCACGAAGAACCTGTCTGACGTCGCAATATCTCTTTCGCCAAGCTCCATTTCTGGGTGAAACGGTATGGCCACCTTCCTCTTGGGCGCCCCCTCAACGCTCAGCTCGACCGGGTCTGGGACGAAAAAGATGCGCTTCGAGCGAGGGTCGAGGAGTTTCCTATTGACGGAGAGAAGGAGGCTCCAGTCGTATTCGTGCTCCGACTTGGTGTACCCAACCTGCAGCGTGAATTCCCGTATCGCCTCAGGGATTACGCCCCTCCTCTTGAGCCCCTCAATGGTCGGCATCCTCGGGTCGTCCCATCCTGAGACGAGCTTCTCTTCGACCAGGGGCCGGAGAAGCCTCTTGTGGACGGGCGTTCCCTTGAAGTTGAACCTCGAGAATTGGATCACGTCGAGGGCCCGGAAGCCGAGGGCTTCACGGATCTGCCTCTGAAGCTCGGAGCTGAACTCCGAGCTCCGCAGGACGTGGGTGATGCCGCAGACTTCGTCTTCGATGCTGTTGGCGAGGTAGTATGTCGGCCAGAGGATATACCGCTCACCGGTAATGGGATGGGCCTTCTGGATCACCCTGAAGAGGTTCGGGTCGCGTAGGGAGTAGTTCAGATTCTGCATGTCTCCCTTGAACCTGATGACTGACTCCCCTTCGCCGACCTTCTTCGCCAGCATCTTCTCCCACACGGCCAGGCTCCTTTCGATGGGAGCATCCCTGTGCACGCAGGCCTTGCCATCGAACCTGAGCTGTTTGACCTTCTCTTGGTCGCAGGAGCAGGAGTATGCCTTGTCTTCCTGGATGAGCCTCCTTCCGTATCCGTAAATCAGGTCCATGTCGTCGGAGATGTTCTTCTCGTGGTCCAACCGTATCCCAAGCCACTTGATCCCTTGGCGGAAGCTTTCGTAGTATCTCAGGGCGACCTTCTTCGGGTTCGTGTCCTCGAACCGGAGCCAGAGCTCGCCGTCATACGTCTCCGCGTAGATGTAGTTTATCGTGAAGGCCATGGCGTGCCCTATGGTCATGAAACCCGACGGCTCCGGGGGAATCCTGAAGGCGGTCTCACCCTTCACGGCATTGGGAAGAGGGGGAAGGCCGACGCGACCCTCCTTCTCAGCGGACTTCTCGGCATCCGGGTATTTCTCCTTCAGGAGAGTCTCCTGCTCCGAGAAGCTCAGTCTGTTGATTCGCTCTACCGCGGACCGGACCATCTTGGTCACCTCCCCGGCCGAGTGTCTGAGTTCCGGAAACTCTGCCAGGACCCTCCCCACGACGGCTCCGACTTCCGCCCTGCCACCGTATCGGGCGGCGTTGAGCAAGGCCCCGGCTTCGATCGAGGCTAGTGCCCCGTCTGAAACTAGGGACCTCTTATCTACCATTCCCGCTCGACCGCGAATCTTGCGTAGAGTCCGAGGAGGGCCACGGCCTCGGCGTCGCCTTTCCACGAGATGCTTCCCAGAACCTCGACCGCCTCCTTCATCAGCTCGACCGCCCTCTTCCTCGCGTACCCGACCGCGTCGTGTTTCTCAACCAGGGAGAGCACGTACGACACGTCTTCGGGGGTCTTGTGAGCCCTGTCCTTGTTCATGATGGACACGATCTTGACGTTCTCGTCATGTCCGACACTCCCCAGAAGATGGAGGAGGATTAGAGTCCTCTTCCCTTCCAGGATGTCGTCAGACCTCTCCTTTCCATACTTCTTCTGGTCGCCGACGAGGTTCAGGGCGTCGTCCTGTATTTGGAATGCGACCCCTAGTTTCAGGCCGAATTCCTTCAGCTTGTCGAGCAGCTCCTCTGATGCTCCCGCCACGATCGCGCCGAGTCTACACGGACCAGCCACGGTGTACCAGGAGGTCTTCTTTGTGCACATCTCGTAGTAGTCCGACTCCTTGAGATCCCACCTCTTGCGTGCGACCCACCCCAGCTCCATGTGCTGCCCTTCGGTCGTCTCATTGACCATCCTGGAGAACTCCTCCATTACCCCGACAGTCTTCTCTGGCCCGAGGGGGCCTTTGTTCAGACAGAGGGAGCCCCACATGCGAGCGTGGAGCGCGTCCCCCGCGTTCAAGGCGAGAGATTCGCCATATTTGCGGTGGAGAGTGAGTCCGCCCCTGCGTAGCTCTGAGCCGTCTTCGATGTCGTCGTGTATCAGAATCCAGTGCTGGAAGAGCTCGACGCAGGCCGCCGTGAGTAGTGCGTCCTTGCCGTCTCCTCCCGCGGCCCTGCAAGCAGTCACGCAGAGGAAGGGTCTCATTCCCTTGGCAGGTCGGGAGGGATAGTCCCGCATCATCCTGCAGAGGAGATCCACCTCGACGACGGGGCTGGACTTCGGCAGCAGCTCCTCGAGAATCAGGTTGTCGACCGCGGTCTTCACACGTTTCATTTCGCCCTGAAGGTCTGCCAAGGTTCTTGACCAGGGTCGGTTTCCCCTAGGACCTTATGACTGTCCCGTAGAATTCGAGTCCTTTCAGCGCCTTCGCGAACTCGTTGCGCCTGTAGCCGGACACAAGACAGACACTTATGCCGAGTGTCGCTATCTTGGCCGCGACTTCGAGTTTGAGTTTCATCCCCCCTGTCACGTCCTCGCCCTTGGAGACGTGCATCTTCCTGATCTTCGAGGGCGACAACTCCGGGATAATCACCCGTGTTCCCTCCTCGTAAACCCCGTCAGCGTCGAGTGCGAAGATGCATCTCTCGGGTTCAAGAATCTTGGCCAGCTCGAGGACCATCAAGTCCCCCGAGAGGACCCTGAAACCGGCAGGCGTGGGCGTCACGTCCCCGAAGGTGACGGGGGTGAGGCCAGACTTCAGGAGACCGCGCAACCACTGCGAGACTAATGCTCTTCCCGCCTTTGCAATGACATCGAAGGGAGAGAAGGAATAGGGAAACAGCTTGTTCTCCGTCATCGTCTTGCAGAGCAGGCTGTCCAAGTCATACATCGCCCCCCTCGTCTTGGAGACGGCGGCGGCGTTCGCCGCGGCCTCGTCAGAGGATATCCCTTGTTCCTTGGCGACGGTGTGCCCGAAGGAACCGCCCCCGTGAACCACCAGCACCTTCTCGTCAGACGAGGCGATCTCTTCTGCCAGAGCAGAAACGACATCAGACCTGTAGGAAAACGGCTTCGACTTGTCGGTTATGACCGACCCTCCCAGCTTTACTATCACCGCTCTAGCCAACTTTTCACTCCATCGACGGGGATTTCAGCTTGGAATGCCTCGAAGCCCCGCCCTCTGAGCCCCGAAATGATGCTTTTCTCCTTTCCCCCCGGAGCGACCGCGACGACGCTCCCACCGCCACCTCCCCCCGTGAGCTTGGCGCCGTAGGCTCCCAGAGAAAGTGTAAGATCGACGAGCTTGTCCAGGGGCCTGTTGGAGACACCGAGGGTGGAAAGAGCCGCGTGGTTGAAGCTAAGCAGTCTTCCAAGGCCCTTCATATCGCCCTCCACGAGTTTCTTCATAGACATCAGGCTGACCTCGCTGGCCGCCTCTGTGAGGCCGTCGAAGAGGTTCGGGAAGGCCTCCTTCACGCCGGCTACCCTGCGTATCTGGCGCTTCGTGCTCCTCTTCTTCCCCGAAAAGGCGACGATCAGTGATCTCCGACCCTTGAAGGACACCCTCCTCGGATCGGTTCCGGGCTTGAAGAGGACCACCCCGCCAATAGTACAGACAGTCGCGTCGATGCCCGAAGGGTTGCCGTGAATCTCCCTCTCGCCCACCATCGAGAGGCGGATGATGTCCGATGACTGAAGATCGATGGAGCGGAGCCGTGCTATGGCCGATGCTACGGCGACCATCGTTGAGGCCGAAGAGCCCAGGCCAGCTCCCTTGGGGATCTCTGACACTATCGAAAGGGTCAAGTGAGGATCGAACGAGAACTCCCTCGCCATAGCTCCCACCACCCTTGCGATTGGACGGAGGCCGGAGGCGCCCGAACTTGAGAACTCGTCGGAAACCACCTTGAAACCCGCGGACTCGCTGGCTTCGACACGAACCCTGCGCGGGAGAGCAGCTGCCAGCGCCCATGCGCCGTGGACCACGAAGTGCTCGCCCGTGATTATGGCCTTTGACGGCGCCTCCGAGATCGCTTTCATCTGCTACACAAATCTTAGAGACGCGTAGCCCACGACTTGGCTATTATCCCCTGTGGTGTCGCCGCTGGTCGCATATTTCAAGAGCTCTCCTTTCTTGAGGCCGAGAGCCCGGGAGGCCGCCATCACGGTCGCAATCGCCCCGAAGCCGCACGCAGTGACTCGTAGCCTATCGAGCGTCGAATAGAACGAGCCTAGATCCATTTTCTGCACCTGAGCGATGAGGGCTTCGTCCTTCTTCCTCGCTTCTGCGACGGGTTCGTAGTGGGTGAGATCGGATGAAGCAACAAGCACAGCTCTCTTGCCTTTGATCACCTTGACCACAGACTCGGCTATTGTCCTGGCGGTCTCGAGGTCCTGAAAGAGCAGAGAGACCGGAAGGATTGGGATCGAATCTCCGTAGAACTGTTGCAGGAATGGGAGTTGGACCTCCAGCGAGTGCTCCATCCTGTGAGCTTCGGGGTCGAACGAAACGATTCCGGAATCCCTCACCAGCTCTGAAGCGGCCTCTTCGTCTACTCGCATCCTTCCAAGGGGAGTCTCCCACTCTCCTTCCTTGAAGGTCGCAACTCCGCTTCCGATACCATAGTGGTTCGGAGCAACGATGACAATCAGGTCGGGGGCTCTGAGGGAGGAGACGTGCAGGTAACTGTGGGCAGCCACGGGCCCTGAGTACTCGTACCCTGCATGGGGCGAAACGACCGCGACGATGCTAGCATCGCTAGGCGGGGCTGGTGGTGCATAGCCCGGACCGAGGGGATGAACGTAGCAGCTGTTCAACATTGACGAGAGGTCAGACCTGTCTGAGGGATAGAACGAGCCCGCGACGGCGGCTCTCCTGAGCTTCATGTATCCGGATGCCCGCGCGGGTCTGATATACGCTATTCTAGCAGCTCGGGTTTGGGTTCTTCGTCGATCTTTGTCTCGAAGTCCTCTATCGAGTATTTCATGGGCTGATCCGCTTCGAGCACACCCGCATGGGTCAGCGTTGCTCTAGCAAGGAGCCAGAATATTGCGGCGATGGCTTTGCGACCCCTGTTGTTCCCGGGAATGACCAGGTCGATATCGTCGGTGACGTTGTCCGTGTCGCAGACCGCTATCACGGGGACGCCTAGGCTCCCCGCCTCCACAATTGCCTGGGTGTCAGACATCGGGTCGGCGACAATTACCAGTTCGGCATCCAAATGGCCGGGATACAGGGGGTTGGTGAAGGTCCCAGGCATGAACCTCCCGATTCTGGACATAGCTCCCGTCAGCTCGCAAAACTTCTCGACCGCCATGGCACCGTGCTCTCTGCTTGTGTAGACGACCGTATTCTGGGTGCCTGTCGAAGCGATGAACCTCCCAGCGACGTCAATCCTCTGGAGGGTCTTGGAGTAATCTATCATATGAAGGCCGTCAGGTCTGGGCCTCGTCGTGAATAGCTCCATCGTCTTCGTCCGGACCGGCGTCCCGATGCGGATACCGGTCGCAAGAAGGGCCTTCTCGCTGAGCTGGTGCGCGACCATCTTGTCGGCAGAGCCCGCTTCGTCGTCTTCTGTTAGGGACAATGTCAGGCCTGACCTACGACTACTGCAGGTCCGCCTTCCTGCTGTAGAACGGAAGAACTTGATCGATGACATCGACCGATGAAATCAGCATACTCCTGCAGCAATATCTCTTGAGTCCGAGTTCGTCCAGCACCTTCGCCGGCTCCTCACCTTCTCTAACCCTCGACTGGAATGAGGCGAACTTGTCCCCGATCAGGTTTCCGCATGTAAAACAACGTATTGGTATCATCATGGCTGATTACCTGTATGACTTCTGCCTCTTCCGCCTCGCTCCGGGGCCTCCAAATTTCTTCGGTTCCGCTTGTCTGGGGTCACCCGAGAGCAGATATTTATTGTATGCATTCATTCTTTCTCTCATCTCGTTCCCTCTCACCTGGTCGACGAAAGCCCGGGTAATGGCCATCGCGGCGGCGTCCGCCTGCCCCATGAATCCACCGCCAGAGACACTGACGTCTACGTCATACTTGTCCCTGAGTTCCTTTGCAATCAAGACCGGGCCGAGCAGATGAAGCCTCGCCGGCTCCGGTTCCCACAGCTCGACGGGAATGCCGTTGATTCTGATCCTCCCGGCGCCGGGCTGGATCGCAGCGGTCGCCCTCGCCGTCTTCCGCGCGCCCGAGTACAACTTTGGAGCCTTCTTCACAGGGGCCTTGGCCGTCGGGTTGACCAAATCTACTCGTTCCACCCAAGCGTCTTCGAGAGCTCCTTCATTGTGACGTAGACGGGAATCGGTCTGGGGGCCGTGGTGTCCTTGAACTGAGTCAACTTCGCCACATCGACGCCTTCCGGAAGGCCTACGTAAACCCTCAGCCTCTTCATGGCCAGGACTCCTTTCGTCTTCTTCCTGGGGACCATTCCCCTGATCATTCTCTTCAGGATGTTGTCTGGCCTGCGGGGATGGATTGGACCGTAGATGGGGTTGACGTGGCTCGCGATTTCGAGCCTCTCCTGCCATTGCCTCACCACCGACGTTCTAGAGCCTGATATCAGAGATTTCTCTGCATTGACCACGACGACCCTCCTCCCTGAAATCAGGAGCTTGGCGACCTTCGACGAGAGCCTCCCGGCGATTTGGTTCGTCGCGTCCACGTAGACGGTGCCTTCACTGGACAAGCCTTACACCGCTACCCTTCGGGTACTTCTTGAGGAATTGGTCCACAGAGAGGGCGGAGCCCCCAGCAGCCTCCAACTTGGATCGGGCGCTTGCCGAGAATGAGAACGCACCCACGACGAGCTTCTTGTCAACAAGACCCGAACCGAGGACCTTCCCCGGGACGAAGAATGCCTGTCCTTCCTCGGCCATCCTTGACACTTTGCCGAGGTTGACCTCTACTCCTGTGCCTCCGGGCCTAGAGAGAAGTTCTGCCGCGACCGTCCAGATCGACGCCTTTTGCTCCTTGCCCGCCCTTTCCAGCATCACTGAACTCCGTCTGTGGAGAGGGTTGGAAGAAGTCATGCTACAGCCTCTCCCACGGAGGCCTGTATCTCCCTGAGCTTCTTCTCTAGCAGTTCTATCGCCTTTGTGACAATCTGTCTTGCTGGCAGACCGCCCGCCGACTCGACCATCAAGTTGTAGACTCCCTCGTTCTTCCCCTCCGTGAGCGCTGCGACCGTGCAGGGCTGCCACTTTGCATGCTCCTTGCCCTTCCCGAGTCGGGCATACGCTTCAAGCTTCACCGACTGGCCTTGGGCGAGTTTCACAAGAGGGATGGTCTCGCTTATTGGCCTGACATCCCTGTCTTCCGAGACTAGATCGCCCGAATAGACCGTCGACACCTTGTCCTTGCCCTTTGCGTCGAGGACGAAGAGGACCCTGCACTTGTGGCAACCAAGCGGGTTCCCGCAGTCGCAGTCCTCAGGCAGGTTGTACCTTCCCAGGTCGGTCTTGATTGGTATCATCCCCAGCCTGTGGGCGAGGATTTCATCGTAGAGCACGGACGAGTTTTCCAGTATGACCACGTCGTCTATAGCCATCGCGGGCACTTCGGCAATGCAGAAGCGTCTCACTGCGTTGGCATAAGACCGGTCGATTCCCTCAAGCTGAAGGGTGACCGAATTCCCAGATTCCTCTAGAACCTTCACCCTAAGCAACTACCACACCGACTGGATTGCGATGCATTCATGAAGCGCCGTGTTTCACGAGTCGGGAATGAGTTGTAGTTAAAAAGTTTTAGCGGGTTCTCTGGCCGTCCTACGCGATGAGACCGATCACCCCTTTTGCCGGGATGAGAGCCTTCAAGATTTATAACCACAGTGTGACTGGCAAGTCAGGAATATGTCGGTAGCAACGGACTTCAGGCACCTCGTCAGGATTGCCGGAAGGGACCTTGACGGGAGCAAGAAGGTCATTGTTGCGATTTCTGACCTACGCGGTGTCGGCTACAACTTCGCGAGTGTCGTGACCTCCAGGATAGGTCTTGACCCGAGAGCAAGGCTCGGGACACTAAGCGAGGACCAAGTCCGCGAGGTTGAGAAGGCCATCCAGAGCGCGGCGAAGTCGTCGCTGCCTGCGTGGTACTACAACAGGAGGAACGACCCTGACACAGGGGAGACGAAGCAGTTGCTGGGTTCAGACCTAGATTTCGTAATCAAGGGAGACGTGGATGACGAGAAGAACATACAGAGCTGGAAGGGCGTAAGGCACAGCCTTGGGCTGAAGGTCCGGGGCCAGCGCACAAGGACCACGGGCAGGAAGGGAAGGACCGTGGGCGTGAGGAAGGCAGCCCTCATCGCTGCAGCAAAGGAAGCCGGGGAAAAGAAGGAAGAGAAGTAAGAGTTGGGGGATCCGAGGAAAGCCAGAAAGCAGTACAGCCGACCGCGCAGTCCCTGGCGTGCTGACCAGTTGGCGCAGGAGTTGTATCTGCTTGGTACGTTCGGGTTGAGGAACAAGAGAGAGCTCTGGAAATCACAGACTCAACTGAGTTCAATAAGGAAACAGGCGAGGACTCTCCTCGCGGCTACGGAACAGGTCAGGTTGAGAGAAGAGAAGAAGCTGCTGGACAGTCTGAGGAGGAGGGGGCTGGTCACAGAGGCTGCGACGCTAGACGACATCCTGAGCCTCACGGTCGAGGACCTGCTGTCGAGGAGGCTTCAGACGATGGTCTTCAAGAAGGGAATGGCGGTGTCGCCACTTCACTCGAGACAGCTTATTGTGCACGGCCACGTCGCAATTGGAGGAAGAGCGATCACGATTCCAGGATACGAAGTCGGGCATAATGAGGAGGCCACTGTCGCAGTCAAAGGGGTGACGGAAGGGGCCGCCCCAGCTCCGGAAGCCGTGGCGGAGAGTGCCCTAGCTTCGGATGGGAAAGTCGAAGCCAGGGAGGAGGTGGCCCAGCCACCTGCGTCGGGAGAGTGAAAGTGATTGGCGTCTGAAGAAGAGATCGCGAAAGACCGCTGGGGTGTCGTGCACATCTATTCGAGTTACAACAACACAATTGTCCATATCACTGACCTGACCGGGGCAGAAACGATCTCGTTCTCCTCGGGAGGCAGGCACGTGAAGGCAGACCGGTTCGAATCTTCGCCCTACGCCGCGATGCGGAGTGCTTCGGCTGCCTCCGATGTGGCGAAGGGGAAGGGCATCAACGCAGTTCACATTAAGGTCCGGGCTGTCGGAGGAACGGGGCCGAGGACCCCGGGGCCGGGAGCACAAGCTGCCATCAGGGCCATCGCAAGGGCAGGGTTCAGGATAGGAAGAATTGAGGACGTGACGCCAATTCCGCACGACACAACCAGGAAGAAAGGCGGCCGCAGGGGAAGAAGAGCGTAAGCCTCATACGCGTTTCAGAAGTTCGACAGAATCAACCTTTCCGTCGCCGTCCCTATCGGTGCCTCTGAGGAGACAGGCGTATGGACCTGCGTTGTATCTCTGGAAGAGCAGGTCTGCGAAGTTGCATATTCCGATGATGGCCGCCTTAGTGCCGGCACCAGTCAGTCCTGCTGCTAGGACACAGGTCTTACCGGCCTCCCAAGGATTCTCGATCTTGGCGACGATGCAGTCAAGCTCGGAGTTGTAGGACTTGCCTTGGTCGTCGACTATCGAGCCCCAGAAACCCCCCTGCTTAAACCGCAGAGGGAGGTACTGGTTGAGCTCTTCAGAGATGACGTTGGTCCTCGGTCCCCCGACGACCACCAGATTCGACCCCTTCAGGTGTTCCGCATTCACGTCGACGTCTAGCCTGACCGGAAAGCGCTCAGGAAGCGCAACGAACTGTCCGAGTGCAAAGCCTAGCTGGACTGCGTAGTGTCCGTCGCGGGCTTGGGTACCTGTCGCCCCATGTGGAAGAGGTGAGCCGACGACTATCCACCCGTCGAGATCGCCATCGTGGAAGAACTCCTTGAAGAAGCGCCCCAGTGACCTGGACCTCGTCGAGGCTTGCAGAGTCGGCAACGGCTCTCCCCGGACTTGGAACTCGACGGCGTATCCGTCAGAGGACAGCGCGAATAGGTTCGCCTCGCCTCCACGTATGGATTCGCTTCTGATCCGGGTAATCAGGCCCGCCTTTTCAAGGCGGCCAATGTGATAGTAGACGGTCTGGTGGTGGGTCTTCAGCGCACGGGCGATTTCAGCAGGGTAACGGGGGCCAGCCGCAAGCAGCGCGAGGATCTTCTGGCCGACCTTGCCGGATGCCGACCTGAAAGAATCGGGCGTCTCTGACACAAGGACGCGCTTCGTCATGTGCTCTCTGGACTTGGGGTCGAAAAGCAGGCCTTCACGCATGGCCCGCCCGGACGCCCGACCACTAGAAAACAGTTTTGCATGGTTGAGTAGATGATGAGGCAATTGACGGAGAAAGCATGCATACCCCCCTATGCATGGTAGAGAAAAACGTTTTACGGAGCTTATTACACCGGGCCTCGAAATACCGGCTATGTGTGGGATAGTCGGCTGTGTCGCGGAGGAGCCGGTTTCCGGCATCTTGCTTGACGGACTCCGGAGGATTGAGTACCGTGGATACGACTCGGCCGGCATGGCGACAATAAGCAATGGGAGGCTCAGCATCCGCAAGGGCGCAGGACGAATCAGCAAAATCGAGGGAAGGAAGAAACTCTCTCTACTGAAGGGCAACATCGGGATGGCTCACACGAGGTGGGCGACCCACGGGGGAGTCATCGACCGCAACGCACACCCCCACACTGCGTGCAATGGAAGAATTGCCGTGATTCATAACGGAATAATCGAGAACTACCTTCCGTTGAAGAAGGGCCTGACTTCCAAGGGTCACAAGTTCAAGAGCGAGACAGACACGGAGGTAATCGCGCACCTCATTGAGGAGGAGTACGAGAAGACCAAGGACCCACTAAAGGCGACGATGAGGGCGACAAGGAGGCTCACAGGGCAGTACGCCATCGCCGTGCTCTTCCAAGACAGGCCAGACATCATGATCGGCGCCCGAAAAGACGCTCCGCTCATCGTCGGTGTGGGCCACGGGATGATGTTCATCGCCAGCGATGTGCTGGCCTTCCTCGAACACACGGACAGGACCGTCTTTCTGGACAATCAGGAGACGGTCGAGATCACGAAGAACAAACTGAAGATTGTCGGGAGGGACGGGAGAGAAGTGAAACGCAGACCCACGCAAGTGGCATGGGAGCTGTCTGACCTCTCCAAGACGGCTTATGCTCACTACACGCTCAAGGAGATCAACGAGCAGCCGCAGACCGTGGTCGGAGCGTCTGCGCAGGAGCAGGGGAGGGTCGCCGAATTCGCGGGTGTTCTGAAGAGGGCGAAGTCGCTCTTCATCACAGGCTCAGGGACCAGCTACCATGTGGGGCTACTCATGAAGTACAGGCTCAACCAGGAGGCAGGCATAAGATGCGATGCAGTGGTCTCAGGCGAACTAAGGGAGCACGCAGGGTTCCTGGGCAGGGGGTCTGTTGTGGTCGTGCTCTCCCAGAGTGGGGAAACCGCGGACGTGCTCGAAGCCGTCAGAGATGCCAAACGGCGGGGGGCGAGGGTTCTTTCGATCGTCAATGCGGCCGGGTCTACGCTGGCGAGGGAGAGCGACCTCGTCTTGCTGCTCAACTGTGGACCCGAGGTCGGAGTCGCCGCGACGAAGAGCTTCACCGCGCAGGTGGTGGTGGCTAACATGGTGGTGGATGCTGTCCTCGGCAGGAAGAGGACAAACGGGATTCAAGAGCTCTCTGATGCGATCACCAAGGTTCTGAGGACCGAGAAGCAGATTAAGGAGATCGTGCAGAAGTACAGGCACAAGTCCGACTTCTACTTCGTGGCGAGAGGATATCAGAGCCCGGTCGCGCTCGAGGGTGCGCTCAAGCTGAAGGAGCTCTCATATGTGCACGCTGAGGGGATGCCCGCGAGTGAGCTGAAACACGGGACGCTTGCCCTGATCGAAAAGGGAACTCCTGTAGTTGTCATAAACCCCTCGGGGGACGCCCACGCCGATTCCCTCTCAAATTCAGAGGAGTTGAAGGCGAGGGGGGCGGATCTGATAGGCATTTCGGACGTTGCGGATGAGGTCTACAGGTACTTCATCCATGTGCCCAAGGTTCAGGCGAAGTTCATGCCTGTGGTCGAGGTGGTTCCTCTTCAACTCTTGGCGTACCACTTCGCGGTGGCACGAAAGAAAGACCCGGACTACCCGCGTAACCTGGCAAAGTCAGTCACGGTCAAGTGAGCAAAGCCATTAAGCAGTTTCTGCGACATCGTGGCGTGGTATCAAAGAAGGACGCCCTCTCAAGACCTGTGGCCACGATCGAAGTGGGCAAGAAGAGCATCTCCGACTTGCTGGAAGAGATGGCTCAGACCGGTTTCCAGGGGAAGAAACTGGGGGAAGTCGCGAACATATGGGCCGAGATGGCCCAGCAGAAGGACCTGACGGTCTTCCTGGGTCTGACTGGGTCTCTAAGCACGACTGGGCAGTGGAAGATAATCAGGTGGCTGATAGAGAAGAGGTACGTCGACGTCCTCGTAAGCACTGGAGCCAACATCTCCGAGGACATACTCGAAGCGCTTGGCTACCACTACTACCAAGGGACGTGGCTCGTTGATGACGAGGAGCTCCTGAAGCTCAAGATTGACAGGTTCTACGACGTATACGCAGACGAGCTACAGTACAGGAAGCTCGAGAACACCATCTACAAGTTCGCGAGCACGCTCGACGAAGGCACGACTTACTCGACGAGAGAGTTCCTCCATCAGTTCGGAGAATACCTCTCAAAGAAGGGCATCGACAGCATCGTCGCCGCTGCGCACGAAGCCAACGTTCCGGTCTACTCGCCGGGACTCATCGACAGCGGGTACGGAGTGGCCCTCAGCCTTCTCAGGAGGCAGAAAGGAAAACTGATCAAGCTGGACCAGACCAAGGACATGGAGGAGTTGGCGCAGATAGCAGAACGGGCCAAGCGGACGGGTGTTGTCTATCTTGGCGGAGGTGTGCCCAAGGACACAATCCAGCTGTCCACGATAATCAAGTCGCTCGCGAAGGGAGGGGAGGAGGAGACTCCACACGAGTACGCCATTCAGATCACGGCTGACAGCCCTCAGTGGGGAGGCCTGTCCGGGTGCACGCTAGAGGAAGCAATCAGCTGGGGGAAGATCGCATCACGGGCGAAGAAGGCGACGCTGTACGCCGACATAACTCTCGCCCTTCCTATCGTCGCCCACGCTCTCAACGAGCGAGTGGAGAAGAGGAGCTACCCGCCCGACCTCGGCTGGGTCTTCAAGCTCTAGGCCGTATCAGCTCTGCGACCACCCTCGGACATTCAAGGGCCATCTGGGGTGCGGCCCCGAGGTAGGATTCGGCTCCTTTGATGGTCGGGGTGAAGTGCCCCTTTTCGAAAATCGACTTCACTTTCTCATACCCACGCTCGTCTCCCCTGAGCCTCATCGACACTTGCTCGGCTTCGGCATAGACCTCCGGGTGATTCGAGAGGTCCCGACCCATCGTCGCTCTTTCGATGTTCATGGAATCGAGCGAGCTCACCAACCTCGAACAAGCCACGAGCGAATGGCCGAGTGCCTGCCCAACCATGCGTCGAATTACGGAGTCCGACAGGTCACGCTGCATCCTGGTCATCTGGAGCCTATATGCAAGAAGAGGCAGCAGAGAGTTGGAGATCTCGGCTTGCCCTTCCGCGTTCTCGATGTCGACTGGGTTGACTTTCTGGGGCATGGTCGACGAGCTGACCTTCCCGGGGCGGGCAAAGTGGACGTAGTCGAAGGTCTGGTAGAGCCAGAGGTCGCGCGAGAGCGAAATCATCAGCTGATTGATGTTCATGACATAGTGGAGTATGTCCGAGAGCCTCTCTCCGGGGACTATCTGGGTCGAATAGGGAGCAGCCTCAACCCCCATTTCAGAGACGAAATCACCCAGGGTCTTCCTCCAGTCTCTTTGCCCCATGAGCATGAAGGATGCATAGGTCCCGACGGCTCCCGAGAATTTCGCCATTGGCTTCATCGATCTCAGGAGAGAAATGCGTTCTGCGATCCTTACCGCGAAGACTGCCATCTCCTTGCCGAAGGTTGTCGGTACTGCCGGCCTGCCATGTGTGCGAGCCAGCATCACCGTCTTGGCCTCCTGTCTGGCGATCGCTGCTAGTTTGGTCGCGAGACTCGAGTACCTTGGTATCATCACCTTTTCCAGGGCGGAGCGGAGCAGGATGGCGAAAGCCAGGCTGTTTGTGTCCTCGCTGGTGAGTCCGAGATGGACGTACGGTCCGAGCTCGCCGGCACAGGCGAGCTTGAGGGAGTCCCGGAGGAAGACCTCGACGGCTTTCACGTCGTGGCCCAGCCTCGCTTCCAGGGCCTTTACCTTCTCCATCGAAAGTGCAAGGTTGGGGACCCTTCGGTTCGGCGCGACGCCCAGCTTTACGAGCAACGAGAGGTACGCCAGCTCGACGCGAACGCGCTCCTCGGCGAGCGCTCGCTCGGTCATGTACTTGGCCAGAGGTTCGGCTTCTTTCCTGTACCGGCCGTCTATGGGGGAAATGGCATCATAGTTCAATTGTCCTCGACCTCTCCTCGCCATGCGAGACCAGGCTTACGCGAACCCCCAGCGCGGCCTCAAGGTATTCGACGAGCTTCTTTGCCTGGGCCGGCAGCTCCGCGTCGTACTTTGCTCCATGCATGGAAAACGGAGATTCGTAGACAGGTTCGACTTCGTGTAAATGCCCAAGCGAACGTTGGAAATCACCAGTTTCGGAGCCCATGTGGCGGTATGAGACGCACGCCCGGAACTCTTTCACCTCTGAGAGGACGTCGAGCTTGGAAACTGCGATGTTCTTCACGCCGTTGAGCCTGATTGCGTATCTCAGGGCGACTAGGTCGAGCCAGCCGACCCTCCTGGGCCTCCCTGTCGTCGCACCATACTCGTTGCCCACTGACCTGATCTTGTCAGAAGTGGGATCCTTGATTTCCGTAGGGAAAGGTCCACTCCCGACCCTGGTGGTGTAGCACTTCATCACACCAAGAGGCTCCCCGGCCTCGGACGGAGGTATGCCCAAGCCAGCAGGGATGTAACTGACGACAGTGTGCGTGCTGGTCACGAACGGGTAGGAACCGTGCAGAAGGTCCAACAAGGTGCCCTGAGACGCCTCGAAGAGGACGGAACCGCCCCCCTGTCCGATATCGACAATGCGCGAACCGACGTCCCCCACCAAACCGGCGACGACTTGCTTTGATTCCTCAATCCAAGCACGAAACCCTGTAGGGTCAATTCCCAGCCGAGAGTAGAACTGGGACAGTGCCTCGGGGTCAGGATTGTTCAGAAGGTCAGATGCACGCAGGGCGAGGCGCAGAGCCCTCATGGCATACGCCGGGCCGATTCCTCGCCGCGTCGTCCCTATTGCCGAGCTGCCTCTCATCTGCTCGAGGACCGCGTCCAGTTCCTTGTCGAAGGGTGAGACCAATGAGCATCTCCCGTCAATCAGTAGCTTCCCTCTGATTCTCTCGGGTAGGAGGGAGAGCTCCTCGCGGAGGATGACGGGGTCCAAAGCGACTCCTGCCCCTATCAGAAGCTCCTTCCCCTTCAGCGCTCCCGAGGGAACAAGGTGGAAGGTGTGCTTCTTCTCGCCGATTACGACCGTGTGGCCAGCGTTGCTTCCCCCGTTGAACCTGGCGACCGCGTCAAACTGACCCGCAAGATAGTCCACGAGCTTGCCCTTCCCTTCGTCGCCCCATTGCAGGCCAACCACCGACAGGTTTCCCACATCAGACCACCTTCTGTATGTCATGCGGGAGACTCTCCCTGCGGCCCGCTGAGGTTATCCGAAGGAACTCAGCTCTCCTCTGAAGTTCTTGAATGCTGTGGGCGCCAGAGTAACTCATTCCCGAACGGAGTCCGCCGACCAGTTCCTTGACCACCTCCTCGACTCTTCCCCTGTACGGGATCAACCCTTCCACTCCCTCGGGTACACTCTCCTGGATCACCTCCTCTATGACTTCAGACTCCTTTGTGGCGCCTCCTCCACCCTCCCTGATCCTCCTGTCGACCGTCGCAGCGAGGGAGGCCATGCCTCTCGTGAATTTGTAGCGAACTCCCTCACGCAGAATCGTAGGCCCAGGGCTCTCCTCAGTTCCGGCGAATAGACTGCCAATCATTACCGTGGAGGCACCAGCTGCGAGCGCCTTCGTGACATCGCCTGGGTTCCGGATCCCGCCGTCCCCGATGATGGGTACGTCGGAGTCCCGGGCCACGCGAGAGGCGTCCATGATAGCAGTCAGCTGCGGAACCCCCGAACCTGTGACGACACGCGTGACGCATACGCTGCCAGAACCCACACCCACCTTCACCGCGTCGGCTCCTGCCTTTATCAGGTCGACCACACCCTCTGAGGTGGCGACATTTCCGGCAACAACCTCGGCCCCGCCGAAATCCTTCTTGATCCTCTTCAGCGTCTCGATTGCATAGGTCGAATGGCCGTGCGCGATGTCGACCACGAGGCAATCCGCCCCGACTTCAAGCAGCCTCTCAGCCCGCTCCAGGTAGTCACCCTTCACTCCGACAGCGGCGGCGACCCTGAGACGCCCCTTCGGGTCCTTCGTCGCCGAAGGAAACTGCCTCCGCTTCATTATGTCCTTTGAAGTGATGAGGCCTGCGAGCCTTCCACTCCTGTCGAGCAGGGGGAGCTTCTCGACCTTGTGCGCGTGCAGGATCTTCTCCGCCTCATCGAGTGATACTCCCTTGGCTGCAGTGATGAGGTCCTTCCTTGCCGTCATGACCTCGCTCAGCTTCCGACCGAAGTCATTTTCGAGGAGGATGTCTCTCCTAGTGACCAGCCCCAAGACCTTCCGGTTCGCGTCCACTATGACGATCCCTCCTATAGCGTGCTCTCCGATGGCCTCCCAGGCATCCCTCACGGTCCTGTCTGGGGCTAGAGTTATCGGGTCCTCGATGACCACGCTTTCGGACCGCTTGACTCTAACTACCTCCGCCACCTGCATCTCCAACGGAAGGAATCTGTGTATGACGCCAATCCCCCCGAGGCGGGCCATCGCTATGGCCATGGTCGATTCTGTCACTGTATCCATGTTAGCGCTGACGATGGGGATGCTCAGAGGAATTCCGCGGGAGAACTTCGATTTCGTGTTCGCGTCCTTCCGCGACGTCACGTCAGAATACTTGGGAGCGAGAAGGACGTCGTCGAAAGTGAGGCCCAACCTCAGCTCGGAGCCGGAATCCTTCACTTGACGTCGCAATGTTCATTGGCTTTATAGTGTTTTTGGAGGGCTAATCGGGACAATCATCAGGCAGGTCACAAAGGGCGAAACAGGATTTGTACCGATGGTCACGGGCGCCGGGGGTGGGATTTGAACCCACAACCCGCTTTCGCGAGACAGGCTCGCCGGCAGAGGTGGTTCCAGGCTTACGCCGACCGCAGACTGCGCCCTACCAGGTTAGGCGACCCCGGCACGTGTGCCCATCCCATGAATTGGAGCTTCGCAAAGACTCGGGAGAGGGCACGGCATTCGGGACTTTGAGAACTTCCTTAAGGTTAGCGGTTGGAACAGCGGACTCTGTCCCACCTTCGGGGTGGTAAGTCGAGCCGTCCCGTTTGGGGTGGCGACTGAGCCATTCTGAATAGTCTTCCTGTTTGCTTTCGTCGGATGGGTTCGACACTTCCAGAGTGTATAGGGTTCCGTCGAGTCCGACAGCGACCACTTCGGTTCCTCCCTGTCGGGTCGTGATGACGCACCACTTGTCTACCTTGATTCTCCGCGTGGCTCGGATGAGCGGGGTGCAGGAGTGTCCCGCAGACTCCTCGGCTATCATCGACTTGCCGCACCGCTTACAGCGCGAGAGATTGCCTGTCATGGGGAGACACCCTCGACCGCCCCTTGGAGGGTGTCGTCGGGCTTTCGAAAGTGGCAACGCGGACACTCTTCGAACATCCTCTCCATAGATGCTCTGAGCGTTGTTATCATCTCGCCTTTCTCTCGGCTCTCTGCTTCGGCCTTCTCCCACTTGCCGACGAGCCCTTGGCCTTGAGTGATTAGCCCCATCGTGAGACCCTTGTAGACCCAATCGACGAGGAAGATTGCATGGGATTTGACTAGTTCTATGTGCTGAGGATGGACTTTCATTCGAGGGTCTTTGTCCCCATCATACAATTCGAAACCGCTCATGTATAGGGAGAGCAGTTCGGCGAAGGTTCTCGTGACCTTCTTCTTGTCATCCAATTCGGGTATCTCGACTGTCCACTTCTCCCGCGTGGCTTTCTCTGACACTATCAAGTCGAAGGATTTGATTGCCGAGCAGTAGTCCCGCGCCTGTTGGACATAGTTCGGCTCTGGCTCGCTCATTTCTTCTTCGACTTCCTTACCTCTACCACCCTCTCCTGATTCCTGAACTCCATCTTCCAGTCGAGTATGTCTCCCGACTGAAGGCCAAGAAATGCGACTATCCCTTCTGGGACTGTAGCCCGAAGGGACTTGGAGTCAGGTCGTGCGATTGCCGTCTTCGATTCGAGTATTCCGCTCATACTACGCGTAGGCTTCCCGTAGGTATATGGACCCACCGTTTTGGGCGTCTAAGCGTGGGTAGATACACACATATACTCCCCTGTCTACCTACCCATAGGCGAGCAAAACGACAACCGAACAAGCGCGGTTTGAAATGGACGCCGACCGCTTCGAGGACTTTGTTCACCCCCTTGAAGCGCGACGCGAGATGGAGGCAGACTGAGATGAGCAGTCCACGCGAAGACAGAGGGCTGGAAATCGCCAAGTCTGCGACAATCACGGAGAACGCTGACGGCTCGTTCAGCGTCCCGAGCCAGACGGTCGGAGAGATAGCCTACCTCATAAGACTGCTCAACGGCTCTTACATTTGTAACTGCCCTGACTTCGTTCAGAGACACGCGGAGATTCAGGCGTGTAAGCACATCCACGCGGTAAAGTTCTGGGTCGCGGCTCAAGTCGAACTCGCAGAGAAGCCGAGGCCGAAGGTCTTCGCAGACGACGCGGTTCAATGCGCCAAGTGCGGGTCAATCCGAGTGATTCACTTCGGGACGAAGAGAGGCAGACAGGCGTTCAGGTGTAATGACTGCGGACACAGGTTCACGGAGAGCGCCATGCTGAAGGGGTCGAGATACACGCCTGAGATGGTGAGCCTCACCCTCGACCTCTATTTCTCAGGCACGAGTTTGAGGAAGACCGCTCGAATCCTGAACAACCACTTCGGAACCAAGATGGGCAAGTCGTCAGTCTGCCGATGGATTGAAACTCTCGTTCCGCGAATCAGCGAATACGCGAACAGCCTGACGCCCGAACTCTCGGAGACTTGGCAGGCCGACGAACTTTTCGTGAAGATGAAGGGCGGGGTGAAGGACACCCAATACAAGCAGAACAGCATGGCCTTCCTCTGGAACGTGATGGACAGGAAGACCCGCTTCCTTCTGGCCTCGCGCCTCTCGACCCACAGGAATGTGAATGGGGCGGTCGGTGCGTTCAACGAGGCGCGGAAGGTGGCTCACGACAGCCAGCCAGAGAGGATATTCGCGGACAAACTCAACGCCTACCCGCAGGCCATGACTTACTGGGAAGGCGAGAGCAAGCCCGAACTCGTCGCTAAGATGGGAGTCGGCAAGCCCCACGCCAACAACAACCGCATTGAACGGCTCAACGGGACATTGAGAGAGAGGGTGAAGGTTCAACGCGGCTGGAAGAGCATGAAGACTCCTCTCGCGGAAGGCCAGAGAATCCACTACAATTTCGTGAAGCCACACGCGGCCTTGGAAGGCCAGACTCCCGCAGACAGGGCAGGGGTCGGGGTCGAGGGTCAGAACAAGTGGCTCTCGCTGATGAAGGCCGCGTTCGCCACCCAAAGGGAAGCCGCTAATTGAATCGCAGACTCAGCAGAGTAAGAATGATGAACAGTATAAGAATCGCCCAATCCCAACGGTTGAGGTGTTTTCTCTCTGAAGAACCATTCCTTTCTGGTTGCGTCATATTTCGTAATCGCCCTCTTTGCGGTTGCTAACACTCTTGACCTTCTCACGACGATTATTGGTCTGAGAGAAGGGAGATTCGAGAGCATGCCTCTCGGACTTGCGTTCCTTAGACTCGGCAACATCTGGGGTCTCGTCCTCCTGAAGGGCATAGTGATTCTGTCTGGCGTGGTGCTGGTTTACAGACTCAAACCGCGCTGGCAGAACTTCAGCAGAAGGGAATGCTGGGCTATCTTGACCATCATAACTATGGTCGTGATTGCTGTCTTCGCCACCGTCAGCAATAATCTCAGCATCATCTAACCGCCCAATACCACCCCAAGAGGGACAACCGATTGAGCCACCCTCAGAATGGGACAGAGTCGAACAGCGAGTTTCGAAGCACTCAGAGCCCCCTCGACCAGCTCGCAAAGAAGACCCGGAGCGAATCAAGCAGACACCCCCACCTGGAGGCTGTGCACCACCTGGAGGCTGTGCACCACCTGTGCGTCGAGTATGGGAATGCCCCAAATGATTTCGCAGCCAAGCGAAAGCCGAGGCTCGAGAGCCTTACGCAGACCCATCTGGACGAGATTCGCCGGGAGAGCAGGAGCATCCGATACGTCAACTTAGTTCTGGCTCAGTTGACCGCTTTCTTTCGGGCCGATGGATTCGAGGACGGAAAGGAGTTGGAACTGCAGCGGCATACTCAGCCAGCCCGGTATCGCAAGGTTCCAGAGCAGACTCCGACCGCGCAGGAGACTCTAGTCACTCTTGGTGAACACGGTGTACCCGCAGTGACCACACGTAAGACGTCCCTTGTGCTGCGCCATGAAGTAACCCTTCCCGCATCTCGGGCACTCCTTCCGCAGCCGCGCCAGAGATCCTTCTTCGACCTTGTACAACTTGTGGACCTGTATCCTGCGCTTGGGGGCCTTCGGTTTCTCCTTCTTTTCTGGCTTCTTTTCCTCCGTCGGAGCTACCTCCGCCGGAGCTGGAGCTGGAGCTGGAGCTGGGGCCGGGGCCGCCGGCTGTTGCTTCGACAAACCTACTTCTTGGCCTCCGCTGCCGGGGCGGGAATCGCCGCCTTCTTCCTTTCTTGTTTCAGTTTCTCTCTCTCTTCCTTTGTCAGAACCCTCTCCTCAAGGTACCTGGGGTGGACCCTCTTCTTCGCCTCCGCCGAGTCGTAGACGTAGAACCTGCCAATCACTTCGGTGGTTCCTGCCTGACCGTCTAGCCTTACTACGCCGATGTTTTCAGGCGCCACTCCCAACTCCTTGGCCACCGCTACTACGGCCTCCTTTCTGGTGAGCTTCCCTGCCCTGCCGTCGAGTCGCAGCTCGACGTATGACCTTTCGAGGACCTTCGAGTCGGACCTCTTCATTAACTGCAATCTGGGCAACCCGGCTCTGAGGGGGATATAAATCAGTCCGCCTCAGCGGATCTCGGGGACCCCGATTTCAGCGAGAATTGCCCTGTTTCTCGATTTCGATTCGGCGTCGGCCCTCACCATCACTATTCCTTCGCCCGGCTGCCCGTAGAAGACGACCGCGGACGCGGGAGCGAGGGCGATGACCGGTAACGCCAAGAGGTCCTCCTCGCCGTTGACGGCTACGCGGGCGGGCTTCTGTCCCAGAAGAGCTTCCCTAATCCCTTCTATCGCGCCTTCGGTGATGGTCCCCGGGGGGTTGTCGACCTCTATCTTCCTCGCATAAGCCACCGCAGGAGCGGCCCTTTCTTTCCTGTTCTCCTTGGAGTCGACTACCTGGACGTCGGGCACCCGGCCATGGGCTCCGAGCGTCTCGGTTACCCTGTCCCCTACGGTGATCACCATCGGAGCCTTCCTGACCATTTCCGCGAAGGAGTGACCCTTCACCTCCTCGGCTGAGAAGAGCCTGCCGAGGGGCTTCGCCAGCCTTGCTCTGAGGCCTTCCGGAAGCCGGTGGACCTTTGGCAACCGCCTAGCTTACCTTCAGGGCGTATCTCCCAGGCTTCTCGATACCCAGAGTCTTTGCCACCTGAGATCGCTCTGCGTTGATTATGATTATGAGCCCTGACCACTCGTTGCTGAGCTCGGTGGAACCGTCGTTGGGGCACGCCTTTTCGGTCGTCAGCGTCTTGCACTTCCTGCACGCTAGTTCCTTCAAGCCTACCCTTCCTACTTCTCTGCCCTTTCTTCGACCTTTCGCTGCTTCTGAGCCTTGCTGACTTCCTCATCTATCCATTCGAGCGCCCCCAAGAAGGGCTGCCTGCAGGTCACTCCTATCTTCCCCATCGATATCCCGTGTCCGAGGCTCACTGCCGTTATCCTGACTCGCACCTTGCTCCCGACCTTGAGCGACCTCTTGCTTTGGGAGGCCGTGATGATCCCGGACTTCACGTCGCTGGTCAGGTAGTCGTCCGTTATCTGGCTGAGATGCAGCAGCGCGTCTGCGGGCCCGATCCTCACGAACGCCCCGAAATCTGTCACCTCGACTATCTCTCCTTCGACGAGCTCCTGCTTGAGCGGGAAGAACGAGAGGACCTCGAAGGTGACTCTGTGATACGTTGCGCCGTCCCCGGGTATGATCTTGCCCACCTTGTCGACCTCCACACTGGTGACCAGAATCAGGTATCCGTGCTCAGGGTTGATTGTGCTCTCGTACTTCAGCTTCAGTAGCTCCAGGGCGACCTTCTCCAGAGGTGACCCGAACTTGTCGGGGGGAACACGGACGACGTCCTCAAGGTTGACTAGCTCAAACATGAATCCTCAGGAACCGCCATCACGTTTTGGGTAGCCGATATTAATCTTTGGTTCTCAGGCTCTGTTAAGTTGATGGGCCATGCCTCAGGATTCTGTCCCTGTTAAGGGTCGGGCCATGACTATCCTAATCTGCGTTTAGGCGGACGGATTCGCCCATCTTCAAGGGTCTCCAAATCTACCACAACTTCGTAAGACCCCACGAATCGCTCAACGGCGAGACCCCCGCAGACAGAGCGGGAATCAAGGTTGAAGGGAGGGACAAGTGGATAACGCTAATACAGAACGCCAGCATACGGAGAGCGGGCCCATGACCACCGCACTCGAAGCTTCGAAGGCGCTCCTCAATGTCGGTGGGCTCGTCTCCGTCCTCGGTGTTTTTTTCTACTCCATCACTTACATGCGCTCGGTAGCCGACTGCAACCCCTGTGGTTCTCCTATCATATGGTTCGCTTACCTTTTCCTGTTCGGCCTTTGCCTCATGGCGCTCGGTCTAGCTTTCTGGTTAGGGTCGAGAAAGGAGAAACCATCAACCGAGAGTATCCAAGGGGAAAAACTTGTCTGAGCAACCGAAGAGTATCCAGAACCGAGAGACTGAATCCTCAGAGGACTCTTCTAATTGTTCATGCGTTTGCTAACGCCACGATTAGCATGACTGGAGCTTTAGTCCTAATTCTGGATTAGCGCCAAAAAGAGCATATTCTGTCTTCGTGGCGGACGGAGAGTATGTCTTCATCGGAAGGCGACGAGCAGGGGCCGAAGTACGAGTTCAAAGGCAAGTTCGCTGCGAACCCGCCCGCTTCACACCCCATTCTGGAGGCGTCTCACGAGGAGGTGGACGCTTTCGTCAGGGAAATCCTTGGTCTTACCAAGCCCCGCGACACTGATTCGACAGCGATGAAATCCTGAGCCGTGGCCCGACACTTAACAGAGCCGGTTCTCATGAAGAGTCTACCCGCTCGGTGGGCGAAGCGAGGGCGGAAGGGTCCTCTTGTGGGCCGATTTCCTGTTCATCTCTAGGATCCGATGGACCACCGTGCGGCTCACGCCCGCTTCAGTGGCGGCTCGGGACACCGAACCTCCGGCATCGAAGAGGCAGTGCATGACGATGTCGAGCTTCTCGTAGCCTGCAGGCAGCTCCTCCTCGGCGGTGTGTCCTGGCCAGAGCTGCGGGGAAGCTGGCTTGTTGACGATGTCGGAAGGGATGCCCAGATACTTGCCCATCAGCCGGACTTGAGTCTTGTAGAGGTGGGCGATCGGCAGGAAGTCAACCCCGCCGTCCCCGAACTTGGTGAAGAATCCGAGAAGCTCCTCTGATCTGTCCCCGGTCCCGACGACTAGCAGGCCCCGGGAGTTCGCTAGGTAGTACAGCATTGTCATCCTGACTCTCGCCTGCACGTTGGCACGCGCGAGCTTGACTGCATCAGAGCCGGTCGCAGAGATTAGGGCATCAACGAGTGGAGAAATGGCAACGCTGATCCTCTTGACCCTCCACTCGTCAGCCAGCCGGACCGCGTCTTCTGTGTCGCTTGGTGGGGTGTGATTCGAAGGGAGAAGCGCTGCAAGGACACCATCCTTCCCGAGGGCCCTGACGCAAAGCGCGAAGACCACGGCACTATCTACTCCTCCGCTGAGGCCAACGACCACGCCTCTCGCACCTGACCTCGCGACCACCCGCCTGACGAACACAGCAATTCTCCTTTCTTCCCTCTCGAGGTCGATTGCTGGAAGAGGTTTCGCCATCTCCCTGGCCGACGAGGGCGGGAGCCTTAACTCCTCTTGAGACCGCTCAGAGGAGAGCCACCCTGCCCGAGCGCAGCCCGACGACCCGGACCCTGCGGACCTCGAGAGACCGCGCCAAGTCTCGGTCAGCAGTAGCCACGGCCGCATCCATCGTAATGGCTGCCGACACCATCTCTTCGTCAGTTCCCGCTCCACCACAGGGCACGCGCGAGAACTTCCCAGCGAGCTCAAGGGCAACCCGGGCCGCTCGGCCCTTCTTCCCATCGCCCGAGGCCAGACGCTCAAGCTCGGCCAGAACGCATTCGAGGGCCACAGGTTCGAATCTTCCGATCATCTCCGTGATGTCTTCGAACCAGGTCGTCGGGTGCTCGACTACTGCCATGAGGAAGCTGCTGTCGAAGATGACCTTGGTCAAGGCCTACTTGAGGACGCCCGAACCTATCAGGCGCCATCTCTCGGCAATCCTTCGGCTCAGTGCCGCCCGCATGCCGGTCTCGACCGCTACAGGCCTCTTGAGATCAACCTCAATGATGTTTCCCCTCGCTGATGTGACGACGGCTTGGGTCGACGCTGTGCCCAAATTGAGCCTCAGGTTCTCGCCCGGCCTCACCTTTTCCACGCTCACCAGCTCAGCCAATCCGACGGCAGTCTCGAGCAGGTCCACGTCGAGTGCTATGTGTTCCAGGTTCGGAGGAAGGGTCCCGGGCCTTCCGATCACACTGCCTACCATCTGGTCTCCCTTGATGTAGGTGGGGTCAAGGTAGGTCCCGACGGCGACCAGACCCCCCGGCCCGACCTTATCGGTCTGTCCCGCACTAGTCTGCAGCCCCGAGATCTTGGTCACGACAGGGACATACTTGCCGCTCCTCTCCTCCGCCATTCCGGGCCTTAACTCGATCTCTTCCCCGACCTTCAACTCCCCCCTGGTAAGGCTGCCGCCCAGAACCCCGCCGGAGAGGCCTCCTATCTCGGCCCCTGGCTTGTTGACGTCAAAGCTGCGGACGACGTACATCAGCGGGTCGGCTTTCGCATCCCGTGCGGGGGTGGGGATGACTTCCTCGATCGCCTCCACAAGTGCATCGATGTTCGTCCTCTGCTGCGCAGAGATGGGGACTATCGGGGCGTCCGCGGCGACGGTCTTCTCCACGAACTTCTCGATGCCCTCGCAGTTCTTCTTCGCCTCCTGGTCGCTGACCAGGTCTATCTTGTTCTGTGCTATCACGATTTTCTTCATGCCAAGCATCTGCAGCGCCTGCAGGTGCTCCCTCGTCTGTGGCTTGGGGACCGGCTCGTTCGCGGCTATGACCAAGAGTGCCCCGTCCATCAGAAAGGCGCCGGCGAGCATATTGGTCATCAGGCTCTCGTGGCCCGGGCAGTCGACGAAGCTCACTGCCCTCAGGAGGCGAGTCTCTCTGCCGCAGACCGGACACTTCGGGCTCGTAGAGAAGGCCGCAGGCGCAGGAGTCTGGGGGCATCTGTAGAAGGCCGCGTCTGCGTACCCGACCTTGATTGTGATCCCCCTCTTGAGCTCCTCGCTGTGCGCGCTGGCCCAGACACCGGTGATGGCTTGGGTGACGGTCGTCTTGCCGTGGTCCACGTGACCGCTAGTTCCGATGTTCACCTCCGGCTGCTTCGGGAGGAGGTTGGGAGTCGGCGTCTGCTGAGCAAACTGCCCTGACAAGAGGAATCCGCTCGACGCTTCCCCCTTTTTAAGATTGAGAGGCGATTAGGAGACGTGGGTTGTTTGTCGGCATACGCGACCAGTGGAAACCCTGTTCTGCTTGGTGGAATAGCCCGTTCTAATGTGTAGGCTTAAGTCACGTAGGCACTACACTACTAGTGATTCGAGATGAGGTCGGGCATTTCGGCACCTACTGTCACATTCTTGGCCTTGATCATAGCCGCCTCGGCAGTCGTCGGAGTCGTCTCCACGGTCGGACCGTCGGTCTATGAAACAACCACAAATGGTGCCACTTCAGTCATATTGCTCGCCAAAACCACTGTCGAGGTTTCCTCGAGCTACGATTGCGTTGCGGGCCATTACTCGCTAAACTTCAGCGCATCTGAACGGTCCACGCTGACCGGCGGTTTCAGCGCCGAAACGCCAGGTGTGACGGCATACGTCGCCACGACTCAGCAGGCGGCCTCCACGTTCCACGGCCACCCCACGACCTGGGTCTTCTCGACGGGATTGGGGAGTTCATCGAACTTCTCGGTCATCCTCTCTCCCGGCTCGTATGTGGTTTGGATAGAGGGCTCGGACGAGAACTGCGGCTCGCCGATAATCATGCCGCTGGAGATACTGACTCATGTCACCGTCACGCAGAGCTTCACGCTCACTCCTCAATCTACGGAGAGTCTGCTGGTGCGATTGGAGCTGAACAGTTCGAGAATAGCCTCAGGGGCCACACTTGGAATCATCGTGAGCGATTACAACCCGTCGACCATGGAGCTGAACCTCTCTAGAGAATCCGGTTGGGCCCTGGAGGGCCTCTCGACAGGAGGGTGCCCTTCGCTCTACTACCCATTCGGGATCGCCGTCTTCCAGGGGAGGTACACCAGCGCAAACGCGTCTCAGACCGTACCACTTCGGATCTTTCCTGTGGTTCCCTGCCCCATGCTTGTCAGGTACATCACTGGATACCTGTTCCAGCCGAAGAGTGACAACGCGACGGTTCTTCCTGGAACGGGAGAGGTTCCAATGGGGACAGGGTTCTCAGTTAGCGGGGCGTACAGCGCTGATGGAAATCGGTTGAACGGGCTGACGCCCTTCGCGCCCGGGAACTACACGGTCGCAGCCGGTGACGAGTGGGGAAACCTGGCGTTCGCCTATTTCGTCGTAGTTGCCTCGTCATAGAAGATGGTCCGCAAACACGGGGCGCGCGATCACCCTTAACGGGTTCCAGGGATGGGAATGTCATTCAACGCTTGGGAGTATTATGCTTCATTCCATACTTCAGTTTCATGGCCAACAGTAGAATCAGAAGTGCGCAGTTTACGCCGTTCCAAACGATTACGGACGTCAGTCCCAGGAACATACCGTAGGCCAACCAGAGTATCGATCCGACCAAAGAGAGTAAATTGAATGACAGGCTTATCTCATGGGCACTCCTGAGTCTCCAGACACGCACGATCTGGGGAACGTATCCGAGCGCCACGAACATGCCTGCCACCAGACCGAGTATCTCAACTTCCGGCATTTTCTTTTCGAAGGAGAAGGTCCCTCAAAAAGCCTTGGGGTCGTTGCTTGGCCACTCGATGGGGGATCAGCCCTCATCAATTGGTTCGAAATGTGTCGAGGTTCCCAGCGCGATATTGGTCGTCTTTCAGTAACTCAACCCTGCTGCTCATCGTTGTTTCAGCGGTGCAATCGGCTCGTGCGCTATCCCGTGTGGTTCCCTGCCTCGGCCGATGTTCCGTTCCCAGACTCTGCTTTACCTGCACGCGCCGAGTAAAGAATCATTGCGGCCACCGCGAACGGAATCACTGAAGCCAAGAACGGAGCGACAGGTGAGACCCCCGAATACAGGTAGCCCGCTGCCACCTGAGAAGGGAGGGAGACCAGCGCAGGAAGCAGGCTGAAGATCGAAAGGATTCTTCCTCTGTCCACGGGTGGAATGGTTTCTGCTTGCATAGATGCCAGCGAGGGTGTCTGGAGCGCCGTAGCGATGGATCCAGTAATGCCCCACTCCATCAGTCCGCCAGTCGTCTTCGCTTGCGAGAAGATCACATTGCTGACCGGAGCGGCCGCTGACGCGACAAGCACGCTTCTCCTCGCTCCGAGTCGTTGAATCAGAACCACCACAGCGAGCATCAGAACCACGGTAGCCAACCCCGTGAAATCCACAACGATGCTGTAGTCTACTGGGCTTATTCGAAGGTAGTTGACGGCATAGATCGAAACAAAAGGAGAGGTAAGTCCCGTGCCTATTCCGGCCAGAGTCACATAGAGCAGCAGCTTCTTCACCGTCGAATTCGACCTTCTCGCAGCTCCAATTCCCGACGTGAGGGACTCACGAAGGTGTCCCGGTAGCGACTGAGTCTTAGGTGGCGCAACCACGTAAGTCTCCTCCAGCCACTTCATCCTTAGCGAGACCCCTATGATGCCGAACAGCGCGCTCGCCAGGAATGCAATCTTGAGGCCGTCGAGCACCCCCAACCGACCCATCAACAGGCCTCCAATGGTCGGCGCGAAGATGGAAGGGGTCGTGTTCACCGCACTGAAGACCGAGAACCCGCGGATTCTGTCAGAGGGCTCGATTTCATCCATCATCAACGAATTGAACGCAGGACCGTACATGTTGGCCACAGAAGCCAAGGTCAGAGGCACGACGAGGAGATAGTAGGAATTGACAAGAGCAAACATCAGGGCGCTCGCCACAGAGACCCAACTGAAGACAACGATGACTCTCCTCCTTCCCCAGGTATCTGCGACATAGCCTCCGACCAATAGCGAGAGAATCGTGATGCCTGTGCCGTATGCAATCAGAAGCCCCACCGTAAAGGGCTGGGCCCCGAGAGCCGAGAAGTACAGGGTCTGGTATGGGTTGGCTGTCGCGGCCCCGATTGACCAGACCGCGGACGTCGAGGTGAGGACCCACGCGTTACGCGGAAGGTAGAAGAATCGTCTAATGCTGGGTCGGTGGTCCACTTTCGCTGCCTTCGGTGCCTCTCAGACAGGTTACATTACTGTTGTCCGGTCAAAGAAATTGTACCACATCACACCGCGGGTCGTTCTTGATAATCTCGAGCTAACGGTGCACGATCCTTGGGGGCCACGCGTCGTCCCCGTTGATCCCTTGAGATCGGAGTCTAGAAGCCGGGTTCCTTGAGCTTCAGGACGTCGAAGGCCCCGAATCTACCTTTGGTCGTACCTTGCCGAGGTATCGCTTGAGGTCTGCCCTAGTGAAGTAGTAGAAGAGGAGGTTCACGATTCCCACCAGCAGGAACAAAGGATTGAGGGCCAATAGGCCAAGTACCACGTAGACCACTCCGGCCCACAGCCCCAACACCCATGCCCATGGCTTCGCTTTCCACAATCCGTAGCCCACAACCACAAAGAGGAAGCCAAGAACAACGAAGATCGCACTGCCCGCATACGATTCAGAAGCGCTGACATGAGGACCAACCGGCGACGTGAAACTTAGAATCCCGAGAATTGTCATAACGATTCCCACGACAAAATCGACCAACATGAGGATTTTGGTGCCGCGTGGTCGGGACACACCCGATGCAGGTGGCGAAGAGGGGGTTTGGGCAGCCTGTATCGATTGTTGAAAGGTCATCGGAGCCGCGCAGTTTGGACAGAACTTCGCCCCAGCAGGCACCTCTTTCCCGCAGTTGGAGCAGTAGGCCAACCGACACGATTCGTCAATCAGCTTAGTTAAGCATATCTCGCTTTTGGGTGCGACAGTTGTCAACATAAGTTCTAATGCTGATCGCCTGCCCTTTCGAGCGCTGCCGCTGCGCTTCTACGCGGCTCGAATTCCCCTCGAGCAAGACACTAGTCTGGGTGCCTAAGCGCACTAGCCTCATAGGTCCCCAAACCCTGCGCACGCGATCATGGGCATCTAGCCGCTGATTCTTCTTCGTTTGCTTCGTCGGGCTGTGGGGACTGTCGACGGTCTGATTGACACAACTCTCACTCTGTCCTCGCTGACATGTGCTAGAGGGGAAATCCTAATGCCGATTAATGAAATTCGTCGAATGCGGGTTCGAGAGTCAGTTTTGATGAAGATTTGGAACCCGTGAAGTTATCGGCGCCGCAATAGAATTCGGAATATGGAATCCAGGTTCATTTCTTGAACCTTCGGACACTTAAAGGCCTCAGTCTTCCCCTGAATTGGACGGAGAGCACGCTTCCTCCCTCGATTGGGAAGATTGTGGACAATTTGTCCACCAGGGTTAAATACAGATTCACGGAGCCTTCTTACGAAAACAACAATGTATACGCAATCTAATGCGTATGTACGAAAATTTAGCTCAGGAATAACACTAGCACTTCTATTACTCTCAGCAATCGTCTTGCTCATCCCTGTCGCCAACGTCCACGCTGCAATATCGGGGACGCCTACCCTAGGGGCAGTGGATGCGGTTCCAACCCCCACAACCTACACACAGTCTTCAGCAAGCATCAACATAACCGCCGGTGGTAATGCGGTCTCGGCCATCAACGGTGTCGCCCATACAGGGCTGTTCGCGATCAACTTCACCGGAGTGACGTTCTCCGGTGCTCAGTTCTACTTGACCATGTCGCCAGATGGGTTGAACAACATCAACACATCTGCCGGCGACGTTAGGTATGCCGGTCCATTCACGAAGTCCAACTTTGCCTCCGCCTCTTGCGCGGGAACCTTGTGCAGAGAGGTTTTCGGCGGAAACGACTACTACATCGGCACCACCAGTGGTGGCGTCCCTGTGATTGAAGGCCCGATCCCCGTTAACATCTCATCCCTCTTCAACTACATCAAGGTGTACGACGGTTCATGTGGAACTAACCCCGCCTTCTGCGGCGCAGGTGTCGCAGTAGCCGCCGGGTTTGTACAAGTTCAGCCCGGCCTTACCCTGAAGTACTATTCGGGGTACGCGGGAATGCTGGAAACTGTATACGGAGGTGGGTTCCCACTCAACACCCTCATCAACATGAACTATTCATTCACATACACATCATTCGCCAACCCAGTCGTGTATACCCCGATGGTAGGAAACTGGACTGGCATGATCGGCATCAACACTGGGAGGGGTTACTTCTCGCAGTCGGCCAGCATGATTGACACCAAACAGGTGATCAATCCCCCGACGCTTGTACCAATTCTATCGGTGAACATACTGTTCACCGCCACTCACTACAACGGCGCATCGACAGTGGTGTACGCCAACACGACGTTCGCAGAGGACAGCCGGTTCATCAGTGAAGTCCTCGCGCTCGACAGCAGTGGTCACCCACTCAGTACTTCGAACCCACTCGAATCGGGCGTAGCGTGGGCCAACTTCAATGGATCGGCAACTGGAACCTGTGACGGTGTCACAGTGTGCCCCCTCAATACACAAGACGCCGTCTCTAATGGAACTCTAATCATCGCCGGCAACGAGTCGCTGGTGAACTCGGCAGTCACCTTCTTTGTCGGCTCTACCCAATATGGCGGTGCATTCACTTCAATTGGCAGCGTGACTTCCAATGCAGCGGGCAATTTCAATGGCACAGCCACGCTTCCTGCTCTTTCAATCGGCCTCCACTTAGTGGAGGTGAGGAACAACGGCGTCATCTATTGGTTCCAAATCTTCATCGAGCCATCGTTGGTGCTCACTCCTTCGAGTGGCCCCGTTCACACGGTGGTCAAAGTCACGGGATACGGATTCCCAGCTGGTGCCAACATCTACCTGTACTGGTATGAAATATCATACGACGGCATCTACTACAACCTCAACACTACATCAGGCGCACTGATCAACATCACTGTGCCTTCGGACGGCCACTTCAGTGGGATTCAATTCTACGCACTTCACTCATGGGGTGGATACCACGAAGTTGTTGCATCGACTGGCTTTGTGAGGGATCCGGATTACATACCAGTAGTCGAAGTAGCCTCCACGTCATTCGACGTTACGCCGCAAATAGCAATTTCACCAACCTCGATCAACTCAAACGTGAAGGGATGGCTTAACGTGACAGGGACAGGATTCAATCCTGAAGAAGCCTATTACGTCAGCATCGACAACGCCTTGTTCGGTGCGGGCTATCCTGGTTTCGTTTCGGCAGAAAACGGAGACTTCTACGTCAACTTCACCTCGACCGGATACCAACCAGGTTGGCACCAGGTCGAAGTCTTTCCAAACTGTGACTGGTATTCATACTCCTGCTCCTCCTTCTACGGGCACTTCGCTCCGGTCGCTTACACCTTCTTCAACGTCACAACGATCGGCGCCTACACTGGTGGTGGCAGCGGCGGCCTACCGGCCTCGGTAATCACCGAAATCACCAACATCAACAACAACGTGAACACCATCCTCGGATGGCAATCGACGATCTATGGCATGAACACCAACATTGGCACCATCAGCTCCAACGTGGGCACCATCCTCGGATGGGGTCCAACGATCACTGACATCAACACTCATGTGACCACTATTCTCGGATGGCAATCCACGATCATCGACATCAACTCCACCGTGAATGGCCTCAAGGCCACTCTCGTCACAATGGGAGGCACTCTGACAACCATAATCAACGGCATCACCTCGGCAACAACCGCAGCGAATGCAGCGAAGACCTCGGCAGACGCAGCAAGCACTGCAGCAACCAACGCCAAGAGTTCCGTCTCGGACACAGAAACCTACGTGCTTGTTGTCGCGGTTCTCGCGGCAATAACACTAGTCCTAGAGCTAGCAATATTAGTAAGAAAGCTGGACTAAACAGTCAGCTTTCTTTCCCCTTTTGTTTTTCCGAAAACCCACTGCTTATTACGCACCCGGGCCGGCGCCGCCTGACGCGCCCCGAACTTTCAACGTTATCTAGGACCTCGGACAAGGGTGGGGTAGGCGAGGCATGATCGAATGAAGGCCGTCATCCTTAGCGGCGGTCAGGCGCTACGGCTCCGTCCTCTTACGGAGGACAAGCCCAAGGCCCTCATCGAGGTCAAGGGGAGGCCAATATCAGAGTATCAGATCGAGTGGCTGGTGAAGCAGGGCGGCGTCGACTCCGTAACCTTCGCCTGCGGTTACAAGTGGGAGAAGCTGAAGGAGCACTTCGGGTCCAGCTATAACGGGACCCCCGTGGACTACTCGCCGGAGGAGGAGCCCCTCGGGACGGGCGGGGCGATAAGGCGAGCTCTTTCCGGGCACGAGTCCGAGGACCTGTTCATCGTGGCCAACGGCGACATCGTGACCGATCTGCCTCTGGCGCACATGGTCAAAGCACACAAGCAGGCGGGCGAGATCACGGCCTCGATGCTGATAGTGCCCTATCGGTCCCGCTTCGGCGTGGTGAAGATTGACAAACTGAGGATGGTCAGGGGCTTCGAGGAGAAGCCCGCGTTTCCCGACGTCTGGATCAATGGCGGCGTCTATGTACTGAACCCAAGGAAGGCGATGAAGTATCTTCCGGAGAAGGGCGACATCGAAAGGGAGACCTTCCCGAGGCTCGTCAGCCATGGTGAGCTGCTCTCCTACCCCCACTACGGTGAATGGTGGTTCGTCGACTCTCTTAAGGACCTGAAGGAAGTCGAGGAAGCCATGCAGCCTGCACCGTAGAAGAAGGGTTTAATCAGAACTCGGCGCTCGATCTGCCCATGAGCGAATTCGCGAAGACCATCGAGGCTTCCAAGATTCAGCCAAATACGATGATGACCGTCGATGTCGGCGGCGAAGAGGTCCTCATTGCCAACGTCGACGGAAAGTACTACGCGATGGGCGCCCTCTGCACCCACGAGCTGTGGGACCTGTCCGAAGGGACCCTCGAAGACACCACCGTCACCTGCGCTGGGCACGGCACGGTCTGGGACCTGAGGACCGGAAAGGGAATCTTCGACGAGCCCCTCAAAGACGAACCTCTCTACGAGGTCAAGGTCGAAGGCGGCTTCATCCACGTGAAGAAGCGCTGAACCCCCAAATTCCGATTCATTCTCCGCATTCTTCTTATAGGCTAAACAGAGGGCCCGAATATTGAAAACGCCAGCCGGGGCGGCCGGCTCAACCCCCTTCAGGAAGCTGGGGAGCTTTGTCTACAGGCGAAGGAAGTACGTCATCGTCGCCTGGGTCATCGCTCTGGTGGCGGTCCTGCCCATCATCGTGAACGTCGGGAAGTCGACCTCTCTGCAGCTGGGCTCCGCTAGTGGGAGCCAGCTCGAATCCGCGAAGGCTGACGACATAATCTCGAGCCAGTTCAGGGAGACTGTCCCGAACAGCACACTTCTGGTCGTGGTCACAGGACAAAACGTCTCCTCGCCGAAGACCCAGGCATGGGTCCAAACCTTTCTGAACTCGGTAGAGTCCAACAAGAGCATCAGCGGCCTGATAAAGAATGCATCTCTGGATGTCTACTCGCCCATCTACTCCACAATCATCCGCATTAACGAGGTGGTCTACGCGGCGTTCAGAAGCGCCAACTCCACCAGCCACGGCCTGCAGACTGCCTCCCAGCTGGAAAGGTTCGCCGTCGGATACGTCGCGAACAGCACGTCTCTCTCCTACTGGTTCGTCAACGCGACCTTCAATCTAGGGCAAATCAATGCCAACTTGTCTATAAGACAGCAACAGCAACTGTACGTCCTCGCTGGCGATGTGGTGTGGAATCCGAGCAGACTCGGAGTGGACCCAAGTCTGTCGACACTCATTGACTCCTTCGTCTCACCTGCGCGCAACCTGACCATCGTCTCCCTGGGGCTAGACCAATCCTCAGACCAGAACCTCCTCACCGTCAGAGCGATAGCGCATTCCGCACTCTCAACGACTGGTGAAGTGTCGGGCGTCCAGTCGGTGTCCGTTACCGGCCAGGATGCCATCTCCTACGACTTCGGCAACTCCATTCAGGGAGACATAACGATCATCTTCGTTGCTGCAATCGTCCTGCTCATTGTCGCGACCGGTCTCTTCTTCCGCTCCGTCCTCACGCCCTTCATCACGCTCGGGACCATAGGGGTAGCGCTGGGAATCTCCCAGGTGTTCATCGTCGCGGTGTCGACTTTTGTGGCCAAGGTCGACTTCACTGCCCCCGCCATCCTTCTCACAATATTGATTGGCGTAGGGACCGACTACAGCGTCTTCGTGATCGCAAGGTACAGGGAGGAGAGGGTCAAGGGGAGCCCTGTCCAAGAGGCAATCGAGACCTCGATCACTTGGGCAGGCGAGAGCATAACGACCAGCGGTGCCACTGTGATAATCTCATTCCTGGCCCTCGCCGTGACCTCGGTCGTACTGCTGAGGTCCATGGGGTTCGTGGTCGGGCTGGGAGTCCTCGTCGCGCTTGCAGTCGCCCTCACGTTGGTCCCTGCGATCATCGGGGTCGTGGGCGGGCGGGCCTTCTGGCCAACCTCGGGGGACAGGTTCTCGCGTTACTCGGCTTCAGTGCTGTCGAAGCTGAAGAGCAAGCGGGGTTACTTCTCCCGAAGTGGCACCTTCGCAGTGAAGAGGGCGAAGGTCCTGATTATTCTGGTACTCTTGGTCACGGTCCCTGCCTTGTACGTGTATTCGACGGCTACCCCGACTTACGACTTCCTCTCTGCTGCTCCCAGCAGCCTCCAATCCATCTCCGCGTCGAACAGCCTGGCGGCGGCCTTCGGGAGCGGGAGGCTCTACCCGACGTACGTGGTCGTCACCTTCGGCCACCCGCTGGTGACAGGGGATTCGTTCAATTCGACCGAGATGGGGGCCATCAGCGCCATCTCCGCCTACGTGGCCAGTTATCGGGACGTCCGCAACGTCACCGGGCCGACCTGGCCCTTCGGGAGCTCTGTATCCTATGAAGGCCTCAACGTCTCCAGCCCGTCCGGCGCCCTGACCTTCTCTGCAATCATGCAACAGGTCGGGCACGATAACAAGACGGCGCTGATAACAGTCAACTTCGGGATCAACCCCCTTCAGACAGCCGCAATTTCAGACGCCCAGGCGATGCGCCAGTACCTCCACGCCAACTTCGCCCCCGCCACCGGCGTGACTGGTGTCTATGTTGGCGGTGCGTCGGGTTCCATGCTCGACACAAAGAGTACCTTCGACTCCGAGTTCGATTCGATTGTTCCATTTGTTGCCGTAGGTGTCGCACTCGTCCTCCTCGTGGTCCTTGGATCTCTCTTCCTTCCGGTCTTTGCAGTCTTGTCGATACTGATGAGCGTAGTCTGGACGCTCGTCGTCACCAAACTGGTCTTCCAGGCGTTCTTCAACTACCAGGTCCTGTTCGTCCTCCCCTTCTTCCTCTTTGTGACGCTCTTGGGCCTCGGTATGGACTACAACATATTCATCCTGACTAGAATCAGGGAGGAGGCCACGAAGGGAGGCAGCCTCAACGATGCGATCATCAGGGCCATCGAGCAGACAGGCGGCATCATTACAGCTGCCGCGATCATCCTCGCTGGGTCGCTTGGATCTCTAATGCTATCTAGCGACCTCCTGCTTAAACAGATGGGCTTCGCATTCGCCTTCTCTGTTCTCATCGACGCTCTGGTGGTCAGGACCTACCTCGTCCCTGCGGTCATGTCGACGGTGGGCAGATGGAACTGGTTCAGTCCGATTCCGCATCTGAACAGGTCACATTCCCTGTTCAAGCGGGACAGCCAGGAGTCTCCCTAGTCTTTTTACTAAGGCATGCCCAGCGGGGCCACCGTTGTCGCCCAGTTCAGAAGGCGAAGTCAGTCGCGAAATCCTCGAAGAGGGCTGCTACCACCTATCCCAGCTGGGCCTGACGGACGAACAGATCGCGCGGCACTTTGAGACTACGCCCGGACACGTCGCGAAGCTGATCAAGTCCTATTCGTCCAAGCTGAAATCAGGAGAGGTCACCGCAGGCGACATCGACAGGATGTTCTGGGAGGGCGTGAAGAGGGAAGCTGAGGGCGACCTGAAGCTGACGGTCATCTCCGACAAGGGCTTCCACCACGTGCGGAAGTCAGAGCTCCAGAGACTCGACGGACGCGCGCTCATGGCTATCTACGAGTCGAGCCGAGACTTCTTGGAAGCTGACCCGAACGAGAAGTTCCTCGACTACCCGCCACCGAAAGGGTACGACCCCCTCGCGATGAACCGCGAGGTTCGGAAGGCGGTCGTAATCCTCCGAGGCCTCCTCGAGGACAAGTGGAAGGACGCGAAGTCCCAGAAGAAATGAGGAACCCGCCCACACTTAAGTAGGGCCAGATACAACACAGTTTCGAAAAAGAATGCCGCTGGAGATGGTCGACAAGGAAAGTCTCGCGAAGCTCCTGCGGTTGTTCCAAGGGCGGAAGGTCCTTGTCATTGGCGATCTGATAGTCAGCAGGTTCGTCGAGGTCGAGGCACGGAAGCTCGCACGAGAGGCACCGGTTCCTGCGGGCGACTACGTGGGGGAAACATTCCTGCCGGGCGGAGCCGCCAACCTTTCGCGCGAGCTCGTCTCCCTCGGCGCCTCGGTCAACTTGGTCGGCCTAATCGGTTCTGACGAATACGGGGCGTGGCTGAAGGCCGAGTTCTCGAGGAACGGGATCTCCCATGCCGGCATCGTCACGGACACCACGCGCCCGACGTCGCTCAGGACCTGGATCATGGTCAACAAGTTCCACTCACTGAGGATTGACAGGGAGGACAGGCGCGACGCCCCGCCAGCGATGTCGAAGAAGCTCCTTGCTGAGGCCGAACCCCTCATCAAGGATATCGACTGCATCATACTTTCTGATTACGACCGCGGCGCGATTACGAGCTACCTGATCAGCGGTGTTGTCAACGCCGCTCACGCCGCCGGGAAGATCGTGGTGGCCCAGCCGAAGATGCACCACTACCTCGACTTCTCGGGCGTGACCTACGTGAAGTCGAACATGGAGGAGGCGTCTCACGCCACCGGAATGGCGATCGTCAACGAGACGAGCCTCAGGAACATGGGCGTCAACCTACTCAGCCGCCTCGAGTGCAAGGCGATCCTCATCACGAGAGGCGAGCAAGGCGTCACCCTCTTCGACACGGAGAACGTCACACTGTTCCCGCCGATAAGCGGAAAGAAGAACCTCTTCAACAAGGTCGGTGTCAGGGACGCCATGACCGGGATCTTCGCGATGGCTGTCGCGTCTGGCGGCGACGCCTGCCAGGCGGCCGTGCTGAGCGACGTCGCCGGGCAGGTGCGGAGCGAGCTCCAGAGAAACGCCTCACTCTCGCTTCACGACCTCGAAATCAAGGCACAGGAGACGGACGACTTCGTGCACAGGATAGTTCAGGTGCCGGTGAGGAGGTAGTGGAGGCAGCACAGGAGGTCACTAGGCTGAAGGAGACCTCGAGGAACACCAGGAAGCTGATCCTCGAAAGCCTGGCAGAAGCCGGTTCTGGCCATCCGGGGGGCTCGCTCTCCGCGGTGGAGCTTCTCGTCACGCTCTTCTTCCATACGATGAAGTACGACCCGAAGAACCCGTCGTGGCCAGACAGAGACAGGTTCTTCCTGAGCAAGGGTCACGCGGCGCCGCTCCTCTACTCGATCCTCGCCCAGGCGGGCTACTTCCCGGTCGAGGAGCTGATGACGCTGAGGAAAATGGGCTCTAGGCTCCAGGGACATCCTTCAATGGGAGTTCCTGGAATCGAGGCGCCCGCAGGCTCTGAAGGAATCGGGCTCTCAATCGGCGTCGGTGTCTCACTGGCGGCGAGGATGGACAGAAGGGCGAGCCGCACCTACGTCCTGATGGGAGACGGAGAACAGCAAGAGGGCGAGGTGTGGGAGGCCGCGATGGCGGCTTCGAAGTACAGGCTGGACAACCTCACCGCAATCATAGACCGGAATGGGATCCAGCAGGACGGCCTCACGGAGCAGATCATGCCGCTTGAGCCCCTCGCCTCGAAGTGGAGGGCATTCAACTGGAACGTCATCGAGGTGGACGGCTACGACTTCCTCCAGCTCATCGACGGCTTCGACCTCGCCGCGAGCACCAGGAACCGTCCAACCGTGGTCATAGCCCACACCGTCAAGGGAAAGGGGATCTCCTTCATGGAGTGGTCCCCTCACTATCACGGGACTGCACCTGCGAAGGACACGCTGTCGGATGTCCTCAGCCAACTGAAGTGATCGATTGAAGCCCATACGGATAGCACCCTCCGTACTCGCGTGGGACCTGGGCAACCTCGGAGAGGCCGTTGAGATCTCTGTGAGGGGTGGCGCAGACCAGGTTCATCTCGACGTGATAGACGGCCACTTCGCCCCCAACATAACCTTCGGGCCTGGGACGGTGAGGGCGCTCAGAAGGCGGTGTGACCTCAAGTTCGACACCCACCTGATGGTCGACCAGCCTCGGCTCTACGTCGAGAAGTTCCTGGACGCGGGCTCAGACATTCTCACCTTCCACGCCGAGGTGCTCGATGGGAAGGCGTTCGACGAGCTCCACGGAGCGGTCGTGCGCCGGGGTAAGGAGATCGGGCTCGCGATCAAACCATCAACCGAACTCCCGGACTGGGCCGTAGCGCGCCTCGACAAGGTGAGCGCGCTCACCTTCATGACGGTCAACCCCGGCTTCAGCGGCCAGACGATGGACATGTCGACGATGCCCAAGCTCGAAAGAATCAGCGCCCTTCTCAAGGAGAGGGGTTCGAGGGCAGACATCGAGATAGACGGCGGGGTAGAACCTGAGAACGTCCACGAAGTGGTTAAGAGAGGGGGAAACGTCCTTGTCGCAGGTGCAGGCGTCTATGGAAAGGGCGACCCAGTCAAGGCGATCGGGGCGCTCAGGGAGCGCGCAGAGCGCGCGGCGAGGGAGAAATGACGCTCGCTAGGCAGGCGGCCATGAGGGATGCCTACGGCGAGGCGCTCTTGGAGCTGGGTGCCTCAAACCCGAATGTCGTCGTACTGGGCGCGGACACAACCGGCTCGATGAAATCCGGCGTCTTCGCGGCGAAGTTCCCCGACCGGTTCTTCAATGTAGGCATCGCTGAGCAGAACCTCATGGGAATAGCTGCTGGCTTCGCGCTCGCTGGCAAAGTTCCCTACGCGGGGACGTACGCGATCTTCGTGCCTGGCAAGTGCGTCGACCAGATCCGCAACAACATCGCGTACCCGAACCTCAGCGTGAAGATCGTCTGCTCGCACGGAGGCATCTCGGTCGGACCCGACGGCGCGTCTCACCAGCAGGTGGAGGACATAGCAATCATGAGGGCTATTCCGAGGATGAGCGTGATCGTTCCCTCCGACGCGGTCTCGACCAAGGCGATCGTCAAGGCGATCGCCGGCATCAGCGGGCCGTTCTACGTGAGGCTGACCAGGCCTTCAACACCGATAGTCTACGATGGTGGTTTCGAGTACAGGCATGGGAAAGCTACCGTCGTCACGGACGGGTCGGACGTCGTGATTGTCGCCTGCGGGATTATGGTCCCGGAGGCAGTCAAGGCGGCCGCTTCCCTCAAGGCGAAGGGGGTATCCGCTGCCGTGGTGGACCTCCACACGATAAAACCGATTGACGCGGAAGTGATAGTCAGGTTGGCACAAAAGTGCGGCAGGGTCGTCACCGCCGAGGAGCACAATGTGATGGGCGGCATGGGCTCCGCGGTGGCCGAAGTCCTGGGCGAGTCGCGGCCTACTCCGATGAAGAGGGTCGGGGTGATGGACACCTTCGGTGAAAGCGGGCAGACGGGCGAGCTGCTGAAGAAGTACGGCCTGACGTCCTCTAACATCGAAGATGCTGCGGCACTTCTAATGCAGACAGGGCGCTAGGCTTTAATAGCAAAAACCGTCGGTCGTTCTGGGATTGAAGCTCTTTCTCGACACTGCCAACCTTGAATGGATCAGAAAGCTGAACCAGATGGGTTTGGTCGATGGCGTCACCACCAACCCATCCCTCGTCGCCAAGGAGCCCGGTGAGTTCGAGGAGATCATACGCGGAATCTGCAAGGAGGTCAAGGGTGACGTCAGCGCCGAGGTCGTGAGCACAGTCCATGACGGGATGGTCACAGAGGCGGAGCACCTCTCGTCTCTCGCCCCAAACGTCGTCGTGAAGATCCCCATCATACCCGAGGGTCTCCGGGCGACCAAGACCGTTAGCTCGATGGGGATAAGGGTCAACATGACACTCGTCTTCTCAGCCAATCAGGGTCTCCTCGCAGCCAAGGCGGGAGCCTCTTTCATCAGCCCCTTCATCGGCCGGCTCGACGACATAGGCCAGCGTGGGATGGAGGTGGTCGAGGACCTGGTCAAGATACGCGACAACTACGGGTTGAAGGCTCAAGTTCTCGTGGGAAGCATCAGGCATCCCCAGCACGTCCTTGAGGCGGCAAAGGTCGGCGCCGACATCGTGACGATGCCGCCAGAGGTGATGGAGAAGATGATGCAGCACCCTCTCACCGACTCCGGGTTGAAGCGCTTCCTGGACGACTGGCAGAAGGCCAAGAAAGCCAAGCCTTCGATTGCCGCATAGGCTGGGGTAAGTTTTTTACGAAGGGACAATCCGGACCTTCCCATGGCTAAGACATATTCGCTACCAACACTTCCATACAAGTACTCGGACCTCCAGCCCCACATCTCGGAGAAGACGATGACTCTCCATCACACAAAGAATCACCAGGCGTACGTCAACGGCGCGAACGCGGCGCTTGAGAAACTCGACAAGTCCCGAAAAGGCGAACTGCAGATCGACGTCAGGGCAGTCCTGAGAGACTACAGCTTTAACGTCGACGGGCACATCCTGCACTCCTTCTTCTGGCCGAACATGGCACCTCCCGGAAGGGGAGGGGGAATGCCGGGAGGAAAGCTGGCAGACAAGATCAACCAGGACTTCGGCGGGTTCGACAAGTTCAAGTCTCAATTCTCCGAAGCTGCCAAGACTGTCGAGGGAGCAGGCTGGGCGCTGATGCTCTATGACTCCGAGACAGACCAGCTAGTACTGAACCAAGTCGAAAAGCAGAACAACATGCATCTCGTCCAGATGCCACTCATTCTCGGAATCGACCTGTGGGAGCATGCCTGGGTGCACGATTACCTCACCGATCGGCCGAAGTACATCGAAGCTTGGTGGAACGTCGCGAATTGGTCCGACGCTGACGCAAGACTGGCGAAGGTCTCAAGGTGACCTTCGCGTCCCTATTTTGCCATCCTTGAGCTAATAAGGCCGCCGAACTCTCTGCTCCTCTGGACCAGCCCTCCGATGTCATCCTCGGTGTGGCAGGTGGATATCCCTCCCCCATGGGAGGGCAAGAGGAAGATTCCCTTCGACATCAGGAAGAGGGCATATCTTCTTGTAAGGTCTCTCCTTTCTCTTAGGGCTTCCTCCGCACTCCTGGGGCTGATGCCGAAGTGCGTGAGGAAGAGGGAACCCAGGCCGGTGGTGTGGGCTTCGACCCTGCTCTCTGCAAAGGCTGCGTCGACTCCCGTCCGGAGTTCCCTGCCCATTTCGTCGAGCCGCGGGTAGATGGCTCTCGCGTTCCTCCTCAGGTGCCTTATGGTCGAAAGCCCAGCAGTCATGGAGAGGGGGTTCTCAGAAAACGTTCCTCCTCCTATCGACACGAACCTCTGCTTTCTGGAAGGGTCGGCGAGGGAAAGGATCTCCTTCCTTCCGCAGACCAAGCCGATAGGGAGACCTCCCCCTACGATCTTGCCGAACGATGCAAGGTCGGGAGTCACGCCGTAGAACGCCTGGGCGCCTCCGAGCGCGACTCTGAAGCCCGTGATTATTTCGTCGAATGCGAGAAGTGCTCCGCATCCGTCTGCGATTTCCCGTAGCCCCTTCAGATAGTCTTTGTCTGCTGGGATGCAGCCTCCGGCGCCGAGGACCGGCTCGAGGAAGATAGCGGCGACATCGTCCTTCAAAGAATCGACTGCTTTCCTCGCAGCGTCGAGGTCGTTGAACCTTACCATCCTAACGTGAGCCTGTTCTTCGTCCAGGATCCCGGCACCTTCAGACTTGTCGAAGGGGGCATTGACCCCCTTGTTTAGCTCAGTGTTGTATCCGTGCCAGCCTCCAGCCATCTTGATCACCGTCTTCCTCCCTGTGTATCCCCTCGCAAGCCTGACCAGGTACATGGTAGCCTCGGCGCCCGTGTTGCAGAACCGGATCATCTCCGAACAGGGGACGGAGCGCTGAACCTCCTCGCCCAACTCGACGGAGAGTCGGCTGCCCATGCCATAGTGCGTGCCTCTCCCGACTTGCCTTCTCAGTGGCCCCGTGACCACCGACGGGGAGTGCCCCAGCAGAAGGGCCAGGTGCCCCATCCAGTAGTCTGTGTACCTATTGCCGTCGAGGTCCCAGATGTGCTTGCCCTTCGCTTTGCTCAGGAAGATGGGGTATGGCTCGTAGAACCTGGCGTTGTGGTTGACTCCGCCTGCGAAGACTCTTCTGGCCCTGTCGAACATCTTCCTTGACCGTGCCGTCCTCGCTTCGTATCCCGGATCCAATAACGCCCTAGGGCCCAGCGTGACTATTTCAAATCTGCCCTGAGGCAAAGAGTCAATTAACGACCCCCACGCCTTACCTTCCGGGCCATGGAGTTCACTATAGGCCTGGAGTCGCCCTTCAGCCTAGAGTACACTCTGGAGAGCGGTCAGGTCTTCCGATGGCAGAACAGAGGGGAGTGGTGGTACGGCGTCGTCTCGGGGGGCGTCCTAAAGGTCAAGCAGGAAGGAGACTCGCTCAGGTGCGTTTCAGGCTCGGACTACCTTGACAGCGCATTCGTCAGGAGCTACTTCAGACTCGACGTGGAGCTGGAGAAAGTGCTGTCCTCGATAATGAAGGACGAGACGGTCGCTCTTGCGATCCAGACGTTCTACGGGCTGCGCCTGATCAGGCAGGAGCGCTGGGAGTGCCTGGCGTCATTCGTTCTTGCTACCAACTCGAACATACCCAGAATCAAGAAGATGGTTCAGGCCGTTTGCGCGAGGTTCGGCGAACCGCTCCAATTCGAAGGAGTCGAATACCACGCCTTTCCCAAGCCGGAGGTCCTTTCGGAGGCACCTCTCTCCGATCTCAGGGCCTGCGGGCTCGGCTATAGGGCCCCCTTCCTGAAGCACGTTGCGGCGTCTGTCGACGAGGGGGTGGTTGACTTCAGCGAGCTTTCGCTGCTCGATTACGAAGAGGCCAGAAGGACCCTGCTGAAGGGATTGCTGGGAGAGAAACTGCTTCCGGGAGTGGGCCCGAAGGTCGCGGATTGTGTCCTATTGTATTCCTTCGACAAGGACGAAGCTTTCCCCATCGACGTCTGGATTGCCAGGGAGATCGTCAGGTCGTATCCGACCCTTCTCGACCCTAGCCTGAGGACGAAGCTGGCACCCGAAAGAAGGGCGAAGATCGGCCGGGGCGATTATGACAGGATCTCCTCAGAGGTGAGGTCGCACTTCGGACCCTACGCGGGGTACGCGCAGCAGTATCTCTTCATGATGGCACGGTCAGCAGGGTCCTGAGTCACTCTGGAGCCTTCTCACTGACGGTCCGTTTCCTTGCCGCCCTTTCTTCGTAGCGACCCTGGGTCGAACGGGCTCCTCAACTGAACAGGAGGGGCTCGCCGTTGACATTGCGTGCGTCCCGCAGGTCGGATTTGAGCCGACGACACTCCGGTGACTGTGGCCTGAGTAGGCTGACGGGTCAGCCAATGGCCGACCACTACAGCCGGAAGCTTTTGGTCCTCTTCAGGTCTACCAGGCTGAGCTACTGCGGGACGGTCGACCGAGGCTCGAAGATTTCTTAAGCGTTCCGCACCGCGCCACCCTGAGAATCTGATAAGAACGGGTGGAAGGACCGTCCCAGAAGCTATCTCGAATGGACCGCAGTAGACGAAGAGCTGATTTCGTCTGCTCGTTTTGTGCGTGTTTTGTGGTGTGGCGCAGGGGGCGTCAGACACGATTCCACGCACGAACGTGAGGGGGGACCGTTTCTCGACTGCTTCTTGGTCAAGGACATGCCCCTTTTCTAGCTGGTCGGCTCAACTGAACGCTCGGCTAGGATGAAGAGCGGCATCGTAGACGCATCCCCTCTGAATCCCTTCGAGGACAACGCTTGGCTAGCCATCAGGTTCTCCAATCCATTCCGAGCCGCCATTTTCTTGGTCGCCATAGTCGCCGCGGTCCTGTAGGGGCCTTTCGTCTGGTCTCCCACGGGAAGCCTTTTCTGAACAGGACCTGGAGCTCGCCCGAGAATGGCGGATACATACGTCGTTCACTATTCTGAGGTCGCGCTGAAGGGGAAGAACAGGCCCGAGTTCGTGAGGGCCCTCCGGCGGAACATAGCAAGGGCACTGGCCCCCCTCCACCCTGACGTCGAATCAAGAGAAGGCAGGTTCTTCGTCACCCTGGACGCTGACCCGGCCGAAGTCGCCCTGAGACTGTCCAGAGTCTTCGGAGTCGCCTGGTTCGCAAGAGCCGTCGTAGTGGACGCCGACTACCCGAAGATCGAGGAAGCTGTCCTTGAAGCCGCAGACGCTTCGACAGCGCAGACCTTCAAGCTCGACCCCAGGCGGGCCGACAAGAATTTCCCAATCGGCTCCATGGAGCTCGCCAGGAGGCTGGGCTCCGTTGTCGCTGACAAGACAGGAAAGAGGGTCGACCTGTCAGACCCTGGACTCAGGATTCATGTGGACGTAATCAGAAGACAGGCACTGGTCTACGCCACCAAGACCCAGGGCCCCGGAGGCCTCCCCGTCGGCACCGCAGGCCGAGTGATACACCTTTTCTCTGGAGGGATAGACTCGCCCGTCGCTGCCTGGCTGTTGCTGAAGAGGGGTGTCCGCCCCGTCTACCTCCACTTCTACCTCGCGCCGACTTCGGAAGGGCCGATGCAGAGCAAGGTCACCAAGCTAGTCAAGGTCATATCTGCGTGGGGCGGAAAGAGCACTCTGGTTATGGTCCCGTTCGCGGAGTACCAGTTGGCGACCGCCGAGGTCCCAGGGGAGTTGGAGCCATCTCTCTTCAGAAGGTTCATGCGCATGACTGCCGAGCGCCTCGCCCCCAGATTCGGAGCCTCCGCGGTTTCGACGGGAGACTCGCTATCCCAGACTGCGTCTCAGACGCTCTGGAACATAGGAGTCTTCGACAGCGGATCGTCTCTCCCGGTCCTGAGGCCCCTCCTCTCATACGACAAGGAGGAGGTCGTCGGCCTGGCCAGGAAGATCGGGACCTACGAGTTGTCTTTGGAGGAGTACAAGGATTGCTGTGCGATCATCACGAGGCATCCCCGAACCAGGGCGAAGGCCTCCAAGATTGCGGAGTACGCCGAGGGTCTGGGCTTCCCGGATCTGATCTCCCGGTCGCTCGAATCTGCGAGTCTCGCCTCCTACAGCCCGAAGAACGACGAGATGAAGGTCGCTCCCTTATCCGGGGCGGTCGACCCCTAGGTTGCCAGAATCAGGGTCAGGCAAAATTATAAACAGGCGGCCTTCGGGCAATTCAAGGCGAATGAGGACGGATCAAACAGTTCTTCATATCGACGGCAGCAAGTTCCAGGACGAGGTCGTACGCTCCGGCAAGCCCGTGTTGGTGGATTTCTATGCTGACTGGTGCGGCCCGTGTAAGATCATCGAACCCATAATCGCCCAGCTCTCCAAGGAGTACGAGGGGAGGGTCAAATTCGTCAAGATAGACACCGACGTCGACCAGGCGCTCGCGACACAGTTCGGAATCATGAGCATCCCGACCGTGATGTTCTTCTCGAAGGGCAAGGTCGAAGACATCGTAACCGGGGCTGTGCCTGCATCCGTCTTCAAGACCAAGCTCGATTTGTTGGTCAAGGCCTGAACCCCTTAGAACGAGACGTCTTCCTGATCCTGTCTGGCGGTCTTAACTCCCACAGTGGGGACGGTCGGGAAGGCGACCGGCGTGAACGGTTTTAACGGCCGAGTCGAATAGCGACAGTTGGGCTTGGACCTAGAGACAAGGCTGAACCACATTAGGCAGGTGGGCGAGGAGATAATCACCGAAGGCGAGCTGAGGACCCTTCTCGAGACCAATGATCATCCGACGGCATACGACGGATTCGAACCGAGCGGTCTGGCAAACCTGGCCTTCGGAGTCCTCCGCCCAATACTTGTCGACGACATGCTCAAGGCCGGAGTCAAGATGAAGCTCTTGCTCGCTGACTGGTTCGGCTGGGTCAACGACAAGATGGGAGGTGACCTCGAGATGATCCAAACGGTCGGCAGATACCTCATCGAAGTCTGGCGCGCCGCAGGGGTCGACATGAGCAGGGTTGAGGTGCTCTGGACGAGCGACGCGACCAAGAACGAGGAGTACTGGAGGAAGGTCATCACTGTCGCCCAGAACTCGACCCTCGCGAGAACGCAGCGGGCGATTACCATCATGGGGAGGACGACGAAGGACCTCGTACAGACGGCTCAGCTCTTCTACCCAATGATGCAGGTGGCCGACATCTTCTGGCTCGACGTGGACATCTGCCAGCTTGGGCTTGACCAGAGGAGGGCCAACGTCCTGGCCAGGGAGATCGCGGACAAGATGAAATGGAAGAAACCTGTCGCCGTCCACCACCACATGCTGATAGGTCTCCAGGGAAAGAAGGAGGCAGAAGGGTTCGACGAGAACGGCGCGATGGACCAAGAGATAGCGAGCAAGATGAGCAAGAGTAAGCCGGAAACCTCGATATCCGTCCATGACAGCAGAGAACAGATACTCTCCAAGGTGAACTCCGCGTACTGCCCACCCAAAGTCCTCGAAGGAAATGCACTGATCGAATATTCGCGCTACATCGTCTTCCGGAAAATGGGATCGCTCAAAGTGGAGAGGCCTAAGAAGTACGGCGGTAACACCGAGTTCTTCTCCTGCGCTGAGCTCGAGGACGCCTTCAGGAAAGGCAGCTTGCACCCCGCCGATCTGAAGAAGGGCGTCGGCGAGTCCCTCGATCAAATCATAGCGCCAGTCCGCGACCACTTCGAGAAAGACCCGGCAGCCAGGAGGCTCTTCCAATCGGTAAGGTCAGCTGAGACGACCCGCTGACCCGGGAACAGCGAGAAACACAATGCCCCATCGGAGCCCTCGCCCGACGAGATTCGTCGTAGATGCGATGCTGGGTTCTTTGGCCCGAAAGATGAGAGCTCTTGGCTTCGACGTCCTCTACTACTCTGACGGCGACGACGACGGGATAATGCAAATCGCACGGTCAGAAGGAAGGCTCGTCCTGACGGCCGACCGATCGCTCGCAGAGCGCGCGCGCGCAGGGAGGGCCAGCGTACTGCTCATCTCCGGGAAGAGCGATAGCGGGAGATTGGCTTCGCTCCTGGTCGCCGCGAAGTCATCCGGGATCAACCTCACCAGGGGCGGATCCCTCTGTTCCCTCTGCGGCGGAGACCTCCAGAGAATGCAAAGAACGGACGTCGCGGGTCATGTCCCACTTGCAGTCGAGAAACGCCACCGGCTCTTCTTCAGATGCGTAGGATGCGGGCAGTACTACTGGAAGGGAAGCCACTGGAAAAAGTTAAGGTGGCTCGACAGAATCCTCGCGGAGGTTCCCATTGTCACTATCTTCTGAGGATGGGCGACTCGCGGTCGCGCTCGCGAGAGAAGCGCTCGAGTGCCACGTGAATGGCAGGAAGATGTCCGCAAAGAGTCCCGACTCAGCTCCGTTCTCCGAGGCCCGGGGCGTATTCGTAACGCTCAACACGACGGCTCCGACCGGGAGCAATCTCAGAGGGTGCATCGGCTTTCCCTACCCAGTCAAGAGACTCGGTGATGCCATCAGAGAGGCGGCGGTCGCAGCGGCCTCTGAAGACCCACGCTTTCCGCCAGTCGACAGGGGGGAGCTCGGTTCCATCATCGTCGAAGTGAGCGTCCTCACCCTCCCTCGGAACCTCGACGCGCCCAGGAGGGAAATGCCCTCGCACGTGAGAATCGGCACGGACGGCCTGATGATCTCACGCTCCTACGCCAGCGGCCTCCTACTTCCTCAGGTGGCGACCGAGTTTGGGATGGACCAGGTTGAGTTCCTTTCGCAGGCTTGCATCAAGGCCGGCCTCCCACCCGGCGCGTGGCTTGACCCCGCCACGAGGGTTCAGGTCTTCCAGGCAGAGATCTTCGCCGAGACGAGACCGAGGGGAGAGGTGGTCAGGATGGCCAGCGAAGGATCATGAAATGACAAGGATCTGCATCGGCTGCTTCGGTTCTGGACTGGGCCATGCGCGCGCGTCGAAGCGGCAGCTACCTGAACCGGTTTCGGCCATGTACTGCTGAAGATTCCCTTGACCGTCAGTCCGGTCCGCGTCATGCTTTTAGCACATAGTGAGCCAGCCTCCATGCCGTGACATCCACCTCGTTCGCGCTTGCCCGCGCTGCGGACGTCCTTTCCGGGGGCACGACGCCCAAGGTCGAGGTCAGGGGGTGGGCAGCAAGGAAGCACACGGTCGGGGGGCTCATCTTCGTCCTCGTGAGGGATGGTTCAGGGTACGTCCAGGTCTCGGTGAAGAAGGGTCCGAATGCTCCTGCGGCGTTTGCGGCCGCAAGGGGAGTTACGATGGAGTCGGCGGTCACGGTGAAGGGAGAGGTCAGGGACGACAAGAGGGCTCCCGGCGGCAGGGAGATTGCCGCTGAGGAGTTCGTCGTCGTCGCGAAGGCCGACAGCTGGCCTATCACCAAGACGGCCGTAAGGTCAGCATCGTTCCTCTTCGACAAGAGGCACCTGAGCATCAGGGGGCCTAAGGCGATAGCCACCATGAGGATCAGGGCCGAGGTGATAGGTGCGGCGTTCGACTATTTCCGCGAAAACGGGTTCCACCTCATCAGCGCGCCGACGTTTGTCCAGGCGGCGGTCGAGGGGGGATCGACCCTGTTCTCTGTCGACTACTTCGGCAAGAAGGTGAACCTCAGCCAGAGCGCCCAGTTCTATGAGGAGGCTGCTCTGCCCGCGCTGGAGAAGGTCTGGATCTTCCAGCCCGCCTTCCGAGCTGAGAAGTCGAAGACCTCGAAACACCTCACGGAGTTCTGGATGATAGAATCGGAGCAGGCCTTCGCTGACCAATCGGACAACATGAGTGTCCAGGAGGGGCTCCTTTCCAGGATGGTGGAGCGCGTCCTCGAAAACAGGGGGGCCGAACTCAAGACACTCGGGCGGACCCTGAAGCAGCCGCCGCTTCCGTTCCCGAGGATGACATACGACGAGGCACGGGAGATCGCTGCGGGGAAGGGTTTCCCATTCGAATGGGGAGAGGACCTCCCGACCGAGGCGGAACGAGCCATAAGCCTCACCCAGGAGTCTCCCTTCTTCATCACAGACTACCCCCTTTCGGCGAGGAGCTTCTACCACATGACTTATTCCGACCGGCCCAAGGTCACAAAATCAGCCGACCTGATAGCTCCTGAGGGAATCGGGGAACTCGCCACGGGCGGCCAGAGGATACACGATCACGCAGAGCTGATGGCGCGCATCGAAAGCCAGGACCTTCCGTTCGAGTCGTTCTCTTGGTACTTGGAACTGAGGAGGTTCGGCATGCCTCCCCACTCCGGTTTCGGGATCGGCGTCGAGAGAACGACGAGGTGGATTGCGGGACTCAAGCACATACGCTCGGCGAGCCTATTCCCGCGGACACTTTCAAGGATCTCTCCCTAAGTCACGCTTATCTAGTGGAGAGAGGGTCGGCGTCTCATTGTCTGAAACTCACGACGAGCTTGAGTTGGATACCCTGCCGGGGGTCGGTCCTGCAACCAAGCAGAAGCTCAACGACGCCGGGATCCTGACTATCCTCGACCTGGCCACGTCGGCCCCGATGGACATCGCCGACGCGGTCGACATCGACATCTCGAAGGCCGTGGAGCTGAACAACAAGGCCAGGAAGAAACTGGTCGAGATGGGGCGGCTCGAGCCAGACTTCATCAGCGCAGCCGATCTCCTGGTGAAGAGGAAGGCTATCGACAGAATAAGCACGGGTTCCAAGAACCTAGACGACCTCCTCGGCGGGGGGATAGAAACGTGGGCCATGACAGAATTCTACGGCGAATTTGGCTCAGGGAAGAGCCAGATTTGTCACACGCTCTGCGTGATGGTCCAGGCGCCGCACGGCCAGGGCGGCCTCGATGGGGGTGCAGTGTACATCGACACAGAGGGCACGTTCAGGCCTGAGAGGATCGCGGAGATTGCAGAGGCTCGGGGCCTCGATTCTGAGAAGATACTTACGGGGATAACGGTGGCAAGAGCCTACAACAGCGCGCACCAAGAGTTGATCGTGAAGGACCTCGGCAAGGTGTTGGAAGAGAAGAAAGTGAAGCTGGTCATCCTCGACAGCGCGGTCGCGCACTACAGAGCAGAGTTCCTCGGGAGGGGGACGCTCGCCGAAAGGCAGCAGAGGCTCAACAAGTTCATGCACCAGCTCCTCCGCACCGCGGAGATATACAACGTGGCGGTCGTCGTGACCAACCAGGTCCAAGCCGCTCCCGACAGCTTCTTTGGCGACCCGACAAGGCCGACCGGGGGTCACGTCGTCGCACACACCAGCACCTACAGAATATACTTGAGGAAGGCGGCAAAGAACCGCATCGCCAGGATGGTCGACAGCCCGTACCATCCCGAAAGGGATGCGGTCTTCATGCTCGACGACAAAGGCGTTGACGATCCGGCGGAAGAAACAACCAGGAAAAGGTAGTTGGCCCGGCCGACGTTGGGCTCTCTGATTCTCTCTTCATGGCAAGAGTCATGCATGGCCGAGGAGATATCAGAGTCACTCGAACCAACGGCTTTATAGGCCAAAATCGTCGGCCCTCGGAGTCTCACTTGAAGCGTTCTCAGGTTCTGGCCTTCGCTGTCCTGACGCTGATGCTGCTGGCCACCCTCCCGGTGCAGCATTCGGTGGCCTCGAGCGTCTATTCAGAGAGGCTGAACGTCTTCATCGCAGGTTCGAGCGCCTACTGGTACCTCACGTTCACGGGGGTGAACGGGTCTACCAAGCTAGCCCAGTTCGAGAGTTCGCCCGGTCTGAGCTGGTACAACGTAACGGCGATCAGAACGACCACCTGGAAGTCTGACTTTCAGATATTCGGGCCGAAGGGCTACAACCTGCTTCCGGTACCCTTCATTCCGTCGCAGGGTCTATTCCTCACGCTCGGTTCAGATTCGTATTCAGACGCTCTTGCCGCGGCCGGAACCCTCGACGCCTACCTCATGTCCTCTTTCGTTTCTCTGTCCAACGGGACAGGTTCTTTCGAATTCTATAGCCCCGTTTCGTTCGTCACCATAGTGCCTTTGACACTGCTGAAGCTGGTTCCTTCCTCAATGGGAGGCTTCGGCGCCGCAATCGCCACCTCAAGTTTCGACAGCTCTCTTTCCCCCTTTGTGATACTCGAGGGAACGAAAGGTTCCTCAGGGTTCTCCCACAGCATTGTCGTAGGCTCGATTTCCAACACGGCGTTGAACGCCAAGAACGGGCCCAACCTGCTTGCCTATTTCGGAACTGCCGTCACTTCACTGACCGCCGCAAAAAAGAGCTCGTCCTCGACCATTCAGATTCGCGTTTTGGACGGGGTGTTGAGATCCTCGGACAATGCAAGCGTGACCAATAACACCTCTCAACTCAACTTCACCGGATCCTATGCCCTGACAGTCAAACCCTCGAAGCAGGTGCACGCGATCAATGCGACCGTGCTTCAGCAGCCTCTTCAGCTGCTTGCGACAAGGTACGTCGACGCAGGCGTGCTGCAGGAGAACCAGAACATGTCAGTGACAATCTCGATCACGAATCTGTCGAACAAGACCGCGCTGAACAATGTGACCTTCACTGACAATTGGTGGAACCCGTCGCTCTTCAGGCTGGTTAGGGGCAGCTCGAGTATCTCCTTGCCCATCGTTAATGCGAGCCAGACCATCACGCCCACTTATGTCCTTCAGTACGTCGGAAACACAACAGGGAGGGTGACGATTCCCACTGCAGCAGTCCGGTTTGCCTACACGATGGGCGGATTCACGTTCAAAGGTCGTTCGTGGCTCGACCCGATTTCGATTTCATTAGGAGAAGACGACCCTGTCGTCTACGCGTATGTCACTCCGAACGGGGGCTTCCCGCAACCTGTGGGCGCGAACCAGTCGCTCAGCTTGGTGGTCAAGAACGTCGGGACTTCGCCCGCGTTATCCGTCGTTGTGGATGGCACGGCAACCACCGCAATCTTGCCAGGGGGCACGACTGCGGTCAAGATCTATCAGACCGCCATGGGACTTCTAGTCACAAACGTGACGCAGAGGTACTCCGTGACGTACGCCGACAAAAACGGCCATTCGTTTAACGCAACGACCAACCTGTTGCCGCTCAAATTCACCCATTCCGGGATGAAGCTGGGCTTCGCAACGGTTGTCGTCGGTGCGAATCTCGCGCCTGTGAAGGCCGGGAGCACAGCGATCAACTTGACTCTCAGCTTCACCGTGACCAACGTCGGTTCTGCCAGCACAAGCCGCTTCATAGCCCGGGTTCCAATTCCCCCGGGCCTTGGCTGTGGCGTCACCAACGGGACTGGAATATCGTGCACCTCCAACCTCCTCTCCCTGAACTACCCATTGCTTGCCGCACAGGCGACCGAGAAGCCCAACATGAGGTTCATCGTGACTCACCTCCAGAACTACTTCATTCCTCCCCTTTCGTTTCAGGGAACGACCGCTGGGATAAACTTCACGGGCGAGTCTAACGGGTTCACATTGCCTACAGGCTACGTCCTCACGAAGCAGTTCAGCCCGTCCCTACTCTTCAGCGGGGTCAGTTCGACAGTAACCCTGCTCGCGGTGAACAAGGGGCCATTCTACATATACAACGCCAGCATCAGTTCTGAGAAAGACTCATTCGATCGTTTCTCGCCATCCGCTGTATCTTCGGCCACTAGTAACTCAATCGCGCCAGGAGACAATCTCAGCGCGTCATACGGAGTGAACGCCTCGACCAAATACGGCAATCACACATCTTCTGCTATCACTTCAAGCTTCTTCTTCGGTGGCTGGGAGTTCTCATTGGAGGGCTTGGGCCCATATGTTTCGGTGTATCAGCCTCTGAACCTGACGGTCACGACGACGCCCTTGACCCCGACAGAGGGAAAGGACTTCAATTTCGTCTTGTCGATTCACAACCCCACTGCGGTCGATGTCTCCGGTGTGCTCTTCACGCTGCCTGTTCCATCCGGTCTGACTCTGTCGCATTTGACCAATGCCAGCGTCTCCAATGGCATCTTAACGGTCAGCATTTCGTCGATATCGTCGCACTCTGACTACAACGCGACAGGCGTGGCAGTCGCAGGTTCCGAGACGACCGTTTCGTTTGACAAGGCAAAGCTGACCTTCGTGTACGGTGGAGTGGCAATCGAGGGTACGATTCCGACGCGGGGAATAACCATCGGAGAGAACGTGATGTCGAGATACTTGATTCCGATAGCGGTATCCTTCGTCGCCCTACTTGCGGTGGCCTTCTATGTGAGGAGGATAACTGGTACTACCGCTCCAGTTTCCCCGAAGTGAAGTTCTCGAACGCGGTTTTTGCCGCTGGGTAGGGCATTTGGACGGGCGGGTGCTTGAAGCAGAATGCCGAGAGACTCGACAGCTGACCTCCTACTCCCCGGTCCAGTGCAATCTTGGTGCCTCGGATGGCGTCCACCATGACGCCCGCGCTGTCGTAGGCGTCCACAACGTGGAGCTTGACGTCCATCTTCACAGGCGTGCCTCCGAAGTACGTCCCCTTCAGCCAGATGTAGCAGACTTTGTCGTTGTTGAGGAAAGGCACGTAGTCACTCGGCCCGATTCTAGTGGGTATCGCATAAGGCGACATCGCGCGGACAGCACTTGTCTTGCTCTCCCTCTTGTCCTTCAGCCTGGTCTCTTCGAGCATATTCAGGAAGTCGGTGTCCCCGCCGATGTTGAGCTGGTAGGTCTCGTCGACCTTGACTCCTCTGTCTACGGCCATCTTGACTAGAGTCTTGTGGAGCACGGTCGCACCGACCTGGCTCATAACGTCATCCCCTGCGACTGGAACCTTCGCCTTTGCGAACCTACTTGCCCACTTCTCATCTGATGCGATGAATACAGGGATCGCGTTCACAAATGCGACCTCCGTCTCGAGGGCAGCCTCGGCGTAGTGATACGAGGCGGCAGTGCTGCCGACCGGAAGGTAGTTGATCAGGATGTCGGCACCGCTCTTTTCCAGTTCCTCGGCGATAACAGAATCCTTCTGACTCGAAAGGGGCACGACCTCCTTGAGGTACTTCCCTATTCCGTCGAGGAGGGGCCCCTTCATGACTTTGACACCCAACTTGGGAACGTCACATATCTTGACGGTGTTGTTGGGCGGCTGGAAGATGGCCTGGGAAAGGTCTTTACCGACCTTCTTCGCCGAGACATCGAAGGCAGCGACGAATTCAATGTCCTCTGGGGTGTATCCCCCGACCTTCCAGTAGGTCACTCCTTCGTCTTGGCCCTTCTTCGAGTAATAGTGAATACCCTGAACAATCGCCGAGGCGCAGTTGCCCACACCCGCGATTGCGACCTTGATTTTCGCCAATCCTGATTTATACGGCAAGAAATATTCGTCTTAAAACGTTTGGGCTAAGAAATCATGAAGGAGTTGATGGTCTCTGAGAGTGGCGAGCGATCTCCCAGACGCTAGCTTGCCTTGTCTCCTGCCTTCTCCAACCGATGAATTAGCACGAAGCACGATTCTTCACATGAGGATGATACCACCTTTCACGCTCTGTAAATAATCACCACTCTCGAGTCGCTGACATGGAAGAGAGGTCCGCGGGAGCCGTCGTGTACAGGACGCCCGAGAAAGGGACCCGGCTGTACCTGCTCCTCCTGAACGCGGGCAGGTGGGATTTCCCGAAAGGCAATATGGAAGACGGCGAGACCGAGCTCCAGACGGTCATCAGGGAGGTGGGAGAGGAGACCAGTCTGAAGGGAATCATCTTGCTTCCCGGGTTCAGGAAGGTGATTGAGTACTTCTACAGGCGGGAGGGCAAGAACATCCACAAACAAGTGGTGTACCTGCTGGCCAAAACGGCCAACGACAAGGTGAAGATTTCTTTCGAGCATCAGGGTTTCGGTTGGTTCACATACTCCGAGGCAGTGGCCCGGGCATCATACGACAACACGAAGATGCTCCTTGCTGAAGCGAATGGATTCCTGTCGGGCGATAAGGGGAAACTGCTAAGACCTCAGAACTGAACAAGCGGGTGCGACTCGGCCAGCTTGACGACCTTGATGTAATGGTACCCCGGCTCGTCAGTCCTCCTGACAAAGGTGGTCTCCGTAATCTTGTCATAGGAGTACCTCACGAAGCCTGTCGGTGCATCCTCACAGCGCGTGTAAAAGAAGATTGATGCCTCTTCGTAGTCGTCTATTCTGGCAAAGGTCCCGATCACCCAAGCCGACCCCTCCTTGAACGCGAACAGAGGCAGCGGTGGCTCCTCGAAAAGGGTCTTGTATGCTCCGACCTTCACCAGGCTCGGGACGTTCTCGACTTCTACTGACATGAACTTGTCAGGGAATTCTTTCTTGCCAGCCAGTTGGTCGGGCATCCTTTGGACCCTGATGACAGGTGCGTACAGATATGAGGCGTTGTTCGCTGTTGGGACCAGCTGGACCTCCTCGACTTCACCCGCAATTCGATATGCGAGGAACTCGTCTACCCTTCCGGAGTCAAAGAAGTAGAACACTGGCGTCCCCATGAAGAGATCTGCCTGAGCAGCGATCCTGGTGGCTCGCCCCTGCCTGAACGCAAAGAGCGGAAACGGAGCCCGTTCGAGGAAGCAAGAGAGCCTCCCCAGTTCGAGGATCGAATCGAGCCCGACGTAACAGGCACCGCCGATCCTCTGTTCCTCCTTTCTGGGCAACTTGAGCGTGCCCTTCTCGTGTACGTTATAAGGTTGAACGGGTGCAGAACAAGGTCTTACCCCAAATACCGATGCCAGGAATGGTATGAGCGTGAGCGGCTGGCGTGAAGAGACTCGTGCAGATCTGAAGGACGCAGAAGACAGAATTGTCGCCCTGATTGCCGAGGTATCTGGTGAACCGACGAAGGGGCAGGTCCATTCAATCTGGCGAGCCTACCTCAACGTCGAAAAGAGTGTCGTGTTCATCAAGGTCGAGATCGACGAAGAGAACCCCGGGAGGTTTGTGAAGACGAAACAGTATTCCGTACCGGACGAGAGGCAAGCGCTCCAATTCGCCCTCAGGAATCTCAGGAAGGGCTCGGAGAGCTTCGCCCTGGGCGATTACGTGAGTTCACTTCGCGAGCTCCGTGAGGCCAGGAACTACCTGAGACTGATCCTCAGGGCGAAACACAGGATTAAGACGAAGGAGGCGAAGGCTTCCCGGATTAGCTAGTCTCTGACTCTGTCTTCTTCTTCTTGGCGCGCGGCTTCTTCGGAGTGGTTTTCTTCTCCGGTTTCGGCTCTTCTGGCGTCTTCTCTGGTGCCGGTTCTTCTTTCTCTACGGGGCTCTCCTCCTTACCCGGCGCCTTTGCGGCCTCCTCCTTGCGTTTCTTCTCCTCCTTTTCCTCCTCCTCGCCGAGTTCTATCTCTTGGATTGTAAGTTCCCTTCCGGACACGAAGACGCGATACTTCTTCTTGACCCCTTTCATGTACATGAATCGTTTGATGTATGTCTTGACGTGCCTTGGTCTGACTCCCTCCCTGATTGAACCGTCCTCCATTTCCAGGGTGTCGCCAGAGACCGACGGCTTGACTCCCACTCTGGGCTCAAGGAACGCGGCCAGCTCCTCTCCCTGGTCCTTGATGGTACCGAGGCTTATCTTCAAGTCGGCTTACCCAACCGTTTCTGCAGTTATAACGGTTGTTGCTATTTCCCGCGTCTTCTGGTTCTTCTCTGGTATGTCCTGATTGCCCTCATCAGGTCGATCTTGCGAAAGGCCGGCCAAAAGACGTCCATGAAAACGAGTTCTGAGTAGGCACCCTGCCAGAGTAGGAACCCGCTCATCCTCTCTTCACCCGAGGTTCGAACTATCAGTTCGGGCTCCTGATTTGGGAGGTACGATGTGTAGAGCCTCCTCCCGATCGTCTCTTCGGTTATCTCCTCGGGCGCGAGCCTGCCAGCTTTCACTTCCTGGGCGACAGCCCTCACCATGTCCGTAATCTCAGCCCTGCCTCCATACGCCACCGCGATGTTGAGGTAGTGGTCCCCAAACTCTGAGGTCTTCGCTTCTATCGCCGATAGCAGGTCGCGGATCGACCTCGGCAGGAGGTCGAGCTGCCCGATGGCCCTCACCCTGACCTTGTATCTGATGATCCTCTCGTCCGAAACGAGCCTCGCGAGCCTTGCCTCAATCAGGACGAATAGCTCTCTCAGCTCTTCGGGGCTCCTGTCCAGGTTCTCGGTCGAGAGCACGTAGAGTGTGATGGTCTTGATTCCCAGTTCGTGGCACCAGTCCAGGAGTTCCTCCGCTCTGTTGGCACCTTCCTCGTGTCCGATCCCATTCGCGAGGCCCTGGCTCGCCGCCCACCTCCTGTTTCCATCGAGTATGATTCCGATGTGCGAGGGAACCATCTGGGCTTCAATCTGTGCCTGGAGCCTCCCTTCGTAGAGCCTGTAAGCACCGACCGCACGGAGCATTGAGTCCAGCATGGACTATTCTCCTTCAGGGAAGCCCTTAGTCCTTACCCTGGGGTATATCGCGGTCGTCAGTGCGAAGATTGCTGCCAGGCTCAGGAGGATGTATGAAATCAGGAGGACCGTAGATTCTGCGGTCCCTTCAATCAGGAACTGCGAGAAAGTCCACGCGGGGAGGTAGAAGAGTGCTAGCATCACCAGCACGAAACCGTCTCGTCTCCAGCGGATGCTCTCTCTGGCAACGTGAGAAAGGAGCGCACCGGCCGAGTATATCGCGATTCCCGCCCATACGAGGTTCAGGCTCCCGCTGATTAGCTGCCCTGCGCTCTGCTGAGCGCAGGAGGGCTCGGCCGGTCCCGCTATGCATGCATGACTTACCATCGAGCTGTAACCGGCGAAGACGGCGGCGACGACGACGAGGACACTGGCCACCATCGAGAAGAGCCTCATGTACCCCGTGGGCCCCCTCTGCAGCATTCCAGCGACCGTCCTGTCTAAGCTGAAACCTCTGATGAAGAACGTCCCTCCAAGTATTAGCAGAGTGGCGAGTCCCGCTTCGAGGGAATGACCCAACACTATGAGTACTCCCGCAAGGATGAAGATTAGGCCCGGCACCCCGAGGGCCCACCTCGAGTAGTGGGGGTCGAAGACGAGCATCCTCAGGTACCGTCCGAGGACTTGGTAGGTCTCCTCGACTCTCTGGCTGTGCTTGACAGTCACCCTCTGAACGGAGACGATTGGCTTGAAGCTCTGGATGATCGGAATCACCTTTTCGTCCTCCCCTCCGTCCGAGACCAGGATGGTCCCCGTGTACTCGGAACCCTTTAGGATGCTCTGTATCTCTATCCCAACCTTTCTGTCGGCGTCGAAACCTCTGCTGACGTCGCCGCAGACTAGCGCCACTTCGCACGCTACGCCCTTGGCCACCAGCTCGTCGCATTTCTTGACGGCCGCGAAGATAGTGTTGGCGTCGGCCTCTTCCGGGTCCGCCATGACGAGCTTCGTCGCCGCGGCGAGGGCTGCATCTCTTCCCACGACAGGGGTCTGGATCTTGGTCTTCTCTCCTAGGTCGTTATCCCGGTCGACGCAGAGTATCAGAAAGCGTTCGGGCTGGCTTAACATCCTCGTCAATTCTCCAACAGCACGCCACGATACTTAAGTCTAGACCCAAAGAGTCACGCGTATTTCACAGCCCGGAGGGGTTTGAGGGACGTCTCACGGCTCATAAGATGGGAAAGGTCCTCCGCAGGACGCTCAGGGAGCCTGCCTCAGTATGATCATCGAGACGGCGTTGCCTCCGCCGAGGCAGGCGGTCGCCAGACCGGTCTTCTTCTGGCTCCTCCTAAGGTTGTAGATGAGAGTAGTGAGGATTCTGGCGCCGCTGCAGCCCAATGGGTGACCCAGTGCTACCGCCCCGCCATTGATGTTGAACTTCTCCTCCGGAATTCCGAGTTCTCTCCTAACGGCGATTGATGCTGTAGAGTAGGCCTCGTTGTGCTCGAACAGATCGATGTCGGCGACGGTCATCCCAGCCTTCTTCAGCAGAGCCTTGGTGGTGGGAATAGGCGCCTCCATCACGCGAGCGGGCTCGATCCCTCCTGTTTCGTACGCCACGATCTCTGCTAGCGGCTTCAGCCCCAGCCTCTCCGCAGTCTCCTCCGAGGCCACTACGACCGCTGAAGCTCCGTCGCTCAGCTGGGACGAGTTGCCTGCGGTGCAGACGCCTCCCACCTTGAAGACAGGCTTCAGCTTTCCCAGTTTCTCCATCGTAGTGTCAGCCCTGACACACTCGTCATTGTCGAACTCGATGTCTTCTTCGTCCTCTCTCTGGATGCTGACTTTCACGATTTCCTCGTCGAAGAGCCTAGCCTTCAGCGCCTTCGCAGCCTTCATCTGGCTTTCGTATGCGAATTCGTCAGCTTCCTCTCTCGTGATTCCATATCGCTCGGCGACGTTCTCGCCGGTGATCCCCATGTGGTAGTCGTTGTACGCCTCCCAGAGGCCGTCAAGAATCATCGCGTCGAGGATTCTTGCGTCACCGAGCCTCACTCCCCAGCGCTCACCTCTGACGATATGAGGTGCGTTGCTCATGCTCTCCATCCCTCCAGCCACGATCAGGTCCGCGTCCTCTGCCTTGATCGCCTGGGCGGCCAGCATGACCGCCTTCAGGCCGGAACCGCACACCTTGTTGATTGTCACGGCCCCGGCGCCGAAGGGGACTCCTCCACCTATCGCTGCCTGCCTGGCTGGGTTCTGGCCGAGTCCGGCGGAGACGACGTTTCCCATTATCACTTCCTCGACTTCGGATGGGGAGACATTCGCCCTCCGGAGGGCCTCCCTGACGACGATTGAACCGAGCTTGGGGGCGCTGACTCCGACCAAGCTCTTCCCGAACTTCCCGGTGGCGGTCCTGCACGCAGAGATGATTACTGGCTTCCTCATTCTGGCTGGGGTCGTCATGCGTCGATAATAAACGGAACGTTAGGTAAAATACCTGTATCCCTAAATAGCTTGAGTTTTGGAGGCGACTTGCTGACTATGAAGCCCCAAAGCAAGATCTGGATGGACAGCAGGTTCGTCGACTGGGACGATGCGAAGATACACGTCCTGACACACGGCCTGCACTACGGCTACGCGGTCTTCGAAGGGATACGGTGCTTCTCCACTTCAGAAGGTCCTGCGATCTTCAGGCTACGAGAACACATGGAGCGGTTCCTCAACAGCGCAAGAATCTACATGATGAAGATTGACTACTCTGTGAAGGAGCTGAGCGACGCCTGCGTCGAGCTGATTAGGAAGAACGGCATCCCAGAGTCGTACATCAGACCAATCGCGTACTCGGCCTACGGTGAAATGGGGTTGAACCCCATGACAAGCAGAATGTCCGTCGCAATGGCTTCATGGGAGTGGGGTCCGTACTTGGGCAAGGACGCCGTCGACAAAGGCGTTCGTGCCGCCATTTCAAGCTGGATCAGGGTCGACCCGCGGGCCCTCCCCATACAGGCCAAGTGTTCGGCCAACTACGCCAACTCCGGTCTCGCCAAGATGGAGGCAGTGAAAGCGGGGTACGACGAGGCGATAATGTTGAACAGCAACGGGATGGTCGCCGAGGGGCCGGGGGAGAACATATTCCGGGTCAAGGACGAGGTCCTTAGCACCCCTCCCGCGAGCTCGGGCATATTGAGAGGAATCACCAGGGACACTGTCATACAGTTTGCCCGCGACCTGAAGCTGGATTTCTACAGGAACGACATGACGAGAGAGGAACTCTACACGGCAGATGAGCTCTTCTTCAGCGGAACCGCTGTCGGGGTCGCCAAGATTCGGGAAGTCGACGGCAGAAAGATCGGGAACAGCGCCTTCCCGACGACCGAGAGGCTCCGGAAACTGTATGAAGGAACAGTCCACGGAAAGGTCAAACAGTACTCGAAATGGCTGACTACGGTCAAACCCTGAGCTCTGACTACGGTCAAACCCTGAGCTCTGACTACGGTCAAACCCTGAGCTCTGACTACGGTCAAACCCTGAGCTCTGACTACGGTCAAACCCTGAGCTCTGACTACGGTCAAACCCTGAGCTCTGACTA
>JBEKIO010000005.1:0-99230 GCA_050011715.1 Nitrososphaerales archaeon | reverse complement strand
GACCTGTGAACCCAGACGAATCCGAACTCCCTTGCTTTCTTGTCCCAGCCAAAATGCCTACCAAGGATTGAGTTGATATCTGCGTTGACGGATATTCCTTCATCGGCGGCTTCCTTCTCAAGAGAACTCACCAGCGATTCTGAGAGTCTGATTGTCTTGAGACGGGTCTTGCGCTCACCCATGGAAGGTTTTGACAAGAGAATGGCCTCTGATAGGCTGGACTATCCTCTCTACTTAGGTTAAGCGATTTTAGGTTCTGTAAAGTCTGCGGTTGATTGACCGTAATCAGGGCGCTGTAGAAAATCGGTTGATGGAGACTCTGTCAAGCAGGCTCCAAGGGGTGTCTAGTATCTGATTGCCGACGGGTTCTGCTAAATCCTCGGGACACCCTTGGATGTGAAATACATCGGATGTGCACGTTGTCGTTATATACAATTCACGTCGGCGATGTTTCCGTGCGCCCGTCCTCCCCGTCGCATGCATGGATACAACAGCCACTTTCTTACGTGACGAGCGCACACTACTTCTAGCGGGTTCTGTAAAGTCTGCGGTTGATTGACCGTCTCCCGAGGGCTGTAAACCTTCGGTTGGTTTTGTTAGCTAAGTCGGAGGAGGGTGAACGAAGAACCCATCATACAAGAGAATGAAGACAAGAACGACGATGAGAACCATGATGATCCCGAATATGACCCCCTGCTCATGAGTTTCGTAAAACAGCGTTCCCCTTTTTCAGTTTTTCACGAGAGTGCCGGGTTCTGTTGCATTCATTGGTGGGGTCAGCCGGATTTGAACCAACGATTTTGGTGGTGTTGGAAACTAGTGGCAGGGTGCAGGCGTGAATGCTCCACGGTTGTGGGCTGTCTATATCAATCTTAATCTTCCAGAATTCTGTTTCTTGGTCTATACGGGCTAAATATGCGGAGTCCGGAATGGAACGGCGACTTCAAATGAAGAAAAGAAATCCTTTACGCACAGGTGTGAGTCCTTCCCAGAAGGAACGGGAGACGTTCTTGGCAGAAGGCAGAAGGCGTAATGAATTACGAAACAACGCCAATTCCAGTGGCATGCTTGGGAGGCCGTCTGGCATGACTCAAGAAAGAGACTCTGACATCACACCTACCAAGACTCTGACTGACGAACAGAAAGAGATTATCCTCGATGCGCTAGGTGAGGCATTCAAGTTCTGGGTAGAAAGCAAAGATGGAGTTGTGACTTGGGGGACGATAGCTGCCATCGCAGAGAAATGTCGAGTCAACCCGAACACACTTGTGTTCAACTGGCAAAGGCTCGGTTTCGGAAGGAAAGTCTCTCTACGTCTTGATGAAAGAACCCGCAGAATAATGCTCTTCTTCTCTCAACGCAAAAACAGGCAGTGGGTTGAACGGTGACCAGTGATTTTGATGGTGTTGGATTCGAACACATACAAGAGTAAGGTAATGGATGCGCCTCAGGTGGTCTTTGTTAGCATCTTTGGTTCTTTCCATTCTTCTCTGAGAATACTGTAGAGGAGAGCATCAACGCATCTTCCTCTCATGAAGAAGCTCTTGCGGAGTGTTCCCTCCTTCTTGAAGCCAGCTTTCTCTAAGACCCTCTGAGAGGCAATGTTCTTCGAGCTAGTCTGGGCTTGAATGCGCATGTTCTCTTTGGAGAGAAACAGGTAATCCACCATAAGGTTGACAGCTTCAGTGCAGTAGTCTTTACCCCTCTCGTTTGGTGCCAGACTGTAGCCAATTTCCAGTTGTTTGCCCGCGACGTGCAGAACGTAGAAATACACTATGAAACCTATCTTGGTTCCGTCTTTCTTCTCTATGAAGAATGGCTTCAACTCAAGGGGACTCTCAAGCATCTTCTCTGTTTCTGTTCTGGATGCCTGATGTAGACCTTGGTACTCACCAAGGAATTCTGGTTCGTTGAGCCATTCAGCAAGCTTAGGCAAGTCCTCCTTCTCCATCACTCTTAAGTTCATATTCTTTCCTTCAAGCAACCAGCATCACCGTTCAATCTGACAGAAGTGATTCAGCTATAGCTCTTCCTCAACATACGGCGTTTGCCCTGCATCAACTTCTCTAGCTCTTGAGCATACTCTCGGTAGGCCCTCACTAGCCTGTCGCTGATGTCAGGGAACTTCGTGAGGGTGGCAAACCATCGGGCTTGTTCCCCCATCCCCTTGGTCTCTGCATTGGTTCGGAGGTAACCGAGCGCCTCATCATACTCTGTCTCGTAGACCTCCACTCTTGCCTTCAGTTTGGCGATTCGTCCACCTTTGGGCATCGACTTGCCACAACCTTGCATTGTAGATTAAGGACACTGTCTTGAACCTACAAAGGTGGGCCGCGGGTGGGATTTGAACCCACGATCTAAAGGTGACTGCGCGGCGCTCCACAGCCTCCTATGTTGACCAAATTGTGCCGATGGCTTCCGCCACGCGACTACACCACCGCGGCCAGGTAATCTCGGGCGCATTCCATTACGATATAAGAATTAGACTTTGCAGAGTCGCCGTCTCGAACGCAGTCCTAGAGGAATCCAGCGTTATTGATCAGTCTGCAGCTCCGTTAACTTGCTGTTAGCATGGCTAAGGCGCTTAGCTTCCGGCTCGTCTTACGACTCCTTCGATGGGTGAGTCTCGTTCATCCCATAGGAGAACCTTCCACTGAAGCCCTCCAGACTCACCAATACCTGGAGCTGAAAGCGGCTCCAATTGACGCGCCAGGCAAGCTCCTGACCCGAAGACGGGGTGCTGCCCACATCGTGGCAATCTTGTTAGTTGTCATCATAATATTACTCGTGCTCGTATTCCTTACAATCTAGTCCGAAGATCAGCACGGCCATTGAGGCAACTAGATGCCGCCGTTGTCGATTAGTTCAGATATTTCTGCTGGGCATGCAACGGGTGTTCCTCGCTGGCCAAGAGAACACGCCCGACGCTTTCGCGAATGTCTTCGCACTACAGTAGGATGGAATGTTGCCCCTACAGGACTGACATCTCGTCCTTACTTGCTCTTGTAGCAGAAGTAGGGGAAGCCGCCGTTCACCATGTCAATGGACATTTCGATGACCCTCTCAGAGATCTCCTTCCACTTCGCGTCCCAGTCTATGCTCTCCACGACCAGCTCCTTCTCACCGTCTCCTTTCCGGGAAGGGATGCTGGCCCAGATTGGGCGGCCGTGGAATGGCTTCACTATGCGGACCTTCCAGCGGTCGCAGTTCATCCTGCGACCCTCCTCTCTGTAGTGGTCGCAGGCTCTGCAGAAGCGCGACAGCCAGATTATCTCCTTCGTCCTTTTGACCGACCTGCCTATCTCTTCGAGGAGTCGCTCCGACTCCTTGCGAATCATTTCGGCCAACTCCTTTTGGCCCTGCTCGGTGTTGGTGTAGTAGTCCGGGTCCTCTGCTAGAGCCTTCCACCAGCTCGTGAACTCGGTCTCTTCTTCGGTCAATGCGGCGGGAGAGTGGTTCCGTGGATAAAAGCCTGATGAAACGAAGGAGACTCGGGAATGGATAAATAATCAAAGCCACCCAAGATTCTACGGTCTGGCACGCAGCGTGCTACGACGGGCGATCAGGACTGGCCCAAAAGGTCAGGATGATGACAGTATTGCTCGCGTGCCAGGCAATAATCTAGCATTTTGACGACTTGTCTATGATCACAGTGCTGGCAAGGCAAACCCTGTGTCCGTTCTTGAAAATAGAACTAATAACAGAGCAAGCGTGAGATAAGATGACCCCGGATGTCTAAGATCAGGGTGCTCGCGATTGGGCTGTGTCTGATCATGGCTGTGTCCGTGCTGGACTACGAACTGACGTTGAACACACAGGTAGCCACATCTTCGGCAGCTCTGAGACTCGGTCTCTCGATTGACACCTCGACAATTCGGGCTGGCGATAACATTTCACTGACGACATCGGAGTTCAACCCACTGCCGACAGAGAACAACGTGCCAGTGGCGGGCAACTGGTCACTCCAGAGCCTAGTGATGGGCATGTGTGGTCCAATTGATCTGGTAAGCGCCTTGGCTCCGGTCGCCTACGTCGTCCTCACAGGCTACTACGCCGCATCCAACATCTCGGCGGCATCGGGAGTTCAGTCTGACGCGGGATGCATATCATCCGGCCCAGTCATACGGTCCTATGACTTTCAGCCGTCGAGTGATTTCGCATCAATCACGTGCAACCCTGACCAGAATCTGTGCTCTGCAAGGGCGATGAGCTGGTCGGCCGAGGTCAGTGGATACTGGAGCTCGGGTGGTGTATTGGTAAACTTCGAGGCCGGAGTGTACACGGCCGTGGCTGTCGACGAATGGGGGCATGTCGCGATTTCTCACTTTGTGGCCACTCCAACATCCTGCGTGAGAATAGGCAAGCTATCTGTGAATTGGATTGGAAGGACAAGCGGAATAGCGGTCTACACTGAGAACCTCAATCTGAGCGTCGGAGAGGTCTTCAACTACACCCTGACGTACAACACTCCGGGCCTACAGTACACCATGGAGTCTGCCAACGTGAGCACCCCCGGGTTCCAAGTAGCAGGGACCATGCCAGAGCTTCCGCAGACCATCTATGTTGGGGCGAACACGCCTCTGGTGATCTTCATCCGCTGCCCGAGTGTATCGTATTCCGGTGACGTGCTCTTGCTCATCACGACGTCTTGACCGGAGCGTATTCGATGCCTTAACCCAATTCGATTCCAAGACCCTCTGTCGGCATTCGCGCTAGAGGATGACTGTACTGCTGCGCGTCCAGCCCAACTGATCCTTAGAACGGGAATCATCTGGCCATCGTGAAGACACGGGGCAGGGACGCTATCCGAGCCTCGGGTGACGTGGCTTCGGATGGGATCTTCTAGCGCGGCTCACCAGTCTCACGGCATCTAATGAAGTAACCAGCGCCACTCCTCTGGCGACGACCTCCCGGAGGGCGAGCTCCGAATCGTTCCCGCGCAAGTTGACTCCCCTGATGCAATCCTCGAGGACCTTCACCTTTAGCCCCGCATCGAGCGCGTCTAGGGCGGTCTCTTTGACGCAGTAGTCGGTGGCCAGGCCCCCGAGGAAGACCTCATGGACTCTGGTCTCCTTGATGCGCTTCTCGAGGTCGGTCCCCTGAAACCCCGAGTATGCTTCCAAGTCCGCTTCCGTGCCCTTGCTGACTACGACCGCCCCCAGAGGAACCTCTAGTTTCGGATGAAATTCGGCTCCGGGAGTCTCCTTCACACAATGGGGAGGCCAGGTCCCTCCTTGGCCCTTGAAGGACATGTGGTTCGGCGGATGCCAGTCCCTGGTGAAGAAGATGGGAAGGGACGCATTAGTGAACGCCCCGATGACCATATTGAGTCTTGGCACGACCATATCACCATCCTCGACCGCCACGGCCCCTCCGGGACAAAAGTCCCTCTGCACGTCCACTACCAGTAGCGCCATCCGCGCGACCGGTCACCTCCACGACAGCGAGGGGTGGGCTGTCCTCAGCTCTTCCAGGCTGGTCTTCACCCTTGCGCGGATCTCGTCCATGCTATCGAAGCCTCTCGCCATCCTGCCGTCCTTCAGCAGGGGCTTCAGCAGACCCATCGAGCGGTTCGGCTTTGGCGAACCCTCCAATGTCACGAAGTCCCTGAAGCCGGCAGACCGGTAGGTCGTCTTGCGTCCGCCGAGTCCTCCCCTTTTTGCCCTGAACTCCTTCCTCGGACCCTCGGCGACCTCGACTATCTTCGCGCTCAGGTCGATCACCGGTGGGTACGCCACCGCTGTACCCACCCCGTATCCGTCCACGATGGCGTTAAGCCTCCCAATCAACTCTTCGTCGAGTCTCCCGGATGCTATGATCTTGACCGTCTTCCCGCCGCGGATATCGAGTTCCCACCTGACCTCTTCGGCTATCTTCAGGAAGTCGCCCCTGCGCGAGGCAGGCGTGTCCAGCCTCACTCCCCAGAGCCTAGAGCCCAACACTTCGAGGGCTCTGATTGATTCCGCCTTCTCATCCCAGAACGTGTCGACCAGCGCCACGCGCGAGACACTCTTCGGTATGGTCTCATCGAAGAGGCGCCAAGCCTTCTCCTGACTGCCGAGGATCTGCACCAGTGAGTGGGGCATCGTTCCCGACGGCTCGAGCTTCAGCATCTTTGCGGCAAGAACGTTCGAGACTCCGTCGAATCCTGCGAGGTAGCAGGCCCTTTCCACCATAGGGGCGAGGGCAGGATGGACCCGACGCGTTCCGAAGCTGATCAGGAGCTTCGAAGCCGCAGCCAGCCTGAGCTTCGCGGCCCTCGTCGAGACGCTCGTGGATGAAGAGAGCAGCCCGAGGATGGGGTTCTCGTATTCGACGAAATCGACGTACCTTCCCTCGATGACCATGAGCGGCTCGTAGATCGCCTTTGAGCCATCAGCGACAAAGACGTCGCCCTCGTCGAAGGCCCAGACGTTGACCGGGAGGCCCTCGAGGAGCTTCGCGACCTCATAGACGCCGCTGACGAGGCCCCAGTTGTCTGGATAGGGGACGCCCCTGGCGTAGACCTCCATCACGACTCGCGAGTCGATGTGGTTCTTCCGCAGAACCCTTTTGGTCTGGAGGAAGTAGGAGTCCGTCGTCTCAGCGTTCCGAATCTCCTTCTCGCTCGCTAGCCAGAGGAGCCTGTCGTCCAAGTCTGTCTTGGGCATCTCTGATTCAGCGTCTCCTGGCGTCTTGGAAAAGGGTTTCTGCCCCCTCAAGCGGATGCGGAAGCCAAGAACCCTTATACATGAAAAGGGTCGAGCCCGAAATGTAGGGCCGGTAGTTCAGCGGTACGAACGCCCGCCTCGCACGCGGGAGAACCCTTCGGGTCCCAAGGTCGGGGGTTCAATTCCCCCCCGGTCCACTTTTCCCTACTGCACGATAATCTAAGGCTTTGCGTCGAGTCCAAGGGAATTGCCGAAGTCAGCCCTGAGGCCCTTGTACCTGTTCCTGACTGTAACCTCTGTGACGCCTGCGGCCTCGGCGATCTCCTTCTGGGTCTTGACCTCGCCTTCGATAACACTCGCAAGGTAGAGAGCGCTCGCTGCGAGCCCCATCGGCGACTTGCCTGCCGAGACCTCCTTCTCTTCGGTCATCCTGACGATCTCGACGGCCTTGCGGGCCGCCTTTTCCGAGAGGCCAACCTTGGAAGCAATCCTCGTGACGTTCTTCGCGGCGTCTGCCACCGGCATGCTGAGGTCCATTTCCCTGAGGAGGATGCGGTAATCTCTAGCGACGGCCTTCCTGTTCAGGTTCTCGACGACAGCTATGTCCTTGAGTGTCCTAGGCGTCTCCGTGTCGCGGAAGGCCGCGTATAGGGAAGCCGCCGCAATCCCGACGATGGAGCGTCCCCTAAGAAGCCCCCTCTCGAGCGCCTTCCTGTAGATGTAGGCTGCGCGTTCCTTGACGGCCTGTGAGACCCCGAGTTTGTCACTCATCTTGTCAAGCTCGCGTAATGCGACGCTGAGGTTCTTCTCGGAGGAACCGAAAGCAGGGGCCCTGTTGTCCCACTTCCTAAGCCTCTCCATCGCGCTGCGCATTGGGGAGGCAAAGGACCTGCCCGAGGCGTCCCTGTTGGACCTGCCAATCATCGTGGAGAGGCCCATGTCCCTGCGGGTTATCGAGGTCGGCGAACCCGCCCTAGCCCTGTCCGTCTCTTTGTCATCTCCGAGCGACCTCCACTCCGGACCTTGGTCGACGGCGTGCTCACTGACCACGAAACCACAGGTGTGGCACGCAAGCTCTCCCACGTGGGCGTCGTCAACGAGCGTCCGTCTGCCACATTGGGGACATCTGTCTGAAACTTGGAGAACCGTCGTACGAATTGGATTCATTTTGTCTAGCCTCTACAACCAGTTGGATATATCTCCCTAATAGCTCCCTAATAAGTATGGGTATAGCTCCCAATCCCTTGTCCGGCAGAGTCACCTCGACATTCGGATGAGCGGGCCGGGCCTCAACCACTCGAAGGCTTGCGAGCCAACTCTGTTCCACAGATGGGACAGACGGTCAGCTTCGGGTTGGTGTACTCCTTCCCGCATCCCCGACAGTAGATCTTCCACGCGATGTTCTTCCATGCACCGCCCTTAATCGAGGTCTGTGCTAGTGGGATGGAGAGCACGTTTGCCACGTTCCTGACTGCGAAGTCGTCCGAGACGAGGCTGACGCCTCCTTCAGTCTGAGAGAGGTCAAGCGCGAGGGCGAGTAAGGACATGTCAGTTTGGGAGAGCGCCCCGATGTCACCCGTCTTCATGGCAGTCGTCTTGACCCTATTGACCGAGTCGAGCGAAGGCTCAGTCACGTGGACCCTTGAGTGGAGGAAGGACGAACCCACGTTGTGATGCTTGACTTCTTCGAGGACAAGGTAGGTAGTGAAGTAGCGACCACTCCCCTGGTAGGGGATTCCCGCGTAGAACGCGGTGGAATCGAGGACATATGCAGGCTCAGGCAAGTGGGGGAACCATCAATCAATCATTTCTGGAGGACGTGGCTGGTCAATCCGGATGCATCACACGACTTCATTGATTCTTCCGTTCTTACGGGTCTGAGAGTGAGACGTTTATTTAGTTTCCACCACGAGGCAAGACGCGACTAGGCTTTGAGCAGACCGGCCGAACTGGGAAGCGTCAAGGAAGGAAGCTACATCATCCTGGAGGGAGAGCCGTGCAAGGTTGTCAGCCGCGAGCACTTCAAACCTGGAAAGCACGGAAGTGCAAAGGTCAGGCTGGTGGCGATATCGATAACGACCGGGTCGAAGAAGAGCTACGTCTCGCCTGCCGAGTCGAGGGTCGACATCCCGATGATCGACAAGCGTTCGGGTCAGATAACTTCGGTCATGGACAAGGCTGTGCAAGTGATGGACCTCGAGACGTTCGAGGTCTTCGAGACACCGAAGCCCTCCGCGGAGGAGATGGCCGAGCTGAATGGAACCCTTGGGCCCGGGACTGAGGTCGAATACTGGACAATGTTGGGCAAGACCAAGATCATGCGCGTGAAGGGCAGCGGCTAGTGTTCTTCCTCTAATGTTCCAGATGACTCAGTGAAATGCATGCGGAACCGACCGCAGCCCCCAGACAAGCTAATTCTTGCCCGCGGTCTTCGTCCTTAGCTTCTCGACCCGGAGTCCTAGCCATGTCTCGTATGGGTCTTTCGCAGGCGTCGCCTCAAGTGCACCCGCCGGGTGACGTATGTGTTGGGTTCTCAACCATCCTTCGAAAGTGTCGGGCGGAAGCTGCATTCTCTCCGTCTTGGAGGACTCTCTCAAGACTACTCGAGATACGGTGAGGGCGCTCCTACGTATAAGGTAGAAGGAAATGTGTGTGGCCGGAAGATCGCTCAGCCCGCCCAGATGCTCTTGTGGAAGGCCTTTCCCGGACGAGGTGCCAACCCCCCTAGGGACTCCGTTCGTGAACCCCTAGATGAAGCGAGGACCCCTTCGAGCGTACTGTCATGGACGCTTCCTGCTGGCTCCAGGATGAAATCCAGGCAAGCCCAATGAATGGGCGCGGAACGCCCTTATTAGGGACGGATAAACAAGTACACCGTGAGCCAAACAGTACCACAGCTGTGCGTAACCCACCGAATCAGGCTTCAGCCAGAAGGCACGGGCGACCATCTCGTCTGTCCAGTCTGCGTCCAAATCGACAATCAAGAGATGCTCCGGCGAAGATCACGGAGACGGTAGCTTCTATGACAGAGTCTGTCCAACAGCAGCAAAAGCCACCGAAGGCCTGCCCCGAGTGCGGCGCCCCCGGGCCCCTCTACAGGACCCCCCGTGGGCTCAAGTGCGAGAGTTGCGTTAGTAGGATGGATTCTTCCGGACTGGGTTTCAGATAGGCTTGACCGGGTCGCAGATGACACACCCCTCAGGATTAGTGGGCTCCCTGAGGCAGAGGAGTTGAGACGTCAACGAAGGCCACGATAGTCACCTACACTGATGAATTCGCGAAGCAAGAGATCCAGGAACTGGCCAAGGCCGCCGGCTACTCTGTCGAGGAGGTGATTTGCCTCAAGCAAATCGTCAAGTCGGGGTACGGGGTCGGGGTGGGCAAGGCTGAGGAGCTTACCGAAATCGTGAGTGGCAACGACTCTGACACGTTAATCGTAGACGAGAGCATCACATCTTCGCAGGCAAACAACCTGGCGAAGGTGACTCATGTCGAGGTGATCGACCGCGAAAGGTTGATCCTCAATATCTTCGCTCTGCGCGCCGCGACCACTCAGGCTAAGCTCCAAGTCCAGCTCGCAGAGCTGCGCTATGAACTGCCAAGGACGAAGGACGTCGTGCGCAATTCCGCCTCGGGCGAGAGGGCCGGATTCATGGGGACGGGGGAACTGGCCGTGGACGTCAAGTTCAAGGCCCTGAAGCGCAGGATGGCGACGGTCAGGGAAAAGCTCGCCAGGGCCGAGATGAACAGGGCGGTCCAGAGGAGGGAGCGCATGAAGCTCAACGAGCCTCTGGTGTCGCTCGCAGGCTACACCAGCAGTGGGAAGACGACGCTCTTCAACAAGCTGGCTTCCGAGTCTAAGGAAGAGTCCCCGAAACTCTTCACCACTCTCGCCACGACGACCCGCGCCGTATCCTTGCCCGGCTCGAAGAGGAAGGTGATGCTGTCTGACACTGTGGGGTTCATCTCGAGACTCCCGACATATCTAGTCGATTCGTTCAAGTCGACCCTCGAGGAGTTGACCTACGCCGACCTTGTCCTCCTGATTGTCGACGCAAGCGAAAGCCCGGAAAGCATCGGAGTGAAGCTTGGGAGTTGTAGGGATACCCTCGACCAGCTCGGGGTCGACCCAAAGAAGATTCTTCTTGTGTTCAACAAGATAGACCTCGTCCCTCATGGAGTGACGACCACGGGACTGGAGGGCCTCCTCGGGGGACTCGCCTCGGTCAGGACGTCGGCGACTCGGGGCGACGGCATGCGGCAGTTGAGAAACCAGGTCCTGGAACGGACGCGTGAAGCTGACTCCAGGATGGCGCCCGGGAGACGCAGACAGACCATCGGGTCAGTCTAAACCTAGTCGTGACTACAACTATTGCACCGGGAATGCTGCGGTGCTCTATCCTTGGTTTAAGCCTGACTAGTTTGGCTAGGACTACCTACGATTTCCCGTCAGGTGGGCTCGCATTCCAGTAAGGTAAATAAGACAATCTAGATCGACAATATGGATTGGTTTGCCTCTCTTCAGCGGCAATGCGCGGTCTAAACGATTGTCTGGTCTACTTAGAGACAGAATATGACACTCACATCGAAGCTCGTGACCTGAGCGACAGCATTCATGACAACGTGGACAAGTATCAAACGGAATTTGACACCATGGTGCGAGACTTCTACGATGCCGTTGACAAGATTGAGAAGAGTGCGTTCAACATTTGTGATTCAATCGAGGACGATAGCCCAGCCGATCCAGACGAGAAGACGGATGAAGTGTTGGGAGAAGCGAGAGTAAGGGTATTGAAAGAAAGTAGAAGACTCGCAGAGAGGCTGAATTCTCTGAATCTGCAGCCCTCGTGGTGGCTGCCCTCATCACGGCTGCCGTCCATCGACGACGAGTTGAGGGATTCCGATGTATGGATTTGCGCAGAAGGGTGTGGAAGAATTCAGGGAGCGGGAGAGTATGAACGGCATAGAGCTTTCAATCCTGATCATCATCCTCAGGTGAGTGACGATGTGGAACTGCCAAGATTGACGGCAACCTTCGGCATGAAGAATGATGGGGCGTAGTGGGGATGAAGTTCGCATACGTCAAGAGGCCTCTGGCATTCGTCCTCGGCATCAGTGCCTTCGCGTGGGCCATCGGCTTCGCCAGGTATTTCGACCACTGGGTCTTCTTCTCAGCCTTCCCCAATATCCTCGACTCCCTTGGAATGTCCTTGGTAGGAGTCTATCTTCTGTATCAGGCCATAGGCAAGAGTCGCCCTCTTGCCGACACATCAGATGCGGAATTGGAGCCTATCCTGTCCATTTTTGACGACATTGACGTTGCAGAGAAATCTTGAACCAAACGCGCAGACTGTCAGTGCTCTATCTTTGGTTTAATCTTCATCGTGGAACTCAGACGGCTCTTCCGAATCCCTTCATCTAGAGCAATGTTTCGAAACTGTTTGTGAATATAGGCTTTGTTGTGTTTAATTCTAGCGAAATGATCTTCACAGTCCCAGGTCAGACGCTGGTCGTCCAGCTCATAGGGCCTGGGCAAACGGAGTGAGTCAATCTCGACCTCGGAACGGCGCTTCCCCTGCCCCTGAGTTAGCAACAGGCTTCGGCACCAGCCTGGCGTCGAGGATCTCGTGAGTGCCGGAATCGCCTTTCCAGTGGGTCTCCGCCCTTTTCACTTCCACTGTGGCCCTGAACATGGGACAGTCCAACACGAAGGTCTCGCCTTCGCCGCCTTCTAGGCCCGGATGAAACCTGAATCTCCTGCTCAGGGCGACCAGTTCGTCAATCGCCGCGTAGTCAAGGATGCGTCCGAGCCATCTCCGGTCGAGCCCGAGCGCCGACACGCTGACCACCATCGCTACGAACCCGTCCTTCACAAGCCTCCTCAGATACTCCTCCGGATCTGCCCCCCACAGGGGCGAGATGCACTCCAGACCCAGCTCCTTGCAGATTCTCTCGACGCGGCACTTCTGGTAGACGCTCGCCAGGGCGCCTGTGTAGACCCCCTCCAGCCCGTAGGCCCCCCTGGCCCTCCGAATCGCCGCAGCGAGGTCCTCCAGCTCCTCCTCCTTGACACCCGGCGTTTCCTGCGTGAGCTGTGGGACTCCGATTGCTTCAGCCTGAAGCCGGGTCCATTTCAGGTCAGGATAATGGAACATGTACGAAGCGTCTGACCTCGGGAAGACGGTAATCAGGCATGCGAGCTGGTCACTCTTGGAAGCGATGTATGCCGCGTAAGTCGAGTCCTTGCCCCCCGAGAAGAGCACCCCGACTCTCATTTCACGTCACCTGCGGCCTCGGGCCTCCTCAAGATAATTAAATACGCGGAACCGGGTCGCCGACCAGGATGCTGGATTCACTCAGGGAGGGACTGCAGGCGGCTGTCAAGAAGCTGGTCGGTTCCACAACTGTCGATGAGAAGGCCGTCAGAGAATTCGTTCGCGACCTCCAGCGGACGCTCATCCAGTCTGACGTCAACGTCAAAATGGCGCTCGAAGTCACGGAGCGGGTCGAGAAGAGGGTCCTCGAAGAAAAACCTGCCCCGGGCGTCACGAGGAAAGACCAGGTGGTCTCAGTGCTGTACGATGAGCTTGCCCGGCTCCTGGGCGGCGAGGGCGGACTGCAGCTCGACAAGGGCAAGACCAGCGTCATTGTGATGCTAGGAGTTCAGGGCTCAGGCAAGACCACGACGACCGGGAAACTAGCCCGCTTCTACACAAAGAGGGGGTTCAAGGTCGGGATCGTAGCCGCGGACACGTTCAGGCCCGGGGCCGTTGTTCAGCTGAAAACCCTCGCTTCCAGTTCAGGGGTGGACGTTTACAGTGACGAGAAGGAGAAGAACTCGGTCAAGGTCGCAAAGGAGGGGAGGAAGCACTTCGAAGTTACGAAGAACCTGGTGATTATTGACACGGCGGGCAGGCACAAGGAGGAGAAGGGGCTCCTTCAAGAGATGAGGGAGGTGGTTGGGGCGGTCAGGCCGGACGCCACCTTGCTCGTGATAGACGGGACGATCGGCCAGCAGTGCTACAACCAAGCCCTGGCGTTCCATCAGGCGGCACCTGTCGGCGGCATCGTTGTCACGAAACTGGATGGAGCCGCAAAGGGAGGCGGAGCGCTGGCAGCTTCCGCCGCTACGGGGGCCAAGGTCTTCTTCATTGGGACAGGGGAGAGAATCGACGACTTGGAGGAGTTCGCCCCGACGAGGTTCGTCGGCAGGCTGCTGGGGATGGGAGATCTGAAGGCCCTGATGGACATGGTCCGCACGTCCGAGGTCGAGATTGATGACAAGGCTGCCCAGAGGATGATGTCTGGCAAACTGACGATGGACGACCTTCTTGCGCAGTTCGAGCAGATGAAGAAGTTCGGCTCCCTGAAGAAAGTGCTCGAGCACATACCGGGCTTGTCCGGGGCGGTCAACTCCCAAGAGCTTGAGAAAGCCGAGGACAGGGTCAAGGTCTTCAAGTCGATCATCCAGTCGATGACCGGGACCGAGAAGGCCGACCCTGAAAGAATCAACTCGTCGCGCCTAAAGCGTATCGCTAGGGGTTCGGGCCGAAGTGAGAAGGAGGTGAGGGAGTTGCTGGCAAGGTATAAGCAGATGAAGTCCCTCGTAAAGACGAGCAAGGGCCGCGAGTTCCGCCAGATGATGCGCCGGACGGGTGCTCAGTAGCGTGTCGACGGCGGCGCACGCCTACCGCCTGTGTGGTTATTGCGTCCAGAGACAGAGCGGGTCAGGGCCCTTGGAGGTCGTGGAAGGGAGCGGCTGCTTCGTCTGCGAGGGGTTGATGGAAATTGTGCCCGTGATGGCGAAAGCAGCGGCCCGGAAGGTCAGGCGCTACCAATTTGAAACATTCACGGTCGGGGTCTCGCTCCCGGAGGGCATCCAGGAGAGGGAGGACGAGCTCAGGTCAGACCTCAGGCTCAAGGGGAACGAGACAATTAAGACACAGGCGGCGAAGCTAATCGCCGCGCACGTCTCCGAGAAGCTCCGCAAGCGCGTTGATAGACTCCGGCCTGACCTGACGCTCCTCGTCAGCCCCGGCACGGGTGAAATCATCGCCTCGTCAAGACCGGTCTTCTTCTACGGGAGGTACACCAAACCTCGAGGAGTGTCTCAGAAGAGGGAGATTTGTCCAGATTGCTTAGGTGCTGGATGCCGCGGGTGTGGGAAGACAGGATTCGAGCGTAAGCCCAGCGTCGAGGAGCTGCTGCGCACGAAGATTTCGGGCTTCAGCGGGAGCGACAGGATGACCTTCACGTGGCTGGGGAGCGAGGACAAGGAGAGCAAGGTCCTCCCACCTGGGAGGCCCTTCGTCACTGAGGTGAAGAACCCGGTGAAGAGAGTCTTCCCGCGCAGGTTCGCGGCCAGGTATAGGGGTGGTCTGGTGTCGGTCTCGGCGGGCAGAGTCCTCTCAGGTAAGCCGTTGAGGCTGCCTACGTTCAGGTTCAGGACCGAAATTCTGGCGACCGCCGCCTCGAAGGTCTCAACTGAGGCTCTTGCGGGACTCCACTCTGCCTTCAGGAGGACCGCGGTCAGGTTCGAGAGGCCTCATGACAGGCCGGTCTGGAAGACGGTCTACAGGGCGGATGCCACAGTCAGGGGGAGGACGCTGGTCATGCACGTCGAACTGGACGGAGGGCTACCGGTCAAGAGGTTCGTAAGTGGCGAACTCGTTTCACCGTCTGTGTCGGAAGTCTTAAAAACTGAAGTGAGGTGCCGCAGATTCGACATCTGCGGAGTCACGGAAACGGGAAAATTCGAGATTGGCGAAGTCACACGGATTCAGAAGGAGAACTAGGTCTCTTCTCAAGGCGTCGAAGACAAAAAAGGGCCTGAGCAGCCTGCTCATAGAATACTCTCCGAAGGATAGGGTTGTGGTTAAGATTGACCCGTCCCAGGTCAAGGGAATGCCTCACAGAAGGTTCAACGGCCTTGTGGGCACGGTGACTGAGGTGGGTAGGCGCGCCGTGGTTCTGGACGTCCCTGTAGGCGACAAGGTCAAGACGCTCATCGCCAGGAAGGAGCACATAGTCCGCCTGGAGGCGAAATGATGGCCGAAAAGACCTCTAAGAGACTCCTCACCATCCCCGAGGCCCACCAAATCCTGCAGAAGATTGACATCGTGAAGGCGGACCAGATTCAGAAGAGGACACTCGACTATACTACGAAGTTCGCGAAGTCGACCCCTGAGAACGCCAAGAAGCTGCGCAAGGAGCTGGAGACAGAGTGTGGGCTCAGCGAGGAAGAGGCCGTCTCGGTCGTCAATGTGATGCCGAAGTCGATCGAAGAGCTGAGGACCTTCACCTCAGGATGGAGGAAGCTCCTCCCTACGGAGACACTCGAGAAGATCCTCAAGATACTCAAGTAGGTCGCAAGCACCCAAGGATTAAATAGCAAGCAAAGACCGAAAACAATCCGGTAACCAAGGGGACATCGCTTGAAAGCACGCACAGTACTGCTTGTGGAGGAGCCCCGCTCCAACTAGGCCTTCTGCAGAGGTGGTTGCCCCGGGATATGTCGTCAGCCGACAAGAAATACGAAGAATTCGCCAGGGTACTGGACTTCCTGCCTAGAGGGCAGTCCGAGGTGATCAAGGGGAGAGAGGGTCCGATGGTCGAGGCAATCGGGGAGGAGAGACTGACGCTACTCGAGTTGCTCGCGATGGAGAACCAGAGCTTCGATCTGGGAGAAAGGATCAAGATAGGAAAGGAAGGGCGAGAGAAGGTGGTCAGTGTTTTGGGCAAACTGGCATATGAAGAGCTCACGCCGGAGGCGAAGGCCTCGCTCCCCGCAGTGGTGGAGAGCCTCGTGAAGGGAAACGAAGCAAAATACGTGGCTTACTTCAACGAGCTGCAACCGCTCACGCCGAGGCTACACGGGCTGGAGCTAATCCCCGGCATTGGGAAGACGTTCATGAAGGAGATAATCGAGATGAGGGAGAAGCAGCCCTTCACGAGCTTCAGTGACATACAGGAGCGGGTCGGGCTCAGGGACCCTGCTAGGATGATTGCCAAGAGGATAGTCGAGGAGCTCGCGGGCGAATCGCATGTCGCTATCTTCGTGAAGAAATGAGCAGACAAAGGCTGGGTCAGCATTACCTTAGGGATCGACGAGTCATAGACAAGATCGTGGTTAGCGCGAACGTCCAGCCTGACGAAAGGATACTAGAGATAGGGACGGGGAGGGGCGTCCTCACCAGGGAGCTTGTGCATCTGGGCGCGAGCCTCGAAGCGTATGAGATTGACAAAGAGAACTTCGCCGCCACGCTCGAAGAGTTGGGTGTCGCGAGGGCCCTCGTCCATCTGGGCGATGCTTTCAAGGAGATGCCGCGGTTTGACGTCCTGGTCTCGAGCCTGCCGTACTCGAGGTCGGCGACCTTCATCGAATGGATCAGCCAGCTCGAGTACGGCAGGGCCGTGGTCCTCCTCCAAGAAGACTTTGTGAACAAGATCATGGCGAACGCGGGAACGAGGGACTACCGAGCGATTTCGGTAATCGCTCAAGTCTCATCCAAGGTCAAAGTGCTTATGAGGGTGGGCAGGGAGTCGTTCTCGCCGCATCCCAGAGTCAGCTCCCTCTTGGTCTCCGTGAAGCCGAAAAGGAGGATGACGGGTGCCGAGATCTTGAGGGTCAAATGTCTCTTCTCCCTGAGGAGGAGGGAGGTGGTGTCCGCAACTGTGAAACTTGGGATGGCCCGACCCAAGACAGACTATGGCAAGAGGCGTGTTTACTCCCTTACGCCGGAGGAAGTCTTGGAAATCTGCAGCTAGGTGGACGGGTCAGCTGCACGCGGATAGCCTTCACGCCACTGTCCTGTCCCGGATGTGACCGTTAGCAAGCAGTAGGGCGAAAGGCGAGACCCCGCCGATGACAGCAAATTCTGAGAGGAGTTCACTAGGAGAATACCAGCGAGTATTTGGAGGACGCGGCGGTAGTTGACTTTGACTTAAGAACGACGGAAGACCTGGCGTCTGTCGAACACAGTTTGATCCCAAATGGCGTATCCGTGACGCTCGTCGAGCCGAAATATCCTGTCAACGTCGGACACACTGCAAGACTGGTGAAGAACTTCGGAGTCAAGAAGCTCTACCTGGTGAAGCCCAAGGTCGATATTTCAGTGGCAGCCGTCTATGCGTCTCACGCCTCGGACGTCCTCGATAGGGCTGTAGTCACCACATTCGAGAATGTGAGGAGAGAGAACGAACTCCTTATCGCTACTACCGCCGTGAAGGCCTCGAAGAAATCGAATGTAATCAGGAGGACGGTCGGTCCGGACCGACTGCATGCTTTGCTGTCGTCCTCGCGAACATCGTCCCTCGTCTTCGGGAGGGACACGACCGGGCTTACGAACGAAGAAATCAGGATGTGTGATGTGACCACGACGATAGACACGACCCAAGTCTACAGGGCCTTGAACCTTGGCCATGCGGTGGCGATAGCCCTCTACCTCTCATCTAGAGGAGAGGAAGGAAAGGGCAGGGTCCAGAGCCGGAAGGCAAGGGAGGTCTTCGCGGAGAGCCTCTATGAACTCGCGGTTGCATCCAGGATGCCCACGCATAGGATAAGGAACCTCCTCGAGGTGGGAAAGAGAATCGCAACCACCTCGAACCTCACCGACGCACAGCTGAACCTTATGACGGGCGTCTTCCGGAAAGCCCTATCGGCCCTGGACACATGATTTCGACTCGAAGACGTAAACCGCCCTCTTCACCCAGCGAGTGCTCTCGAACGACAGTCTCACGGGGTACTGGAACCCGACAGGTCCAGGCTGGAAGAGCTTGAGCCCCAGCTGTCGTCCTTCGAGTGTCATGGAGACCTCTTCGCCGTCCATGGTCTGTATCACAGGAACGACTATGACGATCCTGCCCCAGGGCTGGAGGACCTCGGCCATCGACGCGAGAGCGCCGCCATAGACCTCGCTTGCCTGATCAATCAGGTCGGTGGCGGTGCTGGTCTTGGGCCTAGCTTCAATCCTCGGGAGGAGCAACGGCTCGGTGACCACGGCGTCAACCTTCGATCCTCGGAGCATTTGGGGGAGTTCCCTTGCGTCTCCCACCCTGATGTCGTAGCCTTTGTCCTTGACACTACCCACCAGCCATCTGAGATTCTCCCTGGCGTCCCTCACGCGATTGGTCTTGGCGTCGAGGCCCAGACAGCGCATCGAGCGGATGAAAGCCTCAGCGAGGATAGTCCCCGAGCCGCAGAAGGGGTCCAGAACCGTCTGACCCTTGCTGAGGCCCGACAAGTTGAGCAGCACCCGGGCGAGCCTCGGGGACATCGAGATGTCAGAATGCGGCGTTGGCTTCTGCGTCCCGCGTTCGCGCATTGATGCGGAATCGGGGACCCACACGGTCGGCCCCAGACCGATGCCTCCATGGTAGGGAAAAGCGACTACATCGAGGGCGGACCTCAGTTGCACCTGCTCCGCAAGTAGTTCGTTGTTGTTAGGTCTCAGGAGATGAGCCTTGTTGAACCCGGCCCTCTTGACCTCGTCGAGGAGCGCCCTGACGATTGTCTCGTAGTCGTCTTCGTCGACGTCATAGCCGCTGACGGACAAGGTCGCCTTGTCGTGAAGGCGTTCCGTGACCTTCTCCACCAACTTGACCACCCCTGTCAAAGCTCCGTCGGAGACGGCCATCAGGGGAGCGACCTTGTGAATCCCCGCAAGCTCCGGGAGTCGTTCCGAATCAGGCTGTCTGACTTTCAGGATTGAAACCCGGTCGCAGGGAGATTCTACTCTCAGGACCGATCCTTCGAGCACCGAACAAGCCTCCAGAACTGAGAGTCTTCCGAAGGCGAGCACCAGGGCGACCTCTTCAGAGTTGAGGAGACGTTTCGGGAGGGTGAAAGGCACGGGAACCCGCGACCTCAGGCCGAGGTATTAAGCGTGAAGATTAATTAGGGGTGGAAGTCGGCGAGGCAATCCTAGCTGAATAAATTTGCACGGCAAGAACTACCGAACGATTAGCGGGATGGCATACACCAGCAAGAAGTTCGCCCCTGGCGCCCCGAACCCGAAGGTGGCCAGGTTCACCACTGGAAAGGCCAGTCCTGACTACGACTTTATGCTCAGGTTGATATCCGAGGGCAGGGTCCAGATCAGACACAACGCCTTGGAGGCTGCGAGGGTCGCAGCCAACAAGAAGCTGGCGCTAATCGGTGAAGAGAGTTACCATCTCCTCGTGAAGACCTATCCCCACATCATCCTCAGGGAAAACAAGATGATTGCGACTGCAGGTGCAGACAGGCTCCAGGAGGGGATGCGGAAGGCCTTCGGGAAGCCAATCGGGCTCGCGGCAAGAGTGGAGATTGGAAGCACAATACTAGAGCTCAGAGTGAAGTCTGAGAACTTGGAGAAGGGGAAGGAGGCCATGAAGGCGGCGTCAGCGAAGCTACCCATGAAAACGCATTCAGAGATAATCCAGCTAGAGAAGAAGATTGTCAGTTGACCGCTAGGATCGACGAGGCCAAGGTCTTCGAGGTAATCGAAGCGAAGCGGCCTGCTGTGGTGGTTGTAAACGCCCCGGGAGGGCTCCTCAGGCAGACCAAAGATATGATGGAGCGGGTCAGAGAGAAGTACGGCGTGACGTGCATCCTCGCAGGTGACAGTTGCTTCGGAATCTGCGACACGGCCGACGATGAAGTGAGGAAGTTGCACGCCGACCTCGCCTTGCACATAGGCCACAACGCGGCAATCGAGGCCACCGGAGACCACACCTACCTGATAGACGCAGTAGACGATGTGGAGTTCGAAGAGGTTGTGGAGACGGCGGTCCCAATTCTGACTCCCTACAAGAGGCTCGGCCTGGCGACGTTCAGTCAGCACCTGCACCAGCTCGGACCCGTCAAGAGGAGGCTCGAACAGAAGGGGTTCAGTGTCCGCATAGGGAAACAGAACAACCTGATGATGGAAGGTCAGATCTTCGGCTGTGACTTCTCGACGTCGCAGCCTCTGCGCGATGAAGTCGACGCATTCGTCTTCCTCGGTGAGAGCGAGTTCCACGCCGTCGGCCTGGCGCTCGCGACAGCCAAGCCGACCTTCATGCTGGATCCTTACATGAATGAGGTGACCGACATGAGGGCCGAGGCAGAAGAGCGGAAGAGGCGGGTTGTGCTCGCCGTCTACAAGGCCCTCGACGCAAGAGTCATCGGAGTGATTACAGGGTTGAAGGAAGGCCAGAAGATGTTGGACAGGAGCAAATGGATATCCAAGAGGCTCGAGATGAACGGGAGGAAGGTGGTGCAGATCGCCCTGAGAGATGTGACCCCAGAGCTGCTGGCGCCTCATCGTGAGATAGAGGCGTTTGTACAGACAGCGTGCCCGAGGATATCAATCGACGGCTTCAACTTCGACAGGCCCGTCCTTTCGATCCCACAGGCAGACGCCTTGGTTGCCCTGATGGAGGGAAGGGAGATAGGCGAGTTCCTGCAGAGGCCGAAATGGATAGAACTGACCGTTGGACTGGTGAGGCGATGAAAGAAACAAAGACAAAGAAGGTCCTGCCGGGCGACAAGGTCGCCATCTCGGAGGAGTTCCTGCCCGGGAAGCATTCCTACGACGACGCTGGTCTGATACGAGCGCTCGCCATCGGAGGCGTCGAGAAGGACATGAGAAGCATGGAAATCTCCGTGAAGCCTGCGAAGGAGGCCTCCATGGTCAGGGTCGAAGACTGGGTGACGGGCCAGGTCGAAATCTCGCAATCCAACTCAGCAGGTCTCAAGATTTACTACGTCAATGGGACACGGATGGATAAGGACTTCTCAGGTACGCTTTCGCTTCGAGGGTTTGGGGGAGGCAGGGGGGCCAGGATTGGACCACCGGTAAAGCTCGGGGATATCGTCAGGTGCAGGGTCTTCAGCCTCGTCAATGGCATGATCCACCTTTCAATCGACGAAGAAGACATGGGAGTCGTCCACGCCTTGTGTGGGAACTGCGGGAAGCTTCTGCTAAGAGGAGGAAGGAACAAGGCCAAATGTGACGAATGCGGCAACGTCGAGGATCGAAAACTGGCCGCCGACTTCGGAACGACCCCAATTCGACCGTGAGCTTATTAATACGACATCGAGGGCACTTTAAGAGATTGCAGATTCAGGCTACCACCGAAGATGAGAAGGGCCTTACCGTAGAGATTACGGGAGAGGACTACTCTCTGGCTGAAATCGTCCATTATGAGCTCCTCGAAGAGAAGAGCGTCACCTTCGCGGGAGTGCTCCCTGCTCACCCTCTGATTAAGAAACTCGTACTCAAGGTAAGGGCACAGCGGATAAAGCCAGAGAAAGCGTTCTCCAACAGCGTCGAAAGAGCGATTCAGACAACCCAAGAGCTCCTCACAGGCGTACAGAAGGCGCTCGGCGGTGGGTTCAGCTGAAGTTCTGCCCGAAGTGTGGCACACGTCTGAAGCTGAAGCAGGTCAAGGGCCCTCGCGAAGTATCGATAACCTACCTCTGTGACAACTGTGGATACTCCAATAAAGCAGGGAAGACCGTGACGCAGACCACGGAGGAGGAGCTTGCGAAGGTCGCGCCAATCAAGGTCGTCGGCGACAAGGAGAACAAGCTGACTTCCCTCCCCACCACCAAAATCGAGTGCCCGAAGTGTGGCAATAACGAAGCGATGTGGTGGTTCCTGCAGACGAGGAGTGGAGACGAGCCTCCGACCCAGTTCTACAGGTGTGTGAAGTGCAACCACACCTGGCGCAGCTACTCCTAGGTTCCGTCTCTAGGGCAGATCTCCGCGGCGTCCCCGCCGGCTATCAACATGTCAGCGTTGGCAGCGGGTAGCGAAACGACGTCTTCGGCCTCAAAGGGGCCGTAGCGCCTCAGGTCCGGACCGACCAATTCGTCGACATGTTTCGTGAGCCTCACGCTGATGCTCCTTTCAGCCTCTCTTCTGCGGGCGAACTCGATGAAGGAGGGTTGACCTGTAGAGATGGCCTCAGTGAAGGTTTCGAACCTCCTCCGGAACTTCTGTTGGGCGGAGCAGACGTAGCGCTCCTCGGGAAGGAGCTGCAGGAACGTGCGCTGCTGGGTGGCCTTGTTCGCCCTGATGATTAGGAGTTCCCTGGCCATGGAATCGACCATTCTCATCTGCTTGGTGATCAGCCGGTTGGCGACCTCGGAGGCGCTCGAGCCCGCGGACCTCCTTAGCTTCTGGCCATAGACTGAGATCTTCGAATAGAAGTCGCTGGGTAGTTGGAGCAGGGCAGCCGCCTGAATCTCAGAATCGAGTGCCTTCTTCAGGTACTCGAGGATCGTGTCTACCAATCAGGCGACCTCCCCGAGACCCCTAGTTAGAATCGAGACCGCGGCATATGTCGGAAGCTCGGCCATCTGCGATTTGAAGGGACCGAACTCGACCCCGTTAACCCTGAACCTCGGGTAGAAGTCGACCTTGACCGCAACCGGCTTTGCGCTCAGGACCACCGGGTCCCTCTGCGGGTCGAAATGGTCCATCGATTCAACTCGTGTCTTACACATCCCCGTGTTGCCGTGCAGCGTGCCCGCTAGCCTGAAGACCCTATGGATGTCGGTGGTGACTGATGAATCGACCATCGCCCTCTGAGACGAGATGGCGTCGGAGACGAGCTTCTGAAGCGTCCCTGGGTACCCCTCCCGCTTAGCCTCGACGTATTCCGCGATCCTCTTCATCCAACCCTCGCCCTGAGGCCCTGCGCCGACTGGTCTCCGCCTCAAGGTGGAGGCGGTGGTCTGGCTGGGAGGCAGCGATGTCCCCCGCATGTAGTCGGCGACCTCTGCCCGGCCCAGCTGGTCGAGCGGGTAGAATCTATCGTCAGAGACGTGGAGGTGATAGCCTCTGTTCCCGGAGAAGTACAGCCTGATGACCTCTTGTGGCACCCCGAAGTCGTCAGTGAGGAAATCGACGACGCGCAGCGCGTGATCCTTCGTCGCTGCCAAGCAGACCTCGCATGTGCCGTGGAATTCTGTTGCGGGCCCGTCGCACTTCGGGCACTTAGGAGGTCTGGGGAGCTTTCCCGACGAACGGCATCTCTCGCAGTACCAGAGGTCGTGACCCCTCTTGCACGGCGTCGGTATGTCGGTCGCGTCGATGTCGAAGATCAGCTCGGCACCCAGCCACCCCTTCTCCTCGATGGCCGCCGTGGGCGAATCGTATTTGGCGTTTGAGCAATAGACTGAAGAGGGCGATTGCTTCAAGATCTCTGCGACAGCTTCGCCTCTGCTTCTGAATGACAGGTGCCTTACCATCCCGCCGCCGAAGGGTATGTAACCGAACTCCCTAGAGCAGAGGTCGTCCGGGAACTCGATGGAATCCGCTCGCCTGAAGTAGTACTCCCTGTAAGCCTGTCTGAGGAAGGAGATGGTATTAGAGTTCAATCGCTTTAGGTCTTTTCAGGGCAAGCAGATAAGGTGTCTGGCATTGACGCAGACCACGAAACCGAGAGGGCAGATGGTGGGCACTGATTAGACGAGGACTCTGATCTCGGTCCTTTCATAGGAAACTGACGCTCAGGATTAGTACCTGGGCTGACAGAGAAACTTCATGACAAGAGGAATGAGGAACTCCCGTTCGCGTGTCAAAGACGTATTCTCTCTATCCTAGATTTGACCGGGTCCAAGCGGACGAACCAAGAACCAAACCTCTCCAAGGCCGAGGCTCGAAAAGATGGTTCAGTCGCTGACACGTGGCGCGAGGAAATAATATACGCGGGCTCCCTGATCATTGAGCTTGAACTCTAGTCTGATTGGCTTCTTGGTCGAGAACTCTACGAAAAGGGTGTCAGAGACCCCTCCCATTGCCTTGGTGATCCCCAACAGGTAGTCGATGGAGTAGGTTGCCTTGCTCTCAGCGCCGACCTGGAGGTCGAGGACATCGGCATCGTTTCTTTCTAGGGATATGTCAGCCTTGCCGACGTCGGACTTTCCAGAGAATGAAAGCTTGTCCTTCGTCGCCTGAATCATGACTTGGTCGGATACGACCGAAACGTCGCTCAGGATCTTCTCAAAGATGCTCTTGGTGAGCGTCGCCTTCGTGTCAAACTCGAGTTTTGGCAGGGGCGCAGTCCCTCCTGTGCTCTCGATGAGGTGGACGGAGAACTCGCGCTTGTACCCGTTCTTGAGCGTCACCTTGATGGCGCCTTCCTCGCCCGAGGCAATCTCGACGCTGTCCTTGGCATCGCTCCTCCCAATTAGCTTCACGAGATCCTCGACCCTGAGGCTAAACTTGAAGGGCTTGTCAGCCTCGTACTTTTCGAAGCTTGAGTTTGGCATTAGAAGGTCGACCAGTGCGACGTGGGAAGGGTCCATCGCCCTGAAGGCGAGGCCTTCGGTCGTCGCGTCGAAGGTCGCTTCTTCGACGAGGGTCTTGACAGCGGCGGCAACGGCCTTCCATTCCTGGGAGCTTGAAGTCTTCGCTAGGAACAAGTTCGGATGAATCGCCTTGATTGCCCTCTTCCATCTGACGTAATAAAGATTGGTCGGTGTCTCGGATGCTTGTTTCAATCGGTGTGAAACTACGAAGTGCGTCGAAGCTGACCAATACATGTCGATTCGCACTCGGGAATCTGGTTGGTCCATCCCACCGTCGCTGAGTGTCTTGGCGATGCCGAGGGATGTGATAGATGGGTGGTGGGAGGCAAAGGCATGACCACCCGTCTTTGCTCCCGCGAGTTCTCGGTCAGGAATCCGGGAGAAATCGGGTCGTCTGAATGGCCAAGCCTTTTAAACGGACCGTTGACGATGCCAATTCTGCCTGTGAGAAGATGAAGTTCCCGAAAGAAATGCGAACGTTTTGCCCTCATTGTAAGAAGCACACCATCCATTCCGTAGCCCTCTACAAGAGAGGGAAGGAACGGGCCGGGTCTTGGGGAGCCAGAAGACAGGCTGGCAGGAAGAAGGGTTATGGAGGACAGAAGTTCCCTGAGCTCATTAGGACGGCCAAGACGACCAAAAAGGCGACTCTGCGTCTAAAGTGCAAAGAGTGCAGCAAAGAAGTTATGAGGGATGGAATCAGGTTGAGGAAGGCGGAGATAGCTGCATGAGGCGCGAGAGAGAGCCGATACCGAAGATGAGGAGCGAGTTCCTGCTAGTTAAGTGCCCGGACTGCAACGAAGAAAGGATTCTCTTCTCGAACTCCGCGAAGGATGTAGGATGCAGGGGTTGCGGCAGGAAGCTTGCGGAGAGCAAGGGCGGGAAGTCTGTCGTGCTGGCCACCCTAGTCAAGAGACTGGGTTGATAGTCTCATCCGAAAGAACCGTTGTAGCTGCCGATAATCTCGATTCTGCCGATTCTTCCAGAAACCTCTATTAGCCGAACTCAAACGAGGTGCATCAGATGAGCGTAGAGGAGCCGATGCCGGAAAGCGGCGAGGTCGTGGTCTGCACGGTCAGGGAGATAACCTCTCATGGGATCTACGTCAACCTAGACCAGTACGATGGCATGAACGGTTTCCTCCACATCTCTGAGATAACGACGGGATGGGTGAGGAATATCGAACGAGTGGCCAAGGTTTCGCAAAAGCTTGTCCTTAAGGTAATAAGGGCCAACAAGATGAGAAGAGAGATCGACCTCTCGCTCAGACAGGTGACCAATGAGGAGAGGAGGACCAAGGTCATCGAATGGAAGAGAGAGGAGAGGGCGGTCGCGATAATGAGCGTTGTGAAGAAGAAGCTCGACCTGGACGACGCGCAGGCTAAGTCGCTGAAGGGGAAGTTAGAGGACCAGTTTGGGACCCTCTACGAGGCATTCGAGATGGCAGCAAGGAAGGGCGAGAGGTGTCTTGGTCCGCTCGAACTTCCCGAGAAGGCTGCCAAGGTGATTGCCGAGACGGCTGCTGAGAAGATAGTCCCGCCCAGCTACGAAGTCGGAGCGCTGGTCGAGATCTCGTCGAGGTCGCCCAACGGCATCGAACAGGTCAAGAGAACATTGACAGCCGCTGCCAGTTCGCCTTCGGCCGAAGTCCACGTCACCTATGCGGGTGCTCCAAGGTATAGGGTCAGGGTTACAGCCGATGATTACAAGCAGGCTGAGAAGGCCTTGGACGGAGTGCTGGAGAAAATCAAGGATGGAGTTGGCAAGCATGACGCGTTCAGCTTCAAGCGCGAGATTTCCAGGAAGCACGGTGGTGCGTCGTGAAGAGCCTGATGCTGAAATGCGTCGATTGTGGTAGATACACAATCAACGAGAAGTGTCCCAGCTGCGGTGGCAAAACAGTGACGGTCCACCCAGCAAGATATTCACCGGACGACAAGTATGCGCGCTACCGCAGCCCGCTGGCCTACAAGAAGTCAGACTAGACGACTTGGTAGATCAGTATAGCTGAAAAGCAATGGTCGCCGCTGTTACCCGGGCAGGCGTATGGAGTGTTCATGCTGGGCGATGCATAGGCAAGCCTGAACGGCCCCGTACTGCTGCTGGGGAAGGAGTAGCTCAGCGGGTATGAGAACGCCTCTATTGGTGGGCCGCCTGTGTAGGAGAATTGGTATGTCTTTGAGAGGGAAAAGGCGGTGTTGTTGTACTGATAGATATAGTCGGCGAACTTGAAGGGAAACATGTTGGCAAAGAGGGTGTTTTGGAGCGCATAAGGTGTCAGGTTGAAGTCATCAACGTTCTCGCATGCCGAACCCGCCGAGTCTAAGGAGGTCGAGCCATCGCATTCGAGGTACTTGGACTCGTTAAGGCCGCCGATGCGTATGAACCACTGCTTCTTGCTCTCATCCCCGCCCCCTGGTGTGAACCCGCCCCCGTTGGGAACGTCCAAGACGTAGAAGTATGTCGAGGAGTTCCACTGTATTATGCTACCGGTGAGGAACATCGCAACGTAGGTCGGCCTGCCTCCGCCCATGTCCTTCGCCATCTTCGCGGCCACGGTCGCGTTCGACATCATCATCTGGCCGATTTCCGCGATTCTGGTGGTGTTCAATGTCCCGTTGTCAGCAACGGTGGTGCGGTTGCCCATCACGGCGAACCAGTAGCCGTAGTCCCACCACGAGATTACTACCGAGTTGATAGGAGTCGCCTGACTTACCCAAGAGAGCGCCTGTGGCCAGTCGTTGTAGCTGGCTCTGGAGTAGATGGTCGCGCCGTTGACGATGCTGACAGCGCTGTCTGCTGGGCTCTGGTCGCAGAAGAGGGTGTTCCCACTAGAACATGGAATCGGGTTCGGTATCCAGAAGGCTCCCGCAGGAAAGACCATGAGTCCGATTAGGGCAATCGTGAAGACGACCTTCATCTCGCTCCTAGTCGCGACTGTCTGTTTCTTCTTCACCAGAGTGGGAGTGCTCGGCTTGACCAGGGCGAAGACGAGCTCTGCGAAGCCGATGCCTCCTAGGATTCCGAGAGCTATCGACGAGTAGACCAGGAGACGGGAGAAGGCCGCGGAGAAGTAAATAGCCGTCAGTCCGAAGATAAGCGCGTATGCCATAGGGACGCCCCTCCGCTTGAAGGCAATCAGCGTCCCAGCCATCCCGAAGGAAAGGACTAGCGCGTACGATGTGAAATAGTCGGCGCCTGTCGGAAGCTGTTCCTCTGCGACAGACTGTGTGAGAGCGTTGCCGCTTCTGATCAGGGGGTCTATCACGGTCAGGTACCTGCCCGACAAGCTGGCGATGCTGCCGAAGCTTATGAAAGTTAGACCTGCAAGGGCAAATCCGAAGACGAGTTTGACTAAAGTTCGTCTGTAGTCTGCGGGTCTGGTCCATGACTTGATCCACTGGGCAATCAGAACGAAGATAGTGCCGCCTATTACGGCGAGGCCGACTGGGTTGGTGACGATCCCTATGCCTGGCCTCGGGCAGAGGGCGCTGACAAAGATTGCCGAGGCGGTGAAGGAGACTATCGCAGGAGAGAGACTTGGAAGGTCCAAGTTCATGAATGGGAGTAAGATGAAGAGAAGTCCAAATGCGGCAGTGAAGTAGTCCCCACCACCCCATGACAAGCTGGCGTAGCCCGCAAAGGCGCCGGCGAGGAGGGCCCTCAGAATCCTGCTGCGCATCGTCCTCTCCTTGTCGAAGACCGTCAGCATTACGTAGCTGGCGCACACGAAACAGAAGATGGCAAGGGGCTCCGACTTGAACCAGCCGAGATTGCCTCTTTCTATGAGCGGCGGAGAAACTGCGAAGATTAGTGCCGCGAAGAGACCTGCGGCGTCTCCCCCTATCCTCCTGACGAGGAAGTAGAATAGTACGGATGTAATCCCACCAACGAAGACCGGAAGGAGGATGAGGAAGTAGTACAGTGATATCTGGACGCCGAATACGTTGTGCACCAGAAGGTAGAGCACCGCTCCCGCAATCTGGAGACCGTCCTGAGAGGTTGCAGCGACGTTCCTCCCTTCGGGGAACCACGTCGTGATGTCGTGCCAGTGGAAGTAACCCTGCAGGTTGTGGCAACCGGTCATTACTGTCGGTCCGCAGCCGGGCGGGTTGTTGAAGAGAGCGTAGAAGAGGCTGTGCTGTTGCGCGAGAGTCACGATGTGAGAGGCGGCGAAGTAGTCATAATACGGGTCGAATTCGTTCAGATAGAGCCCGTACTTCGCGGCGTAAGCCCTCATAGTCACTGCAATCACGAAGACAATTGAAAGAACCACTGAAATCATCACGCCCCGCCGCGGCACTGTCGGCCTCCTTATCGCGGCCTCAAGGCCCCCGAGGGGAGAATCCAATTCGTCCGCCGAGTGCTTCTGGGGTATTTTAATTGTGGCTTTACTTCTTGAGAAGCGTCTCGAGGTGAGCCGCGTATTGCTTGGCGTCGAGGAGCCGTCTGCGGTCTGAAGCGAAGTCGAGGGCTTTTACCTCCATGAGCCAGCCCTCAGAGTAGGGTGACTTGTTGACCAGCTCCGGATGCGAGTCGAGTTCAGTGTTGACCCTGGTGACGGTCCCCGAAAGAGGAGAGTAGAGCTCCGAAACGGCCTTTATGGATTCGACGGTCCCTATGGACTTGAACTGGACGACCTTGTCGTTGACCTTTGATGGTGCCACGTAGACGACGTCGTTGAGCGTCTTTGCAGCATAGTCGGTTATCCCCACTCTCACCGAAGGACCCACCTCTCTTGCCCATTCGTGCTCCTTGGTGTACAGAAGGTCATCTGGGATGTCGTAGCTCTGGAGTTTCATGCGGTAAGGCAGGCAGTCTGCAGACTAATTACCGTTGCCCTGTCTCCTCCAGCCGTATTGCCGTTCGTCGTAGAATGGAAGCTTGACAGTCTGCCCGTTCTGGGCCGACTCTCGAATAGTGACTTTAACGCTGGTCCCGGGCTCCGTGCCTTCTGGCCGGAGGCGACAGAGGGCGATTCCTTTCCGAAGAATCGGAGAAAAGGTCCCGCTGGTCACCTTGCCTACAGAACCCGAGCCGCCGAGCACATCAAAGCCATGCCTGGGTATGCCCTGCTCGACGACTACACCTCTCCTCACGAAATCCAGAGGTCTGGACCGCAAGTCGGAGACCGCTTCGGAGCCGACGTACCCTGTCTTCCCTGGCGAGAGGACCCAAGTGAGATCTGCCTGCAATGGGTTGGTCTGCTGGTCGATATCCGTACCGTGAAGTGGGAGTCCTGCCTCGAGCCTCAGTGAATCCCTGGCCCCGAGTCCGCATGGTTTCGACACAACCGCGAGTCGTTCCCAGAACTCGGTCGCCTTCCCCGGGTTGTCGTTCGAAGAGTCCAGGACTATCACCTCGAAGCCGTCCTCGCCTGTATAGCCGGTCCTGGTTATGATCGAAGGCTGACCCAGGACCTTCGTCTCCGAGCATCGGAACTTCTTCAGCTGACCGAGGTCCAGGTCTGTGAGCGGCTGCAGAACCTGTTGCGCATTCGGCCCTTGGACCGCCACCATCGCTGAGGAACTAGTCAGGTCCTCAATCTCGACACTCTCAGGAGGGCCGCGGTTCCTGATATGGTCCATGTCTGTCCGTGCGTTCGCTGCGTTGACCACCATCAAGAATCTAGTCTCTCCCAATCGAAGAATAACCAGGTCGTCGACAATCCCAGCTTGGTCATTGAGAAGGAGTGTATAGAATGCCCTGCCGACCGGCTGCTTCTGGACTTGGGTGGGCACTAGCTCCTCCAGGAACGAGGCCACGGGTCCGCCTGTGACCATGTAGCGACCCATGTGGGAGACGTCGAAGATCCCGGAACTATTCCTGACGGCCAAGTGTTCGTCCATGGTCGTCGTATACCAGAGCGGCATCTCGTACCCCGCGAACTCCGTAAGTTTCGCGTGCTCCGAGTGATATTGGTGAAACTGTGTCGTCTTCAACACACCCAAGCGACCGTTCAGTCTATTTAAGAGGGCATCGCATTCTAAGGATGTTGCTTTCAAGGAGCGATGCGAGCTCCTGCTAGGGGCTTCGGGTTCGACGCAGTGGAGCGGATGGGAGAGAAGCCTGGAAGGATCTCGAAGAATAGAGAAGCACCGACCGTATCGAGCAGATCGGTGTGATTTTGGAAGAGCAGGTCGTGGCTCTCCGGGAAGTTTGACCTAGACGATAGCCAACGACCTGAATCCGACCGCGGAGATGCTGGTGAGAGAATCGAATGATGGGACGCCAATCGCGCTTGTCAGGGTTTGACCTGGAGCCTGACTGGGAGCATCGAATACCCGACTCGGAGGTTCATGCATACCATGAACGAATGCATGATGCGCTTATCTTCGGAGTTTCTGGGTACGCCTTGCCTCTGAGCTAGAACCTGAATACGCTTTTAGGCAGGACAGCTCGTGTGAGTGCGCTAATGACCTACGAAATCGTTTGCATGTCGTGCGGGACGTCGTTGTACTCTGGGTTCGACCTGAGATCTCCAGGAGACGTGCTCAAGGCCGTGGATTACAAGTGCAAGAAATGCGGGACCAAACTCTCCGCTGACAGATTCCATGTCAATGTCAAGAAGATAGACGGGTCATACTCCTAGCGGACGCATAAGACTCAAGCTCTCCTGCCTTCGACTCAGGTTGTCTGGTTTGACCTCCGCTGCTTTGGGTTACACGTTGGTGCTATGCGAAAAACCTGACGCAGCTTGGAGGATTGCTGAAGCCCTATCCGGCGGAGGCGCGCAAAGCTCGACTGCAGATGGGGTGACGGTATTCAGGTTCACTAGGCAGGGAGAAGACTTTGTGGTCTGTTCTGCGCAGGGACACCTCTACGGAATCTCGGACCCCTTCGGGGAGCGAGCAGTCTATCCCGTTTTCGATGTCGAATGGTACCCATCCAATCTCGTGGAAGAGAAGAACACCAGCGCCGCCCGCAGGATTGATGCAATCCGCAGGCTTGCAGGAAGTGCGGCCAAGTTCGTCAATGCGTGCGACTTCGACGCCGAAGGCGAGACGATAGGCTTCAATGTTCTCCGGTATGCGTGCGGAGACAAGGAGACGGAAGCCCTCCGGGCGAAGTTCTCCACATTGACTAAAGATGATGTGCTGGTTGCACTCAGGCAGGCAAAACCTCAAGCTGGGGCGGGGCTGGCACGTGCGGGGAGGACCAGGCACCTCATTGATTTTGTCTGGGGCGTCAACCTCTCCCGAGTACTCTCTCAATCGGTGTTGAGTTCTGGACACACGTATAGGATGGTAAGTATGGGAAGGGTCCAAGGGCCGACGCTGGCATTCCTCGTGAAAAGGGAGACCGAGATACGCGAATTTGTGCCCTTGCCGTTCTGGAGGGTATCTGGAAAGTTCGAAAGGAACGGGATGCATTTCGTCGCCAGATACTCGAAGGGGAGGGTCAAATCCAAGACAACGGCTGAAGGGGTGAGGGATGACTGCAAAGGAAAAGAAGGCGTTGCGACGAGTGTCGTGAAGAGTACACTCCAAGTGTCTCCTCCACCTCCCTTCAACACGGGAGACCTCCAGAAGGAGGCATACAGAATCTTCGGGTTCTCGCCGAGCCGGACGCTTACGATAGCTGAGAAACTCTATCTGAACGCCTTGATCTCGTACCCGAGGACCAGTAGCCAACACCTTCCACCGTCAATCAACTACAGGGCCATCCTCCGGGGGCTTGAAAGGTTCGACCGTTACGCGAAACTGGCCAAGAACCTCCTCGAAGGTACCCCAAATCCAACACAGGGAACCAAAGCGGACTCGGCACATCCGGCAGTCTACCCAACGGGAGAGGCGCCGCGCAGGCACCTGAACCCGCCTGAGGCTGCAGTCTTCGACCTGATCAGTAGGAGATTCCTCGCTGCCTTCGGCCCTCCCGCCCGGAGGGAACTGGCCACTGTGAGACTCTCTGTCGGAGGACATGAGTTCTTGCTCAGTGGTGGGAGAACGCTGTATCGAGGATGGATTGACTCATACGGTAGATATGCGAGCGCCAGCGACGTGAACGTGCCGAGCGTTGCCGAGGGCGACAGGTTCAGAGTCGTCAAGGTGGCCGTCGAGGAGAAGTTCGAGGAGGGGCCGCCGAGGTACAACCAGAGCAGTCTTCTCGAGAAGATGGAAAGGGAGAACATTGGGACGAAGGCGACCAGGGCCGACATCATTTCGACCATGGTGGAAAGAGGTTACGTCGAAGGAGATGACATGAGGGTGACCGACCTGGGCCTTGCGGTCATCGAGACTATGGAGAAGTACGCACCCATGATTGTAACTACGAAGCTGACGCGGGCGATTGAGGAGAAACTCGAGGAGGTCGAGAATGAGGTCCGGGGGGAAGCAGAACTCCTACGGGAGACGATTCGTTCGATAGCCCAACAGTTGGTGGGTCTCAGTGAGAACGAAGACGCGGTGGGCCGCGAGATTAACGCCGCTCTGGCCGCGACGGTCGGGGCCTCATACGTCCTGGGGCCATGTCCTGTCTGTAAGTCGGGGCAGCTGAGAATAATTAGATCGAAGAAGACAAAGAAGAGGTTTGTGGGTTGTTCGAATTACGCCTTGGGATGCCGAGCGTCGGCTCCACTCCCGCAGAGAGGGACCGTCAGGACGACACCCAAAGCCTGTCCGCATTGCTCTTGGCCTGTCGTTCACGTAATGGCCGGAAGGATACCGTGGAGGCTCTGCGTCAACCCGATGTGTCCCGCGAAGTGTGAATGGAAGAAGGCATGAAGTGCGTGCTTTGCAGCAGGGAAGCGGTCTCGGACCTGTGCACCTACCACCAGGGGGCGAAGCGAAAGGTCGAAGCTAGCTACCGTCTATGGACCGAGGCTTATGGAGAGATGGAATGGAAGGACTATCTGGATAAGGTTAAACGCAACAGGCAAACGGGCCAGTGGGCAAAGGAGATAGCGGAAATGCTGGAAGGGCTTTAGAGTGATTCGGGAGTTCATCAAATCGGGATATGAAAGGACGGTAGGGACCCTGAAGAGCATCTTCTGGGGTCTTTTCGGCTCGATTCTGAGAAGGGGAAACCTCCTGACCGTCGTTTACGTGATCATCTTAGTCGGAATCTTGGGCGGTTTCGTCAACGCGATTGTCCAACAGGTGCCGAACCAAGGCCTTGTGGTCTACCCAAGCTCGGGAGCGCAGACGATTCCGGAGACAATCATAGATTCGTTTGTGATCTTGACCGGTGGGGCAGGCATCTATTTGGTCTACATGAGTGGAAGGCAGACGACAAAGGCGAGAGCAGTCAACATGTACCTAGGGCTCGCACTCTTGCTGCTCGTAGTCTCGTTACTGGCAGGAACACAGTTGTTTCTGCTTAAGTGATCCTGAGAGAGAACATTCCCGCAGGCCAAGCGGTTCCACGCTCACATTTCATCAGCAATCCCGATCCGTTGCCTTTGACGGAGATGGTTGTGTCCGAAAGGTCAGAGATGGATTTGCCACCCCCGCTCCTCATCGTCTTCTCCCGCCTGTACATCGTGAAGAGGACCGCCTTCCCGCTGGTCCTGGCGAGGTACGAAAGGCTGGCCATGGCGAACGCGAGTTTCCTGCTCCTTGAGCTCACACCAGACGACGAGAACAGATGGTGGAGGGTGTTCAGGCTGTCGACTATGATGACTCCTGATAAGGCCCTGAAGAGCCCGGAGAGCTCGGTTTCGATGCTCGACCCGGGCTCAGGGACGAAGACGTGTATCGACCTTGCCGCGCTCAGAGAGAGGCCTGACAGAATTTCGTCGGAGTTTGACGAGTAGAGTGCGTCGATGTCGAAGATGGCACAGTCGCTCGTAGTCATTACGGTCAGCGAAACGATGGTCTTGGCAAACGAAAGGTTGACCTGTCTGCTGTCGACAAGGAAGGTGGCAGTCTTGCCCCTGAGTGGCCCGAGGAATGGGTACGCTTGCTGCTCGCCGAAACTCATTAGTGCCGCGGGTCTTCACTTCCTAGCGCAGGTATTTCAGAGTGAACCGGATCTGTGTGATGACTTCGAAGCCGGCAACGTACTACGCAATCGTTTCAAGGATGAGGAAGGCTGGCCTTCCCTTCAGCAGTGTGCTGCCCGATGCGGACCGCGAGGATTGTATCCTGATCATAACCAGCGCAAGGGAGGCGGGGCAATTTGGCGGGCTGGCCCTCGCCTTGGAGGACCTTGACGAGAACCCCGGGGTCTTCAAGGGTCAACTGCTCTCAAGACTGAACGAGTGCGGTGATGTGATGCTCGTAGGGATCGACCCGGGGATAAGAATCGGGCTGGCCGTCTTTTACGGGGAGACCAGCTTGGAGTATAGTACGTTCAGTTCTGCCCTGAAGCTCAGCCTCAGGGTAGGGGCATTCATGCGTGGCGTGCCTGCGAAGAGGTTCGTGATTAGGATAGGGAACGGCAACCTCGCCATGGCGGCCAAGCTCATCGAGTCACTAAGACTCGAGGCTCCTTATGCAGTGATTGAGATGGTCGACGAATCCGGCACGTCGGTCAGGCGAGCGAGGATGAGGGGAATCCAGGGAGACCAGGGTGCGGCAGCGAAGATAGCATTCCGGAAGGGCGAGGTCGTCAGCCTCAAGAGCCCCAGAATTGGTGCGTGAGCGCCCGAAATCTTCGGGCATGAAGCAATCGATGACGAGGTCCCTCCTCGTTTAATGAGGGTATAAGGTCCATGATGACCTCGGAGCTGAATCGGTCGTCGCTTCTGCGGTGAGGGTCTCTCCGGAGAATCAGGTTTTGCAGACCCACAGGGTTAGTCAGTTCCTTCTGGCCCTGACGGGAGGATTCCTAAGCGAAGACCACTTCTGTGTTCATAGATGGTCATGGTCGAACACCATCATGCCGCCCTCCTCAGACCGAGATTTTGGTGATGAAGCTCTTGTCCTTGAACATCTCGACCGTGGCCCTCTCGACCGCGCGCCTGTTCTCCGCAGTTGTGTAGATGCGCAGCACATCCATGAAGCCTGCGATGGACCCAACCAGAGGCAGCTCATTCAGGGGTACAGACTTCACGACCCGCCTCCCACCCTTGGTCTGCACGAGCCGAACCGAAGTGAAGGCCTCCCTCGACGAGGTGTATGGGACCGAAGGTGTTGTGGGAACGTCAAGGAAGACGTGCATCCTGTCCACGCCTGCGGCCTCTGCTAGCTCGGCAGTGACCTGCTCCCTGACCCTCTCCTTCGCGAAAAGGTTTGAGACCAGTTGGTCCTTGCGCTGGACCAGCCTCTCGAAGACACATTTGACCAGATTCCGGTTCCGGAAGTCCAAGGCGAGTCGCTTAGCCTCTTTCAACTCGGGCGTAGAGGGACTCAACGTGGTCAGCCTCTGCAGCACGATCTCATCTGTCAGCTCTAGGTAGTTGTTGAGGTCAGATAGGTCCGTCAACCCGAGGACGCTGTCGGCGAACTTCATGGACTGCACGAGCATCAACTCGGCTGCCCTGACTGTCCTGTGAAAGTAGACGGCTTTGAACATCTCGTATCGGGCAAGCAGGAGCGCCTCGAAGGCGTAAAGGGCTGCGTTCTCGACGGCCAGACGCCCCTTGGCGACCTGCAGCGAGTCTATCACCCTCCTGACGTCAACCCTTCCATATTCGACTCCGGTGAAGTAGGAGTCCCTGAGTAGATAGTCCATTATGTCTGCGCTCAGCCCGCCAGCTATGATCTCGTTCATGAAAAGAGGCCGCCTGTTCTGCTTCCCCACGGCGAAGGCCGACATCTTTTTCGCGGAGAAGCCATGCCTCTCCAGGACGTCGCGTATCGACGTCCCTAGCACGATCCTCTGTGAGATGTCCTCGTGGGTCACGTCCGTTCTCTCAGCCAGGACCTCCTCGTACATGTGGGAGAAGGGACCGTGCCCGACGTCGTGGAGGAGCGCGGCAATTCTTACTTCTTGAACCTGGTCGGGGCCTATTCCTGATGTCGGCACCAGAGACTCGGCTATCTGACCTGCTATGTGCATTGCCCCCACCACGTGCTCGAACCTGGTGTGAACCGCCCCCGGATAGACGAGATACGAGCCGGCGAGTTGGTGGACCCTCCTGAGGCGCTGGACGAAGGACGTGTCTATGAGGTCGCGCTCGACCTCGGTCAATTTGACGTAGCCGTGGACCGGGTCTCGGATTTCCGCGACCGCCTTAAGGATCAAGCCTGCTTGAAGCCAGTTCTAATCGTCTTAAACGGTTCGGCCGGCGGCTTTGAGTGAATCTGAGACTATGTGGACCAACGCTTGGCTGGTGGCATCCATCCCTCCGGTTGCGTTGACCACCTTCCAACCGAAGTCGCTGGCAAGCTTGAGGTACGCCTCTCGAGTTCTTTCCTGGAGGCCGATGTTCCGCTCGTACTCGTCCTTATTGGACCCGCGTCGCAAATGGAGTGCAACTGGAGGAGCATCCAAGACAATCACTGTGTCAGGCTTTGGGAGGCCTGCCTCGAGGTTGACCAACCATTCCAGCTTCAGGCCGTTCGCGAGACCATACGCGAGGTTTGACTCGGAATACCTGTTGACTATCACTATGTCGGTCCTGGTGAGGATTGACTTCAGCTCGTCTCTCTTCTCCCAACGGTTCGCGGCGAAGAGCATGTGCCTGACTTCTGGGGGGTAGTTCCTAGTGCCGAGGAGGAACCTCTTGATTTCCCTTCCGAGGGTCGTTCCATAGTCAGGGAAGGAGATGGCGAGAGTGTTGTGGCCCCTCGAACGCAACCACGAGCTCAGGATTGAAGTCTGTGTCCTCTTTCCCACGGCGTCGATTCCCTCGATGCTGATGAGAAAACCCCTGGGGCCTCTGTCCATGGGCGCATTGCTTCCTAGTCCGTCTAAATCCCTTTCTCAAAGGACGAGCGAGAGGACGAGCAGAATAACGACTGAAACCGTAGCGAACCTGAAGTACCTCCTCGCTAGCGCTGAGCTGGACTGGGTGATTACGGCGAACTCCTCAAGCGCTTTGGCCCCGAAGACCTTGACCGTGCTCGTGAACAGGCCAGATCCGTAGCTGCTCTGCGAGAGCCTAGTTTCGGCAAGCTTAGCGATGTCTACCACCAGCTTGACTAACGACTCGATTGGAGTCGCCTCGCCGAGTGCTCTGTAACCTCGCGAGACAGTCAGGCCTCTCGCGGCGAGGTTGTGGCTGTCGGAGGTGCAGAACTCGATTAGCTCGTAGCCCAGAGGGCCTAGAGCCTTGGTGATCTCGGCCCGCAAGGACGGAATGGCGTTGTTGGCGTCGGCCAAGACGAGGACAGACTTGTTGTGGGAGGTCTCAAACATGATTAGGCCGATGCCGTTCTCTGTTAGATCTTCACGCGCCCCGAACCCGAACTCATTTGAGTGTGCGTAGCCAACTCTGAAGGGCATCGCCTCAGCCAGCTTCATCCGCTCGAACAACTGTATCCAGCCGGGGTCGGCCGAGTCGACCGATTCTTGATGGTCTTTGAGTGAATTGTGGGCATCGATGACCGTGGCATTGAACCCTGCGGCGGAAGCTAGTCCTGAGAGTTCTGTCTCGATTTCCGCGTTCAGGTCATCGGACCCCAAGGGAGCAAAGGACACAGTGAGAATCATGTCTGCAGAGAAAGCCGTGGCGCCGACGTTGACATTCCCGATGCGCGTTTGAATCGGCCCCTTAGCGCTAGCTTCCGCGGCCGACAGAGAGATAGTCTGGGCGAATCTGCTCGTCTCTACCGCGTACCTGCTCGTTTCTTCACGAGTGGCAAGGTTCCGTTCGTGTCCCCCGGGCCTGTGAAATGTCATCACGGTTCCCTGTCCCTTGAAGGCCTTGGAGATGATCCCCGGCAGGTCGTAACTACCTACCGGATAGAACGGACCTGGATGGACGCCGGGCAGGACTAAGAACACGTCACTGGCCTTGGTTTGGAACCTGACCACTTTGGTAGTGACCTGCGTCTCCTCTGAATGAGAGGCGATTATGCGTTCAAGATCTGCGGCCTCACCGCCAACCCACGTCTTCATGAACGCCCGGAAGAGACCGAGGGCGCTGTGACCCTCACTCGTTTTCCTCCTTTTCAGCAGGATTATGAAAGTGGCCATAATCGCGTAAGCGAGGACTCCGAAGAATGCGGGGAGAGGGTCGAACCCGAGCGAGAGCTCAGCGAATCTGAGGATGACTAAGGTCGCTGCAGGATGAATTACGGCAAGGGTTACGGCCAGCCAACTACGCTCAGTGAAGACGCCGTCAATTACTAGGAACTCGAGTCCGGCAGACATGAAAGCTCCGAAAAGAAAGACATTGCTGAGCGCGCCGGCCGATCCTGTCAGCCAAACGAAGACGACCCCGCAGGCCACGAATACAATCCATAGGACATCGCCAGCCAATAGGACACCACAGATCCGTCGAAAGTCGGCGATGTTCCTCCGGTCGGCCAGCAGGAGGGCGTTTGAAATGACCGTGGCTGAAAGGATGAAGATGAAGAACAACAACACGTATGAGGTGGTCCCGTTGGTTCCCCTTGACGCGAAGCCCAGGAGGAAGGAAGCTACAGCTGAATAGAACAGTAACGTCAGGGTGGACGGCAGGACGAAAAGGTGTCTGTAGCGGCTGGCAAGAATCTCTGTCGCCGAACGTCTAGGAGGTTCCTGCTCAACGGAAGAGGACGTTGATGACAATTGATGTAGCGATAAGGGTTATCGAGCCAATTAGGACTAGCTCAGGCCTGATCTTGACTCCGTTTGTCGCCTCATTGAAGAAGGTGAGGAGGCCTGCGCTCGAAGCGGGCATCGGCGCGTTCTTCTTCTTGTCACTCATTGAATTCGCTGATACTTCCTCGCTTCTTAAGCGTAGCGACTCGAGCCCACTGACACAAGGGAGCCCACCGGTATGCCCTGTTACAAATGTATAATTATGAACAGCATTCATCTCGTTTCATGCCATCCTACGATTCTGAGTTCAGGTCGATCATCAGAAAGGTCAGAGCGCATGAGAAGTGGTTCTCTCAGAGTCTGCCGATGATCGCGAGCGAGAATGTGGCCTCGAGGCACGTCAGGGAGGTCATGTCGTCAGACCTCGGCCACAGATACGCGGAGGGATGGCCAGGCGAAAGAGTCTACGCCGGATGCAAATACATCGACCAAATCGAGCTACAGGCTATCGCCCTCGGGAAGAAGTTGTTCAAGGCCGACTACGTCGACGTCAGGCCGGTTTCTGGGGTGGTCGCCAACCTCGCCCTCTATTCGGCGCTGAGCGGCCCCGGCGACCGGATGATGGCCCTTTCGATACCCAATGGGGGGCACATCTCGCACGGCAAGAAGGACTTCTCGGGCTCGGCTGGGCTGGTCCACTCCCTCGACATCGAATACTTCGCGTTCGACAAGGACCGGATGAACATCGACGTCGACGAGACGAAGAAGAGGATCAAGAGCCTGAAGTCGCTCAGGCTTGCCATGTTCGGTGGGAGCCTATTCTTGTTCCCCCACCCCGTGAAGGAGCTGTCCCAAGCCGTCCGGGACGCGGGCGCGACCGTCTGCTACGACGCGGCGCACGTTATCGGGCTGATCGCAGGCGGCATTTTCCAGGACCCGCTGCGCGAGGGCGCCCAGGTCATGACCTTCAGCACGCATAAGACGCTTTTTGGCCCGCAGGGAGGGGCCATAGTTTCAGGCGCCGAGTTCGCCGACCAGCTGAAGAAGGCAGTCTTCCCCGGAACGACCAGCAACCACCATCTCCACAGTGTCGCGGCCAAGGCGCTCCTCTTCGCCGAGTTCCTGCAGTTTGGGCGTCAGTACGCCAGGGACGTCGTCAGGAACGCACAGGTTCTCGCGCAGGAGCTGGCTGGGCTCGGCGAGAAGGTCCTAGGCGAGAAAGAGGGCTACACCATGTCACACCAGGTCGCGGTGGACGTAACGAAGTACGGCGACGGGGGCGCCATGGAGAAGCTTCTTGAGAGCCAGAATGTCATCGTCAACAGGCAGTTGATTCCCGGTGACTTGCAGGCAGGGAGGCACTACACCAACCCCGGAGGGATAAGACTCGGGGTCGCCGAGCTGACACGGCTCGGGATGGGCAAGGGAGAGATGGTCGAGGTGGCGGAGCTCGTCCACATCGCCATGACCGGGGAGAAGAAGCGTGAGGTGACCCAGAGGATAGCGGAAATGAGGAAGGGATTCCAGAGGGTCAAGTATTCCTTCGCGGATTCACCGGCGTACTTCTTCCGCTAGGACGGGCTTCAGGAAGTCGGTCAGCATGAGCTGATCGGCTTTCCTCTCGCCGTGCAGGAGTTGGTCGAGCTCCCTCTGAAGCATGTCTAGGCGGTTCCTCAGGTAGAGATCAACCTCGTAGTCCCTGGCCAGCCTCTGGGCGATCGAGAGATACTTCTCGACTGATGCACGCGTCAGCGTCCCCCTGATGGGCCCTCCACAGTTAGGGCAGGTCTGCGACAGCGGAGGTCTGCGCATGGTCGTGCCACACTTACTGCACTTGAAGGCCTGGGTCGCGTATTTCTTCGCGTTCCCCATGATGTCCCTGATTAGATGCGTCCTGATTATCGACTCGACGACCTCCTTAGTCGATACCGCTTCTATCTTCGAGGCAACCTCAATCTGTTTCGCGATCTTCTCTGCGAGGGTCCGCATCGTAGAATAAGAGGCTCTCGAGCGCCTGATTGTAAGGGCGTTCGTGGGGTGAGTGAACCCGTAGCCGTAGAATTGGGTCTCGCTCTCCAGCCTCGAGCCGATGCGCTCGATAAGGCCCTGGACCGACGCGGCCGATGGTGATTCCCGGGTCTTCTCGTAGAACTCTCGGGGATAGAAGCCGGCGATGTCGAAGTTGTGGGCCTGTTCGTCGACCTCTGATGGTAGGAGGATGGGCTGGATTAGAAGGGGTGTGTCCATCAGACCGCCTATCTGGTGCGGGATGTACTCGAGTGAGAAGTTGAGGAGGGCGTCCAGCAGTAGTAGGAGTGAGTCGCCGTCACCGTCGCAGTCTCGCCTCTTGGCCGCGTGCCAGTATGGGTTCGCGAAGCAGACCTGAGTTGATGAGAACCCGATGATTCTGCCTGCCACGCCGACAGAGGTATGGGGGGCCAAGCCTATGGCAATCTTCCCCATTAGGTCGGCCGGCCTTTGGACGTTGTAGTACGGCGGCAGGCCGTACAGGCCCTGCACTTCGTCATCGACGAATTGAGCCATCCTGACTAGATCGCCTGCTATGTCTATTGGGACAATAATGTCCTGTGGCTTCAGTTCGAGGAGTTGGTCGTCTCTTTCAAGGGGCTTACCCTCGCAATCGCACTCATATCCCAGCCTCGCCAGAGCCTCCGGGTCGGCCTTAATGTCGCGGGGCCTGAAGTGAGTTAGCGGGGCATTGGTCACGTCGATTCTCAGGGTCCCATCCTTGTAGACGAAGACCTGGTGTCTGCTCCTGATGATGCCCTTCTCCAGAGGCTCTGGTGTCTTCGAGACACTCATGAGACCCCGTACTCCTTTCACTGGCTTTGAAGGGTCGAATGAGATTTTCGTCTTGGTGGCGTCGAGCTTGGCACGAAGGTCATAGTCGAGATTCGAGTAGGGAAGGGTTTTCGTCCTGCAGTTGGGGCAGACATCGCTGGAAGTTGTCGAGTGGCAACGCGGGCAGGCCTTGAAGGGCGCTGTCCCCGAGCCGCAGACCTCACATCTTGAGGAGAGGCGTCTCTGGTCGCATTCGGGACAGTATCTGTTCACAACCTCTATCCTCACGGGTCCATGCTTCGAAGCCATTATGACATCCCTGCGCGTGCCGCCGGCAAAGCCCACGGGGAAAAGGGTGTGGACAGGGGGTTTCAGCTTCCTGATCATTGCCTTTTCCGGCCTCCCGACCCTGACACCTACGGTCGTCGTCGTTTGCCTGCCGAGAATCAGTCCTGAGAGAGTTTTGACGAACTCGACGGGGTCGGAAGGAGTGGAGATTTCTGATTTGTCTTCGAGTCTCAAGAGGGTGGTCATAATCATGGCGGCGTCGCCTGATATGATAGCCGAATTGCCCTCGAGTCTGTGCTCCACCAAGCACTTCCGGAGGACCCACTCCCTGTGATTCGATGTGATATCAACTACCACATCACACCCCTCGATTCGGCTACTGGAGCGAAGATCAGCTAGGTCTGAAGCGTTGACCCGGTCGAACCGCGGAGTGTAGACGGGATGGAGAGGGATTCCTAGAAGACGAGAGATGGCAACGGCTTCGGCTGGTGAGGGAACTAAGTCGGGTTCACCGAGGCTCAGCTCAGACATCCTTCCGCTTGAGACGCCTTGTGCAGTCATCCTCTCAAAGGCCTCGGGGACCGTTGCCATGGCCTGCCGCAGGTCTTGGACCCACCACTCAGAGACATAGGGTGATGGCGGGAGGTTCTTGTTGTTCTCTAGGAAGTCCCCGTAGCTGATGAGAATGTCTCCGAGATCTATTATCTTCTCCAAGTTCTCCTTTTCCCGCTCGGCGTCCACAATGGACCAGATGCGCCTGACACTGCCGTCCTTGAGGAGGACCGTTGGTCCCTCTATCGAGTCGACGAAGGCGATGGTAGCGGCTTTGCCCGGCATGTCGACCTTGACTTGAGTCCCAGGTACGACTGGATAGTCGAGGAGGGTCGCCACAGCTGGATGAATGGCCAATGTTGAAAGACCGGTGTTCATCGACCTACCATACCTGAGCCTGAAACCACCTCTGCTCCTCGGTTTTGAAAGAACTGCCCGCCCGGAGATGACCTCCTCGAAGTGTGTCCCGCCCTGTTCCGTCTCGTTGGTGGTCTGCTGAGTGCCCCCTTTGACCTCGGCGAGCCATTCCCAGCCCGAGACGTTGAGCGACGCCAACTTCTTCGCGAGTTTGTGAGCGCGTCCAATTACGCCATCGTTGAGGACCCTGAGCGCCCCTCCCCTCAGCCTGTCTGTGGCGACTCGTTTCAGGTTCCTGTGGACGACGACCTCTATGGGGTCGGTCTCTATGCCGTCTATCTCAACAGGAAGGTTGGATATGGCGTACCTGATGTCGTCGTCCGTCACCTTGTATTGAAAGTTGCCGACGTCCCTTTCGTAGATTCTCAGCTCTTCCGTGAACCTGTCGACCTCGTCCTTCATAGCCCTGTAGTTTGACAGCCCTAGCTTCTTTCCGGTGGCATCTGCGATGACAAGGGAGAAGGCCGCCTCGGTGCCCCCAGCCGACCGCATAGGGCCCGCGTATGAGACAGAAACGTAATCGCTGTTGTCGTCGTTTTGTTTTATCGTAACACTGGAGATTCCCTCGAGCGGGGCGACAGTAACGCCATCGGTCATCACCGCGAGGCCTGCACGAACTCCGTAATTCAGCGCCTCATGTTTGTCGAGAGCACCGAATTTGCCGAGGGCTATCTCCTGGGAGATGGTCAGGGATGCTCGCTCCTTTGAGGTGGAATGAAGGAGCTCTCTGAGGCGGTCGACGAGCCCCTCGAATTGGTCTAGGCGAAGCATCTGGTTGACCCTATCGGCAAGGTCGAAGACCGTCTTGTTCTCCACCGTGTCGACTGGGTCGAACCCCATGGATTTGGCCTTGGATGCGGTTAAGTGGGCCGCTTGGTATTGTCTGAGTATGTCCTTGTAATAGGTGTCGAGCCTTGCGGGGAATGGTGCGAGTTTGCGAACCCGATTCCATGCGGCCTCGGCGGAGAAGGACATTCGAGTTTTTGGTGCGCGAGTGGGTCTTAAGGACTATCTTCGTTAGATCACGGGTTCTTCAGGCCTATGCGTTTGTGGATTGACCGAGAGGAGTCTGTGCTCGGTGCGTCGAGTCCTTATGCTTGATTGCCGTTGCGATCTGTCGTAATATCTTCTCGTACCCTGGAGTCTGAAGTAGGTTCCCTACTACGATGATGTTCGCGCCTGCCTTTGCCGCCCGATCAGCGGCCTCGCTTGATGTGATACCTCCTCCTATGATCAGGATGCCATCGTAGAACTTCCTGATCAATCGGATGGTCTCTGGTGGGATGGGTTCGCTCGCCCCACTGCCGGCCTCGAGGTAGAGCGTCCTCATTCCCAAATACTTCGCTGCAAGGGCGTAGATAAGAGCAAGGTTCGGCTTTGAAGGTGGTAGGTTGTTGACCTGTCCGATGAAGCTGGCTGCGCTCTTATCGCCGATGACCAAGTATCCCATTGGGATGCTTTCAATCCCAGCATTATAGACCCCCATGGCGCCGAGTGCTTGTGCTCCGACGATAAAGTATGAATTGGTTGAATTTAGGAGACTGCTAAAGAGAATCGCGTCGGCAAAACGAGAGACGCCTGTGATGTTCCCAGGGAAAAGAACAACCGGAGTAGGCTGTGATGCGCGTGGTGATGTTGTGATGTCTTTGGTGATTCTTTTGATGGCTTGTACTACATCGTCAAGTCTACCCTGATCGGAAAGAGTTGATCCCCCGACCAAAATGGCACCAACTCCTGCTTTGATTGCTTTCTCTGCCGTCTCTGCGGCTTGCTTTGGACTGAAGTCCTCCGGGTCTATCAAAGCTGCGCAGATTGGTGCTCGTTTCGTTCTATGTAGTAGGTACTTTTCAACAGTGCCGGGACCACTCAACTCAAGCCCCTACACGCGCAAAGTCGTCCACGAACGTGTTGTACACGTCGATCTCGGCCCTCTTGGTCGGATACCTGAGTTCTCGCCTGACCCCACAGGCTAGGTTGCCACAAGCGACGAGGAACACCGTATCCTGTGATGTTTCGTCTTCATGTGATGTTATCCTAATTGTGATCATCCCACACCGTGGACATGCGAAGACCTTCGGCAGGGTTCGCCTAGTGATTCGAAGAGTCTTCTTACGTCTCCTACCCAAGTATCCTCACCCGCCTGCTTGGTTCCAGAAGTAGATAAGATAGCGGCCTTGGGTGAAGGCGTACATTTATACAATTATTGGTTTTCCCTGTTTGATTACGAAATAATAGTGGCTATTGCTTCGGCGACATGAAAGTCTCATGTAACGATGGTAGGAAGGCTTAATACATTTTGATATTAAAAGAGAAGTAGATGATCCTGCCAAGTGTGTTGATGGAGCAGTCAAACTTAACTGAGAAGCAATTTGAATCTCTCACAAGTTATGTCAGAGTTGTAACAGGCGAAATCCGTTACAGAGAAGCTGCCGCGTTGAGGTCTGAGAAGCCAGTTACTATTGGGTCCTACTACCGGACCGTTCAACAGGGGAGAAACCAAGTCAGAGAATCGATTGTGACCATTCTTATTGCTATTGCAATTGGTATAGTCAAGGTAGAAGACGTTGGGAGATTGCTGGAACTGGTTAGCAAAGGAAGTACTGAGGTCGCTGAAGAGGATAGACAACGGTTTGCTACGCTTCTGCAGACTCTGCTCCATGAGATTGTGATGTAGGAGTGATGTTTATCACATAGCTCTGCGTGACCTTGTGATGTACGCACCTTGGATGACCTCGTGACGCTCGCTGCGCTTGCTTCGTCTGCGTTCTTTGTAGCCCTTTCCTTTGGATTGCTTCTCAGGTACAAGCAGATTTCGCAGGAAGTCAGTGCTTCCACTGATCTCGGCAGGGATTTGTGGGAAGCACTCGAGCAGCGTTTGAAGAAGCAAGACGAGCGTATCTTGGACATGATGGGTAGATTCGAAGTGATCCAGTCACGTGTATCTGAGAAGCCCATGACTCGCGCCCCGCAATCAGCGTTTGCGTCAGTCTCACTTGAGAAGCCAGTTTCCGTGATGGATATGCGTGTCACAGCCCGTCAACCGGAATTACGGGCCACATTGGATGAGACGGAATTGTCTGTGATTAAACTCCTTAGTGTCCAGCCTAGGAGTTCTGTCGAAATCAAAGAACTCATCGGCAGAACCAGGGAACATGCCGCGCGTCTGATGAAGACCCTGTTCGACTCGGGGCTTGTTACTCGAGATACTTCAAAGAAGCCGTTTGTATATCAGCTTACGGAGACTGGCCGTCGCTACCTTTCTGCCAGTTGACTGGTCCTCAGATAGACTCGCCTGTATACCCATGAATTTCCGAATTTTTCCCTCTTGATATACTGTCTATCGGCGAGCCTTGCCAAGTACGTGGAAATCGTGCTGAGTTTGACTGGCTGGTTGTATTTCTCTTCGAACCCACGTGCCACGTCCGATGACGAGAAGTCTCCGGCCGCGAATTCGGTTTCAAGTAGTGTCATCACTTTCCCGAAGAAAGTTCCTTGGTCTGGAGTTTTGCAGAAATGATCTATTGGTACGTCCATAATTTCCAGCATGTCGACCGCCTTCATGAGTTTGTCTCGGGAAATTTTGCCTTCAAGCGCTAGTGTGTATTTGGTTCCTTCCTCGTCCTCAACCTCAATTTTAATCCGTTTGCGCAAGTTACCTGCTTGCTTGATTCTGGCCGCGTTAAATCACCAAGTAGTGTGAACTTGTGAACTGGGACCTAAGTTTCCTTGACCCCACTTTGAGAGCTCCAAGTATTTTCACAGAAGTTCACTTCCCTGAAGAATGGAAGGAGTGGTTAATGGTTCCATTGGAAACAAAGGGGTTGGAGTTCGGCCCTTTCAGCCGGTAGAGGTTGTGTGAGTTGGAGTGGAAACATTGGGGTGTTAATTCTGTCGGAATGATGTCGTTGTTCACTGAACTTCACTTCGAGCCCCCGGCCCCTATGCTTCCACTGTAGTTCTTCTCCTCTAGAATCTGCTTTCGTAATCACCAAACATCAAGCCAATGTCTTCTGTAGTTGACCTTAAGACGTATCCCGATAAGATTGCATAACAAGAACGGGCCGTTATACTAACGTAAAGACGCAACCAATGAACGGACCCATTCATCGGAAACAGTCGAAGGGCTGGGGCGGAGGGCTTATCTAACCAGTGTTTCCACTGATAACAATTGCCAGGAGCCATTGATGAAATCTTTCGCAGAGCGAGAGAAGGGAAAGTCCTATTCATAGATCGCAATGCGCTAAGCCCAGAATATGTTCCAGAAAGCCTACCGTTCAGAGACGGTCAGACCAAGACTATCGCCGAGGTCCTCGCTCCAGTTCTCCACGGTTCCAAACCATCAAATCTGCTCCTCTATGGGAAAACGGGCACAGGAAAGACGGCAGTCGCGCGTTACGTCCTAGGAAGGCTAAGGGCGGAAGCGGCCAGCCCAAACCTAACGGTAGCGTATGTCAACACACGACTCTCGAACACCGAATACCGGACCTTGGCAGAGTTCGCGAAGTTCATCGACTTGCCCGTGGACAAGCAGATCCCATTCACAGGGTTATCCATCGGTGAAGTCGTCGATAGAATATTCGAGAGGGTGAAGTCCGGAAAAAAGCAGATCATCCTAGTCCTCGACGAAATTGACTACTTGGTAAAAACCTTCGGCGACAGCATCCTCTATGAGTTCACGCGATCAGGTGAAAGACTTTCACCGGGATTCTTGTCCCTCGTCGGGATATCCAATGACTTGAATTTCAAGGAGGGCCTCGACCCTAGGGTTCTCAGCAGTCTCAGTGAGGAAGAGTTGGTCTTTCCACCTTACACGGTCGAGGAACTGCGAGAAATCTTGACGGAAAGGGCGAAGATGGCGTTTAGACCAGCGGCAGCATCACCCGCAGCAATCAACCTCTGCGCAGCGATGGCTGGATCGGAACACGGTGACGCAAGACGCGCAATTGATTTGCTGAGAATAGCCGGTGAGGTCGCCGAACGCGAGGGACTTAAGGAAATCGACGACCTGTGCATCCGCAGGGCGTCGGACAAGATGGAACACGATAGGGTCGAAGAAGCAATACGTTCGCTTCCGGTGCAGAACAAGGCAATCCTACTCGCAGTTTCGAGGTTCCCGGGCGGGACCAACACCGGCGAGCTCTACCTGGCCTACAACAACCTCTGTAAGAAGGCAGGCCTTGAGGCGCTGACACAGAGGCGCGTCAGCGGGATACTCGCAGAGCTCGACCTGATGGGTCTGATTGAGGCATCAGTCGTCAGCAAGGGAAGGCGTGGGAGAACCAAACGAATACAACTCCTAATCGCGAACGAAACGCTCGAAAAGACTCTCTCCGAGGATACTACTTTCGGCAAGACTGCCTAGGAAGCAAACCCCTCGGGTTCTGAGGCCTTCGCATAGGGCTGATAACCCGCTGCACTGAAGTTGCGCCTCAGAACTTTCATGGTAGAGAGGTCAATGACCGGTATGATGCTCGGGGTCGGCTCGAGCCCCATATTCAACTGGAAGTCTGTCTGCCCCTGCCACGTCCCGGAGTTGATGAGCAGCGTCCCCCTGTAATTGAGTTCCCCGAAGGTATGAACATGCCCTGAATGGAGCACGTCAGGGACTTGATCGATTACCATGAAGTCCCGTAGCTCTGGAGATAAGGCGGTCCGCTTGCCATAGGTGGGCGAAAGGTGCCTCGACCGGAGAAGGAGCTTCATCGCTTTGGTCGGATTGTCGTAGGTCAGATCGGGCGTCGTGGCTATGACATCGTCAAGACTCTTTCCGTGGTAGACCAAGAATGCCACACCGTGCAGTTTGATGCATGCAGGGTCGCCCACCCACCTAACGTTCTCCATCCCGTAAAGTGATTCAGCAAGGTCAACGGGAACGGCCGGTTGCGGTAGCGCCTGTCTGACGGCGTCATGGTTCCCCGGAGAGATGACGATCTGGATGTGGCCCGGCACTTGTCTGAGGAGTTCTGCGGCCATTTCATATTGTCTCTTTGGGTCCTTCTCAGTGAGCTGGAACTCTTGACCCGGATAGACGCCGACTCCGTCGACGAGGTCCCCAGCGACGACCAGATACCTAATGCGGTTCACAACGTCCTTGTCGCCCAGTCCGCCGTTGATCCACTGCAGGAAACGCCTAAAGTCATCGGCGAGGAACATCCTACTTCCAATGTGCAAGTCAGAGAGGAGGAGGGCGTAGACCCTGTGGGAGGAGGACGCCAGTCTCCGCCCCGGGACATCAGGTAGCAGAACGGAATTCGCGTACAGCTGGCCGGTCCTTCCACGCGAGACTTCCACAACAATCATACTATCAAAGGGCGCTTCAAGCGCCGCCTTTTCGACGAACTGGTCTTGGCAGACTACCCGCATCGTGCCGGTCGGGTCGTCCAGCTTCAATTCGACGTTCCCCTTTCTGTTTGATCGGTCAGAGACAAGACCGGCGACCTTGACCTTCCGATTAGGGGGTAACTCTTTCGTGGCAGAAACCATGACCATACCCTTCATGTCGAGACGGCTCCGCAGAATCGAATGAAGTCGCTGGTACCTGTCGCGGAAAAGCTTGTTGAAACCATCAGAGGCTTCCGCGGGTGCGATAGCCATCGTCGGGTCGGATACGACTTCGAGCTCCGCCGACTCGCCGGAGAGAACCCCTGGTTCCTCACCATCTTGGCGGGTCATTTCAGGCATCAACCTGACCACATCTGATTCGGTGATTACCTTCGCCTCTCCCACCGCTCCCGCCTTTTGCTCTAGTAGCTTATCGACGAGCCCCTCCAGGTCGACCTCGGCCGGAATCTGGTTGATCATCTCGAAGGCCTTCGCATCCAGAAAGTAGCCTGACGCCAGGACCCTCGCTATGGCCTTCGATTCAGACATAGGTCGCTCGAACCCATCAAGCTATTTAGAAGATTCGATGCACTGGGTCCCCAGCTGGACCAGGACATCGAGTAGCTGCAGATTCTTCGACTCACAGTAGAGTCTTGTCTTAGGCTCGGTCCCCGACAATCTGAACATCACCCAAGAACCATCGTTGAAGACCAGCTTCAAGCCGTCAAGCGTTCGCTCTTCTTGGATCTTGAACTTCCTGAAGGCCTCACTCGCCTTCTCCATCAAAACTCTCATCTTAATGGCAATATCGAAGTTGACCTGTTTGTATCTCCACTGGACCTCTTCCATCACCCGGCCCACTACCCCCCTATCACTTGAAACAAGACTCAAGATCATCGCGGCGGTGTTAATCCCATCCTCCCAGAGGCCCCAACGAGGGTCGACGACCTTACTCGGCTCGGCTGCGAAGACTCCTCCCTCGGCTTCTAGCAAGGCGAATGTCTTCCCGACCCTACTTCTAGTAACCCGGAAGCCTAGCCTCTCGGCCTCCTCGGCTACGGCCGTGGACGTGTTCTCGGAGATTACGACGACCCCGCCGGAGGCGTTTACTCCTCTGAGCGCCAGGATTGTAAGGATCGAATCGGGTACCACCCTCCCAAGAGCGTCAAGCATCACCAGCCTGTCCGCGTCCCCGTCATGCGCGAAGGCTAGGTCGACCCCCAACGCAGGGACCATCTTCGAGAGATCGACAAGGTTGGAGGCGGTGGGCTCGGGGGGCCTTGCAGGGAATCTCCAAGAGACTTGGGCGTTGATGGAGACCACATGATGACCCAGGAGCTTCAGCACCTGCGGAGTCACAGTCCCCCCTGATCCACTGGCGCAGTCGACCGCTATCCGGAGGGGCTGGCGGGCCTTCTCATAGCACGAGACGAGCGCCTGTACATACTCATTCACCGCCTCCTCATCCGAGACGAGCTGGCCGAACACACCGGAAGGCTTCATGACGTCCACGGCCAACGCCCTCTCGACCTTCTCCTCGTCAGACGAAGGGAGCTCCATCCCTTTTGTGTTGAAGATTTTGACACCGGAGAACTCGGAGGGGTTATGAGAAGCGGTCACAGAGAAGCCTGCTCTACATGCGCGGGCCCTGGTCCCGAAAGCCACTACGGGAGAGGGGACGACCCCAAAAGCGTAAACTTCGCTACCGACCGCGTTGACAGCCGAGATCACTGTTTTCGCAAGGAGGGCGGAAGTCTTGCGACCGTCCCAGCCGACCCCATACCTTCCCCTCCCTGAAGTGAACGCGACGGTCGCGGCGAGCTTGTAGATTTGCTCGGGCGTCTGCGTTCTGTTGAAGACTCCCCTGACCCCAGCCGTCCCGAAGGCCTTGACCAAATGCTACCTCTCTATGATTTTGGTCCAGAGCTCAGGCGTCGCTTCACGGGCAAGGTCGTACAGGGAAGTCACGAGTTCCCTGATTTCCCACTGCGCCTGCAGGGCCGTACGCTGCCAGATTATGTGCATCAGGCTCCTAGCGTTGATCGTCATGACAAGCTTCGTCTTGGTGGCGGTCGGCAGTATGTACCTGGCGTCCTCCTTAGGCACCCCGGCCGTGACCATCCTCTCATAGGCAGAGTAGACTGTCTTGAGGGCCTCATCGTAAGCCTTGTTGGCTGCCTCATTGGCTTGAATGCTCGGGGGTGTCACGGCCCCTTCTTTCGTGGCTGCGGAGAACCTCTGCGACTCCTGGTCGTACGATGCAACCCGGTGGCGAACAAGCTGATGGGTCGTGACCCTGCTGCAATCCTCGATTTCGAACATGTATACAACGTGGTCCAGCAGCGCCTCGGGCTCGAAGGGCACACCCTTCTCGGCTAAAACTTTCTTCAGGGTTCCTAAATCCGTGTTGTAAAGTAGCTTAATGCGCATGAATTCTATCACCAAAGACTAGTCCGTTGAAGAGCGGACTCACCTGCTTCTTGTCGAGTTCAGCCACGATGGAATCGGCGAACGGCTTCCCTTCGCGGTCCCTCCAGAGCTCGACGAGCGTCCTGGCGTTCATCGAGAAGAGCCAATCGGTTTCATTCAGACGGGTCGAGTGTATGTATGGAAACCTGCGAATGAGTCCACTTACTTCGACTTCACCTGCACCCTCAATTAGAAGCGACATCGTGAAGTGCTCAAGAACATCGAGTGACTTGTCCTGCAGGCACTTGGTCAAGAGGAACTTCCAGTACTCAGCACCCTTCTGCTCCAATTCGGTCTCGATATCCTCAATTGCCTTAGTGCTGTAGCACCTTCTCATCGCCACTGCGATGGTCCTTTCAGGCTTCGGGCTGGACCAGACAAGAGTAACATTCATCATGCATTCGAACCCGCGTGCAGATTCGATTTAAACTTGGGCACGACGAGGCGGTTCTTTGAAGGAATACTCGAAAAGCCCTGAGTTTGTGGACTACATCGCATGACCACCCAGTCGAGAGGTTGTGGCGCCCTGCACGAGACCAGCACCCTCAAAGAAATTATAGAGGCTCGGTCAGGCATCAGTTCGGCCGGGGTGGCAGAGTGGTTAATGCGCGGGCAACTCGTGAGGCAACGAATCGGGTCCGCAACTCGAGATCAAATGACCAGTCAGCCCGTGACCTTCGGGTCTCGTGGGTTCGAATCCTACCCCCGGCGTCTCATTCTGAAGAAAGCTTGTCTGGGAGAGTATGAGCTCACGATTGGCTTCACGGCCGTCTCTTGGGTCAATTCCTAATGGACGATGTTATTGCTCGCACAAAAATCGGGCTAGGAGACTAACCTCTGGACTGCTCTGATGACCTCTTGGTAGGGAGGCTCATCGGAGGGCACGTCGGTGACCCACCTGTACCGAAGGACGCTCCGTCTGTCGATCAAGAAGACCGACCTCTTGGCAACTCCCTTGAAGCCGAGGCCGACCCAGGGGTCTTGGAGTACTCCGTAGAGTTTTGTGACCCTCTTGTTGAAATCACTCAGGAGCGGGAATTGCAGGTTGTAGGTCTGTGCGAAAGCATTGAGGGTGTAACTGCTATCGACGCTGATACCTACGAGCTGGGCTCCTAAAGCCTGCAGCATCCCGAAGTCATCCCTGAATGTGCACATCTCTCTGTCACAGGTGCCTGAAAAGGCGAACGGGAAGAACACTAGCATAGTCGTCCCTTGCTTAGTGAACTCACTGAGAGAGCGGATTCTCTTATCGGTGTCTGGGAGGTCGAACTCCGGTACTTTCTGTCCCATTCGCGGCGCCAAGACCACGAAAAAGGGCGAGTTCTGATTTAAGGCCTCTGCTGTCTCTGAGAGAGTTTCTCGAGCAGATCGTAGTACTTTGCCATCAGAGACACCAACTGCTCCTGCCTAGCGCTATCCTTCTCTTGATCCAGCGAGGAGGTGGTTTCATTCAGCTTCGAAAGGAGGACCTCCCCCATCCCGGCGAGAACCACATCCATCGACACCGTCTCGGCGGCGACCACTGATGAGAGGTCTTCATGGCCGGTGCAATGGACCTTGCCGTGGTAGCTGACCTTGATTCCGCCGCACTTGGTGCAGGGCTCTCCGAGCATCGTCGCACCCTTTCTCACCAACTCGACCGCGAGCTTCATCTTGTCTTTGCTGGCCCCACTCACTGCTACGACTGAGGGTCCGGTTCTATAAAAGACGGCGCTCTGACTGCCCCATAACACCTTGCGCAGTCGTAGATCAGACTGAATGAAACTCTCTAGCCTAATTATCGGGCCCCAACAATGAAGTCGGGTCCAGCCGATGCGACGAAAAGCACTTATTCCCACCAAATGATGGATTGCTTTCACAAGTAGGGTTCCTTCAGATGAGTGCAAAATTGAAGAAGCAGGAGGAGAACAACGCAAAGCTCGCAAAGGCCACGGTGAGCCTGAACCAGATTGCTGACTCGAACATAACGCCACGCAACATAAGAAAGATCGTCAAGGATTCGGTTCTAATGCTCCAAGACCAAAAGCAGAGCATGGCTGTAAGGGCGGCCAACGCAATCAGCCTCCTCGACGATGTCGCTCAGGACCCCAACATGCCCTCCTTCGCCAGGGTCACGCTCTGGTCCGCCGTTTCTGAGCTCGAATCGATCCGCGAGCAGTAAACCTTTAACACGTTCAAACACCCCACGGAGGCGTTTGCCAAACTGCCCGAAGTGTGGGAACAGAGAACCTCTGCCGACCAGGACTTTCTCAGTCATCGTCGAGCCCTCGAAGGGCGAGCGGGGGATGACCGAGAGAAGGGTCGGTATGTACACGTGTTCAAAATGCGACACAAAGTTCCCCACTGTGATTAGCAGGCAGAGATACCTGATCGTGGCGGAGGAGCAACTGAAGTCAATTCAGGATGAGCTGAACGTGGTGAAGAAGGACAACGACGGTCTCAACACGAAGGTCAAGGGGATGGTAGAACAGCAGAAGGAGCTTGAAAGTGCGATGGAACGGACGGCCAAAGAGAACGAAGTAAAACGCCTACAGGCAAAGCTGGCTGAACTGGAGAGTTTCGTCGGCTACCTGAGAAAAGAAAAAGGCGAACTCGAGCAGAAGGCCTCTAAGCTTCGGTAGGTCTAGACTCCGGCAGTGCTGGGCGGAAGGTCATATCCCGCTTCGGCTTCGTAGGCCGCAGCCTTCTCGTCAAGCACAGCTTTCTCTGTCCGGAGTGCCTCCACTTCGCTTTCCAGCTGTGCGGCGGACTTCTCCAGCTCATAAGTGGCGATCTTCTCCTTCGATGAGGCTATGCCGGCAAGGAGCGAAGCCTTCTCGGCTTCGAGCGACCTGATCTTCTCCTCGAGCTCTGTTCTTTGGTCGGCGTATTCTGTTACAACTTCCATTGGTTGCCGAAGTTACGAGGGACTGCCACTTACTTGTCATACCTGACGAAAAACAGTTGACAAGTTCGTAAAGGGCTGCAACGGGTTCGGCCTCAGAGCCTTTATCAACCAAGGAGAGTTTGACGGGATTGTTGAACGCAGGTCTCTGGGTCTGGCCCTCCGACGTTAAGGCTCAGCAGGAGGTCCTCAGGAAGGTTGCTGCTTCACCCCACCTTCTCCAGGCGATGACCTCTCTCGTGAGTAGCAAGGAAGGACTCAGCAACTCAGAGCTCGACGATGCGATCGCCGACAATTCGAACTGGATGACCCTCTGGACTGTGAGGCAGCTGACGTCACTCGGTTTTATCGAGTACAAGGTGGACTTCTTCGGGAGCCCTGCACGGTATCAGCTCACCGAGCTGGGAAGGAACGCATTTGGGATGATTACGGGCCAACCGGTCCAACAGAAACCCCCTGCCCAAGCTTCCCCTGCAGCGCACACTGCGGCGCCTGGCGCGAAGAGTTGACCTGAAGACCAACTAGACCTAGATTTTGCCGACCTCCCTCAGCTTCGTGAAGACGTGTCGGTAAGAGACCACTCCCGCAACAAGCAACACGAGAGAAGTCAGCACTAGCAAGGGAAGGTTGAACACCGGGCTTGAAGGGGCCCCATTGATGACCGCCCTCAAAGCTTCGGCCCCCTGACTTAGCGGATTCAACTGGATCATGCTCACTAGGGGGGATGGAAAGTAAGAACCAATTACGGAGATAGGGTATGCTACCGTGCTCATACTGACCATCAACGTCTGGATCCCGTCAGCGAAAACGAAGTATCTGTCTCCCGTCCTCGAGAAAAGGTTCAGGACCGCAGCGATTCCGGAGAGGCCCATCGAAAGAATGAACAAGAACGGAATCAGGACCAATGTCGACAGTGAGGCCAGCTGCGGGACGAGAACCGCGGCCATCATCGTAAGCAGTCCCGCGTAGATGGTGCCCCCGAGGCCCGCAGATAGGAGGTGCGCCCAGGCCACCTCATCCAGGCTGACCGGGAGTGTGAGGTAGTATTGCGAGACCCCCTCCGTAAGACCGAGGTGGACTCGCCTCCCGACGTCAAACGATGCGAAGAAGAGCCCAGTGATAATCACGCCTGGAGCGTAGAACTGGAAGTAGTTGAGAAGACCCTCAATGGCTGGGGGCATCATCCCCTTGTAGACTATGCCGACGACGAGCATATCCGTTATGTTCAGGCCGAGCAACGTCCCGACCAACCACTTCGTTCTGAAGAAGTAAGACAAGTCGACACGGGTTATCTGAAGCATCCTGTTCAGTTGGCTCATGATGATTTCACTCCTTCTAGCGTTCGGGGCACAATGGCCATGCCGAGGGTAAGCATCGAAACCCCAACGGCGGCAACGATGAATGCAGAAGATCCCGGGTTGAGCAGCTGGCTGACGTCGACGTTCATTACATTTCTCAGCAAATCTGCCCCGTAGGTGAGCGGGTTGAACCTGGCGACCGACGCGTAGGCGTTGGGCATGAAAGAGAGCGGGTATAGAATCGTGCTGAACCTGAGCAGGATGGCGCTCGTGCTGGCTACTATCGCACTGTAGATGTCAAACGACTTGAACGCTACGAACGAAAGCGAGATCATTATCCCCATCACGCCCACGCTTATGGACAGCAGCACAACCAGGGACGTTAACAGCACGATTGGGGGCATCCCATTGAGCCAGAGAACGAGGACGAGTGGGGGGCCGATTCTGACAATGTTGGCTATGAAGCCCAGCATCAATTGCTCCAAGAAGAGCTCCCCACGCCTAATCGGAAGGGACAGGATGTACCTCAGCCTTCCTTCATGGGCACCCTCGACGAACCGTCTTCCTGACCACGACGCCACATTGAATGTCATTATGATCAGGAGGCCCGTGCCGTAGTAAACGTAGTAGTTGGGCAGATTGCTCCCGACAAGCCTAGACACCAGCTGGCCGTAGACGAAGTACTGGAACCCGAAGAAGAACCAGAAGTAGACCGTCCAAGGGATGGAATCGAAGGTCTCTTTGAGCTCGTAGCCTAAGAGGACGAGGAGCTCACGCATGGGCACTCGCGACCTCTTTGCCCGTATAGTGGAGGAAGACGTCGTCGAGTGAAGGCTCCGAGACCCTGATGGATGTGATTCTGACGTCGAGCGACTGTACAGATGTCATCATCTGCGGCAGCCAGTCTTCCGACCTATTGACGAAGGCGTTGAGGGTGTCTTCGGTGACCTGTGTAACCCTGACTGTGCCAGGGACCTCCGAGATGACCTTCAGCGCTCCACTGGTGATGGCGGGAGACATGCGGACTTCTACCACGTCTCCACCGGTAATGCTGTCCTTGAGCGTCCTGAGGTCTTCGGTGACGACATCCTTCCCTCCCTTCATTATGCTGATCCTGTCAGCCAGATACTCCGCTTCCCTCACTTCGTTCGTGGCGACCACCACCGTCGATCCCTGCTCGCGAAGACCCCTTATCCGGTCCCAGATCATCCTCTTCCCGTCCAAGTCGACCATGGCGGTCGGCTCGTCGAAGAGGGCCACCTCCGGGCGGTGTACGAACAGTTTCGCGACTTCTAGCCTCTTCGCCTGCCCTCCTGAGAGCTCCATGAATCTCTTATTCCTCGAAGGCCAGAGGTCGAAGTCTATGAGAGTCTGGTCGACCACCTCGGACCTCTCTTTCCCACGAAGACCGTAGATCGCCGCGTGGAACGCCAGGATGTGGTAAGGCTTATGCCTCCAGAACCCTCGGGCCTCCTGAAACGAGATGCCTATGGTCTCTCTGACCTTCAGGGGCTGCTTGACTATGTCGTATCCCATCACAGTCGCCGTCCCGGCGGTGGGCTTCAGTACCGTCGAAAGTAGGAGCAGGAGGGTGGACTTACCTGAGCCGTTGGGGCCGAGGAGGACGAGGATTTCGCCCTTTCTCACTTTGACGCTTAGGCTGTCGAGCGCCTTCACCGCACCATAGGACTTGGTCAGGCCAAAAGTCTCTACGGCGCTATCCAATCTCGCTCACACCAAACGGTCCTCCCGTTGCCCAGAAACAGGTTTCGGTTTCCGAGGGGGTTGCCGTGACCAGGAGAGGGCATCAGAAGTGTGTGCCGCAATACGCATCAGATTTGGTGCCAGGCGGAGCTGCAGCACAATCTATTACAAAGAAGACAGCACATTCTGACTAGTCTTGGAGAGACCCTTGAACGCGATGAGAGGTGCGGGGGGTGGGACTTCAACCCAGCATGCTGGGCGGAAGTTGCCTAGGTCTAAACAGTGATTCGTCTAATGCACGGAGAATTGGAAAGTGAACGTCATGTTGTTTGGAGATGGAAATTGAATGGGCAATGGTGTCACCATGATGGAACAAAGGTCCCCGGCGCGGAGTTGGGAAGTAGGGATGCTTACGTCCTGCATGATGGTCTCTCCACTTGCAATTGCCACATTGGGCCAAGTTGACTGCGGCGGGTTCCACGCCCAGACTTCAGTCCCGTTCGCATCGTGAACTGCCGGATTGATGTATGGTTTTACGAATTCCTTGATTGTCTGGTTCGGCCCGATGTTTGTAAGGCTCGCCATGAGGAGGATGGGTTCACCGCGAGCTACCGAATTCGTGTTGATGGACACGGTGAAGTTCCAACTTCCTTTGTACGTCCAATTCCCAAAGGGTGAAGCACCTAGTTCTCCATATGCTGTTATTCTCAGGGGACTACCGCAGTACAAGAAACTTATGGCGGGGATATCTGTACACGTTTGGATTGTGCTGGTCGACGCGCGTTGAAACGGGGGCGTGTTGTATGAAGCGGCTAAAGCCAGCGCTGCGGCTATGACGACCACAACTGCGATGAATACCATGGCTTTCGTCTGAACGGCCATTCTCAGGCTCTTCATGTCGGGTAGGTGACGGTGCCAGCCCGCGATTTAATGCCAGCGATAAGAACACCTGAGAACGTCGAAAGACCCCGAGTGGCGAGGTTTCAACCTAGCGGCAACTCGGGATTCCTTACGGCTGTAAGAGTGCGGGGGGTGGGATTCGAACCCACGAACCCCTGAGGGACGAGGTCCTGAGCCTCGCGCCGTTGACCAGGCTGGGCGACCCCCGCGTTATCTCGTCAAGCCAATCCTTTGGGTTAATAATCTTGAATGATCGAATAACACTTTCAGCCGTCTCTCTCGCGCCCGAATTTACTCACGCGACCTCTCGCATTAAATTCTGGAGAAACTTCCTGCTCCTGTCACAATGGCTAGGCTCCACTATCTGTACGAACAAGAGGGAAGCGGCAAGGAACGCTTCGTCTACTACTGTTCCAACTGCAACTGTGTCCTGCGGGTCAGGCGGGACCTCGGGCCCACGGTCGAAACCATCGATTCACTGAGCGGCCGTTGTATCGGATGCGGGCGCGGGCTCGAGAACAACATCGAGTGCAGGCTAGCCCCGGTGTCCGATGATTGGTCGGACATCCACCTGACAGACATCGTCGCTGTCCAAAGGAGGGCCTCGTCATTCCGTTCGGCTTCATCGTTTCCACACTTCTCTCTAGGCTTCTCGCGCTTGGACTCGTTGCTGAGGCCTTGCTCTCCCCAGCACCTGATCGTACTCAGCGGCGGCGCGGCATCTGTAGTGGCCGAGTTCATGGCATTCAGGGCCCAACTCCCGCTGGAGGCAGGTGGCCTCGATTCAGCCGTGCTCTTCATTGACGGAGGGAACCAGTCAGACCCATACCTCTTCTCTTCGTTCGCGAAGCAGCACGACTTCAAGCCGGCGGTCGCGATGAGAAGGGTGGCCACCTGTCGTGTCTTCACAATTTACCAACTCGTCGACCTCATCTCGGAGCACCTGGTCAGGGCCGCAGAGGATTACGCGGCCAAATTGGTCGTCGTCTCCGACCTGCTTGGCACCTTCAACGAGCCTGAGCTGGAGGAGAGGGAGGCAAGGAGGCTCCTGGGCTCCGTCGAGGACGGAGTCAAACGAGTGAAGAAGAATTCACTCGTCCTTGCGACCCTTGCCTCGCCCAACAAATACGATAACATGATCATGGAATGGGCCGATACCGCGGTCTCCCTATCATCGTCCGGAGGCAGGGTAGAGGCAGAGCTCGTCAAGCATCCGACCAAGCCTCCGACAACCTCCAGTTTTATGATGAACCAGCTCCTGAGAACTTCCAAGGTCATGGTGGCCAGCTAATGGGGAGGACGATTCCATCGTTCAGGATGGCTGAGGCTCAGGAGACAGCAGAGTGGAGGGCGTTCAGGAGGGCTCTCTCGAAGCGTGACAGGTTCGCTTTCGACGATATGCTCAGCTCCGCCAAGCTCTACACGTCGGCCTCATCGGCGGCCGTCAGGACCTCCCGGTTCGAGGGGGTGGCCATGGCCCTGGTCTTCCACCACTACAGAATACTGGCGCGTGCGCTGGGGACAATCTCAGAAATCAAACGGAAGGAGGATGACCGATGACCCTCACCGACGCCGAGATCATCAAGGAGCTGGACAGCTGGGAACGCTTCGCATGTGCCCTGAGGGCCGAAGATCGGGAGCTGTTCAAGGAGATGTCGAGGTTCTGCTACGAATACTTCCCGGCAATGCAGGCAGAGGAATCACCCTTCCCGAGCGAAGCGCTCTTCATGAGCCTCCTACTGATGCAGCACAAGGCCATTGTATGGTTGGCGGGCGAGGTGGAGAAGATGAAGGCCGAGAGGGATGCGAGGCTGGATACTTGACCTCTATCCGGGGAACCCCGGTGAGATGGTCGTCTGGTTCAAACGCGAAGATGGCCAGGCCGTAAGGCTGGTGGACCACTGGTCCCCGTCGATATTCATCGCGACCAGCAGCGTGGCTGACCTTGAGGATCCGCTGAAAATAATGGGTTCCGAATTCATCTGGACCAAGCCTACCAGAAAGTTCGAGAAGGTCATCGACACAGAGAGGTCCGATGTCATAGAAGCTAATGTCATGGATGCCAGGAAGATCCAGCAGGTGGCCGGAAGGATAGAGCGGCTCGGCCCGTTCGGCGCCTACAGACTCTACAACGTCGACGTCCCGCCCAATCAGAGCTACCTGTACGAGCACGACCTCTTCCCGCTCGCACACTGCGAAGTGATGCAGGTCGGGGACACGCTGCAATGGGACCTCCACGACAATGTCTGGGCGTATGACTACGCCGCCCCCAACCTGAGGAAAGTGAAAGTGGACGTCGACATCATGAAAGCGGGGAAGATAACGCTCTTCACCGACCGAATCGGGACAATCAGTCTTGAGAGCGACGCCGGAAAGGTCGTGATCGACCGTGGGAGCGAAGCTGACAAGCTGCTCGAGCTGGTGAAGACCGTCAGGGAAGCCGACCCCGACTTCGTCCTCTCTACCGACGGTGACTCCTTCCTCTTCCCCTACCTGATTAGGCGCGCAGAAGCCAACAACGTCGCCGACAGGCTGACGCTCGACAGGGACGGGACCATCCTGAAACTCCCTGCGAAGGGCGGGACCTCCTACTTCAGCTACGGCAGAATCCACTACAAGCCTTCGGCGATGAAGCTCTGCGGCAGGATACACATCGACGTCAATACATCCTTCGCTTACTCCGAGGCAGGCTTCGAGGGGCTCTTCGAGCTGAGCAGGGTGTGCCGTATGCCCCTTCAGACATCCAGCAGAGCGAGCATAGGGAAGGCCCTCTCGAGCCTCCAATGCTACCACGCCTCCAGAATCGACCTGCTCGTCCCCTGGAAGCCGACACTGGTCGAGCGTTTCAAGGACAGGAACGAGTTGCTCGTGGCCGACAGGGGTGGGCTAATCTTCGAGCCAAAGATGGGCGTCCACGAGGGGGTATGCGAGCTCGACTTTCATGCCCTCTACCCTAACATCATGTTCAGAAAGAACATCTCAGCGGAGACAGTGAGATGCCTGTGCTGCCCTGATTCGAAGAACAGGGTACCCGAACTGGGTTGGAACGTCTGCGAAAAGAGGAAAGGCATAGTCCCTCGCGCGATAGAGATCATCGTAGAGAAGCGGCTCCACTACAAGGAACTGAAGAAGGACTCGAAGGGGACCGACTATGACAGGTACAACGCGCGTCAGGCCGCCCTGAAGTGGCTCGGGGTCACCACCTTCGGCTATCTGGGTTTCAACAACGCGAAGTTCGGCCGGATCGACGCCCACATCGCGGTGTGTGCCTGGGACAGGAAGGTGCTGCTCGATGCAGCGAGGGTAGCCGAGAGGAGGGGTTTCGACGTGGTCCACGGGATCGTGGATTCGCTCTGGGTGAAGAAGGAAAGGGCGGGACGGGAGGGCTACCTCGAGCTCAAGTCCGAAATCGAGTCGGAGACCGACTTTGCCATGTCCTTCGAAGGGGTCTACAAGTGGGTGGCCTTCCTTCCTTCCAAGGCCGATTCGAAGATACCTGTGCTCAACAGGTACTTCGGTGTCTATCAGGACGGCGAGCTCAAAGTCAGGGGGATAGAAGCACGACGCCACGACACGCCCCCGACATTCGCAGAATGCCAGATGGCGATCCTGAGGGTCATGGCGAAGGCCGACTCTGTGAAGGGGGTAAGGACTAGGTTCCCCGAATGCGTCGAGATCTTCCTCAGATACGCGGAAGCGCTAGAGCGCCACGAGATTCGCGCATCCGAACTGGCTTTCACGACTAACCTCTCGAAGGGGCCAGAGGAGTACACCAGCATGACAGTCCAGCACGCCGCTGTGAAGCGACTTGTCGGCGAGGGTGTCAAACTGCACGCTGGTGAAGTGATACGTTACGTCATCACAGACTGCGGGAGCCGAGACTCGAAGAGGGCCACGCCCGTCGACGTAATGGGGGACGAGACCATGTACGACTCGAAGCGCTACATCGAACTTCTCGCAGAAACCTGTTCATCCGTCCTCGAGCCGTTCGACCCCCGATATTCGGCGGTCGGACTACTGTCAATATACGAAGCGCGCATGAGCGTGCCGCTGACCTGACGGCGCCTCCCTACCACATGACGACCTTGGTCGGCCTGATCTTCAGTATCGGCGACTCGCCTTCACCCCAGGGGTTCCTCCTGTAGGAGACGAACCTATCGAAGAGAATCTGCAGCAGGCGCAGGTACTCCTTGCCACGCTCAGGGATCTCGCAATCTCCTTCGATCATCAGTCCTCGGTTGGGGCGATACTCATCCACAACCAAGGCTACCTTCGGGTTCTCCCTCAGGCTCTTTAGTTTCTTCGTCTTATAGTCTACCGCTATGACGATGTCCTCTCCATCGAGGGCGTAGACCACGGGCACCACATGCGGCTTGCCACCCTTTGAGGCGGTGGCGAGTCTGCACGACTCATGGGTCTGAAGGAATTTCTCTTCACGGGTCTTCAACATTGCCATCATTATTGGACTCATTACACTCTGGGAAAGACTTGTTCACTGGAGCCGCGGGTGGGATTCGGACTCACGACCTTTGCCTTACCAAGGCAACGCTCTAACCGACTGAGCTACCGCGGCTCGACCGAGACCAACCGGATGCCGTTTTTAATCGTTGAAGAGAATCTCGGGTCCCGTATCTTCAGCTCAACCCACGCCGTGAGTCTTTTAATCTCCATCGAAAGGCGTCTGAGTGGATGCCGGGGTAGCACAGCTTGGCCTATTGCGCCGGGCACGCTCTCGTGGGCGTAACTCATAATCCAAGCTCGGATGCGAAATCCGGAGACCGCGGGCTCGAATCGACTGACGAGAGTCCCGCCCCCGGCACCTAACTCAATGATATTGAATCTGTCCCAAGACAGCCTGCCTCCTCACCAGAATCAGGCGAATACCGGACCACTGTTCATGGCAAAACACTGGGTCAGCTTTGCCAACGAGTTGGGAAGAGTCACCATCAGCAGGACGCCGAGGGCTGACCAGAGGAGAAATCGGGCTTTCGCGCTGAACGCGGACAGGAATCGTCTCTAGGGCTACAGCAACCCGCTTTCAGCAGTGCTGGCATGAGACGGGCGAAACCTCTCGCGTCCCCAGCAACGCTTATTATGAGACGCCGGCGTGCAATCAGACAATTGCACCTACCATTCCTGAGCATTACCAGCTACTATAACTTCCTGAGCACTTCCATGATAGTGCTCTTCATTGTCGCACTGGTGGTAATCTTCGTCTATGAGTACGAGGCCCTGAGGCGCACGAAGGCCTAACCGCGTTCCCGCAACCTTTCGATTACCGTAAGGTTCGACATTTGAAGCACCCGCGTCCCGAGCTTGTTTATCTTGGGTGTCGCGCCGACGATCCTGAGTCTCTCACCAGGCTGGATTCCCAGGACCTTCCCAGACAGTTCCCTCCATCCCACGAGCTTCATCTCGCCGGTGTCGTCGCCAATCATGAGCTCCCCCTTTTTCACCATTGTGCCATCCTTCAGGTCGACATCTTCGGCGCTACCGTGAGACAGTGCGATGACTTCGACCATTATCTGGGATGCTTCATCCTTGGCATCTCGTAGCTTCGTCGCTATGGTGTCCAAGCCTGGTAGCGAGCTCTCGTTCACCACACTCACCGAACCCTTCGTCCTACAGTATAACCTGCCGTCATTCACTGTGTCAGGCGTCACAACCACGGCTTCTCCAATTGCGGGCTCTTTTGCTTCCCTCTCCTTCTCTACCGTCCAGACTTTTCCGCTCTTGTCCACTACCAACAGGACGGTCCCTGACGAGCTCGCGCTTGTAGCGGCAACCCTAAACTCCATCGGCGGAGCCCTCTGTGCCAGAAAGATTGCACTCCCAGCATCCCCATGAATTTCGTACTCTCCGCTCGGCGAGCGCTTGGTCTTCGCGTTGGTAATCAATACCTTCTGACCCTTCTTCAGCTCCGGCCTGGCGGAAGGGCTCCAGATCACTACTCTTGTCTCTGCCTTGCCTCCCTCGCCAGTCACACCAAATTGAAAGAGAGAACCCTGCGAACCATCGGACCGGACAAACTCACTGTACTTCGGCTCCGTGTTGACCACGCACTCGACCGCCATTAACTGCTGTTCTTGAAAGACCTTGGCCAGCTTCTCGGTCACAGCAGACATTGGGACGAGCTTTACTGTGACCTTCTCATCAGCAATGACTTCAACCCTGCCTCTCTTCCCCAGATTCAGGTTGGGCTTCCCGTCCAGCCCCTGCTTCACATACCCATTCACTATCCTTACGGGCGCATTGACCACGACTCCTAAGTTGACTATCTCCTCGGCCATCTCGTCCCACACGGTCAGCTTCGCAGAATGATGGTCATCGAAAAGCACCAGCCTCCTATATTTGCCCGTTCCGCCGTCCTTCTTATTGTAAATCGAGACGGGGTAGATAGCGAGTACTCTCGCCACCACCGTGACGTCGTTGGCCCCTATGTAGAGGTCCTTGATCGTCATGTCGGAAGACGCTTCAGCTTTCCTTAATGACACGCCAAGCTCCCCGGCCACCAAGAACAGCGCCCCCTGGTCGGTGAGGTATCCTGCCCCTATCGTCTGTTTCTTCTGTTCAATCCGCCGCATCAGCTCTTCCCTGTTCAGCTCTGGGCGGCTCTGGAGCAGTTCGCCTACTAGGACTTCGAAGTCATACATGGCCTAACGTCTGGCGACTGTCGAGTTGACCTCGGCGATCCCCTCTTCGAGTATGTCTAGTCCTTCGGTGAGCTCATCCTCAGAGATGTTCAGCGGAGGTATGACTCTCAGCGTGTTCCGGCCGGCCATGATCACAAGGGCTCCATGCCTGAAGCAGTAGTCCATTATCTTCTTGGCCTCCTCCTCACCCCTGGCCTTGCTCCGCTTGTCCTTGACTATCTCGATCCCGATGAAGAGGCCGAGTCCTCTCACATCACCCACGATTTCGTACTTATCCTTCCATTCGAGCAACCTCTTCACCGTCTTCTCTCCTAGCCTCCTTGCATTCTCCATCAGGCGCTCCGAGTCGATAATCTCCAACGTCGCCAGGGCCGACTCGACTGCGACGGGGTTGGCGCCGAAAGTCGACGCGTGCTGCCCAGGCTTCCAACTCTTCATCACATCCGATTTCGCGACCGTCGCGCTCAGCGGCAAGCCGGAGGCGATGCCCTTAGCGATCGTGACCACATCTGGAATCACGCCGAAGTTCTCGATACCAAAGAACTTCCCCGTCCTCCCTACCCCCGTCTGGATCTCGTCTGACACGAACAACACGCCTTCCTTCCTCAGGAACTCCATCTTCTGGAAGTAATCTGGAGGCGGCACTATGTATCCCCCCTCTCCCTGGATCGATTCGAAGAAGTATGCTGCTACCTCATCAACCGGGACAAACTTATCCAGATATTGCTCCTTGAAGTAGTCCACACAATAATAACCACACTCCGGGAAGGTCTGCTTCCAAGGGCATCTGTAGCAATAAGGGTAAGGGAAGTGAACCGTTTCGGGCACAAGAGGGAACGAACCCTTTCTCTGGATTGGCTTGCTGGCCGTAAGACTCAGTGCGCCCATCGTCCTACCATGGAACGAACCAGAATGAGCTAAGAAGATTGGCCGCTTCGTGTAGTTGCGTGTGAGCTTCATCGCAGCCTCTATCGCCTCAGCGCCGCTGTTTCCGTAGTAGACCATCTTCGGGAAGCTGCCAGGCACCAATGAGACGAGCTTCTCCGACAGTTCCACTACGTTCTCGTAGTAAAAGTCGGTGTACGAGTAATGGACGAACTTCTCGGATTGCCTCCTAATCGCCTCCACAACCTTTGGGTGGGTCGAACCCGTGCTGAGGACAGCGATTCCCGACGCGAAGTCAATAAACTGGTTCCCGTCGACGTCCTTGATGAGGGATCCGTGACCGGATTCTACCACGAGCGGATAGAAACGAGAGATTGAAGGGGAAAGGTACTCTGCAGTCTTCCTGACCACCTCTGCACCCTTCTTGCCAGGGAGCGTCGGACTGACCTTCGCGAATCGCTTGGCTTTCATGAAGTATCTTGTCCCTCGCCACAATTGTCGTGCTAAAATACTTACTGGGGAATCGAGAGTTCTATCTCAAGGACGGGAAGGTTCAGCTGCCTTCCATCTCTTGATGTGACGTTCTCACCGTCGATCACAATGTTCGAGATTTCGACGTTGCTCATGAAGCGCTTCTTGAGCACTTGGTAGACCTCGACTGACACGTTGATTGCCTCGCCTCTTGCTCTGAGGACGACATGCCGTGCACCGCCGTTGAACATGGTGATGCAGGCAGTGACGTAGTTCAGGATTGGCTTCGATTGGCCGACGATGACCGTCTTTCTCTCTTCAGACATTGAATACGAAGTCCTTGTGCTCATGCTTTAAAGGCTCCTCCCATGAATTTGGAACCGAATCGTATTTTTGTCCGTTTTTTTGAGGGTCTTTGGCAATGGTCAACAAGCCCAGACGCAGGAAGCAGGTGGGTCACGGCCGGACTTATCTCGTCCTGGGTGTGGTCTTGGTCGTGATAGCAGTCGGTGTGTCATATGCATACATGGCGAAGGTCGGGCCATTTGGCAACCAATCGACCTCTACCACCACGAAGGGATCAGTGCTCTATGCCAGAATCAACACCACCCAAGGCTCATTTGAGGTGGAGCTCTTCAACTCCTCAGCGCCCAAGACCGTGGCCAATTTTGTCAGTCTTGCAAAGTCTGGGTTCTATGATAATCTCGTTTGGCACAGAATAGCTACCAATCCAGCGGTGATACAGACCGGCGACCCATTGACCAAGAATGCCGGCGGCGACCGATCACTATGGGGATCAGGGAATTCTAGCACCCACGTACCACTTGAGGTGACGAACTCCAGTCTGCACAACTACGCCGGGTATCTTGGGATGGCAAGAGGCAGTGACCCGAACAGCGGCACTTGTCAGTTCTATATCAATACACAGAACAACACTGGACTTGATGGACGATACACAGTTTTCGGCAGAGTCATAAGTGGCATGAGCGTCGTCGATGAATTGGCTGCGGTCCAGACATATGGCTCGAGCGGCCTGTACCCAGAGCAGCCGGTCAATCCTACCCAAGCCATGCTGTTCAGCATTACAATCCTGAGCAGCCCGTGACGCCCTTGAGATGCTGGTCCACATTCATAGCCTAATCGTAGTCGTCTTCGGAATTCGATGGAGGCTCTAGTATCCGCTCTTCAACAGGCCAGCGTAATCGAAGACCATCACTCCGTCGCTGTTCTGCAGCGCGTACTGTAACTGTGACTGATAGTCGGCTTGACTGAGTTCTTTGTAGACGCCCACACTGAGGATGGCACCGTGCTTGATGAGGTGCTGCAGACTAATACCATACGTTTCCAGCACGAGTAGGTCCGGCTTCAGCGTGGAGTTCATGTCAGTCGTGGTCACGGCTGTCTTTCCACGGTAATCGGCTTTCAGTGAGACCAACAGGGATTGCTGAGAGGTGGGGCTTAGCATCGACATGTCCAGATTCACCCCATCTTCGCCCAACACGTAGATTGAAGACGGTATATGCTGGGAGGAATTGGTTATCCACAACGAGAAGAAGATTCTGAGATTCTTAAGATGTGCCTGATTGACGAAGGTTTGAAGGTTCTGCTGGCTGAACAGGAGAATCCCCTGCCTGTAGATTTGAAAGAACACGACATTGAATCCATGAGACGTGGCGCAGTCCGCCATAACGTCGAAGTTCGTCACATTGACGGCGCCGTTCCCTTGGTTCACGTACAGAATCACCGGCTTGCTGGTTCCCATTGTTGATGAAGTGCCGTTGATTTCCGGATTTGAGTGAGTCAGCAGGTACGCATACCAGCCGATTACGCTGGCGGCGACGATTACAACCATGCCGGCGGCAAGATAGTACCTGCGGGCTCCACCAGTTTTCCTGTGGCGGAGCTTCCCTCCAGGTGCCAAGCTTCAATGATTTTCCTGCGATAGGATATAAAACGAGCCCCACGGAGCCGCGGAGCAGGGGTCGTCGGCTAGACCTTGAAGCTGAGGCAGGTCCCTTGGCTTCTGGGGCAAGTCTGGTCTAGGCTTTCAGCCTCGGGCGCTGAAGATCGCTGGTTCAAATCCGGCCGACCCCACCATCAAAAACACCTTAAATCGAACGCAGCGACCTTCTGCATTCTTGACCAAAGTCATAGGCCACATCGACTTGGACTACTTTTATGCCCAAGTCGAAGAAGTGGAGAATCCTTCGATCAAGGACAGACCCGTCGTAGTCTGCGTCTTCTCGGGCAGAACCGAGGACAGCGGCGTGGTCAGCACTTCGAACTACAAAGCGCGGGCGCTGAACGTGAAGTCGGGGATGCCAATCGTCGTCGCCAAGAAGAAACTCGAAGGCCATGACCCCGTGATAATCAAGATGGAGCACGAGAAGTACGAGATAGTTTCTGGCAGGGTAACGGACTTGGTCAGCGAGCGCGTGGGTGTCTTCGAGAAGGCAGGAATCGACGAGGCGTTCTTCGACGTGACGACATCCTCCGGAGGGGACTACTCGGCCGCGGCGAGGATTGCTCAGGGAATCAAGGATGCAATTCTCCAGGATGAGGGGTTGACCTGCTCGGTGGGCCTCGGCAGGAGCAAGGTCGTGGCGAAACTGGGTTCTGATTCGGCCAAGCCAGGCGGTCTAATGACGGTGCTCCCCGAGTCGACGGAGGCCTTCCTCGGACCTCTCCTTGTGACCAGGCTCTATGGAGTGGGTCCAAAGACCGCGGCGGGTCTTGATCAGATGGGCGTGAAGACCGTGGAAGAGCTCTCCCGGACTGACCCGGCGCTCCTTGAGAGGCGTTTCGGCAGGAAACTCGGTTCGTACCTGCTGGCGGCGGCCAGTGGAACCGACGTCGATCCCGTCTTGGCAAATCTGGAACCAACTCAGTTTAGCCGCATCGTGACTCTCAAGCGCGACACGAGGGATGTCACGGAGGCGTTGGGACAGCTCGCAGAGGGGATGATCTCCCTTCAGGCCAAACTAGTCGAATCGGGGAAATCATTCAGAACGATATCCGCCATAGGCATCCTAACCGACCTCTCGACTAGGACCAAGAGCAAGACTTTCGACACTCCGATCAAAAACCCTACCCTGATCAGGGAGAATGCCCTCGCTCTGTTCAATGACCTTGTAGAGTCGACAGACAAGGACCTCAGAAGGGTCGGGGTCCGCGTCTCAGAGCTCAGTAACAGCATGGACCAGAGGTCTCTCTCTGAGTTCCTGCAGCCGGACAGGTGAGCCGATGGAGGAGGAAAGACTGGCGCTCAAGAAGAAGGTAGCGGAACTTGCGAAGCACGGGCGCAAGTTCGAGAAGGCGATCGACACGGTCATCGCAGGCGGTGTCAAGGAGTGTCGTTTCCTCCCAAGCGACAGGAAGGTTCTGAGCGTGGTCGGCACACTGGGAGACGAGTTCATCGACCCGGAGAGGCCGTATTGTTCTTGCAGCAACTTCTTCTTCCGCGTCACGGGCGGAAGAGAAGAGCTCTGCTACCACCTCTTGAGCTACAGGATTGCCGTCAGGACGGGCCGGGTCGCTGTTTTGGATTTCAGCGACGATGAATATGAGGAATACTTGAGTGCCACCATCAAAGACGTCTTCGAGGTCCTTACGAAGAGCGGCTAAGTGCACGGATAAAAGAGATAAGCAGACTCTTGGGCGCCAGCGTCAGGCCACGGTAGCTCAGCCTGGTAGAGCACCTGCCTTGTAAGCAGGTGGTCGTGGGCTCAAATCCCACCCGTGGCTCTTCACACTGCTCGCGCGGAGCGGGTAAGAGCATAAAGCAAGCCCAATTCATAATCAGACGAACATGGAATACCGAAAGCTCGGCAGGACGGACGAAAGGGTTTCGACTATCGGCATGGGAACTTGGAGAATCGGGGTCTACACGAGCCTTGCTGAGAGGGCGAAGCAGGTCCAGGCCCTCAGGAGAGGAATCGAGCTGGGATGCAATCTGATCGATACTGCGGAGATGTATGCCAACGGCAAGTCGGAAGAAGTAGTAGCCGAAGTCGTCAGAGGTGTCCGCAAGGACGTCTTCATCGCGTCCAAGGTCTCGCCGGGGAACCTGCACCACGACGACGTCATCGAAGCCTGCGCGCGAAGCCTAAAGAGGCTGGGAACCTCTTACGTCGACCTCTACCAGATCCACTGGCCCAACCCCAAGGTGCCGATAAGAGAGACAATGGCAGCCATGGAGAAGCTGGTCCGCGACGGGAAAGTCAGATACATTGGCGTGAGCAACTTCAGCGTCGAGCAGACGAACGAGGCACGAGACGCCCTCTCGAAGAACGAGTTGGTTTCCAACCAGGTTGAGTACTCCCTCAGCGGCCGTGCTGTCGAGGCTGACATCCTGCCTTACTGCAAGAGGGAGAAGCTGACCTTGATTGCCTACACTCCGCTCGCAAGAGGAAGCGTACCAGAGAAAATGATTCCACTGGCCATCTGTGAAAAGTACGGAATGACGCGCATCCAAGTGATGCTCAATTGGGTGACCAGAAGCGAGTGCGTTGTTGCGATCCCGAAGTCGGCCGACGTCAAACACGTGGAGGAGAATGCGTCCTCGGTCTCGGCTAGGTTCTCGGAGGAAGAGTATCGGACGATTGAGAGTGGCTAGACTCAAATCCTCTCTCGGAGGGCCGATGTAGGTTAGACAGCTACGTCAGTTGTCGCATTACCATACCCGAAGTGTAGGGCCGACCTTTCCCAGAACTACTTTGTCAGGTGGTGCATGCGCACCAGGTCCTCCTCGAAGTGCGCTAAGCAGGCGGGAATTCTGACGTTAATCGGGTCCTTGAGTGCAAGCCCCTTGTCTTTCTTCGTCTTCCAGACCTGGGCATTGAACTCCAGGATACTCTGCCCCACTCTCTCGCTGACGTCGAACCTCACTGGCTTGGGCATCCTCATCAGGTGGATGCTCTGCACCCCGTAAAGCTTCCTCCAGACGCAGTCAGTGATGTATGGGGTAATGGGCGCCAACAAGAGCAACAGACTCTTCACGACTTCGTGTAGAGTGTACCAGGCCGCCTCCTGCTCTCGCTTGGTCACGCTGTCTCCGTAGGCCCTTCCCTTTGCCATCTCCAAGTAGTTTGAAGCGAAAACATTCCACAAGAACTCCCTCACCTTCGTAGACACAGTAAAGACATCATAGTTCTCGTACGCCTTCGTGCACTCCTCTACCAGCTTCCCGAGCTCGTTGAGCATCCACTTGTCAGTCCAAGTCAGCTCGGCCGTCTCTGGCTGCGGGAATGAGCTGATGAACCTACAGGTGTTCCAGAACTTCGTCAGGAACTTGCCCGCACCGGCAATCCTCTCCTCGCTGAAGCGGAAGTCGTACCCGAGGCTTGCCTCAGAGGCCCCCCAGAACCTGAACGCATCGGCGCCAAACCTAGCCAGCACAGGCTCCGGGTCCACGAAGTTGCCGAGGCTCTTGCGCATCGCCCTTCCCTGTGAGTCCTGTCCCATCCCGCCGATCCAGGCCTGTTTGAACGGGGACCTGCCCGTCAGCTGGTAGCACTTGAGCAGGGTATAGTACAGCCACGTCCTCACGATCTCCTTGCCCTGGACTCTCACAGTCGCGGGGTAGGTGAGGCTGTAGAACCTGCGGTCCTTCAGGTACTTCGTAATGTAGAGAGGGGAGAGGCTCGAGTCCATCCAAGTGTCGAATGTCCTCGTCTCGCCGACGAACTTCGTGTTGCCGCATTTACTGCACTTCTTGAACGGCGCCTCGTCCCTCCAGGGCCTGTAGTACCTGCCCGGCTTGGGCAGGTGGGGCGTGTTACACTTGCTGCAGTACCAGACCGGGATTTCCGTCGAGTAGTACCTGCGCCGGGAGATTGGATAATCGGTCGTCAGCACGTTGATCCAGTCCAGCAGGATTTGACGGTGCATGTCAGGATGGAAGTCAATCTTCTTCGCTAGCCTCTTCAAGACCGGCTTGAAATCCAACTGCTTGAGGTAGTACTCCTCCATCGGTATGATTTCAATCGGAGTCCGGCTTCGCTCGCATAGAGGCGTCCTGTGCTGAATCTGTTCGACCTTCGACGCGACTCCCATCTCCTGAAGGTCCTGGATCATTTGTGACCTGGCGTCCTTCACTGCCACTCCGGCGTACTTTCCTGCGACCGCGGTCAACTTCCCGTCGATGTCTATCACTACGACCTCCTTCAGCTTGAACTCTCTGAACATGAGGACGTCGTTGTAGTCCCCGTAGCTACAGACCATCATCACGCCGCTGCCGAACTTCGGGTCAACGCTCTTGTGGGCCTTGATCGGCACTTCCTTGTCGTAGATGGGGACCACGGCAGTTTTCCCAATCAGCTTCCTGTACCTCACATCTTTCGGGTTGACCATCACCATCTGGCACGCCGCCAGCAGTTCGGGCCTAGTCGTAGCGACCAGCAGCTCCTGCTTGGTCTCCTTCACCCTGAACCGGTTTGTGACCAAATAGGTGGGTATCTCTTCATATTCAATCTCCGCATCAGCTATCGTAGTGTTGCAGTCCACACAATAGTTGTTGGGCCTATTAGCGAGATAGACGAGCCCCTTCTTCCAGAGCTCTATGAAAGACCACTGGGTGAGCGTCCTGTACTCCTCGGAATCCGTCCTGTACTTGTTCTGAAAGTCGCCCGAAATCCCCAGCGTTTTCATGAGCCCTATCATGTAGACCTCGAGGTCGTCTAGGGCGTGCTTGCAGAGGTTGATGAACTCCTCCCGCGGCGTCTTTCTCATCTGGACCCTGTACTTTCTTTCCGCGAAGATCTCGACCGGTAGCCCATTCCTGTCGATTCCTACGGGGTAGAGGACCCGCAGGCCCCTCATCCTCGCTGCCCTCGCTATCATGTCAATCTGAGAGTACTGGGTGAGCGCACCGGGGTGCCAGGGCTTCCCAGAGCAATAGGGCGGGGGCGTGTCCAGGACAAAATTCGAGTTCTTGTTGTTCTTCGGGCTGAATTCAAAAATTCTCTCAGTTTCCCAGACCTGTCTTAGCTCGGCTTCCAACTTGGGGTCCCAAGAAGTGGCCTCAAGCTTAGCCGAGAACTGTGGCTGCAATCGCCTGCGGAGGCCTACCCCGACCTATTTGAAGTTAAGATGGGTTTTCACCGGTCTTGAAGGTCTGAGCAACGCCAGACCTTTCCACTGCTCTAAGCAGGGGATAGCCAATGATACCTATGGGAAGCACCTCGCCCCCCAAGAAGAGCAACCAGCCCGCCCATAGCGGAACGCCTGCCGGCGTTGTGATGACCACTACGTAGCTCCCCACGATAATGGTCACGGCAGCGATTTCGACTAGGACCGCGGTAACCCAGGCTCCCTTGAAGCCACGTCTACCAATCGACCAAGCGAGAGTGGCCGCAACAAAGTTTGCAGCGGTACCCCCAACCACGTCTATTGCGCCAAGCGAATAGGGACTGAGGAAGTTCCCCACGAAGACTCCGATTGTAAGACCTACTACGGCCGGGAAACCGAACAGGATTGAAAGAGGTAACAATGCGTCAACAATCCTGAACTGGAGAACTGCAAAACTTGCAAACCCGAACAGGATGACGTACGCGGCGTATGTGGCAGCCAGCATCGCCGCGAGTGCTAGACCCCTTGAATTCCACGTTCTCTTCTTGTGTTCCAATCCCTCCCACTCCGTGATTTCTATGGCGGATCGGGTGGAGGTCACTCACCCGCCTTGACCAGGATCCGGCGCCTGGCGATTTAAGCGATTAGCGGAAGACGGCTGGGCTTGCCTACGAAGAGCGAAGACAATTCAACGCTTTCGAACGGACCTGCAACGGATTGCTACGGCGTGGTCCGCGAGGAGCTCTTCGGCTTCGGCGGGGATTCTGCTGCCAGGACTTCCTTTGGGAGGAGCGCGTAGATGTCAGGATGCTCGGTCTTCAGTGTTGAGAAGGTCGGAGGCATGAGCCCGTTCCGGCGGGCCCTGCGCACGTTGTATTCCACGAACCTCTTCAAGCCGCTTGTCTCTCCGGCCACCGCGACGAATGCCCTGATCTTCTCAATCGCTTCTCCATCCTCGACCTTCTTCACGTTCACAAGGTACGGAGCGAGCACCAGCCAGACGAGCCTATGTCTTCCATCTGAAACCGGGTGCTTCAACAGATCTTCGACGTAGACGTAGCTCTTCCCGGTCTTGGCTCTCTGGACGGGTACATACTGCATGACTCTACTCTTGGTTCCTAGGAGTTGCTTCGGGAACGAGGCCCTCCTGAGGTTCCTGACGCCTTCGGAGATGGCCATCTGGGCGCAATCTCCGAAGAAGTCGTTGAACAGGTTGCTGCTCATGTGAACCGTCCCGCCTTCCAGCGCCTGCCTTGTCAGTTTCCATTTCGGGGACTTTGCCAGCTCATATCTGGAAATCAACGACAGGTAGCCCTCAAAGGGAAAGGCGTATCGAGGCTGACTCTCGTCGCCATCTGTCTGCCGTACCTGCACTCCGAAGCACTCCGACATAGCAACGACTTTGTCTTCTGGCGCCTCCTTGATGAAGAACTGCTTCGCCCTCTCGGCCTCTTTCTTTGAGAACTTCGACGTCAGGACGGGGTCCTGGCTTGCAACCAGCGCCGCGGCGAAGAAGCTCGAGAACTCGATGAGCTCGGAGATATGGGGCTCGTACTTCGTTCGGCCCAGGGCGCTCAGCAGTCTGCTCTCCGTCTGCGCTACCACTTCGCGGCTGGCCAGCCCCTCCTCAACGGGTATGGATTCGAAGAATTTCCTTGATTTCGGCGCGAACGGATACCTAAGCTCCAGGTCCGACAGCAACGGTCCTCCGTAGGGCAACTTTCTATTCGAAAGCAGCCCTCCTCCATCTTAAGGACCTTGCTAACTTCGTTTCGCAGTCGAAACTATCGAAAGCACATCCCTGTCTCTCAGGACATAGTTCGTCGGGAGGTGGAGCCCTGTCCTGACGTCCAACGCGTACACCAGCCCCTTGAGGAGGTCGGAGTGGACTGCCCTCGCCAGCTCTTCGACCGTGGATCCCGTGGGCATCAGATAGACGTCGGGGAGGACGCGGCCATTTGTGTCGGTCATTTTCTCGGCGTCCGCTACTGGGTATATCGCGTTCATCTTCAGGAGCTTGAAGACCGCAATATTCAGAGCAAACTGAACGCCTGTTCTCAGATATTCTCCAAAAACCTTCCTCCTGATGTAGGCGAGGGCACTCTTCTGCGCGTCGTTGAGGTCCTGGGGCTTCAAGATCTCGAACCTCTCTTCCCCTGGCACGTACTTGATCAGTCTCTTTCCCTCGGCCCTCCTAAGGGTCAACTCCGCCTCACCGCTCGTCGGGACCACGATCAGACCCTTGTACTTCTCCCTCAGTTTCTGGAAGTTCTCTGCAGCGAAGGGCAGGTCCATCTTGTTGGCGATGATAAGGGTCGGCTTCGAGAACTCCCGCAGAGACCAGCAAAAGCTCTGTATGTCCTTCTCGCTCCAGGAATCGAACGGCTTGTCTCCAAGCAGGGCCTCATTCATCGCCGTCACAACATGCTCCTTCCTCACACCAATTCCCTGCATCACTTCCTCGACCGCGCTGGGCACTCCGTAGCCAGGGGTCTTCGAGAGTTTGGATATCTTCGGGAGGTTCTGCGTGAACAGCTTCGTGTACCAGAGGACGAGCTCAAGCTCAACGTCGGCGAAGTCCGCGATGGGGTCCCCGGTCCCAGGGTCAGAAATCTTTCCATCCTTGTCGACACTCCCCGACGCGTCGATGACGTGAAGCAGAGCGTCCGATTGGGCGGCAACACTCAGGAATTGGTTGCCAAGCCCCTTGCCCGTCCAAGCTCCCTTAATCAGACCCGGCAGGTCTGTCACCTCTACTGGGATGAACCTCCATCCATCTTCGCATTTTGAGTTCTCCGGATTGTCAGTGACGCCGAACTCCTTGTGGACACAGAGTGTCACAACGCTCGCGATGCCAGTCTCGGGCGTCTTCGTCGTGAAAGGGTAGTTGGAGATCTCTCCCGAGAGGAGCGTCATTGAGTTGAACAGGGTCGTCTTCCCTGCATTCGTCTTTCCGATGAGGCCTATCCTGATCATCGGCTGTCTCTTATGCAGAAAGACGTCCTACTTATAGTTGAAAGTCTGGTCCTGCCGTTTCTGGAGCGTCCGTCAGGGTGACGGCGCTGACCGCCACGCCCTCATCACCTCGTACCAGAATGCGAGGGCGGAGAGAATGAGGACTCCCGAGAACCATTCGAGAATCGGCAGAGATTGGAAGGACGGGTATGCGATGAAGCTCAGGTAAGCGGCGAAGACGCTGATGAATACAGGGTAGAAGATAAACCGCGGGACAATCAACGTCCCCACTCTGAGGAAGTTCCTCATCACATCTACCTTCACCACGTTGGAGACCTCATACTCTCCATTGTCTTCCGAAACCAGGCCCAGATCCTTCAGTTTGTTGAGGTGGTACTGTGCAAGCGATGGGTTTGACATGAGAAGTGCCCGCTGGACCTCCCTCACCCTGACTTTCTTCTTCAGAGCATAGACATAGACTCGGAGGGTGTTCCCCTTCAGCTCGGCATCGACTGTCCCCTGGGTCGGTCTGTCGGCCGGAACAGGTCTGGAATCGCTCAAGTGCGGCAATCGACTGCTGCACGATTCACATTCAAAAACAATGATTCAGATTCGCGGGCGCGATTACGCATTACGCTGACATCCTGACTATGGGGGCTGCCTGCTAATTGCTCACAGTAGGCACGCAGAGGCTCTCTACAGTCAGTGCGACGTCTTCTGGTCAGCCGGACCTGTATCTGAGAATCGCAGCGATGCCGCCGAAGCTCTTGAGCATGCTTCCTTCTTCGGTGCCCGACGAGATGACCTCGACCCTCGAGTTGATCTGGAACGCCATCTCTTCGAGTATGTCCACTATGTCCTTCTCGACCACATCGTAGTCCATCCCTCCACACTTCGCGCAACCTTTCGACATCATCTCCTGTTTCTCTTGGACCTTGGCTGAGGCCAGCGTCACTTCGGACTTCAATGTCCCGCACTTCCTGCACTTCGCCTCCAGCTTGACTGTGTCTAGGTCGTCAGATACCAGGATGACCTCAACATTGGCCTTCTGGATTGCATCGAGAATCCTCGGCAGACCGTAGATGGCCAGCCCACCGGGCTTGTTGACCTCCGCTAGAAACCTCTGGACCAGCTTCTTCTCCTCTATCAGCCTGACGTCAGCGAGAGTGTCAGACGCCTTCTCCACGAGCTCCCTCACGCCCTCCCTCCCTGAGTATGATGTGTCTAGGACGACCAACACCTTCTTCTGGAGCTCGTAGTGCAGATACTCGCCCTTCAGGAACTCCTCCTTCGTCGGGCCAGGGCCGCCTACAATCATGCCCGTGACCTTTCCGCTGTCAATGAATACTCGTGTCGCGTGCTCGCTGACCCTGTGGTAGTAGTACGTCAACTCCATTTCCCTCCCTCTCTCGTACCTCCTGGCCGATTGACCCCCCTTCCTCGTCTTTCCTGACACCCCCGAAGTCAATAGATCGGCGATTTCAAGTCTGTCTCCACTCAGGATGCCGAGACCTGCCTCACTGGCGTCGATTGATAGGATACCGTAGACTTTCTCCTCACGCAGCATATCCTTGAGCCACTCTAGATGGAAGTGGTCGTCGCACTGGTACAGGTACGCGGTCACCGGCTTCGGCGGGGCTATTTCGTAGAGATTGATTACTTCGCTGCCTGGTCCGTTGGTCGGAAGTGCCCCACAGAAGATGACGAGTCCGGTCTCCGGAGGGGTCTTGTAGAGCTTGAGTCTCTGCATCGCCCTCGTTAGTGCATCCTGAACATGGTTCCTCGTAGTGTCAGACTTGATGTTTCCAGCAGTCCCCCATTCATCGCGGAGGTTTGAGATGACTTCGTGAATTGGCTTCTTTGGGGGAACGTACAATGTGACCAGCTCCGTTCCTCTTCCTTCTTTGCTCGCCAGCTCTGAAATGAGTTTCCTGACCTTGTATAGCTTGACCGAGTCGGTTTTTGTCGACAATGCGGAGCTACCCCTAAGTCAGGCGGAAGAACCTGATGCGGAACCGGAGTAGGCCCTCATTGGGACGGGGCGATTGTCCCTCACCCATTTATAAAACCTGTCGCACGAAGAAGCAGAGGATGCGAGGCTGTTCCCAATGAGGGCTGTCTTAAGAATCGGCGGTTCGGTGCTCGGTTCCCCTCCTTCGGCCAAGGTTGTCGACGCCTACGCGACGGTCGTCTCTGATCTGAACTACGAAGGGCACTCCATCGGGGTCGTTGTCGGGGGTGGCGCGGTCTCCAGGGACTACATCAGGTCTGCCGAGCAGATGGGCCTCTCTCCATATCAGCAAGACACGATCGCGATCCACGCGTCAAGGCTCAACGCCCGCTTGGTAGCCATGAAGCTGGGCGGCGTTAGCTCTGTCCCCACCTCGATTGACGGAATGCTCCAGAGGCTCTCAAGGAACAGGGTGGCAGTTATGGGCGGACTCAGACCGGGCATAACGACCGACACCGTGGCTGCAATAGTCGCGCAGAGGTGGAGGGCCGATCTGCTCGTCAAGGCTTCGGACAGGGATGGGATATACACGGCCGACCCAAGACTCGACAAGAAGGCGAGGAAGCTGGACCGGATCTCCTACGAGAAGATGAAGCAGATCCTCGGTGGTGAGCACAAGCCTGGGATCCACAGCATAGTCGATCCAGTCGCAGTCGACCAACTTGTCGCATCAAGGATTAGGCTAGTCGTGCTGAACGGAGCTGAACCCCGGGGCGTCACAAAAGCGGTTCACGGCGAGAAGATCGGAACGCTTGTCACCTGAGAGCGACAGGAAACAGGAACGACTTTTGGTTGCGTCCGCCGGGCGAAGCCGGCCCTAACCTACTTCAGCAGGTTCTTGACGTTATGGGCTATGAGGTCCACAGCTTCCTCAATTCTTCTCTTCCGAGTCTTAGGCGTCCTTGCGCTAGCCAGCCACATAAGGTATCGCTTCTTGTAGCTGGGGGCGAATCTGTCGAAGTTCTTAGAGGCATTCTCGTTCCCCTCCAACGCGGCCAAGAAGTCCTTTGGCGCGGGAAGTTCGTCGATCTTGAATTGCTCCGCGAGCGATACTCTGTCGGTCCTCCGCTCGAAAGCCGCCATTCCCTGCTTGGTCATTCTGCCTTCACGAAGCAACTTCTCCACCCTGGCGATGTTGAGCGCGGACCAGATGCTCCCTGGTCTGCGCGGCGTGAACCTCAACCTATACCTATGGTCATCGATTCTCCTGACCATTCCGTCAATCCAGCCGAACGCCAGCGCTTCTTCGATGGCGTCTTCATACGAGATGCTGGCTTTATCGGTGTGTTTCTTGTAGAACTGAAGCCAGATGGCCTTCTTTGTCTCATGATTCGCCTCCAACCACATTCGCCATGCCCTCCTTTCAGAGATATGCAGGGTGTCCAACTTCGGATGGCCAGGCCGAAGCATCAGGCTCTATAGTGTTTGACGATCCATGAGAAGTCCAGGGCGAGGGGCGACCTGTTTCAGGTCTGTGCCGCATTTCGGACGAGACATGTTCTAGGAGGACGCATTGCGGCGGCAAAATACCCGCAGCACTGTTATCATCTATTATCATTATTAGCAATCGTCTCAGGTGCTTAAATGACCTTGTTCTCGGCTCGTACCCTGTCACAGATGGAGACTTGGAATGATGTGATGGCCGATCTGGGCGCGTGAGACAGAAGAGAGGGGTGTATGCAAACCAAAAAGGCAGGAACCCATTTCTGGTCCGGGAATGAAGCCTGTGTCAAAGGCGCCATAGTCGCCGGTTGTCGGTTCTTTGCAGGCTATCCGATTTCACCCGCCAATGAGATTCCTGAAGAGCTTTCGGAGCGTTTACCTAAGGTTGGAGGGGTTTTCATGCAGATGGAAGACGAACTCGCCAGCATCGGTGCCGTCATGGGAGCCAGTTGGGCAGGCAAGAAAGCGATGACCGCGACTTCAGGCCCGGGTTTCAGTCTGATGCAGGAGACCATAGGCTGGGGATTCATGACTGAGACACCCTGTGTCGTGGTCGACGTTCAGAGAGTCGGGCCAGGCACCGGGCAGGCAACCAGGGGTGCGCAGGGAGACGTAATGCAGGCGCGATGGGGAACCCATGGTGACTACGCTGCCATTGCACTATCCCCGAATTCGGTTCAAGAGATGTTTGAGCTCACGATAAGAGCGTTCAACCTATCAGAGAAGTACCGGACGCCTGTGGTCCTGCTGGCTGACGAGGCAATAGGCCATGTCAGAGAGCAGATCGCGGTCCCGTCACAGGACAGCATCGGAATCGTCAACCGCAAGAAACCCAAGGCCGGGGAGACGAAGTTCTTCGGGCTCAAGGAGGTAGCGCCAATGCCCTCGGTTGGGGAGGGCTTCAACGTCGCGGCAACGGCTTCGACGCACGATGAGGAGGGAGTGCGGTTCACCCAAGACGCGGCGGTGCATAGGAGGATGGTAGAGGCGCTGGTCGCGAAGATATACAACCATACTAAAGACATCGTTGAAGCAGAATGTCATAACGTTGACGGCTGTGACATTGGGCTGGTCTCTTTCGGTTGCACGTCGCGGGCTGCGTACGAAGCAGTCGAACGCGCGGGGGAGTCCGGGATAAAGGTCGGTCACGTTCGGCTCAAGACAGTTTGGCCATTTCCAGATGGCGCGGTCGCACGGCTGGCGAAGAGCGCCCGAAGGATAGTCGTCCCGGAGATGAACCTGGGACAGGTAGCGGGAGAGGTTCAGAGAGTCGCAGGCGCCATGAAGGTTACGAAGCTAAACAGGATAGGCGGAGGCGAGCTCATCACGCCGGAAGAGATTCTTGAAGTGATCTCCGAGGAAATGAAGCGAATTGGCTGAGGCATTCCTCTCACGCAGGTACATGAGGGACCTGAAGCTTCCCTTCTGCCCGGGCTGCGGGCTTTTTTCTATGAGTGATACATTCTTGCGGGCCGTGCACGAACTGGGCCACGAGGACCTGAGCGGGTTCTGTTTCGCAAGCGGAATTGGTTGCACGTCTTGGATTCCATCGCCGTATTTCTTGGCCGACTCAGTTCACACCTTGCACGGAAGGAGCATCCCTGTGGCCACGGGCATCAAGTTATCGCGTCCGGACCTGAACGTGGTGGTCTTCGGGGGAGACGGTGACATAGTGGGCATCGGCCTGAGCCATTTCGTGCACGCTGCCAGGAGAAACACGGACATCCTAGTCATAATGGGCAACAATATGGTGTACGGAATGACTGGCGGCCAGGTCGCACCGACGACGCCGTTCGGGACCTTAACAGCGACTACGCCCTACGGCAGCTTCGAGCACCCGTTGGACGCCGCGAAGCTCGCCGTTGCCGCTGGTGCGTCCTACTCTGCCCGCTGGACGACGGGACATCTCAAAGAGTTGAAGGAGTCGATGAAGACGGCGCTCCAGCTCAAGGGTTTCAAATTTATCGAAGTCCTGACCCAATGTCCGACAGCTTACGGGAGGAGAGCCGGCTTCAAGGACGTGGCTGAAATGCTGAAGCACTTCAGAGAGAACGCCATTTCGCCGGAGGAGGCCGGGAAACTGAGTGGAGAGGAGCTGGAAGGAAGGATTGTGGTGGGTGAATTAGGCCGGAGGGAGCGCCCGACGCTAGTGGAGACTGTGCATGAAATGATGAAAGAGGCGAAGGGCAATGACGGGCAGGATTGAGATAAGGTTCGGCGGCAGCGGCGGTCAGGGCGTGGTGCTGGCCGCGCGGGTGCTCGGAGAGGCTGCCATCCTCGACGGGAAGAACGTTCTGCAGACCCAGGCCTACGGTGCTGAGGCAAGAGGCAGCCTGACCAAGAGCGAGGTGATAATCTCGGACGGCAAGATTGGATTCCCTGCCGTCAGGGAGCTCGACCTGTTGGTGACTATGAGCCAGGAGGCGGCTAGTTCGCTTGTGAAGGGTTTGAAGGAAACCGGAACGCTGATTGTAGACAGCTCGAATGTGACCAATGTCCCTGAAACCAAGGCGGTTATCCACAGGCTTCCCATCACAGAGACAGCGAAGCAGGAGCTAGGGAAGGGGTTCTACGCCAACATGGTAATGCTCGGAGCACTCACGGGGATTACGGGCGTCGTCACCAGCGAGTCAGTCGAGAAGGCCATCCGTGAGAGTCTTGCGGAAAAGCACACTGAGATCAACGTCAAGGCTTTCAGGGAAGGTCTGCGACTTCGGCAGCAGTGATAGTCCGCGCATGCGTTCACTGCGCCTCCGCATGAAGGAAGGAACATGATGGGCAGGAACGTGCAAGAGAACCCATTGAGCCCACCTATCCTAATCCATGATTCGTTGGTTCTCACACGAAGTTTAGTGCGGGGGGTGGGATTCGAACCCACGAACCCCTGAGGGACAGGATGCCCCATCCGAAGCGCTGCCGGATCTTGAGTCCTGCACGTTTAACCAGGCTTCGTTACCCCCGCATCGACCCCTAGCTCCGCATCTTGCGATAAAGAACCTATCCGCCATCTGTCGCGCCTTCCCTTCCGAACTCTCCCAGGTTGCCCGTCGAATTCATGCTCGATGTCCCGCAACATTCGCATTGCCACCGGAAGCATTTATTCGATTCAATTGAATATAGGAGAACCTCCTGTATTCTGCCAGTAAACCAAGATTAACTTCGATTCTAGGGGAATTCTCAATTGAAGAGGCTGAGGTATCAGCTGGCAGCGGCTCCGCCGCCTCAGAGGAATCTCGTAGCGACTTCTCAGATAAGGCGGCCGATCAAGGCAGGCGTTGCAAAACCAGTATCACGAATCTACGTTATCCCTGAACGCTGCAAAGAATGCAACTTCTGCTGGACCTTCTGTCCTAACGAGGTCCTCGAGCTTTCAACCGAGACCAATGCGAATGGTTACCGACATCCTCAGGTTAAACCGGGCAAGGAGAACGATTGTGTCGACTGCCGGATGTGTACCTGGATTTGCCCCGAGTTCGCAATCTACACTGTCGAGGTGCTTCCGTGACCGTGAGCAACGCTCCCGGAACCCTTGCCCCTGGGACATATTTCATGATGGGAAACTTCGCCTGCGTGGAGGCGGCGCTGATTGCTGGCTGCAGGTTCTACGCGGGTTACCCGATTACGCCGTCCTCCGAGATTTTCGAGAGGGCCTGCACGAGGTTCCCGCAGCTGGGAGGGTATGCCATCGAGATGGAGGACGAGCTCGGAAGCATGGCCGCGCTCATCGGAGCATCCTATGCCGGCGCGAAGGTGATGACCGCGACCTCCGGGCCTGGGTTCAGCCTGATGATGGAGAACATCGGCCTCGCATTCATCCTCGAGACCCCCAGCGTCGTCGTAAACGTCCAGAGGGGCGGCCCCAGCACTGGCATCCCCACACTCGTTGGGCAGGGCGACATGATGCAGTCAAGGTGGGGGTCCCACGGGGACCTCGAGACGATAGCATACTGTCCGAGCAGCGTCCAGGAGTTCTTTGACCTCACGATTCAGGCCTTCAATACGGCCGAGCGGTTCCGGACTCCTGTATTCGTCATGGCAGACCAGGTCGTCGGGATGATGTCCGAGCGACTGCGGGTTCCGCCGCTGGAGAATGTGGAAATCGTAGAGAGGCGGGTCGCCGACCCAAATCGGTCCGCGGCCCTCCACGACCTTCCGTTCGACTACTCCAAGGACTTCCTCCCGATGCAGATCACGGGCACGGGCTGCCGAGTCAACATCGAGAGCCTCACCCACGACCCCAAGGGATACCCCAGCACTGACTATTCCGTCTCACAGAAGATGATCGATCACCTGCTCGGCAAGATCAGGAATCACGCAAACGAGATCTGGAAGTGGGAGGAGACGTTCCTCGACGACGCCGAAGTGGCGGTCGTTGCCTACGGGTCGACCGCCAGGTCCGCCCTTTCCGCTGTCAAGAAGGCCCGGTCGAAGGGCATCAAGGCGGGGCTACTCAGGTTAATCACCGTGTGGCCCTTCCCGTACGAGGCCATCGAGAACGTCAGCAGGAAGGTAAACGCCCTCGTCGTTCCCGAGGTCAACTACGGCCAGGTGGTACACCCAGTAAGGGAGAGCGCAAAGTGCCCGGTGTCGAGCGTCAACTGCGCGCCGGGAACGCTCGTCGACCCCAGAAGCATAGTAGACGCGCTGGAGCTGGTGACCTGATGGCCACCGAGGGAGCGCCGGTCGGCGGACCAGCGATCAAGGTCGAGCGCCACGCGAGAGACGAAATCCTGCGGACCGAACGACTCCCCCACATCTGGTGCCCGGGCTGCGGCATTGGGATAGTTCTCGATGCCTACACGCGCGCCCTCAAGAAGTCAGGCATCCCGCAGGACAAGCACGCCGCCGTTTCCGGCATAGGCTGCACCGGCCGGTTCTCAGGATACCTTGACCTCGATTCCTATCACACCACCCACGGCAGGGCGATAGCCTTCGCTACTGGAATCGCTGTAGTCAAGCCCGACCTCGAGGTGACCGTCATCGCCGGCGACGGCGACATCAGCACGATCGGCGGGAACCACTTGATTCACGCGGCCAGGAGGAATGTCGACCTGAACGTCATCATGGTCAACAACTTCAATTACGGAATGACGGGCGGTCAGCACGGCGCCACGACGCCTACAGGCGCCAGGACCCGCACTTCCCCCTACGGGAACGTCGAGGCCCCCTTCAACGTACCGTACCTAATGGCGGCGGCGGGGGCATCATTCGTTGCCCGGTGGACGTCCCTGCACGTGACCCAAGTCTACAAAGCGATCAGGCGCATGATGGAAATCGAGGGGTTCACCTTCTTGGAGGTCATCTCTCCCTGCCCCCCAACATTCGGCGTCCTCAACGGCTTCCCTGAGGCGCTCGACGAGATGAAGTACTTCAGGGAAAGGTCGGTCGTCGACCACAACGCCGACCTGAGGGAGGTTGGAATCTCCATGCGCCCGGACGACCCTCTGGTCGTCGGCAACTTCATCGACAAGAGAAGGGAGTCCTACCAAGAGCTACTCAGCGAGCTGAAGGTCAAGGCCTCAGGAGGCGCCCGGAAGTGAGGTGGGAGTTCCGCATCACAGGAATCGGCGGACAGGGAGCGATTAGCATCGCGCACATAATCGGCAGGGCCGCAGTCATGTACGACTCGAGGGAGGCTGTTGTCACCGAGGGTTACAGTCCCTACATCACGGGCGGTTGGTCGAGGGGAGACGTCATAGTCTCCGACGACCAGGTTGACTTCCCATTCGTTTCCAAGCTCGACATACTCCTGACGATGTACCAGGAGGGCCTCGACCTCAACCTCAAACTCATGAAGCCCGACGGCATCATCCTGACCGAGAAGAGGCTCGTCCATCCCAGAAGCGTGGGGCCGGCCAGGCGGGTAGTCGAAATCCCGGCAATGGAGGCGGCCGAGAAGATGGGCAAGAAGATCCTCACAAACGTGGTCATGCTGGGGGGCCTCTCTGCGGTCTCTCCAGCGGTCTCGCCGGAGGCGCTGAAGAAGGCGCTTGCTGACAGGTTCCCAAAAGCCAAGGACTTGAACGCTCAGGCTCTCGACACCGGCTTCGAGCTGGCCAAGCGCTCAGAGGAGGCACCCCAAGTTGTCTGAGCAGGACACGATAGTCATTATAGGGGGCGGAATCGCCGGAATACAGGCCGCCCTTGACGCCGCAAATGCTGGCGCGAAGGTGGTTCTCGTCGAGAAGGAGCCGACGATTGGAGGGAAGATGTCCGTACTCGACAAGAACTTCCCTACATTAGACTGCTCCATCTGCATCGAGTCCCCAAAGATGAGCGACGTCGGGCTCCATCCCAACATCGAGCTTCTCACCTGCTCTGAGGTCCAAAGCCTGAAGGGCGAGGCGGGAGACTTCACCGTACGGGTCAAAGAGAACCCGAGATACGTGACAGACGCATGCACGAGGTGCGCCGAATGCGTCCCTGTCTGCCCCGTTGGCCTCGAGAATGAGTTCGACGTGGGCATGTCTGCAAGAAAGGCGATTTACATCCCAATCGAGCAGTCGGTCCCCGGGGCGTACGTGATAGACGCGGAGCACTGCCTGAACAGACCCCCGAACTACCTGCCATGCAGCCGCTGCACGGACGCCTGTGGGCCCGACGCGATCGACTTCAACATGATGCCGAAGTCGCATGAAGTGAAGGCGGCAGCCGTGGTCGTGGCGACTGGCTTCGACCTGCTCAACCCCGAACTCCTGACCGAGTTCAGCTATGGGAAACACCCGGACATCCTGACCTCGATGGAGCTCGAGAGGCTCCTGCAGGCCTCGGGGCCAAGCCTGGGAGAGATAGTCCGCCCCTCCGATGGCAAGCATCCCAGGAACGTCCTCTTCGTCCTCTGCGCCGGCTCCAGAGATCAGAGGTTCGTGAAATACTGCTCCAGGATCTGCTGCATGTACGCGATTAAGGAATCGTACCAACTCAAGGACCATGGGATTGAGAACGTCGACGTAGCCTACATGGATATCCGTGCCTTCGGGAAGGGCTTCGACGAGTTCTACGACAGGGCCCGCGACAGCGGCGTGAACTTCACCAGGGGGAGGCCGGCCAGAGTCAGACCCTCGGGAGCGACGCTGAAGGTCTCCCTCGAGAATACGGAGACTGGCGAGCTGAACGCCGAGAAGGAGTACGACATGGTGGTGCTCGCCACTGCGGCTGTGCCGTCGAGGAGCTCCGCTGCTCTCGCCTCGGCCTTGGGCATTGAAGTGGCAGACGACGGCTTCTTCGAGTCGATGGAGGAGTCGGGTGAGTACGTCACCAGCACGAGGGAGGGTGTCTACCTCGCAGGCTGCAGCACAGGGCCGAAGGACATACCAGATAGCGTCCTCGAGGGAGGCGCCGCGGTCGCAAAGGCTCTCACCCACCTGAAGACGAGGTCCTGGCCCGAGCCACTAAATGTCGTTCAACTCAGCACCGAAGGCGAGCCCCGGATCGGGGTCTTCGCGTGCCACTGCGGTTCGAACATAGCGGGCGTCGTCGACCTGCCGGAACTGGTGAGCTATGCAAGAACGCTGCCGAACGTCGTCCACTCGCAGGACCAGACCTACTCCTGCGCCGCCAACACATTGAACGACATCAGCGGGGTAATCAGGGACAAGGGGATCAACAGGGTCGTGGTCGCGGCCTGCTCTCCCAAGACCCACTACCCAACCTTCCAGGGTTCCCTCGAACGGGCTGGCCTGAACAAGTACCTTCTAGAGATGGCTAACGTAAGAAACATGGATTCCTGGGTCCACAAGGAGGACAGGGACGGAGCGCTCCGGAAGGCCAAGGACATGGTGAAGATGGCCGTCCTGAAGGCGTCGAAGATGAAGCCTCTCACTCCGATGAGGTTCCCGGTCACACAGAAGGCCTTGGTGGTGGGCGGAGGCGTCGCAGGAATCACCGCGGCGGCGAACCTAGCTGAACAGGGATTCGAGACGCACCTCGTCGAGAGGGGCGATAGACTGGGAGGCCTGCTGCTCGAACTGGGAGAAGTCGCGCCCAGCGGGGTAGATGCCAGCCTGCTCCTCGGGTTCGAACTGGACAGGCTCCGCAGAAGCGGGGCCTCGGTCCACACCTCGACGCGAGTAGAAAACATCACAGGCTTCGTGGGGAATTACCACGCTCGCCTAACGGACGGCTCCGACTTGGACGTGGGAACCGTGGTGCTTGCCACAGGTGCCCGGCCGTACACCCCCACCGAGTTCGACTACTCGCGGAACGCATCGGTGGTGACCAGCTTGGAGCTCGAGAAGTCCATCGAAAGCGTCGGACCTCAGAAGAACGTCTCAATCATCTCTTGCGTGGGCTCGAGGAACGGCGAGATGGGTTGTTCCCGATACTGCTGCCAGACCATGATCAACCAGGCGATACGGCTGAAGGACATGGGCAACAACGTCAACGTGTTCTACAAGGACATCAGGACCTTTGCCAGGTTCGGGGAGGAGGAGTATGAGGTTGCGTCCCGCAAGGGCGTCTCGTTCATCCAGTACCCGCAGGACCTCCGCCCCCAGGATTCGATCAAGTTTGAAGGCGGGAACCTGATCATGAAGGACGAACTCCTCGGCACGGAAGCCGACTTTCCCACAGACCTAGTCGTCCTGAACGTCGGGATGGCACCAGTGAACGAAGAGGAGGGGGTGATGCACCAGCTCAAAGTCCCCACAGACCAGCAGGGCTTCGCCCTGGAGAGCCACCCGAAGCTCGGTCCGGCCGAATCGGTTGTGCAGGGTGTGGTGTTGGCAGGCACATGCCAGTACCCGAAGAGCGTCAAGGAGTCCTCGATTCAGGCCCTCGCGGCCGCGGCCAAGGCGTCAACGATACTCTCCAAGAAGGAGATCGAACGGGAACCCTTCATCGCAGTCGTCGACCCTGCGAGGTGCACGAAGTGCGGGCGGTGCATCCCCGTCTGCCCCTACAACGCGATAAGGGGAGAGCAGGGCAAGAGCATTGAGTTCATCACTGCGATGTGCGCGGGTTGCGGGACCTGCGTAGCTGAGTGCTCGGTGGAGGGCGCGCTCAGACAGGAGGACTTCACCGACGGCCAGATCATGTCGCAGATAGACGCCGCCCTCGAGGAGGGGCCTCAGAAAAAGGTCCTGATCTTCGCTTGTAACTGGTGCTCCTACGCCGGGGCCGACCTGGCCGGAATAATGAAGATCCAGTATCCATCCAACTCGCGGGTCGTCAGGACCATGTGTTCCGGGAGAGTCTCTCAGAGGCTCGTTCTCTACGCCTTCTCGAAGGGTGCTGGAGCCGTCCTCGTGACAGGATGCCATCCCGGAGACTGTCACTACATCAACGCGAACTCACAGACTGAGAAGAGGGTCGCCAGGTGGAAGGTCATGCTCAAGGCGCGAGGCGTCGACCCAGAAAGACTCCAGCTCTGGTGGGTGAGCGCCGCAGAACCGAAGCGCTTCGCTGACAAAGTCAAGGAGATGGATCGCATAATCAGGGCCCTCCCGCCAGAGGAACTCTCGTCTACAACCACCAAGATCAAGATGACGGTGAGGTCCCCATGAAACTGGAACCATCCTTCACCCAGAGAGTCGAGAGTGCGTCGGACGATAAGCTCTCGCTCTGCTACCAGTGTGGGACCTGCACCGCAGTCTGCCCGGCAGGCGTTCCCATCAGGAGCCTGATCCGCGGCTCGCAACTCGGCGTGAGGGAATCCATCATCGGCGACCAAAGGCTCTGGTACTGCGCCACCTGCAAGCTCTGCGAGGTGGGGTGCCCTCGTGGCGTGAAAATCACCGACACCATCCATGCGCTCAGGGTCGCCGCGTACGAAGGGAAGAGGGTCCCGCAGAAGCTGGAGAGCGCGCTCTGGGGAGTCTACGAGGACGCGAACCCCTGGGGCGGGAAGAAGGCTGACAGAGGCAAGTGGGCCGAGGGGCTGAGTATCAACACGGACAAGCCGGCGAAGTACCTCCTCTACGTCGGCTGCGCCTCCTCGTTCGATCCGAGGCTGCAGCACGTGACCCGTTCGTTAGCCTCGATCCTCGGCAAGGCCGGCGTCGATTTCTCTGTACTTGGCGCTGAGAGCTGCTGCGGGGACGTCGTCTACCAGATGGGTGAGGAGGCCTTCCTCGAAGAGTTGGTGCAGGCGAACATCCAGAGCTTCGCGAAGTCTGGTGCGGAGGCCATCATCGCCGTTTCTCCTCACTGCTTCAACATGTTCAGGTCGGTCTATCCGAAGTACGGCAACATACCGATTGCCCTCCACTACACAGAGTTCCTGGCCGGACTCCTCGACAAAGGGTCGCTCAGCCCAGGCCGACTGGAGGGTGGTGCCGCCGTCACCTACCACGACCCCTGCTATCTCGGCCGGTACTACGGGGTCTACGAGGAACCGAGGAAGCTGCTGGAGAGCATCCCAGGGGTCAAACTCTCTGAGATGGGCGACAGCAAGGCGAACGCGCTGTGCTGCGGAGGCGGAGGAGGGGGGATGTGGGTCGACCAGGAAAGAGAGCGGCCCAGCATGCACCGGGTGAAGCAGGCAGCGGATACGGGTGCATCGCAGATAGTGACGTCGTGCCCGTACTGCATACAGAATTTCGAGGACAGTGCCAAAACGGCCGATGTCAGCATGGGGGTGATGGACGTATCGGAAGTGATCGCCCGGGCACTGGGGCTAGACGCAGGCGGAGTGTAGGTTGGCAGCCCAGGCGCAGCAGCGCGAGAAGGGAAAGGACATCCTAGTCTTCATGGGACAAACCGACGGCGTGCTGGAAGGAGTCTCACTGGAGGTCCTAGGGAAGGCGAGAGAGATTGCTGACAGGCTCGGAGTCTCTGTTATCGCTCTCGTGCTAGGACGCGATGTATCGCGAATCGCCGACGAGGCAGCCAAGCGGGGCGCCGACGTCGTACTTCTCGCAGATTCTCCCCTGCTCAAGGATTGCACCGTCGAGGCCTACCTGAAGGTGTTGCTTCCACTCGTCATCAAAAGGAATCCAGCTATCATCCTCATCGGGGGGACCCACAACGGCACCAGCCTTGCCGCGAGCCTCGCGGTGCGTCTTGGAGCCGGGCTGATGGCCCACGTAGTGGACCTGGACGTCGACGAGGAGACAGGGACCCTCTTCGGTTCCGTCCCTGGCTTTGGAGGAAGCATCGTCGCGGTCTGCAAGTGCAAGAAGTGGCCGCAGATGGCCACGGTCAGGCCGGGAGTGTTCAAGCCACTCCCTCCCAGAGACTCGGGCATCGGCAGAGTGGAGAAGGTCGAGGTCAGCATCACGGAGGCCGATGTGAAATGTCGGGTTCTCGAGAGGTCGATCACAAAGACCGAGGATATCAGCCGGGCCGAACGGATTGTTATCGCGGGGCTGGGGACGAAAGGGGATCTAGTCCTGCCCCAAAAACTGGCACAGGCCCTCGGAGCCAGCCTCGGAGTCTCAAGACCCCTGGCTGACAAGCGATTGGCACCGCGAGAGAGGGTCGTCGGCGCCACGGGCTACGGGGTGAACGCCGAGCTCGCCATCGTGGCAGGAGTCAGCGGGGCGGCCCACTTCGTTTCGGGGATAAGAGACGTCAAGACCGTGATCGCGATTAACTCCGACCCGAACGCCCAGATTTTCAAACACGCGGACTACTGCGTGACGGGCAACCTATTCGAAATCATACCTGAGCTGATCTCAGCGCTTCAGGCATCGAAGGGGATGGACAGATGAGATACGTGGTCTGCCTGAAAGTCACGCCCAAGGTTGAACAGATCAGGTTCGACGAAGTGACGAAGGCCGTAGCTAGGGAGGGGGTCGAGAACGAGATTAATGACGCTGACAAGAACGCGCTCGAGACCGCACTCCTCCTGAAAGACAAGCACGGAGGCTCCGTGACTGCTATGACGATGGGGCCGCCCTCGTTCGACCCGTTCCTGAAGCTCGCCGTCGCAATGGGAGCGGACGAGGCGATCCTCCTGAGCGACAGGGGCTTCGCCATGGCCGACACCTACGCAACCTCCCGGGTCCTCGCCGCCGCGCTGAAGAAGCTCCAAGAGTACGACCTTGTCCTGTGTGGGGAGGCATCGTCCGACGGCAGCACCGAACAGGTTCCTGCGAGCATCGCCGAATGGCTCGGCATCCCCCGAGTGACCTATACAATCGAAGTCGAGGTCAAAGACTCGAAGCTCATCTCAAAGAGGAGCATCGAAGGCGGTTACGAGGTCGTTGAGACCGAGCTGCCCGCGCTGGTCAGCGTTGAGCTGGGGTGCAACGTCCCCAGGTTCCCCGACTTCCGGAGGAAGAGGTGGGCCGAGAAGGAATACAAATCCACGGTGTGGGGCATGACCGACCTCGGGTTCAGCCCGGACGAGGTCGGCCTGCAGGGGTCGCTGACCTCGGTGGAGGAGCTGAGAAAGATGGCTTCGCCGGCGAGGAAGGCCGAGGCCGTGACAGGGACCTCCCGTGAGGTAGCGGCCAAACTCGTCCAGGTAATCAACGCCTCAGGGCACTGAGCCACTATTCGATTCACTCGAATAATCAATGAGGGGTAACCCCTATATGTGGACGGTCCGTTTCTATTGCCATGCAACGCCGGACCCTCCGGTGTTCGTTGACTCTTCTCGAGTCCTTCTCTCCGGACCAGTGGAGTGAGGACGCCTACATCAGGACGCCTCCATTCGTCACTGAGGACGTCGATGGCACGGTCACGATCATTCCCACTACCCTCGAGGCTGAGCGCGTCCTCGACCTGGTCAGCCCTGCACTGGGCCTGAAGAAGACGAGGAACGGCCAGCTCTGCTACCTGACCAGCAGGGTGGAGACGATCAGGGCCCTCAGGATGTTCAATTGGTTCGTCAGGAGGAGCTGGCGCAACAAGGAGCTCGCCATCCTGTGGGCCCTCACCCACGCCCTCGGTGACTTGGATCGGGCCCACCCCCCTGTCTCTGTTCAGTCAATCACCAGCATGACCAGCTGCGGCCCGAAGCTCGTCTCCGAGGTCATGAATGGCCTTCGCGACGCTGATGACTCCCTGTCGCGTGGAGGGGCCTTCGGGGAGTACTCGGTGGATGGCGCCGTCCTGAAGGAGAGGCTCGAAAGCCACCTCGAGGAGGCCCCGACGCAGACCGAGGAACTCGTGATGGAGTCGCTTTGTTCGGGGATGGGCTCGTCAGTGAACGACATCTACAACCGGGCATTCCCGCGCGACCTAACCGTCGGCGCCGTGTACAAGGTCTCGGAGGAACTAAAACGCGACGGCTACGTCCAGGCGCTCAAGCACTTCCGGGTGAACGAGAGGGGACCGATGAGGGAGTTGCTTGGTTCTGACTGCCGCAACTGCTTCTACGGCTACTCGAGCGCAGAGAAGTGTTTCAACGACGCCTTCAGGGACCTCGAACAGATACTGAAGCGCTACTACCAAAAGGAACTCACCGAGGAGGAGCGGACCAGCTCCTACAACGCGATCAAGTCGGCGCCCTTTGGCCCCAAGGTGATCAGGAAGGTCCTCGAAGCGTTGACTCTGATTCACCACATGGATATGCTGATGAGCGAGAAGAACGTGGTGAACGTCCTCCGGAAACTCGAGGATTGGTACGACATCGAGTTCCCTGTCCACCGGGGCCCGGGCGATGCTGCTTCAAGTATTGGCCTCGGGCGACAATAGCGAACCTTCAATAGCAACTTGACACCTTCAGATTCTGTGCAGCGCTCCGGTGTGAGACGTTGCTCCGACTGCCTACACTGGCGACCATATCCTCAGCTAAACCGTCTCGGCACGTGCGACTATCCGGGTGGCAGATACCACAACAGGGGGATACCAGCTTTCAGTGAATCCTGCGAAGCATTCGTCAGGGATTCCCAGGTAGAGAGGATCTGCAGCAACTGTCAAGGCTGGTACCCCCTCGACGTGCAACCCCACTTGGGCGAGTGCCACACCTCGGGGAGCCCCAATTACGGCAGGTCCATTTTCTGGGATAGGGTTTCTAGCGATTGCTTCGAGCAAAGGTCTCTCGTCAACGCTGAGTTCGTCTTCTGCGAGACGTGCAGGTCGACCGTGCCCAGGAGCGACCTGACAGGTCACAGGTCGCATGAGCTCTTCGCCGGAGCGGCGCAGTTACCGGTAGAGGAGATGCTGGAGTTCACCACCGCTGCCGACTGATCCGCATCACGTCCTACTTCTGAATCGTCGCCACTCTACTGCTCTTTCTCAACAGCCTGTGCGACGCTATCTCGATGATGATGTTGCAATAGCGCGCCAGCTGCGCGAACTGCGACGCAAGGACCCTAGCGTACCCATGTTCGCCTGACTCGAGCATCCCGTGGGTAATCTCCTTCTCCATCTTCAGCGTCTCGGCGACCAGGGCAGCAGAGCTTTCGATCAGCCTGAGGTCAGAGGTGAGTAGGCTCTCGACCGCCGTGTTGAACGCCTCTCCCGCCTTATCACCAAGCCTCCTGATGTCTTCGACCACCTGCGGGTCCATCTCAGTCCCCTGTTCCTTGAGCCTGATCAGCTCCTCGGCGATGTCCAATATGATGCTCCCCATCTCGTCAAGTGTCTTCGCACAGATCCTGTCCCCGGAAGCATGCAAAGGCGCTTCGATGCCGATGTCCGCTGCGAGCTCCCTCCTGTTCAGCGCGACCAACAACTGCCTCACTATCAACCAGTAGAGCTCGTCGATCTCGTCCTGGACCCTTCTGACCTCGTTCAGGCTCCCGGTCTTCCTGGGGTCGAACGTCTCCATGACGTCGTCGAGGCTCTTCGCGACGAGGATCTGGAGTCTCTTGATCAGAGAGTCGACCGGGAACTTCGTGGGGTCCATGAAACTCTGGGCGACGATGTGCCTCGAGTCCGACTCAACCACCTCCAGCCCCCGGAGACTCTTGACGGTCTTGATCACCATGTCCATCCTCACCTTGTCCAGAGGCTCCCTGCTGGAGACCTCTACGGTATCATAACCTAAAGCGTAGGACCCGACGATGAGCCTCATCAACGTCTCGTCGTTCTCGATTAGATCGGCCTTTATTGTGGCCTTGCTGGACTTTCTCGCCTTCGTCGCCGGAATCAACCTCAGCGTGCCGTCAGCGTCTTCTCTGAACAGAACACTGTCTCCTTCGGAAAGGTTGATCTCCTTCGCAAACTTCTTGGGTATCGAGACGGCCAGGGTCGAATATCCGACCTTTTGCACCTTCCTCGACTCGTCCATGACTTTCTATATACTACTACTCACTATATATGCTATACTTTTAAACAGCGGTCCAATCGGCCAATCTGCTGGGCCGAGACACGGTATGAAAAGACACGACTTCTCATGGATGATAGGGGGAGTCCAGGGCAGCGGAGTCGACACTTCAGCGAACATCTTCGCCCGAGCGGCGGCCATGGGTGGTCTTTTCGTCTTCGGCAATAGGGAATACTATTCTAACATTAAGGGCGAGCACAGCTACTTCCAGGTCAGGGTCTCGAAGAGCCCGATCAGGTCTCACGTCTACACCGTCGACATGCTGACGACATTCGAAGAGGAGACGATTTTCAGGCACGCACTGGAAGTGAGGAAAGAGGGGGCGATAATCTACGACCCAGATCAGGACTCGAAGAGACTGGACCAGGTGCCCACGATTGAAGCCAACGTGAAGACCATGCTGATTGGCGAGCTCGCCAAGGCCGGCCTGTCCGCTGATATCAAGGGCATTCTCGAGCTGGCCAGGAGGAGGGGCGTCCACATCTACCCGATACCATACGCCGAGCTGTTGAAGGCAGTCGGCGCCAAGTTCGGCGAGACCTCTCTTAGCACTCTCCAGCGTATGCTCAATGTAATGGCAGTGGCTGCGTCCTTCGCGCTGGTGTCCTATGACGAGAACCTCGTAAAGGATGCACTCAAGAAACAATTCCGGTCAAAGCCCAAGGTCGTCGAGATGAACGTCGCGGCCGTGGGCGTCGCGTACGAATACATGAACCAGAAGTTCGCTGGGAGCTTCGCCTACAAGCTGGAACCCTTGAAGACCAGCGAGGGCATGCTCTTCGTCAGGGGCACCTCCACGGTCGCCATAGCCAAGGAGCTCGCGGGTTGCAGGCTCCAGACCTACTATCCAATTACGCCGGCCAGCGACGAGAGCGAGTTCCTCGAGTCTCACGCAGAGATACAACTCGACGGCTCAGCGACCCAGGACAACCTGCAGATGGCCAAAGTCGCGGCCCTGAATAACAAGGTCGGCATCACGGTCGTCCAATCGGAGGACGAGATCGCGGCGATCACGATGGCGATAGGCGGCGGACTCGCAGGCGCCAGGTCCTCGACTTCCACTTCCGGTCCGGGGTTCTCCCTCATGGCCGAGGGTCTCGGATATGCCGGGATTAACGAGGTCCCGGTGGTGATAACTCTATACTCCAGGGGCGGCCCGAGCACCGGGCTTCCCACGCGCCACGAACAGGGTGACTTGAGGTTCGCCCTCCATGCGGGGCACGGTGAATTCCCAAGGCTGGTCCTGGCGAGCGGTGACCTTGAAGAATCATTCTACGACACCGTCAGGGCCTTCAACTACTCAGAGAGGTACCAGACGCCGGTCATCCACATGGTCGACAAGGCGCTAACAAACTCCGACGCCACTATAGCCAAGTTCGACGTCAACAGGGTCAAGATCGACAGGGGCCTTCTGGTCAAGGGGCCGGTCACCGACGCCGTCAACGGAGAGATCAGACGGTTCCAGCCGACGCCCAGTGGGATTTCTCCACGCGCGCCGGTGGGAACGAGGGGAGGAGTCTATTGGCACACGGGGGACGAGCACAACGTACTGGGACACATCACCGAGGACCCCACCACCCGTGACATGATGATGGAGAAGAGGATGGGTAAAATCGATCTTGCCGACAGGGAGATCCCTCTCGAGGAGAGGGTCAACTTCTTCGGTCCCGAGGACGCCGACATCACAATCGTCAGTTGGGGATCGACGAAGGGCGCGATCCTTGACGCTATGGAGTGGCTCAAGGAAGACGGGATAACGGTCAACTTCCTCCAGATCAGGCTGATCAACCCGTTCCCCACCGAGTACGTCGCCAAGGTCCTTTCGAAGGCGAAGAGAGTGGTGGGCATCGAGATGAATTATTCTGGACAGCTGATTGGGATACTGCGCGAGAGGACGTGCATCCCTGTCGGGCAACTGGTCGTAAAGTACAACGGAAGGCCGATGTCATGTGAAGAGATCTACGACGCGGTCAAACTGATCTCGGAGGGGAACGCCCCCAAGAAATTGGTGTTGAAACATGGCACTTAAGCTCTCTGACCTGAAGACGACGGCGCACAATGACTGGTGCCCCGGGTGTGGGGACTTCGGGATTCTCAACGCGGTCCAGATGGCCCTGACAGAGATGAACGTCGACCCGTCTCGCACGGTGGTCGTCTCAGGGGTCGGCTGTTCGTCGAAGGCACCCCACTTCATCAAGACCTACGGCGTCCACACTCTCCACGGCAGGGCGCTCCCGTTCGCCGCCGGCATCAAGCTGGCCAACCCCAACCTAGAAGTGGTCATCGAGGGAGGCGACGGTGACGGCCTTGGGATTGGCGCGGGACACTTCGTCAACGCTGGCAGGCGCAACTTGGACATGCTGTATATCGTCCACGACAATGAGGTCTATGGCCTCACGAAGGGCCAGGCCGCCCCGACCATGAAGCTCGGGATGAAGACGAAGTCTCTCCCGCTGCCCAACATCAACCAGGGAATCAACCCCATAATGCTGGCGATAGCCTCGGGCTACACCTTTGTGGCTAGGGGCTACTCGTACGACGTGCGCCACCTAAAGGACCTGATCATCAAGGGCATCCGCCACAGAGGCTTCGCGTTCCTGGACGTCCTGCAGCCGTGCCCCACCTACAATGACATCCAGACCAAGGAGTACTGGGCGGGCGAGGGGAACCTTGACGCCAGCGGCAAGCCCCAGCCCAGGACCTACAAGCTGGAGGAGACCGGCTACGACGGCGTAGTCCACACGGCAGACGAGGAGGAGATGGAGAGGAAGGTCCAGCAGGCGATCCTGAAGTCATTCGAGTTCGGGGACCACACGCCAATCGGAATCTTCTACCAGAACGAGTTCATACCCACATTCGAGGAGCGACTCGTGGCCAGAATGCCTTCCTACAGGACCAACCCACCTGCGGAACAGGAGATCGCACACGCTGACGGAACGCCGCTGGCGAGCATCGACAAGCTGCTCGAAGACATGCGGGTCTGATAGGATTAGGCCCACGAGCTCGGGAAGCTTCAGACCTAAAGCGGCATCGCATTGCTCTCGCGATCTCCTCGGCGGGAGGAGGGCCTGATGGTCGTCGTCTCAAAACCGCCCGCGCACGGTCGCATCCTCCGGTTGCTGATTGCCTGAGAATCTCCGCAGACCTCCCGCGGGGCCCTTGCATGAAAGGTGTCGATTTAACACGGGAACGCATATATATGAACCCAAGACCGCACGTCGGTTTGCGCATTAATTGGCGGCGTCTGCCTTGAGCAAAAGGGCGTAGCCCCAACGCAATGAGAATGCACGACCTCCAGATGCGCGTACAAAAGTGGAGATCTGACTCAACTGGTTAGATCTGACATGGGTTGTGCTTTACACCTCGCAGAAATGCGTGGTCGTACTCCTCGATAATTGACTCCGGTTGATCCTGCCGGACCCGACTGCTATCGGATTGGGAT
>JBEKIO010000004.1:0-102818 GCA_050011715.1 Nitrososphaerales archaeon | reverse complement strand
GCCCCGTTGGGCCCCAGGAATCCGAACACCTCTCCCTCCTCGACTCGGAAGGTCACGCCATCGACCGCGGTGAGGTCACCGAACTTCTTGGTCAGTCCCACGGCCTCAATAGCCAGTGCAGGATGAGTCATGGGCAGAAGATCGAGCCTTCAGGCCATGTTCTCTCCTATTAATATCATTCAGGATTACAGTCCACACTCAAAGATACTTCTGGCCTCTTCTCGTCCTGCGCGGATGCTAACACAACCTAGGCGAATGCGCTGATGGTTTGGGTACACAGCTCGACGGTCCCATGCTGTTGAAATCAAGCTCAGAATGAACTCCATTCGGTCTAATGAAGACTAATCCAAGCTATTCCGCCACTGAGGCACCCAGCGACGAGGTCTAGCCAGACAGCGTAGCTTTGAGACTATCGGCGATTTGTTTCTAATGTCGCGCGTAGTAGTTGGCCATTGCCCTGAACGATTCCTTCGGCTCCCACGGCAAATCCGGATATGTCACCCCGTGCTCGCCCATCGGACCTGAAAAACCATCCAGAACATGGGGGTCGAGGTCCACCCCCATCATTTCCCTGGCCCCACGAGTGGTCTGTCTCCTGAACTCTTCGGCCGTTTCTGCCTCGGGGAAGCTTTTCACCAGGCCAAAGTTCGCCATGTCGGTATCATACCGGGAGTCCGAGCGGTATGGGGAGTTAGGAACCACGAAGGTTTGCACGAAGGCGCCTTCAACCCCCGCTGCGTCAAGCACCCTCAACTGATCGACTAGCTCGCGTACCTGGAGCTCCTCGTCACGGATGTAGTGCCCATCAGCTCGGGACTGATCGCGACTGCTGACTTGGCGACCTTCCGGGCGTAGTCAGGCGAGACATCCAGGAGGTACGCGAGGGCGGCAATGCTCACCCTTCCCTTATCCTTGACCAGAGCCATGGTCCTGTCGACCAGCGACTTGAACCGTCCCATGCCACCCAAAACCACGTTTGTGTTCGCCAAAAGGCCTGTCAGGTTCAAACCTCTCCCGTATTAGTTACTTTATAGTACATTTCCGTGGTCAGAGTGCTGCCAGACGTTGTGCGTGTGCGCGCGCGACAGCCAAACAGACATTGGTCTGACGCCCCCTCCGCCACCACGAAGAAGAAATAGGCGGGCAGGATGAACCAACGATTGGTCGGGAAGCCCGCACGTCCACAGCCGAACAAACTTGGCTTATCGTGTCTTCTGCTTTGGAGCGCAAGAGACGATGACTTGATTCCATTCCTAAGTCGTTCTGACCGTGCACTTCCGGGGGGTCCTCCGCCGGCCGTCAGGGTGCCGGTAGACCTGATACCGATAGACTTGGCCGTGCTTCCCCTCGACCTGCATGACGTAGGGGACCCAGGAGGGCTTGCCGCACTTCGGGCAGATCGTGACTTGGGAGCTCACGCATGATAAAACGCCCAAACTGCGGAGCCCACAAGGTGGCGTTCGGACATGGGGATTCTTTCGAGTTTAGGCGCGGTCCGAGGCAGTTCCCAATACCGTGGGGTCACCGTGAGACAGTGGCTTCCTGCGCCCAAACAGGTTCTGAAAGGGGATTCCAACCTTCTCGTGGAGACAGGCGCCCTGGTCGAGTTTAATCCATGTATTGCATGCGCACCAACAGACGAAGAACCCGAAGGGCCAAAATCCTGGCGGTCGCACCTCATTGTCACACCGGAAATCACCTTCCCCCACCTTAAATATCAATCAATTTCCGAATTCCCAAGGAGAAATGGGAATGTCTGACGTACGGGAGAGGGTCAATCCCGGAACTCTGCAAGGGAAGACCGCAGTTGTGACTGGCGCTGGGTCTGGAATTGGCAGAGCCATCGCGCAGCTTTTGGCCGAAAAAGGATGCAGAGTGATGGTGGTCGATGTGATCCCAGAGAGGGTGGACCAAGTCGTGGGCGAAATTCGGGCAGTTGGGAAGAATGCGTCAGGTTTGGTAATTGATCTTTCAATTGGAACCGAGGTCGACAGAATGATCGAGAGCGCGCTGAGTTCGCTTGGCAAGATTGACATATTGTGCAACAATGCCGGCATAATGGATGGTGCAAGACCGGTCGCCGATACGCCAGATGAGGTTTGGGAACGAGTCCTGGCAATTAACTTGAATGCCCCCTTCAGAGCGAGCAGAAGGGTGATTCCCATCATGATTGAACACGGTGGCGGTGTAATCCTGAACACGGCTTCGATCGCTGGGATCCTCGGTGCAAGGGCTGGCGTTGCCTATACCGTTTCGAAGCACGGGCTAATTGGTCTAACGAAGAGCATAGCGACATCGTACGGTGCAAAGGGAATCAGGTGCAATGCACTGGTCTTGGGTGCGGTACAGACCGCAATTGGCATAGGAAGTGCAACACCGAACCCTCTCGGGATGGAGAATCTGAGCAAGACGATGGCCACCCTTCCCAGGGCAGCGGACCCAGCTGAGGTTGCAAGGCTCGCATTCTTCCTTGTTTCTGACGATTCCAGTTATGTGAACGGCTCATGCGTGGTCGCTGATGCCGGCTGGACAGCGTTCTGAGTCGCTGTCGGCTTCTACACGAGTAGATGGACTGCCCTCGTCGGGCCCTCACCGCGCGCGCAGGTAGTTTGATCGAAGTGATTCTACCGAGGGACCGAAGCAAGCTCGAATCAAGATGATTCATCGGGCCCGGTGGGAGTCGCCCAATTTTCCAAGCGAATCCTGGCATCATGAAGCGCGGTTTGTGGCCCGCCTCATTCGACAGGTCCGCCCCGGGGGGATTCCGGCCTGCTCGGGTTCTAATCCATTTCAGGTCGAAACTGCTTACCGGTTCGATTCCTGGAGGTATCGCCTAGCAGACATGTCGCTACGCGACTTGATTCAGGAACTCCTGGTGGACATGGAAGTAATGCTCCGGGTCCTCGTACCTTGCCGTATGCGAGCAGCCCTTGAACACCACCATCTTGGACCCCTTTATCCCTTGGTGAAGGAGATCAGAGTTCCTCGGCGTCACTTCGTCATACTCTCCGCAGGTGATCAACGTCGGGCACTCTATCTTATGGAGCTGGTCGGTCACGTCCCAATACCTCAGGTTTCCGACTGGGAAGAATTCGTTCTCGCCCCACATCAGTTTGTACACGGGGCCGAAACCACCACCTCCGAGTCTGCGTTCCGCGGGAGACCGGATCTGCGGAGGCCAAGAATCAAGTCTGCAGACGTGCTTCTTGTACACGAACTCTACGGCCCTAAGATAGTCGATGTTCGAGTAGTCCTCCATTGCCTCGAACTTCTCAAGCGTCTCGCGTATCTTCTTAGGGAGCTCGGACCTCAACCGCAGGAATTCTTCAATGCACACAGGTACACTACAGGTCCCGCTTGAAGGAAGCAGGCTTCTGAGGTTGCGGGAGCACTTTATTGCGTATGCCACGTTCAGGAACCCGCCCCAGCTCCCTCCCCAGAGATGCACCTTTCCAAGCTTGAGCGTCTGCCTTACGCCCTCGACCTCCTCCGCATACCTATCAACGCTGTAGAGCAGCTTGTTAGGGGGAGCCTGGGACTTTCCGCACCCGAGTTGATCGTACATCACGGTCCTGAATCCGTAGTCAGTCAGCCGGGACATCGTGGAAAGGCCATCTTGAGATCCTCCGGGTCCTCCATGGAGGCAGAGCACCGTTCCTTTTCGGTTGCTGTCCCCGAAACTCCTGTAGTAGAGCCAGTACCCAAGCACCTTCACGTACCCTTCCGAGTAGTCTTTCGTCTTGACGAGTTCATGGACTGGACCAGTGGCATAGGACATTTGCAACACGTTCACTTCGCCTGACTAATCAAAGTTGCGAAGTGTGATGTCCATGCCTTGACTGCCATAGTAAGTGCCCGGCTAGGGTCCGCCCCCAAACGGGCCCGAAAAGTGGATTCTGTTCCTAATCGCGCGCGCAAAACTCAAATGAACTGTGCAACAGACAGTCCAGGTCAGGCTGAGTGCAGCCCCGCGCGGACCTCTCAATTCGACCCCAGGATGGCCTGCGGTCCGACCTTCAGTGGAGTTTTTCCCGATGGTCGTCCAGGCTTCCCTTGATGTAGGCCTGCACAGCGTCGTCGGCGTACACCGATTCTGTGACGAAAGGTTTGATGCCTGACTGGATTATGGCATCATGCATTCCCCACCCCATGCCCCTCGCGATGAGCGCCGCACAGTCTCTGACATTGGACAGCATGCTCTGATGTGTCGATGTTTCTTCCGGGCCCTGATGATGACCGGAGCCTAGGCTATGGCGTTCAGTTCCACCGAGGTGTTCCATCCCCCCTTGACGATGTCCCGCCTTGGGCCTCATCTCCTTACCTTTCACAGCCCCGTTCTCTATGTCGTATACCAGATAGGACTGCGCCATTCCGAAGTGCGGCGATATGGTCTTGCCGTCGTCTGTTACGACTGCTACTTTCATCTCTTTCGCCTAGGTGTCGCGCGCAAATAACCCTTATTCTTCAGCTGTCAGCCAGCCTACAAAACACAAGGTTTTCGAGTTCGACGTCGTCTAGCGCGTGCCTGCTACGGCAGTCTCTCTGCTTCTTCGAGGACCTTTACTCGCCGGAAGAAGATCCAGAACATGAAGATCGACACCGAGTAGAGGATAGACGCTATGTAGAACGGAATGCTCGCGGCGACCATGCTGACCCCCATGACGGTGATCACGGTCCCGGTGAAGACGATCGACAGCCCCTTCACAGTCGTAAGGAAATAGGAAAGGTCAGTGAAGAGGAAGCTCAGTGCAAAGCTTGGGACGAAGCTCAGGACAATCAGCAGTTTGGCCTCCCTTGGGATCAAGCTGTACTGCCTGAACATGGGGTCTCTGGGGCGAGGGCCTCAACACCTCGTATAAACGGAAAACGCGAAGAGGCGGTGATGCCTGTTTCAGGCTCAGTGAGTGCCCACGCTTGCCCCCTTGCCCCGAAAACGGTTTCCTAGCGCGCGCTCAAGGTCGCAGCTCTCACATCAGCGGCCTACCTGGAATCAACTTTCCGGACCTGTCTGCGCGCGCTCAGGAAAGGGAATCTACAGGTTCATGAGTGAGAGCCAGCCGAACTCGTCCCAAGACAATCAAGAGTCAGTGGCTCGCGGGATCAGGCCGTGATTCGTCGTACACAGCCCATAAAACGACCATTAATCAGCTGCCCGAAAACAAGTTAAGTCCGACTCGCGGCCGGCGTCGCGAAATGGCCTCTCTGGTGGGGGGTGTGGACGAGGCGGGGAGAGGCTGCATCGTAGGCCCGCTCGTCGTCGCCGGGGTGTCCGCGACTCGCTCCAGGGTCAGGGAGCTGAAGGAGCTGGGCGTAAGGGACTCGAAGAAGCTCTCGCCTCGCCAGCGGGAGACCCTATATCCAGAGATTCTCAAGATCTGCAGCCGCGCGTACTGGGCACACATTGAGCCTGCGGAGATCGACACTTTCGTGAGGACGGGTAAAAAGTTCCGGAGGCTGAACTACCTCGAGGCCCTCTACTTCGCGAAGGTCATTGACCGGCTGGACGCCGCCCGGGTGACGGTGGACGCGTGCGACAGCGTCCCGAAGAGGTTCCAGGATAACATCTGCGACAACTTGAAGACACGCTGCAGCGTGAACGCACTCCACAAGGCCGACAGAGACTACCACGTCGTCTCGGCCGCTTCGATTATCGCGAAGGTCGAGAGGGACAGGGAGGTGGAGAAGCTGAGGAGGAAGCACGGCGACTTCGGCTCCGGCTACCCGTCAGACCCCTACACCAGGGTCTTCTTCATCGAGCGGATGCGGAGGGGCGAACCGCTTCCCGGGTACGTGAGGAAGAGTTGGAAGACCTGGGACAGGTTCCGGCAGAGCCTCCTCGCCCCCTTCTAGCTAGCGGCTGGCGAGTATCAGGGCGTGGTCCTTCTCGAAGGGGCTCAGCTCGATTATCGACTCAACCCTGAAGCCGGCCCCTTCGAGCCTCATCTTCTCCTCCTGGAAGACCCTCTCTGGGTCCTTCAGGACGTCGATGCTCCTCGCCTTCACCACGAGCAGGAGTCTCCCTCCGGGCTTCAGCATCGCCCTGCAGTTCTCCATCGCGATCTCGGTCTGGTCCGGCTGGGCGATGTCGCAGTAGACCAGGTCGACCTTTGAGATATTGTACTTCGAGGGGTTCCGGGCATCCGCGACGAACGGGATCACGTTCTTGCGCTGCCTGGCGACGTTCTCCACGAACTCCCTGGCCACGCGGGGCGAGAACTCGACGCCTATCAGCAGCCCCTTCTCTCCGACGATGTCGGACACGTGAGAGGGCGTGGTCCCAGTCGACGTTCCCAGGTACAGGACCCTGTCTCCTTCCCTTATTGTGTCGTCGGGGAGGCCCTTGAGCATCGCCGCCGCAAGCTTGCTCCTGAACGGGTCCCAGGTCCTGTACTCGACCCCGCCCCTGCTGACGAGTTCCTCATTGTAGACTCTATGTCCCCTCGCGAGGTTCGGCGTTAGCAGGTAAGTCCTGCCGTCCCTCTCCTCTCTCCTGACCGGGCTCATCGCCGATTGGACTTCTGGCGTCTGGGGCCTCTTTCCCGCCTCTGGAGGCGGTCGCGTGGGCGGCCGCGCCACTCGGGCTGCCTCGGCGGAGGCTCCTTGTACTTCTCTCTGATGCTCGCGAGACGTTTGTCGAGGCTCACCTTGATCGAGGCCTCCTCCGAGCCTCTGTAGTAGTCCACCCTGGCCGCTATTGCAATCTTGTTCGCGATTGTCCTCGCTATTTTTCCCCTCTGCCACTTCGGCGCCGCGTGGACAGCCTCGTGCTGGAAGAGGATCCCGTGCTTGGGCGGCCTCGCGCCCGTCCTGAGAGCCCGGAAGAGGGCCTTCTCGGCACCGAGGATTTGGATGGTGCTCGCAGGCAACATCGCGAGCCTGTCGAGCCCTCCCGCCTTCGCCATCAGCCTCGCACCTATCGTGGCTCCGGCCACCTCGCAGACGTTGGGGGCGATTCTCTTCATGGCGCCCTCGACGTATTCGCTGAGCTTCTCCCGCTCCCCACTGAGCTCGACCGAGAGGGACGACAGCGCCTTCACTCTGGCCAGGTCCCCGTCGGTAATCTCCCCGCCTTTCGACCTGTCCCGCGCCGTGAGGATCGCCTCGACCTTCTTCTCCGTGAACCCCCTCCCCTCAAGCAACTCCGGGGTGAACCCGTCTCTCCTCCCAGCGGCTACGATGATCCTGCATAGAGTGACGTTGTCCTGAACCATCTGGGTCAGCTCCGGGAAGTGGAGCCCGTACCATTCGGCGGCTCGCGTCGAGGTGATGTTGAGGAACTTGTCGGTGTCGTCAAGTGCCTGGATCGCCTGGACGAGATGGAGATCCGGGCGGGAGCCGGACTTCCTAATCGCCTCCTCAGCAGCCGCAATCGACCTTTCCCTTATCGTCTCGAGGGAAGGTTCCTCGTCACCCAGAGGACCTCTCTCCTCTCCGACGGGATTCTCCTCTCCAGGTCTCGTTGTTGCCAAAAGAGCTCGACTCTCCCCGAGTCCCAGGACATTAAAGCGTTGCAATAAGGTTCGGGTTGACTCGAAGGGACACCAGATAACCCGCTGTCTACTCTAAATAGAACTGACCGCTCTCACTAGGATTGCGAGAATGTGCCGTATAGCTGGATATGTCGGTGATTCCAGGGAGAACCTCGAAAAGCTCGTCGATGGTCTGCGTTGGGCTGCACGGAATGATACGACATCCGGAACGCCAGTGGTCCACGGCGACGGATGGGGCTACGCCATCTATTCGGACCTCGGCAGATTCTCTTACAGGACACCGAAGGCAATCTTCGAAGATGAAATAGACCTCCATAAGACAAAAGGTAGGATCTGTGCCATCCTTCATGCTCGAAAGGCCAGTCCGGGGTACAAAGCCGATGAGAAATCCTCTCACCCATTCTTCGGCGAGACTGAAGACAGCTTCGTGTACTTCGCACACAACGGCTCGCTGGACGATGAAGTCTTAAGAGGACTAACAGGTTTCAATGGGGACGCAATAGATAGTGAGCTGGCATTCAGATACATGCTGCAGAGAGGTATCTTCCCGGCCGCCTCTGAACTCGAGAATTATGTCAAGCCCAATAGTGCCCTGAACCTGCTGGTTCTTGAGATAAGGAAGGGCGGAGGAGCGGAGGTTTACGTGAAGAGCTACTATAACAAGGATGGGACTAACAGGGACATGACAGAGTACTACCAGATGCTCAAACAAGACATGGACGGAGGGAAGGCCGCCTTTTCTTCGACGTTCAATGACAATCATTTCATGGGAAAGGATCTCGGAAAAAGAGGGTTGATTCCATTTTCTGAGCTCTAGGGCACCTGTATGTGATGACAAGTCCCGGCCAGACCGTTCTGCTCGGTAGGTTCTTGCGCCTCTTCGGAGGATGGAAGTCAGAGACTCCAGTGCCGTGAAAAACCTCACAGTCTGTGATCGTCCCTTCGCCCTCTGATTTCCCTCGGCTCGTGGATGGCAGGACTAGCCTTTGACACTCCGCCTACAGTCTCGAAGCGAATCGTTCGTTGGTGGAGAGATTGTCAGAGGCGTTTCTCAGAACATGGCATGAACAAAAGCGCGTGTCTGTGACAGGGGCAGGTCTTGAAGTACCTCCGTAAACTCAAACGGTCGCCAGAAAGCTGTCCACTTGAGAGTCTTCTGCCCCCATCAGAATCCCGTCCGGCTAGGTAGGCTATTAATCTAGCTACCAAATTGGCATTCCATTACTACCGTTACCATTGATTCTGGAAGGGCGGTTTCTGATGCGCATACGAATGATAGTGTTCTGTTTATGCAGCCCGCGCACGAGCGCAACTGTCAAAGCACGGAGCTTTTACCTCTTCGTCGGAACGCGTCGTCTTCTTAGACTGTTACCTTTCGTCGGAAGGCTGTGTTGTCATTCTTATTCCCCGAGCTCTTGGTTCAAATGAACTTGGTCACGACCACTATGGTATCGTGGATGAGGTCTGAGGAGGTCATCGTCATGGGAACAATTATCGATACGACGAACAAGAGATACAGAAACCCCCTGGATGCGCTCGACAGACCAGACGATACGATGACGAACAGCTCCCTCATGAGGTAGAACTCGCATAGCAAGAAAACCATCGTGAACAGGTTTCTCAGTATCAGCAGGTCCAAAGAGTTAGTCTGGAAGTAAGCCGCGGTCACCGGATTCATCTCCGAAAACCCCAAGAAGCTTACGCCTATGAGTGTGAGAAGCTGGGCAGAGAGATTGGCCACGCTGGTTATGGTCCATACATCTACGACCCTTTTCCACGATGGAATGGCCCAGCTTGTCGCTTTCATTTCCCGAACCGCCTCATATGCGGAGGTTCATCGTATCCGGCTCGTCTGAATGCGAGAACTCCCTTTCAATCTTTCTGAGACCCTCGCACAGGTTCTGTAAAGCGCGCGCGCGCGCGGGGCCTGCTCGCTGCATTTGAAGCAGGAAGCCACTTCCAGCATTGGACGATTCTCCTTGCTCAAGCGTGCGACGAACAAGGGAATTCGGACATTCGTTCTATGTCGGGGCACCCAAGTTGGATGCGACGTCTCAGCTTGAGTACTGATTCCCGTGTTCAAACACTTCTGCGCACCAGGGAAGCTCTTGCTGAAGGGAAAAAAGACACAAATGAATCCCTATGAGTCCAACGCCGGGACACTTGGGTGGGGGAAAAGGCACGAACAGGACGATACTGGTGATTGGATTCAACCCATTCGCGGGTAGGAAGGCCAACGCTGCGGGTGACGTAGCTGATGCCTTCGACGGGCAAGAGTTCAACGGCGTAGAGATTCGTTCGGCATTGATTCCGGTAGAATGGGGAAAGCCCGAGACAGTGATCAAGGGGGCGATCGAGGAAATTCAGAAAGAAGGTCAACAGCTCACAGCCATTCTAGGGCTAGGAGAGTGCCGCGGAAGGATAATCAGAGTGGAGGAGAAGGCCTACAACCAGCGCGCCAAGGGAGTCGCCGACGAGGCAGATAACAGACCCGGAGCAGAGGTAGGGACTGAGGTCATCACCGAAGGTCCACGAGGATACTCTTCGCCCCTTGCCCAAGATGTCAGACAAGCTTTGCGGGTTGCGGAAATCAAATTCGAGAAATCCGAGAATGCGGGCAGGTTCCTCTGCGAGGAGGCGTTCTATGTTGGCATGCATCTTGCGTCTAGACGGGCAAAGGTGGCCGGGCCTGTTGGCTTCGTCCACCTTCCTCGGTATCCTAAGGGAGATCAGGACAAGTCAAACCATGATAATCGGAAGCATCTGAGAAAAACGAAGAAATCTGTGCAGAAGATTCTCGAAAGGCTATCGAAGAGAGATAGCTAGGAGACGCTTGGCATTAGGACCCGCTTCCGTGAAAGCTCCGTCTCGTTTACTGGTCAAATCCTTCCGGGCCCGATCATTCTGTAGGGTGCACTTCTGAACCAAGTCCCCTGCCTAGGCGCTTCCGGGAGGGGGAGCTTCGAGCTCAGACGACCACGAATTGGACGGGATTTCATTGAAGCCCTCTGCACAGGTCGTCTTGGCATCTGCGTTGGGCCCAAGTCCAGCGCGATTAGACTCACTGGGAGCAACCTGGGAGGTCGATTCATGCACTGCCTATGAGTTCCGGTCCAAGCATCAGGTCACAGGCCAAAGATTAATCTACTGTAAAGCGCAAGCCTTCTCAAGGAGGATTGAAACAAGACAATGCCGACCCACGGGAGTCAGCAGTTCAGCTCAACGCTGACTGCCTCCAGTCACTAAGGCCGGAAAGGTCAGGTCTCAGACGCCAAAACTAGAAGGGAAACCAAAGCCCAGCAAGATTCCGAAAGTAAGGAACAAGCGGACCTACGACAAACGCTTTACCCTCAGGCGCAAGCCAGGTCAGAACTGGATGCGCCGGTGACCGCTCCAGAGCCAGAGCGGGCACGGGAAGCGGCCGCCTACCTAGCCGAGCAGGTCAGGAACGGGCGTGTCGAGTCGAGGGCGGCCCTCGAGAGACTGAAGAAACGGGCAGCCAGACGGTACTTTCTGGACAGATACGTCTCCAATTCCGAGGTGATTGCCGCCCTGGAGCCGGGCACGAGGAGCGCCTTCGAGGAGATGCTCCGGGTCCACCCGAGGCGTAGTGCTTCTGGCATAGTGGTGGTCACATCATTCTCCGCGCCCTATCCTTGCCCCCACGGCACCTGCGTCTTCTGCCCGGGCGGGCCCCGGTTGGGGACGCCACAGAGCTACCTCCCTGGCAGCCCGGGGATGAGGACCGCGCTCGGCGTCGCGTTCGACCCCTTCGTCCAGGTTCGCAGGAGCCTCGCCAATTACGAGGGAAACGGCCACGAGACTGACAAGGTCGAGACGATCATCGAAGGCGGCACCTTTATCGCGCTCTCCACCGACTATCAGACTTCATTCGTCAAGGGCGTCTACGACGGCCTCAACGGCCTTGCTTCCGGGACACTGGAGGAGGCTCAGGAGGCCAACGAGTCAGCCCGGAGCAGGTGCGTGGGCCTGACTCTCGAGTCGAAGCCCGACTGGTGCAGACCTCAGGACGTCGACCTCATGCTGACCTTCGGGATGACGAGGCTCGAAATAGGGGTCCAGAGCCTCAGAAACGCGACCCTCTCCAGGAGTAACAGGGGGCACACCGTGGAGGACACGCTGGACGCCTTTAGGGTAGCGAGGGACGCCGGCCTCAAGCTGACGGCCCATATGATGCCTGGTCTCCCGGGCGCGAGCCCCGCTGAGGACCTCGAGGACCTCCGGATGCTCTTCGGGCGAGAGGACCTCCGCCCAGACATGCTGAAGCTCTACCCGACCCTCGTAGTACCGGGGACTGCCCTCGCGAAGCAGTTCGAGGCCGGGCTCTACGAGCCATACGACCTCCGGACGGTGGTGGAGCTCCTGAGCGACATGAAGCGATTCGTGCCAAGGTGGCACAGGATAATGAGGATCCAGCGGGAGATCCCAGCAGGGGAGATATCGGGAGGGGTCAAGAACGGGAACCTGAGGGAACTGGTCCTGGCCCGAGCGGAGGAGAAGGGATGGAGGTGCGGTTGCATCAGGTGCAGGGAGGTGGCCCTAAGCGATCCGGCCGCGATGGCCGAGGAGGACGCCCTCGCCTACCGGGAAGAACGGTACTCCGCCTCGGGCGGCCTCGAGATCTTCGGCTCCTTCGAGTACGAGGTGAGCGGCAAGATCGCAGGCTTCGTGCGGCTCCGCTTCCCGTCTGAAAGAGCCCACCGCCCGGAGATGGCGGGTTCGACGGTCGTCCGCGAGCTCAGGGTCTACGGGCGCCAGGTCGAGTTGGGAGGCAGGAGCGATAGCGCCTGGCAACACAGGGGGCTCGGCGCGTCCCTGATGGAATCGGCGGAGAGGCTCTCGGGCGAGGAGTTCGGCGCGAAGAGGGTCCTGGTGACCAGTGCGGTGGGGACGAGGAACTATTACAGGAAGCTGGGCTACGAGAGGCTGGGGCCGTACATGGCGAAGAGATTGGGCTGACCCGGGACCGCCCTCGAGCTCAGGCCATCCTCCTGTCGATGACGCCGTCCTTGCGAGCCTTCTTCTCAGCCGCGAAGTAGACCATGAGGCCGACTCCGAGCAATATCGCTCCGCCCAAGGTGCACAGCGAGAGCGAATAGAGGTAGTTACCGGAGACGCCGGGGACGATGGCGACCCTCGCGGCGGCTATGAACTGGGTGAACGGGAGATACGTCGCCCCGACCGACACTGGATAGGGAAGGATCGACGGCGGGAAGAGCGCCCCGGAGAAGACCATCAAGAGCCCCGCGATGTACCCGGGGAGGGACCATTCGAACTTGCTAGCATAGAGGGAGTACGCGCCGAGGAGGTAGCCCAGGCCCAGGGCTGCGGGGATGTCCGCGACCAGCGCGACCCCCAGCATCAGCGCGGTCACCGGGGTCACGGTGAGCGGGACCGTAGTGCTCAGGAAGGAGCCCAGCACGTAGTAAGCGACCGCGAGGGCGGCGAGAGATGTCGTGACCGAGATTGCAAAGGACGAAAGGGCCCTCCCGGCCACGTAGACGGCAGTCGACCGCGCGGTGAGATAGATGTGCTGGAAGACCGAGAGATTCTTGCCCTCGGCTATCGCGACGGTGGGGACCCAGGCATAGGCAGCCACATGGGCGTACAGAGTCGACCCGACGAGCACGTAGGCCAACTGGGTCGGATTGAACGAGACCCCCGCGCCGCTGTTCGAGGAACCAAACCAGTAGATCATCGAGACGGTCATCGCGGAGGCGAAGGGGGCGACCACCTGCAGCGCGAGGGATACGGGCGGATAGGTCCAAGCGAGGTCGTGCTGGACGCCCATCCAGGCCGAGACGAAGAGTGACCTGAGGTTGATCATCTGATCCTCACCGCGATTGTGCCGTCCCTCCTCCCTTTGCTCTCCAGGGCCTTCAGCGCAAAGTCGGAGATGACGAGGAAGACGACCGCCATCACCGCCAGGGTGACGAGGCTTGGCCAGATGGACCCAACGTCCATGCCTCGGAAGAGCGACTTTCTCAGGGCGTCCATACCAATGGTGAGGGGGACCAGCGACGCGACCGCCTGTATCGCGAAGGGATAAGGCGAGGCCGCGCCCAGCGCCGGGAAGTAGAGGCCTGAGACCATCGACACTGGCTCCTGGAGCACGTTGTTCATCGACTCCGCCTCTCGACCGTAGGTGAGGTAGAGAGAGGAGAGGGTCATCCCCATCGCGTAGAGGGAGGCGAGCGTGAGGAGGAAGGTCAGCGCGACGGCCAACCACGAAGCCGCCACCACCGGGTGGAAGAGAACCCAGCCGACCGTGATGACCATGGCCGCGGACGGGGCGGTCCCGATTATCCCTCCAAACGACATGCCGATCAGAAGCGCGGACATTGAAGCGGGCGAAGTGAGGTAGATCTCAAAGAGACCTTCCTGCTTGTCCCAGTTGAACTGGCTCGCCATCGACCAGAGGACGTTGCCCCAGAATGCCACCATCACGCCCCCGAGGATAGCGAAGCCGATGTAGCTGGTCGCCCCGATGCTGTAGTAGAGCAGCGAGAGCGCAAGGGAGGAAAGGATCGGGAAACCCATGTTCACTATGATCCAGAGCCGCTCTCCGAAGATGCTCCAGAGCCTCACCAGGGCTCTCGCCTTCATGGTCCTGAGCCAGGGCCTAGTCTCCATCCTGTTCCTCCCTCTCCTTGAATCCGCGCCCGACCATGGCCACGAAGACTTCCTCCAGCGTCGTCTCCTTCCGCCACGAGGCTATGATCTTGTGGCCCGATTTCGCCATGGCCTCCTCGGCCCTCCGGGCCGATCCGTCGTCCTCGACGACCACCTGGATCGTCGAGAGCCCCCTCTCCTCGTCCGAGGCTGACGTGAACCCTCTGACTCCCGCAACCTGGGTGAGCGCGTCGAAGCTCTTCTCGGGCGGAGAGACTTCCATGACCAGCGCCGGGACGCCCAGCTTCCTCTTCAGCTCCTCCGGGGACCCTTCGGCGATTATCTTCCCCTTGTCGATTATCGCGACCCTGTCGCAGATCGCCTCGACTTCTGCCATGTTGTGCGTGGCGAGCATAATCGTCCTGTCGTGCTGGCGGACCTCGTCCTTCAGGAAGTCCCTGATGCTGCGGGCGGTCATCACGTCCAGCCCGATCGTGGGCTCGTCGAGGAAGACGACCCGGGGGTCGTTGATGAAGGCCCTCGCTATCGTGGCCCTCTGCCTGTAGCCCGTGGAGAGGGCGTAGAATTTCCTGTCGAGGTACTTCGTCAGGCCCAGCCTCTCGGAGAGGTCGCCTATCCTCTCCTCGGCGACGTGGGGCTCGATGCCGTAGAGCTGAGAGAAGAACCACAGGTTCCGCTTCGCGCTAATGAAGTCGTAGCCGGCCTTGTCTGCCCCGCTCGCCATGTTTATCACGTGCCTGACCTTCTCGGGCTCGTGTTCGACGTCGAACCCCATCACTGAGGCGGAGCCCCCGGTGGGAAGCAGGAGGGTGGACAGGATCCTGATTATGGTCGTCTTCCCGGCCCCGTTCGGCCCTAGGACCCCAAATATTTCGCCGCGGTTGACGCCGAGGCTGACGCCGTCGAGGGCCACGACTGGGGCCTCCTTCGTCTTGAACTCCCTTCTCAGGTCTTCAACCTCGACCGAGGCTTGCGTTCCTGATTTCATGAATGACTCACGCTAGATGACTGGCGACGGTTCGCCCGACTTCGGGAGTTAACCCTTTCTGTGCGGAGGGGCAATCGTTTAAGACCGCAGAGCCTCAGGACTGACCGCATGCCAGGGCTGGCCGGCTACAGGGGTAGGGCTCTCGAATTCCTCACTAAGGCGAAGGCCAGCATCGGAGACGTTCTGGAAGCAAAGATGGAGTGGGGCACGGTCACCGGGACGCTGGTCCCACGCTACCAGCACGCCGACGACGGTCACGTGGTCTTGAAGCTGAAATCCGGATACAACGTCGGCCTCGCCGTCTCGAAGCTCAGGGGTGCGACGGTCAAGACGAAGGGTGAGAAGCCGGCCTTCGAAGCTCCGGGGCGCCCGGAGCCCAGGGCGGGTCTCCCACGAATCCTGATCCTGGGGACGGGAGGCACGATAGCCAGCAGGGTCGACTACAGGACGGGCGCAGTCCGCCCCGCGATTTCCGCGGGAGAGCTCCATGCCCTGATTCCCGAGCTGTCGGACGTCGCGGAGATTGAGCCCGAGATCCTCTTCAACGTCTTCAGCGAGAACGTCGAGCCGGCCCACTGGTCAAAGTTGGCCACCCGCCTCAAGAGAGCGGTCGCCGAAGGCTACAGCGGGGTTGTCGTCACCCACGGGACGGATACGCTTGGATACACGGCGGCCGCTCTAAGCTTCGCGCTTCAGGGCGTGCCCGTCCCCATCATCCTCGTGGGCGCGCAGCGTTCCTCGGACAGGCCCTCCTCGGACGCCGCGCAGAACCTGATCGGGGGGGTCTCCGTGGCTGCCAACGCCCCGTTTTCAGGGGTCTACGTGGCAATGCACCTTGACGAGAGCGACGACGCGATCGCCCTGCACAGGGGCACGAGAGTCAGGAAGAACCACACCAGCAGGCGGGACGCTTTCCAATCCGTGGGTGTGCCTCTCGCGGCCGTCTGGCGTCCTTCGGGAATTGAGCAGGTCGCGCCGGACCTTCCGAAGAGGGGGAGCGGGGCCCCGTTCAAGCCAGCCACCCGTTTCGACGCAAATGTGGCGCTTCTGAAGTTCTATCCGTCCATGCCCAGCAACCTGATCTCGGCAGTGGGAAGGATGGGGGCCCGCGGGCTGATAGTCGAAGGCACAGGGCTCGGTCACACGAATTCGAAGGACATCACAGCGATCAAAGCCTTCGTCAAGGGGGGCGGGCTCGTCTGTATGACCTCCCAGTGCGTCAACGGGAGGGTTGACCTCAATGTCTACGACACTGGGAGGGACCTGGCGCGAGCTGGGGTCGTGCCCCTCGAGGACATGCTGGCCGAAACCGCCCTCGTGAAGGCGATGTGGGCGCTCGGCAACTCCGCCACCACCGCGAAGGCGAAAGCTAAGATGCTTGAGAACCTAGCGGGCGAGATGACCTCGCGCAGGTTCCCGGGGTGAGCGGCTCGCCGACGGACACGAAGGGAGCCGACGTGAAGGTGGGGCTGGAGATCCACCAACAGCTGGCGTCTGCGCACAAGCTCTTCTGTGAGTGCCCGATAATGAAGTCGGAGGAGCTTCCCCTCTCATTCGAGAGGAGACTGAGACCGGCCCAGAGCGAGACCGGTAAGCTCGATCCCGCCGCTGTCTTCGAGTTCATGAAGGGTAGGTCCAACGTGTATCTTTGGAACCCTGAGTCGTCGTGCCTCGTGGAGGCCGACGAGGAGCCGCCGCACCGGCTCGACGTCGAAGCCCTGGACATAGTCCTTCAGATCGCCGGGGTCCTCCACTCCAACGTCGTCGACGAAGTGCACGTGATGCGCAAGATCGTGATAGACGGCTCGAACACGACGGGCTTCCAGAGGACCGCGGTCATCGGGCTCGGGGGGTATCTCGAGGTGGAGGGGGTCAGAGTGGGCGTCCAGTCCGTGTCGATAGAGGAGGACGCCGCTAGAATTGTCGGAGAGGACGACAAGTCGAGGCGGTTCGGCCTGGACAGGCTCGCGGTCCCGCTGGTCGAAGTGGCCCTCGATCCCATTGAGGGAAGCCCGGAGACGGTAGGCAGAGTCGCGCTCCACCTCGGCAGGACGCTCAGGTCGACGGGCAGGGTCGCCAGGGGCCTGGGGACGATCAGGCAGGACCTGAACGTGTCAGTGAAGGGCGGCAGGGTCGTCGAGGTTAAGGGGGTCCAGAAGCTCAACCTGCTGCCCAAGGTTGTCGCGTACGAGGTCGCGAGGCAGCTCGGGCTACTCGAGATTTCTTCCAGGCTGAAGGAGAATGGGACAAGGACCGTCGAATGCGACTTGCGCGATGTGAGCCGGGTGCTGCTGAACACGGAGTCCAGGGTCATCCAGGCCAAGCTGAGGGAGGGAGGGAAGGTCCTGTGCATCAGCGCGGGCGGTCTGCGGGGCCTAATGGGGTGGGAGCCATCGCAAGGAATCAGGCTCGGGAGGGAGGTCGCGGAGGTGGCGAGGGTCAACGGCCTCGGAGGGATTATCCATTCCGACGAGTTCGCGAAGCAGGGCATATCGCAGGCTGACGAGGAAGAGCTCCGCAGGGAATGTGAGGCAGGGCAGGACGCAGCCCTGGTCCTGCTTGCTGGCCCGGCGTCAAAGGTAGAGAGGGCGGTTCCGCCAGTCATCCTGAGGCTGAAGCAGACCACGGAGGGCGTTCCAGCAGAGACTCGGTCTGCCACTGAGGAGGGCGAGTCGAGATTCATGAGGCCCAGGCCTGGCGCTCAGAGGATGTATCCGGAGACCGACATCCCCGAAGTGGTGATCGGGGCTGACCGCTTGAGGGCCATGGTGATGTTTGTTCCGGAACCCTGGGAAGAGACGGTCGGGAGATACGAAAGGAGGTACTCGCTGAGCAGAGACCTCGCCGTCAAGCTGCTCGACTCCCATTTCCCTGACCTCTTCGAACGGCTCGTGTCCCAGCTCAAGCTCGAACCCTCGTTGGTGGCCTCGATGCTCGTCGACCTCCCAGTAAGGCTGACGAGGGAGGGCATCCCTGAGGACGCTCTCGGCCCGGAAACTATCGCGGAGATCCTCCGAGCGATAGACTCTGGAACGGTCGCTAAGGAGGCGGCCCCCGATGTCCTGAGGTCGATCGGCAGAGGTGAGTCCAAGGGCATAGGGGAAGCTGTCGAGAAACTGGGACTGGGTTCCATCGACGTAGGCCGACTCTCCGAGATCATCGATTCGGTCGTCCAAGGCAACCGGGCCCTGATCGAAGCTAGAGGAGAGGGCGCCTTCTCTCCTCTGATGGGAGAAGTGATGGCACAGGTCAGGGGGAAGACGGACGGTAAGCTGGTGAGCAGGCTCCTCAAGGAAAAACTCGTTTCTATCGCAGGCGACAGGAAGAACGAGTAGCCGGTATCAGGCGCAAAGAAGAGAGGCGAACTGCCCACTTTCTACGGGGCAGATAACCTCTGCGTCCTCTGTCCCATGAACAGGCCGAAGATGCACAGCGCCGCTACCGTGGCGACCCGAACCGACGCGACAAGCTCCGCCTCGCTAAGCCCGGGGGATAGACGATTGATTCGGCTGCAAAGATACGAAGCCCTCGGCGCTATCGCATTGGGTTCTCTTAAGGGGGTTAGACGTGCTTCCTTGGCCCTGTGCAACTGCATCAAGCTGCAAGAGCTTCGTGCTGTCTGCATCAGATACCTTCAGATCGTCAAACATGAGATTACAATGGGTCAACTATTGACGAAAGTCATGTAGGTTCCAAAATATATCATACGTCATACATTGTCGGACTCCGTAAATACTCACCCCCGGGTGGGGTGAAGTGAAAATGAATCTGAATTCTATAAATCGAAATTCAATAGATCGAAACTCAACAAGCATCAACAAAACTTCTATTCTAGCCCTGTTTCTCGTTTCTGTCTTTGTCGTCTCTGGCGTAGCTGGCGTCCTTGGAATCGTCCCGATAGCGCACGCTTCACCGCCTGTGTGTACTACCACGTATTCACCTTCGAGCCCGGGCATTGGCCAGCAGTGGACGATAGGCGCCTCGGGAACCTACTGCCTTAACGCTGGGACCTACGACACCCAGATAACAATCACAGCAAGCAACGTCGTCTTAACGGGCACGCCGGGAACAACAACGGCAAGCCTGGTCATCATAAAGCCCAGCACCGTTACCAATACCGCACCAGTATTGACACCTGCTATCATCTATGTCGGGTCGGGACTCACGGGTGTGACCGTCGAAGGCCTGACGGTAGACGGGTCAGGAGCAGCCAGCTATGTCGCTGGCACATTCGGCCCCAATTCTGCCACCTGTGAATTGGTCTGGCCAAATGACGGGTGCTACTTTGGAATTGCCTTCTACGGCGCTTCGGGCACGATCCAAAACAACGTCGTGACTAACATGAACATCCTACCAGGTACCTACGTAGCAAATACCGTAACTGTTGCATTCGGTGAAGGGATCTATGTCGGGACTCCTTCAGGACCAATTTCTGTCACCATTTCAGGCAACACTGTGTCCAAGTATGCCGAGAACGGGATTGTGTGTCGGGTTGCAGGTACTACCTGCACGATATCCGGCAATGCAGTCTCTCCTCTGACCGCCGCAGATGCGAGCGAAGTCCCAAACGGCATCGAAATGGCTTTTGGTGCAACGGGCTCTATTACTGGAAATACAGTTAGCGGCAACGCCTGCGGTGCTCCGCTGATTGCATCAGACTACTGCAGCTCAGACCTAGTCAACACAGTGCAGGCGACAGGCATCCTCACCTATGGGGCCAGTGGGCCTATCACCATCTCAGGGAACACACTTGCGAGCAACGACGTTGGCACATTCCTGCAGAGCGACACTGGAGCAATCACCGTAACGTCCAACACGATTTCAAGCAGCATATACGTGGGCGTGGCCGTCTACGACGAAAGCCAGACCGTGAGCCTCAGCACATTCTCAAGCACACCAGTGGGCATCGAAGCGGCATCGGACACCTCAGGCCTAACTGCGACAGCCACGGTTAGCGGCAACACTTTCTCTTCGAGCGTCATTACACCATTCCTAACAGAGGCAGCCCCAGGGGGTACCGCGATAATCAACAGCGCGGGGTGCGTTGTCACCTACATACCTAGCAGTCCGCCTGCCCAACAGCAGACGATATTGAACCCGGGAGCCTACTGCTTCGAACCAGGGACCTACGACACCCAGATAACAATCGCGGCAGGCGGTGTCACCTTAAAGGGCGCGCCCGGAACTGCGGCAAGCCAGGTCATCATACGGCCCGGCATAGTCACCGATAACTCGCCTACACCCTCACCAGCAGACTTCGCACCTGCCATCATCTATGTTGGGGCGGGGCTCACTGGCGTGACCGTCGAAGGTCTGACGGTAGACGGGTCCTTAGCAGGCAGCAGTGTACCTAGCAATATCGGGAACTGTGTTTGGAACCCAATTGTCGGCCACGGGAATTTCGGATGCTGGTTCGGAATATCCTACTGGGGCGCTTCGGGTACAATCACAGGCAACGTCGTGACTAACATAAACAACGGCGCCTCGTCACCTTATGCAGACACTCCTGGATGGGGCGAGGGGATTCATGTCGGGACTCCCTCGGGTTCCATCTCTGTCACCATTTCAGGCAACACTGTATCCAATTATGCCGAGAACGGCATTACATGCTCGGACACAGGCATGACCTGCACGATATCAGGCAACACCGTCTCTCCTCTAGCCGCCGCAGAAGTGGGCGTAATCTCGAACGGTATCGAATTGGCCTTTGGTGCGATGGGCAGTATTACTGGAAATAAAGTTAGCGGCAACGTCTGTACCGCAACAGCAGTACAAACAACACTCTGGAACGATATCGAGTACTCTCCTTATCCCGCATCCAACTCCCCTTGTGGGCCGTCACCCTATCAATTCTCGTCGACGGGCATCCTCACCAGCTTAAGCATTGGTGCCGCCATCTCTGGGAACACCCTTACGACCAACGACGTCGGCATTTACCTGTCAGGCGACACTGGACCAGTAACCGTAACCGGTAACAACGTGATTTCACACAGCACATACGATGGCATTCTCGTCAGCGGCGAAAGCGCATCGGTCAGTGTTTCTGGAAATAGGATTAGCAGCACCCTCTGTAGTGCTTGGCTAGCAGCCCAAGACATTGGCCAGCCTGGTTGTGGACCCGACTTGGTCAATGACTATCAAGCGGACGGCATCGCCACCAGCTGGAACACTGGACCTATTGCCATCTCTTCAAACACCCTTTCGAGCAACAACGTCGGCATTTTCTTGTCCGGCGACGCTGGAACAGTCACAGTTGCATCCAACACGATTTCAGGCAGCAGCAGCGCGTACGTGGGCGTGGCCGTCTACGACGAAAGCCAGACGGTGAGCAGCAACGCATTCTCAAGCATGCAGGTAGGAATTGAAGCGGTTTCGGACACCTCAGGCATAACTGCTACAGTCACGGTCAGCGGCAACACCTTCTCTTCAATCTCCAATACCCCATACCTCACAGAGACAGCCAACGGGGGTATCGCGCAGATCGTCGACGCTACGCCCGGGACTTCAATAACATGCGGTTCCTCGAACATCCCGCTAGGGAGCACTGCCACGTGTGACGTCGTAGTCACGGGCAATTCCCCAACGGGCACCGTATCTTGGTCCCAGACCGGTCCTGGGAGTGTTTCTTTCTCGTCTGCTAAGTGTACCCTCTCCTCCGGTCAATGCGAAATCACTGTCACGGGGGAAAGCCTTGGTCCTGTCTCTCTGACAGCGGCCTTCCTCGGCGACCTGAACAATGACCCGAGCAGTGGCACGTCCTCAATCACTGTCACACTACCGCCAGCATCAGTCACGGTCTTCTGTAATCCTGCATCAGTAGTCGTGGGAAGAGTAACCATCTGCAAAGCGATAGTCTTGGGCAGTCCTACCCCGACGGGCAAGGTCACTTGGTCCACCAGCGGCTCGGGCAAGTTCCCGCACCCCACTTGCAAGCTCCATAACGGCGTTTGCTCCGAGGAGTACATCACCACCGGCACAACCGCAACAACAATAACCGCGAGCTATCTTGGCGACAAACACAACTCCGCTTCCTCAGGAACCTTCAGCCTTACTGTGACCCAGGCCACTTCGAAGGTAGTCATTACGTGTTCGCAAAACTCCATGAAAGTCGGAAGACAAATCGAGTGCCGCGCACGTGTAACCGGCTACGAGTCGACCGGGACAGTGACATGGGCCATGATAGGAGGCTCCGGCACCTTCTCGTTCACCAACGGCAATACCTGCAGCCTAACGAACAGACGCTGCCTTGTGACCATGACAGCAGCAACAGCCGGGGAAGTTGTAATTCAAGCTGCCTACAGCGGCGACTCGAACAACTCGCCCAGCTACAGCACTCACAACCTGAACATAAAGCCATAAAGTCATAAGACGACCCGCGGATCTCCAAGAATTCGGAGACCCCCGGGCCTCCCCTTTTCATGTCTAGATCGCAAGTGGACAACATGTCTTCATGGTTCGGTCAAATGGGACGAGGAATCACCAAACTGGTAGCAGATTGCATTCTCAGGAATGCCCCGAGCGCCATCGCGTACGGTTGCGTCGATGATAGGCCTTGTCAGTTCTGCACTTGAAGCTGATGCAGGCCGGAGGGTCGATGCGTCTGCTGAACTTGACTTCCACGTCAGGTCAACGGGTCGCGTAGACGAGGACGACTAGCACGAGTAACATCGCGGCGGCTACCAGCACCCACGCGTACGCGGTGAAAGTGGAGGTCGTCGCGGAACCTGCAATAACTAAGGCAGCGAGGGCAACATACAGGGACATCTTCCTCGTGTGCGCTCTTGAGACCTCGGAGACCAGCGACCTCGCCTCGGCGTCGATCCCTGTGGGGGACCCGAGCACCGTCGACACATCATACTCAAAGGTCATCCTCTCACAGATGACTATCACGAAGAGGCCTGAAGCGAGGTAGCTCAAGGCAGTTGGGAGGACAGTGGTCAGGGCCACCGCCAGGGCGGGGTACAGGAACAACCCTGCAAGCAGGGTCGGCATTACCCTCTTCCACGCAAAGCCCACTACGAGGGAGGCCGTGCACGCCGCTACCATAACAGTCGCCAGAGCGTTCGATGAGACCACCGCCGCAACCACTGCCGCAAGGAGCAGGATCATTGCGAAGGGCCTCGCGCTCATCGCCTTGTCTTCCTCCCCTCTTCCGTGAATCCGCTGCCGGCGGTCCATACGTAGACGTCGGAGAACGCGGTGAGCATCGCTTTGAAAGAGCCCAGCTCCGCCCGGGCGAACCTCAGGCCGAACTCGACCTCCTCCGGCCTGAGGATTCTCTGCTCCGTCAGGGCCCGTCCTTCTCCGCCCAGCGCGTCAACGATCACCGAGTTGCAGACGAAGCCCATCCTCGACAGCGACGACACCGATTCGAGGAGCTCGACGCTTGGCCATGCGAACACGAAGAACAGGGTTCCCCTGCGCAGCGTGTACTGTCTCCTGAAGAACAACTCCAGAAATTGCGCAGCATGCTTCGTGCTCCAGACTTCCCCCTCCCCGGAGTCGACGAGCGTCTCGACCATGGCTTTCAGTTGCTTCGAGCCCAATCTTGGCTTGATTTTGCCGAGGGAACTCCCCATCACGAGCAAGCCGACCCTGTTGCCGGAGCCCACCAAGGAGCACATCAACTCGTAGGCTGACGTGATGACGTCGCCTCTTCCGGTCCACTCGCCGGCGTTCGGCAAGCTTCCTGCAGAGAGGTCGACGATGACGACGCAGTCCAGGCCTCGCTCGGCACGCCACTCGTTGACCAGCATCTTGCCTAGCCTCCCACTGGCCTTCCAGTTCACATCCCTCAGCGGGTCGCCAGACACGTAGCTGCGTACGTTCACAAAATCGAGACGCCCTCCACTGTATTTGGAAGGGGTGACGCCAGACCAGCCAAAGGCCCTTGCAGGTCCGGTATCCACCCTCTTGGCCAAGCGCCTCGGGTATACGCGCACGGTGAGGGGCGAGGGAAGAACGAGCGCCCGCTCAGCCAGCCCAAACATCGACTGCAGCCTGATAGAACATGACCCGAATCTATACTCTCCGGGTTCTCTGAACTCTATCTCATACCTCAGCGTGACTCTACCGCCTTTGCCTATCCCACAGAGAAGCGAGGTCGACCCTTTGGTGACTACCGCATGCGCGGATGGCCTCCCATGGAGGCGTCGTGCAGTCGCCAGCACAGGCGGGGTGTCGTGCATGAGAATCTTCTCAATTCTGCAACCATGATTCTCCAAAGTCAACTCGATCAGGACCGGGACGCCCATCAGCGTCTTCGTCTCTGAGACGCACCTCGATACAGTCAGGCCTGTCTCCTGGGGGCGCGGCAGCGGGGTCCTGAGGTCGAATGCCACGAGAAGGAGCACGAGACCTGACGCCAGGCCGAAGGACGCACCGGGAACATTGGACAGCATAACGGACACCCAGAGGCCGACAAGGGTGACGGCGATGGTTAGGGACAGCTTGGCGTTCAGGTTTCGCTTACCTTCGGCACTGGGGTTTCTGCGAGCACCTTCTCCACGACTTCCTCCTGGCGCAAACCCTTCATCTCGTAGTCCGTGTTGAGTACTAGCCTGTGCGCGAGGGCTGATACGGCGAGTTCCTTCACGTCGTCTGGGGTGACGAAGTCCCTTCCGGAGCATGCCGCCTTGGCCTTACATAGTCTGAACAGGTGAATTGACCCCCGGGGACTTACGCCAACTTCGACGCTGGGAATCGAGCGGGTCCTTGAGGCGATTCTGACGATGTATTTCCTCAGATCCTCGTCGACGTAGACCTCCTCGAGCTTGGACTGCAGTGCGATTAGGTCATTGGGACCTGATACTCGCTCGACGGCCCGGAGCTCCTCGGCGGGCGACTTTCGCAGCCCGAGGATTGTAACCTCGTCGTCATGCCCAGGGTAACCCATCCGCAGTCTGACCGTGAACCTGTCCATCTGTGCCTCGGGGAGCGGGTAGGTTCCTTCGTACTCGATCGGGTTCTGGGTCGCGAACACGATGAACGGCTCCGGGAGGGGGAACGTCTGGTTCTCCGCGGTGACCTGGTGCTCCTGCATCGCCTCCAGCAACGCCGACTGCGTCTTCGGCGGGGACCTGTTGATTTCGTCGGCTAGCAGTATCTGGGTGAAGACTGGGCCCTTCATGAAGCGGAATCCCTTCGACTCGTCAAGGACGAAGGTGCCAGTGACGTCCGCAGGAAGCAGGTCTGCGGTGAACTGGATTCGCCTGAACTCGCACCCCAGTGCCTTGGCGACTGCCTTCGCCAGTGTAGTCTTCCCGAGGCCTGGAAAGTCCTCGAAGAGGATGTGGCCACCGACAAGAAGATTGTACGTGACGAGCGCTATTACGTCGCGTTTCCCGACGATCGTCCTGGAGACCGATTCGACCAGCAGGTCGCGGAAGCTGGCGAATTCTGAGACGTCCATATGGCTGGGGCTGTTCGGAGGTGCTCAGATAAACCGTTTGCGAGGGCGGGGGGACGTCCCTCGCAGAGGACTCGGGCGGGTTTCCTACTGCGAGCTCTTGGTCGAGGCATCAGGGATCTTTCTGGTGATCTCTTCTAGACTCTCTCCCGAAAGTGTTTGCCACCTCGGCTCGCTGAGGAGCGCTCGTTCAAACGGGATGTCTGATTCCCGACAAAGCCAAGCGGTCAATGCCTTGGATTTCGTCCTGGAGACTGCGACGTAGTGCACTATCCTGCTTCTGGGCATGTGCTCACTCTGGTCGGGCTCGGAGACCACGCCAGTTCCTTCAACGGGGCGACCGACTTGCTTGCCACCTGCGCCAGGGGTCCGATCACCCTGCTCAATGCCTTCCTTCTTGCCCACCTTGAAACAGAACCAGGCCGCCAAGCTCGCCATCAACGTGAACACGACCACGTCGGCTCCCCAGTACGACCCGACGCCGAGGCCGTAGGCCACCGCCATTGTAACGGCAAGCACCGCGTACAGGCGGCTCCTATCGACCCTCACTCGCTCTCCTCCTAATGACGTCTGCGAAGGCGCCCATGAATTTCGACGCCTCTCCCACCTCAGCTTCCGACAACTCCTCGCCGTACCTCGACCTATTCACTGCGGACGCAAACTTGGCGGCCTCGGACTTCTCCACCTTAAAGAACGACGAGACCCTCCCCACATACTCCTGGGGCGTCTCGGCAGGCTCGTCCCGGAGGCCGATCCTCAGGCATGCCTTGCGCATGAGGAGGTAGTAGCGGAGAAGGGCCGCGTTTCGCAGTCTGTATGACCATGTCTCCTCGAGGTACTTCCCCTGTTGCTCCATCCCCTGCAGCGTGTCCTCCAGGTCTAGCACGCGTACGCTGGTCCCGCGCCGAAGAATGAGCAGACAGGCCCCCCCGAAGCTCACGACCCCGGCGGCAACTAGAAGCCACGTCGGCAGGCCGGGCAGGGAGGATAAGAAGGGAACAGAGGGCCAGTTGGACAGGGGAGGTCCGCTTGGGCTGCCTCCGCTCGTCGTGGAGGTCGTCTCGGTGCTCGTCGTGGAGGTCGTCTGGGCGCGCGTCGTGGAGGTCGTCTGGGCGCGCGTCGTGGAGGTCGTCTGGGCGCCGTTCCCTGGGATGGGAAATGGCCATAGCGGGACCCCCTCATAGTTGAACCCCGCGACCTTCCCCGATTCAACTGCACCCGAGACTATCACAAGCAGCATACACACGCCTACGAGCAGGACGACCTCGCTAGGCCTATTCATATCCAGCAGTGGAGGGTTCCACGGCTATATTGTTTCCAGCGGGACCTCCGTCCCCTACCGAGCAGTGGAGCAGCCCTGAGCATCGACGCGCACTTGAGATGAGTCCTGCGACCCTCGGTCTCGGTCCGGCGTCAGTGACCCCGCCAGTGCGGAGGCGAGTCAGGGCGCGCGGCCTTGCGTAATTCTCTTCGTTCCGTCCTGATGAGCGTGTCTGGTCACAGGTCGAAGTACAGATAGAATTCGTACGGGTGGGGCCTCGCCGACACCGCCCTGTAGGCCTCCATCTCTAATTCCATCATGATGTCAACCAGGTCCATCGGGAAGATCCCGTCCAAGAACGAGGAGTCGCTCTTCAGGCTGTCGACCGCCTCCTTCAAGCTCCCCGGGAGCTCGCCCACCTTGAGGTCCCTCCGTTTCTCGGCCGTCAGCTTGTAGATGTCCTCGTCCACAGGGCCGCCGGGGTCCGTCTTCTTCCTGATTCCGTCAAGCCCGGCGGCAGTGATTGCGGCGGAGGCGAGGTACGGGTTGCAGGACGGGTCAGGGGTCCTGAACTCGACCCTCTTCCCCCCTTCCGAGCCCTTCTCATAGGCCGGAATCCTGACGTTCGCGGACCTGTTCATCTTGCTCCACGCTATGTAGACCGGCGCCTCGTAGCCGGGGACGAGCCGGTGGTATGAGTTGGTCGTCGGACAGACGACCGCGCACAGGGCTCGGCTGTGCTCCATGATGCCTCCGATGTAGTAGCGGGCCGCCTGGCTGATTTCAGCGTAGGAGTCGGAGCTGTCGAAGAAGGCGTTCTTCCCCGTCTTCCAGAGGGATGATGACACGTGCATCCCAACCGCGTTGTCCCCGAAGATCGGCTTCGGCATCGTGGTCGCGATCAGCCCCATCCTGCTTGCCACGTTCTTGGTCACGAACTTGTACGTCATCGCGCTGTCGGCCGCCGCGACGAGCCCGTCGCGGTATACGTCGATCTCGCACTGCCCCGCGGTCGCGACTTCGTGGTGGTGCGCGTTGCAGAGGACTCCGAAGCCGTCGCGAAGGTAGTTTACGCAGGTCCCCCTGTAGTCGCTCATCGTGTCGACAGGCTGTGCGGGGTAGTATCCATCCTTGAAGCGGATGGGGAAGTTGGTCCCTCTCGCCTCGTTTGCGGATTCCCGTGAGGATATCTTGAAGCCTGAGCTGAATGGGTCGTTCGCCTGCCAGGTCGCGCTGTCGAAGACGAAGAACTCTATCTCCAGCCCCCAGAGGGAGTCTGTGAACCCCGCATCTCTGATCCTGGCCTCGGCCGTCTGGGCGACGTGCCTGGGGTCTCTGCTGAACCTTCCACCTCCGAAGCCTGACCTGATGTCGCAGATCAGCCGGGCCGTCTTTACGCTGTCTTCGATCCACGGGATGACCCCGTACGTAGAGGGATCGGGCACCAGGAGCATGTCGGATTCTTGAATCTCCACGAACCCTCTCACCGACGAGCCGTCGAGCTTCGCTACGCCCTCGGAGAACATCTTCTCTCCCACCATCTCGGAGGGAATGCTCACGTGCTTCAGCCGCCCGGGCACGTCCGTGAACTGCAGGTCTACGAACTTCACATGCTGATTCCTAATCATGTCGAGAACCTTATTCGGGCTAAGACTCAGCTTCACGAACTTCCCGTCAGCAGTGATCTTGTAGGTCAATCGCAGGCACGCCGTTCGTATCCGATATAAGCGTCATGCGAAAACGGCGGGGTTGAGCCTCTTCAAAGAGGACGGGTTCACTACTGGGGAGCGAGAAGTTCGCGAATTCATCCGTGGGTTGTTCACGCTTAAATGGACGGCGTCAGCTCGTTACGGGAAGCATTCTTGACCAAGATTAGGGTGAAGCTCGGACCCGCCGAGGCCGAGGTGGAGGCTGACCCCGAGCATCTCCGCGAAGCGATCGAGCTGATACCAGAGGTGGTCGCCAAACTGCCAGGGGCGGGAGCGCACGGAGCCGATGGCGTGAAGGCCGTGTCGGCCGAGTGCCCAGACGATGCGGCCGCGCTCCATGGTCCTGGCCAGCTCCCGGTAATCGCCTTGGAGAGAGGCGACTCCCTCGCAGTTGTGATCGGAAAGTTCTTTGCCGACCCGTGGGGGAGAGACAGGCGGAAGCTCTCAGACGTGAGGGAAGCCCTGCAGTCGTACGGGATGAACTATCCAAAGCAGTCGGTCGCCGTCGCCCTACTCAGACTCGCCAAGGCGACCAAGATCAGGCGCTTCAAGGCCGAGGATGGGGAGTTCGTCTACACTGCTTCTGCTATGCCTCTGCCGGCCGTCCCCCTACTTGGGCGCGAGGAAAGCATTGACGAGACGACATCCTCCCAGAACCTAATTTAACCAGTCCCGAATCATGTGCGCGGCGGAGTCAAGAAGCATAGTGTCCTCAGAACGAGAGCTCTCGGTATCGGTGAGCTACGGTGAAACCAAGGTCGAATTCTCCGGGTCGCCTGAAGTGGTCATGCGTTCCCTGCACGAGTTTGTCTCCAAGGTCGTCCCCAACATGGACCTTGCGCGCACGATCACGGTGAACTACTCTCTGAACGACCTCATACAGATGTTCAAGGATCAGGTCAGGATCACCGCCGAAGGGCCCAGAGTCTGGACGCAGGACAAGAAGCTCAGCGACAGGGACGTGATCCTGCTGCAACTCGTCGCGGTCAGGATTGCCAGCCTGAGCGGCAAGGTCCCAGTCGACGCCATGAGCGTAGGTGAGATCGAAGCGGCGACCGGGCTCAACCCGAAGACGATAAGCTCCAGACTCAGCGAGCTGACGAAGTCCGCCCAAGTGGAGAGGGTCGATTCCCAGGGAGGCGGCAAGTACAGGATCGCGACAATCGGCGTCAACAGGCTGGGCGAGCAGCTCTCAAAGAAACTGAAGCCACCGCAGGAAGGCTTGATCTAGATTCAGTGCGGGCGTGCAGAGTGAGGAAGACTGCTGTGCGAGCCCTGTCGTTGTGACCGAGAATTCAGCCAGATGTGGTTGTGGTTGCGCCCAAGAGCAATTCCAGAGGGATGTAGTATGTGGTGCCGTATAGTTGCGAGCTACCAGTACCACCTACGCAGTACATGTATCCTGATGAAATAACGCAATCCGTGAAAACGCTCTGTGCGTAGTTGCCCGTTTTTGTCCACGCCCCTATGCCCCCAGACGATACGGTGGCATAGTACACAGCGTTAACGTACGAACTCGACCCCACTCCTCCTACGCAGTAGATGTCGCCCGACGAGATCGCACACGCCTGGCCGTTTGCAACAATTGGATAGGCCGTTGTCTGAGTCCATGTTCCTACCCCTGAAGAAAGGGAAGCGTAGTAGTCTGTGCTTACGGCGTTGCCACTACCATCCACACCTCCTACGCAATAGACGTAGCCGTCAGCCGCGAAGCAGCTGGGCAGATGGATGCCTGCGGGATAGGATGATGCCGATTTGATCCAAGAGCCAATGCCCGAAGAGGAGAGTGGAGCATAATAGACGTAATTGCTCGGATAGGAGGTGTCATTGGTACCTTCTGCCTCGCCCACTCCTCCCACGCAGTAGATGTACCCGGAGGACGCTACACAGGACTCACTATCCACGTAGATCGGGAATGACCTTGTGACGTTCCACGTACCGACTTCACCGTTGCTGCCTAAAGGAGCATAGTAGCTCGCGTTAACATCATCGCCGTTATCGTCGTATGTCCCTCCGACACAGTAGACGTAGCCAGAGCTAGCCACGCATGATTGGCCGTATACGGTCTGTGGGTACAGGTTGGAGTCTGGTGTCCAGCTGGTGATGTTACCGGAAGACGAGGAGATGGCGGAGGAAGTGTACACGGCGTTGCGCGGGCCCTCGTTCGCATCCATTCCCCCGACGCAGTAGATGTATGCCGCGCCGTTCACGCACTGTTGTCCGAACACTCCAAGCGTGTCAGATGCCTGAAGAGGGTACTCTGCGGTTGACTTCCACGGTGAATTGTTTGCGGGAGCGAACAACATCGCGATTGCAGAAAGAGCGATTAGCACTACTACGACGACAACCAGAACTATGAGAATCATTCTCGAGGTCTTCATTCCACCTTTCGTCTCGCTAGTCTTGACTCGGGCTCCTCGCCTTGGGTTAAAAGCCTGTCTCCATGATCGGTCCTGTTAACTTCGCGGCGCGCACGCGCCGTCAGAGGAGAAACTAGGGGCGAAATGAGGTCACGCACAGGCCACCTGAAGCAGACCTACACTGGACCAACAGTCTGGGGATTCTCGTCATCGCGGTTCTGCCCCGCAAAGGGATGCTTCTGGACATACCGGTAGTTCCTCATGCTCCCTTCCCTGAAGAGCGTCCCTTCCCGCACCAGGTCGGCCAACGTGTGGGAGACCGCCGTCCGGTCGTAGTGATAGCCTCGCCTGCTCATCTCTTCATGCGCCTCGGAGAGTGCCTTCGGAGTCGAAAACCATCCCTCGCGCCACATGGTGGCGATCAGGCCCCTGCACGTTTCGAACTTACGCCGGTCCGGCTGCGCCTCCTGCGCCTCCACGAGCGCAGGCTCCTTCGATGCCATTCCCGCTAGAACGCTCTCGACTGCCTGTTGGACCCTGTCTTCAGGGGATGTTATCTCGATTTCCCAGGCGCCCCTCTTCAGCTTCACTGTGATCGTGTTCGGCTGTGACGACAAGGGGTATCTTGTTGCCCTTGTTGGGCAAGTTGCCCATATATGAACGATTGGTCGCCGTCAAAGCAGATCCGAGACAGAGAACCAGCGCACCCAGGAGGTCCGCCATATCGGTAACTATTGCGCATGTTGCTATTGCGCAACATTTAACTAGCCACGGGTCGCATACCATGTTGCGCAACATGGCCATCGCAACAAGCATCCTTCCCGAAGGCCTCGAACCCGGCATTCTTGACTCCCTAGCGGAGGAGTTCAAGCAGGGCTTCGCCGAGCTGGCAGAGAGCGCCGATCGGGAGCTCTCCGGCAGGAACTTTGTCTTCAGCCGGTACGGGAGGGAGCTGTATCCGTACTTCGAGGAGGCAGACGCGACCCTGGTCCCTGGGTGCATAATTCCCATCAAAGAAGGGCGACCGGTCGCGTCGGTCGACTCGACGTGCGTGCTCGTCGGAGAAACCTCAGAGGGTGCCCTCTACGCAGCGAGGACCGCTATAGGGGTATCTTACGAGGGGGCCCTTAGGCGCTTCTTCAGGCTCGGGCCCATCCTGGTCTACGCCTCGGGCTCGGGGCTTGTTGGCATAGAATCGAACCTCTCGTCGCCGGAATTTGCAATGCTCCTATCGGACCATGCCGTGGCTGAAAGGGTGATCAGGAACAGCGTGGAGCGGCGGGTCATCGACGTTCTCATGGCCAGCGAGGAGGAGGCCGTGGTGATGGCCGACGGCTCGCTCAAGCACCCAATGGGCCAGTTCGTCAGGTCGCTGCCGAAGCCCGGTAACAAGGGCAGCTGCCTGGTGGGCTTCTCGAAGTCGAGCAACCTAATCTTCTCCGAGAGCGCGGTCAGCGCTCTCTCTAGGTCTGAGGTCGCGGCCTATCACAGCATTGACGACGGCCCGGTCAAGACAGTGCTCGCGAAGTTCACGCCCGACGGCCTGGTCTTCAGACTAGACCTCGCTCAGAGCCCCGAGCCGGTTCAGCGGACCCTCGGCAGGATCCTCTGGAACGATGCCTTCGCCTCAGGGTACCCGGACTCGCTCAAGGTCGCCCATCATCTCTCGATCTTCTCGAAGGCCGAGGACCAGGCCCTGAAGGCCTACGTCACGAGGCGCTTCAGGCTGAGGCAGCTCCCTACCTTCTCGCTCAGGAGGATTGCCCTCGGCAGCTTCAAAGGAGGAGCCTAGCATTTGAGGATACTTAGGAAGGAGTCCGACGACATCCTGGTCATCGCCTCGCCCCGAGAACCCACCAGGGTCGGCGACTATCTCGTGGCCGCCGAGGGTGAGCGGAGCCTCGTCCTCCAAGTCTACGACGAGCGGTATCTCGACATCGAGGGGATCGAAGAGGAGATAGCGCGGGAGGAGGTCCTGTCAGCCTCCGCCCCCGGAGTGACGGCCGACCCGACCGGTCTCACGACCATCTCCACCCTGATAAGGGACATGCGCATCCTGCTCTGCAAGGCGAGAGGTACGATCTCGGGCGGCCTGCTGACTCCCAGGGTCGACTGGATGCCATCCCGGACTAATTCAAGGGTGGCGAGGCTGTTGGTCGACGAGCTTTGGGGGACGCTCCCCCAGCTCGGGAGAAGGAGGATCAAGATAGGGCACGTTGACTCGGACTCCGAGTTCTCGGTCGCCGCCGAGTCGCTCGACGGGAGGATCACGGTCATCACCGGGAGGAAGGAGTCGGGCAAGTCGCACCTCGCCAAGATGCTGCTCAGGGGCCTCCTCGAGCAGGGCGCCTACTCGGTCGTATTCGACCTGAACGACGAGTATGCCTCGATCGGCCAGCGGGGGGACGGGACCAGGACCACGGTCTACGGGAAGGTCAGGGCAATGAGGCCCGGCCGGGAGCTCAAGTTCTCCTTGGCGACGGTCGGCCTCCGCTCCATAACGAATTTGCTTTCTCACTCCTTGGACATGCCCGGGACCTCGCTGCGCGAGTTCGTGAAGATCTGGGAGCAGCTCGAGAGCCGAAACGAGCTCTCCCTAGCATCGCTTGAGTCGGCGATCCACCAATGGCGGTGCAACGAGTTCGTGCGGGACGCCCTCTTCGCTAGGTACCACACAATCGCCTCCTGCGGCCTCTTCTCGGATTCGCCCAACCAACAGTTCGACCTGCAGGACTTCTTCGACATGAGCGCTGGAGGGGGTGCACTGATTGTGACCCTAAGTGGCGTCTCCCCATTGAACAGGAAGATGGTCGTCGAGCTGATGCTCTCCAGGATGGTGGAGCTCCTTGAGCGCAAGAGGATCCCGCCGGTCTTCCTCTTCGCCGAGGAGGCCCATCTCTACCTCAGGGACACGTACTGGGAGGACCTAATCACCAGAATGCGCCACTTTGGGGTCTTCACGGTCTTCATCACGAACCAGCCTGATGCTATCGATCAGAAGATCTACAGGCAGGTTGACAACATCTTCCTCTACAGCTTCAGCAGCGATTCGGACCTGAACCTCATCTCGCAGGCCTCAATGGCCGACACGGACACGGTGAAGGCGATAGTCAGGACTCTCCCTCCGAGGATGTGCCTCTTCATCGGCCATGCCGTGAACAACCTTCCTGTGATAGTCAGTGTCGACCCGTTCGACTCGCCCGCCAGCGGGACCACGCGCCGGTTCTTTGAAGAGTTGATCGAGCTGAAGGTGTAGCGATGACCAAGATGGCAGTGGTTTCAACTGTGGGATGGTGACGTGAGAACGAGAGGTCTGCAGAGCAGTATCTCTCCTGGCACCACCAGCATCTTCCTGTAAAGACTGAGGGCCCTCAGATGCCCGTACTTGCTTGACACCTCTCTGTATCTTGTCCTCACGAAGCCACGAGACCTGAAAAGCCCCTCAGATTCCACATTCCCCTCTCCTATGCTTGCATAGACCTCTCGCGCACCGAGCCCCGAAAAGTACTCGAGCGAATGTTCCAGAAGCCGAGTCGCGACCTTTCTCCTTCGATAGTCTCTAGCCACAGCGACGTAGTAGACGTAGCCTATGGAATCGTAGAGAGTCTTCAGCATTACCAGACCCGCCGGGTGCTCGTCGACCACAGCTTCTCTGACCACCTCTATCTCCAGCAGCGTCTTCTTGGAATGACTCAGATACCAGCCATGGAAACTCTCGGCGAGCAGATGCTCTAACGACGCCCTCTCTTCGATGGGGACCTCGGCAATCCGCACATTCTCGCCAGGAACTGTCAGAGCCGGAAGACCTTCTTCGCGTTCTCTGAGAGGACTCTCTTCCTGTCTCCCGTGTCGATTTCGAACTTCTCAACAAGGGAGATTGCGACGGAAGGATGGGTGACAGGATAATCACTCCCGAAGATTACCTTGTCGGCTCCTCCTGCAAAGTACATCGCTCGGCTCAACCTCTTTGCTAGCCAGTTGGTGTATTGCTCGACGTACTTGCTCCCGCCGACGACCAGACCGGAGACGTCGGCGTAAACATTCGGATGTTTGTATATCAGCTCAGCGACGTCGTCGATCCAAGGATTGCCAAAGTGACAGGCCACGATCTTTAGTTGGTCACGCTCGTTTGCGAGAGCGTCCAGGGTCAGCGGGTGAGCATGCATCAGGCTACCCCGAGCGTCAGCAGTGTCACCCGTGTGGAACATGACAGGAAGGTCGGCAGATTCGGCGTAGTCATACAGGGGATTGAAAACTGGGTCGCCCACGCGCGCCTCTCCGTATCCGAGCATGATCTTGAAGGCCTTGACGAGGCCGTCGTTACGTCTGGCGAGCTGCATGGCATTGCGTACTTTCTTGGGAGACGGTAGGACTGTGATCACAGGAAGAAGTTTTCCACGGCTCCTCGCGCAGAGCTCCAGGAGGTCTTCATTCGGGAACGGGACCCCTTTCCCTCCTATTGAGCTGAGGAGAAGCCCAGTGCCCACGCCGTTTGACTCCATCAGTCGAAGGAGCTCATCCAGGTCGTACCTCAGTCCATTTCGATTGGCGTAGAGGATGAGTCGATCATCTTTTCGTTCTGAAAGATGAGTGTGCACGTCAGTTATTCTGGACACTGATCACGCTGCACGCTCAATTATCATAAAGCTTTGTTTAATCAGACCTATCTTGGCCATGGACGGGGAGCGGCCGTGCCCTTTACCTCGTTCGCGTGTTCTCCAATACCCCTCGTGCCCAGAGAATCAAGAGGGTTGGGGTGGCCTGACCCAGCATAAGACACGAAGTTCAAGACTCCCGCCTCCGCGTAGATAACCGACAGGTCCTACACTCACCATTGTGCAAGAAAGTCGCTATTCTACTATTCATTCCTCCATAGCGGTGGCGCTAGACTGTGCCTATGTGCTAGACTTGGCTGAATTGTTGAGGCTCTGGCAATGGAATCAGGGTCTTCAATGGGCGGGCAAAGACTCCTATCAGACCACAGCCCACGACCACTACTCCGGCGATGAGAATCCCATTCGTGACGCCAAGGAAGCTTGTCGCGAAGGCCCCAAAAATCACACTGACAGGGGCCGTCAGGAATTCAATGAACTGTTTGAACCCAAATATCCGCCCGAGCACAGGACCCGGAACAGTCTGCTGGTAGTAGACTGTTGGTATGGTGTCGGAAAACGGCAGGAAGAGGCCGAAGACGAAGATGGCCACGAGGGCCTCTGGCAGAGTGGTGGTAAAGGAGAGCGCCATTACCGCTGCTCCCATTCCAAACAACGAAGTGAGAATCGCCAGCCTTCTCCTTTGTACCTTTCCTATCTTGGCAAGATAGACGACACTTGCGAGAATACCGGCTGCGCTGAAGGTCCCGAGCATACCGTAGCCAAAGCTGCCAGACATCAGGATGTTATCCGAGAAGATCAGCGCATAGACATACCAGAGCGCTCCAAGGCCAAAGTTCGAGCCCATCACCAAGATCGACATCCAGACGAGATCCGTTCTTGTCTTGAAGTAAGCGAACCCTTCCTTGAACTCCCTTTTCCAAGCGTGCTGCATTTGTCCGAGAGGATTAGACGGCACCGTGATCAGCAAGAGCGCGAAGACCAACACCACGAAGCTCAGGCTGTCTGCCAGAAGCGCGGCTGCGGTCCCAAACAGTGCTATAGTAATCCCGGCAAGCGCCGGTCCGGCTATGCTGTCAGCCTGGAAGACTGCCGTAAAGGTCGAGTTCGCCCTCAGAAGGCTGCCCTTCTCCACCAGAAATGGTACAACAGTGTTGCCGGCCAGGTCAAAGAGTGCGCCAAGCAGACCGACGGAGAAGGCTACTGCGAAGATGAAAGCTAGGGGGGTGTAGCCCGCCAAATTTCCCGCGCCGATCGCGCCGAAGAGAGCCGCTCTTGTGGTTTCGGTCGCGAGCATTATCTTCCTCTTATTCCACTTGTCAACATAGACCCCCGCGAACAGCCGCACCAGCGCCCTCGGTATCATGAAGACGACCCATGTGATAGCCAGATCGAATGCCGAGCCAGTTATCGTGTAGACGAGCCATGAGAGAGCCAGGTTCCCGAAGTTGTCCCCGAGTGAGGACACACCTCTGCCGAACAGAAGAGCCAAGAAGTTCTTGTTTCTAGAAAGAGGTGGGTAGTGGGGCTGTGCCATGAATGAGTGACTCGTCGTACCCCGGCGTTCAATCCTTATTTTAGATAGCGACCCTGTCCTTCCATAACCCTGTTTCCCAAGGCCGAACTTCTGGGGGCAGAGTCTTCAGGCGAGGCGGCAAATCAGAGGAGCTTCCTATAGCGCAGCCGGGCTATCGTCAATGGGCACTCAGTCCAGTTGGTTGACATCCAGTAGGAAAAAAGGATCAGGTTGACGGAAGACCAACGGCGAACACCTTCTGTGCGGACTTGGGTCAACCCCCTCATAGAAGGAAAAGGGTTTTGAGTCCTCGGGCGCCGGTACTGGAGTGTGAAGGTCGAGGAGGTGGTGCTGGCAGTTCCCGAAGGAGATCAGTTAATCCTCGGACAAAGCCATTTCATCAAGACTGTCGAGGACGTCTACGAGGCCCTGATTACTTCGATGCCTGGAATCAAGTTTGGGGTCGCCTTCTGCGAAGCTTCAGGAAAGGCGTTAATCAGGTGCGACGGCTCTGACGAGGAGGCCATTTCCACAGCCCTGAAGTTCGCGAGTCTGCTGGGGGCCGGGCACTGCTTCGTGGTGGTGCTAGTGGGGGCCTTTCCCATCAACGTCCTCAACAGGATCAAGAATGTGGAGGAGGTCGCGGGGATATACTGCGCTACGTCCAACCCGGTCACGGTCATGGTGGCAGACACGGGCAAGGGCAGGGGCATCTTGGGTATAGTCGACGGGATATCTGCAAGAGGCTCGGAAACGGAGTCAGACAAGAAGGAACGGCACGAGTTTCTCCGCAAGATAGGGTACAAGCGCTAGACTGGCACTCCGGGATCGGGGGGACCAAGTGTGTTCTCTTTCACTTTCCTGACGGTGAAGGGTGAATATCAATTTCACATATCCCTCCATATCCGATCTGCAAATATTGTATAACTGCTTAATACCGACCGCCGGCATGAGACGTTCGCAGGTACGAGCATGTACACGAGCCAGACGCAGAAACCTACGCCAACGTGCGGCCTGTGTGGCCGAAGTCTCGGGGTCGGGTTCTACTACACGTGCCACGTCTGCGGAGCTACCTACTGTTATGCGCACAGCCCCTCGAAGTGCGATCATAGAAAGGTCCGTTCGCCTCCGCTAAACGTGACTCTCCCCAGTAAGGCATAAACTCACGTCGTCTACCTGCCCCTGTGTTGAAAGTCTACCTAGCCGTGCCGCTGGTCTCCAGTAGGTCGATTGAGAGGGCCCGACTGATGGCAAGGGCGATCAGGGACTCTGGCAACGTGGTTGCTTCACCTTGGAACCTAGACCCCATGGAAGTCGCCGCTCCCTCTGCAGTCAACGTCTTCGACCGGGACAGGACCGGGTCGGAGAACGCTGACGTGATGGTGGCCGACGTGACAAGCCCGAGCACGGGCGTAGGAATGGAGGTCATGGCTGCCTACAAGGCGGGAAGAAGAATCATCCTCGTATCGCAAAGGGGCAGGCGTATCTCCACGATGCTGGAAGATATGGACAGGAAGGAGAGGCTAGAGTACAATGAGGAGTCAGAGATTTACGAAGGGCTCCTCAGGATGTTGCGGTGACCGCGGGGCTCCACCCATCCCCGACCACCTGCTTCTCAAGACCGATAGTGGCGCGTTATTGATCTCTGCCAAACTAAGGATACTGCTATTCTGTAGCCTTTTTCTACGCAGCCTCTGACCCCAGACTTATAATTCAAGGCCAGATCCCATTAGTGCCAGGCGTCGGAACACGCAAGACTATCCCTATTCTCAAGGCGCAAGCGACATGATACTTCCTGTGATGACCATTGGTACTGTGCTTGGCAATGAAGGGGTATTCGCTTATCATCTTTGGGCAAGCATCGCATGACGTCGGTGGACGTGTCGAACGACCGCTGGCACGTCTGACAACTGCCACCGAATGGCTCGGGAGCAACAAGCTTAGAGAGGCTACCGTCTCTAATCTGGTTTCGTGGTGTCCTCGCACACGCAACCCTGATTGCTGGTCCGGCGTGGCTACAATAGTGCCTTTCGTGCGACCTCGCTAATCTTTGATCGGGGACGTTCTCCATATCGAATTTGGATGTTTTGTCAAAATAGCGGCTCATTTCAGGCTTGTCAGGTGTTGGCCTGTGCTTCGCTGACTCCCCTCCCTGTCGTGAAGCTTGGCAAACCATGGCGGCCTAAATCATCGGACCGAATATCACTGCCAAATGGGAAACTCCGAGTTCTGTTCTAAGCACAACCTCTGGTGTTGGAGGGATGAAGGTTGCAGTTGCGGCAAGGCTGGGCTTCCCGGGAAGACGGGCGACTACAAGTCATGGTAGACCAACCTTCTCCCTACCCTTCGTCGCATTCCGAATAGCGCCGCTGCTTCCCACATCGCCTCAATGTCTCGAAGAGCTTGCTTCAAGACATCGAGGCACAAGGTCGTGAAGTCTCTGGATGTGCATGACGTATTGATTCTGCGAATCGAAGGGGGCATGCTTTGAATCAGGGTAGCGTGTCGCTGACTCCAAAGGGTCGAGGATGGCGCTGAGGGAGACTGAGAGTGACATCATGAATGACAGTTTGAAACGAGAAGTGAACTCCTGAATCTGCAGGCTGACATCGGGAACGTCTTCTGGTCCGCGCACGCGCTCTTGGTACCCTGACTCGCTTCCACGCCATGTAAAAGTACCATGTTCATCGCGCCAATACCGATTTAAGCTGACAAACAGCGCGGGGAGCCGTTGAATCGCGAAGTGAGGACTGCGGGTGCGCCTGCCCCAGTCGGGCCATATTCGCAGGCCATCGACGTCGGAGCGATCTACTGCGCCGGACAGTTAGGTCTCGATCCCTTGACCGGGAACTTGGAACAAGGAGTAATCGCTCAGACGAGGAGGGTCCTTCAGAACCTCGAGGCGGTACTCGGAGCCTCGGGTCTTAGCATGAAGAGCGTCGTGAAAACGAACGTCTTCATGGTCGACCTTGCCGAGTTCTCGCAGATGAATGAGGAGTACTCCAAACACTTCTCGCACCCCTTTCCTGCTAGGACCACGGTCCAGGTCCAAGCGCTCCCGAAGGGCGCGAGGGTCGAAATCGATGCAGTGGCAGTCCGCTGAGAATCCCGAGTCTAGACCTGCCCTCCAAGGGAGGGCTCGGACAAATGCTTGGGTCATTTGATCCTAGTGCCGAGCACCGAACTGATGCCTGAAGAGCAGTGTTCTGCCTTTCGTCAGTTCGGACTCAGGACCCATGCCTAGCCGAGCAGGGCCACCACGGCGGAGAGAGCGAGCAGAACTAGGATGACCTCGGCCCCAATCTTCGCCCATTCACGCCTCGTAAATTTCAATCCTGGGCTACCTCGGCATTGGGTCCGACCCACATCTTTTCTGTCTCTTCGCCGCAGTCTCTCTCCCGTTCCGAGTCGCATTGCAAATCAGTCTTCCTCCCTCCCATCAACCGACGCGCTTTCAGCGACTTTCCAGACATGGTCTGCGATTTCAACTGAGACCTACGCTCAGTTGAAAAGACTTTCTGAAATGGTTCACTTCTGAGTTGGTTGCTCAGTCGCCCCGGTATTCGGGGTTTCCTGCTCTCTCAGTCGTCTTGAACCTTTCCTCCGACCACTCGTGACCACAATGCTTGCATTTGTAGTTGAACCTGTGCTCCTGAACTTCTTCTGCCCCAAGAACCTAGACGCTCGCAGGGTATTCCCCTTCGAGCATTGGGTTGCTCTCCTTCCTGCCACTCATACCTACGGTTGACTTGCTGGTCCTCCATGTCTCGCTTTCGTCACCTACCTCTCTCTTAGAACCCAGCCTGATTTCGAATCTGCGTCCGCATGAAGGACAATGGCGGAAGAACGTCTTAAACACAGACATTACCAGTCCCTTTGTGAGAGTCACCAGAGTTACTTATCCGTTGATTCTTGTTTTTGACTCTATGGTTGCTCTTGGACCTGTCACGTGAATTATGTCTGACGACGAAGGTACAGCCAGCTGATCGCTCAATTGGATTAGCCTAGGTCTTTGCTTGCAATCTGGTTACCTAGGCCCTAGTGCTCGCAATTCTCAGATGCGACTTTCTGTAGGGACCGCGCCGTCTCTTCCGAGCTTTCTTCCTTCGTTCCGTGTCGATGAGAAGGCGGTCCTCTTCTCTCGTCATTTCTTCATCTTCGAGAAGGCCACGATGCTGACCATCCCCGCGACCCTGGATGCGAACTCCCTGAAGATGTCGGCCTCGGGCGACTCGGGTTTTGCTATCGTGATGGGGACCCCCGCGTCAGACTGCTCTCTGATCATCACGACCAGCGGAATCTCCCCGAGGAAGTCAACGTTCTGTTCTGACGCGATCTTCCTTCCTCCTCCGTTGGAGAAAATGTAGGAACGTTCGCCGCAACGTGGACAGATGAAGTAGCTCATGTTCTCGACGACTCCGAGGATGGGGACGTCGAGTCTCCTGAACATTGCCAGCGCCTTGGCCGCTATGCTCAGGGCTGCCTCCTGGGGCGTCGTCACTATCACGATGCCGCTCAGTGGGACTGTCTGGGCCAGCGTAAGGGACGCGTCGCCTGTGCCGGGAGGAAGGTCGCAAATCAGATAGTCGAGATCTCCCCAGTCGACCTGTGTCAGCAGTTGCTTAACGGCACCCGCTACGAGGGGTCCCCTCCAGATGACGGGCGTCACGTCCTTGTAGAAGAAACCCAACGAGGCCACCTTGACCCCGTGGGCCACGGGCGGGATTATCAGTTCGTCTCTGACCTCTGCATCCTGATTCACGCCCATCATATGTGGTACGTTCGGCCCGTAGACGTCCGCATCCAGTATTCCGACCTTCGCCCCCGACGCGGCGAGCGCAACGGCCAGGTTCACGGTGACCGTCGACTTCCCGACTCCTCCCTTCCCACTCGCTACTGCGATGATGTTCTTGACTCCCTTGAGCATCTCTGACTGCGAGACATCTCTAGTCGCGAAAACGACCGAGCCGGTCCTCATCTGCACCTCGGTCACGCCTGGGATGCTCTTCACTGCCTCTCTCGCGGCGGCCTCGAGCTGGGTCCTCAGGGGGCAGGCCGGCGTTGTGAGGTTGAGCGTGAAAGTGACCCTCCCGCCCTCTACGGTGACGCCCTCAATCATCCGCAGGGAAACCAGGTCCCTGCCAAGTTCAGGATCCCTGACCGATGAGAGGGCCTTGAACACGTCTTCCTTGCTCGGCAAACCGTAGGCACGGCCCTCGTCCGCGTATTAAATCCTAATCCTGAACGAGCCACTGCTGGGGTAGCATTTATCGCGTGGTCGCGGCTTGGTCGGGCGGAGCGACTTGGGAAAGGTCGAAGTCTTTCCTCTCAAGGGCCTGCCTGAAGTAGGCAAGGGGTCGGACGTGGCAGGACTGGTAATTGCGGCGCTCGGCCGCTCAGGAATCCGGCTGAAGGACAGAGACATCGTTGTGGTCACGCACAAGATCCTGTCCAAAGCCGAAGGGCAAGTGGTCAGGCTGAATGAGGTTGTCCCGGGGAGGCGTGCTAAAAGTTTGGCGAAGGCGGAAGGGAAGGACCCGCGGCTCATGGAGCTGGTCCTGAGGGAGTCAGTCAGGGTCGTGAGGTCCGGGCACGGTGTCGTGATTACGGAGACGAAACATGGTTTCGTGTGCGCGAACTCGGGCGTCGACCAGTCCAATGTGGGGAAGGGGTGTGCCAGCCTGCTCCCAGCGGACTCGGACCTAAGCGCGCGGAGGATCAGGATGACCCTTGAGGACCGGACAGGAAGGCACCTGGCCGTAGTCGTGACCGACACCTTTGGTCGGCCCTGGAGGAGGGGTCAGACTGACGTGGCCATAGGGTGTTCGGGGATAGACCCGCTGGTTTCTTTCAGGGGCAGAATCGATAGGTTCGGCTACGCCCTGAAGGTGACCGAGCCCGCAATCGTCGACGAGATTGCTGGCGCGGCCGAGCTTGCGAAGGGCAAGCTCGACAAGGTCCCCGTGGCCGTGGTCCGCGGAGTAAAGTATGCCGACGGAGAGGGAGGAGTCAGGTCCCTGATTATGCAGAGGGAAAGAGACCTCTTCAGGTGAGAGGTTGAGGGTAGTCGCGCTAGCCGGCGGAACTGGATCGGCAAAGCTGCTGAGGGGGTTGTCCGCGCTAAGCGTGGACCTCACCGTCGTGGTCAACGTCGGGGACAACTTCTGGGTGCACGGACTATACGTCTGCCCCGATCTTGATATCGCAATGTACACGCTGGCCGGGCTCGCGAACAGGAGGCAAGGCTGGGGCATCGAGGGAGACACGTTCCGGACGCAGGCACAGCTGGGCCAGATCGGCGAGCCGACCTGGTTCGCGCTCGGAGACATGGACATCGCTACCCAGATAGTGAGAAGCAAGATGCTACGCGAAGGTCTGACTCTGACCTCAGCCACGGAAGGGCTCCGGAAGGTCTTTCGCGTCGCCCAGGCGATTCTGCCCCTGACCGATGACCCCGTCGAGACGCGCATCCTCACTCCGGCAGGCTACGTGCACCTTCAGGAGTTCTGGGTCCGAGACCGGGGTCTGCCGGGGGTAAGGGGGGTGGTCTACAGGGGGTCCTCTCAGGCCAGGTTCACAGAGGAGGTCGAGAGGGCCATCAAGAGGGCCGACAGGGTCATCATCTGTCCAGCCAATCCTGTGACCAGCATCGGGCCGATGCTCGCGGTCCCAGGATTCTCAAGGAGGCTCTCCCGGACCAAGGCAAGGGTGACAGCGCTCTCTCCGATGGTGGGCAGGCTCCCCTTCAGCGGCCCCGCAGCCAAGCTGATGAGAGCTGTCGGGATGCGCTCTGACTCTGTCGGGGTGGCGCAGAGGTACTCTGAGTTTCTTGATTCGTTGGTCATCGACAGGAGTGACGAGGGTGTCGTGGGCGAGATCGAAGAGCTCGGTATCAGGTGCGTCCCCTCAGACACTCTGATGAGAAACCGTCCCGAGGAGAAGAGGATTGCGCAGGAGATGCTGGAAGCCTGAACCGGACAGCGGTTCTGATCCCCTTCAAGGCCGGCCAGAGTAAATCGAGACTTTCCCGGGTTTTGGACGCGGACCAGAGACGCCGGCTGGCGGAGCTGATGCTTGCGGACGTGCTTGGGGTCTTCCGCGGGGCTGACCTGTCGTTAAGATGCTATGTCGTCTCATCTGACTTGGAGGCGCTTGCCCTCGCGCGAAGACTGGGGGGAGGGACGATCGCTGAACCCCGGAATGAAGGAGTGAACGCCGCTGTCGAGATGGGCATGAGGACACTCGGACGAAATCATGATTTCATGGTCGCGCCGTCGGACTTGCCTCTTCTCGCCCCTGGCGAGATCAAGAGGGCGCTCAACCTCAAACGTATCTTCGATTGCGTCATCTCCCCGTCGCGCTTGTTCGACGGCACGAACCTACTCGTCTTCTCAGGAAGGGCCGCGCCGGCCCTTAGTTACGACTCGGACAGCTTCTGGAATCACATCGGCGGGGCGGCGAAGGAAGGCCTTTCGCTCGCCGTGTGCTGCGGTGAGGGGGTCATGTTCGACGTTGACACTCCGGAGGACCTGCGCACGCTGGCCCGCATCAGAAGGAGGATTCCATCTGCGGAATTCGCCAAGGAGGCGCTCAAGAAACGGACATCCTGATCGAGAACTGCAAGCTCGGCGGCAAAAGGATCGGCTCGCTGATGGTCGGGGACGGGAGAATTGTTGAGTTGTTTGACAGTGCGAGCCCGGCTGCTCCAAATGAAGTGAAGCGGATCGATGCGAACGGGGCCGCGCTCTTTCCGGGCTTCACAGACACCCATTGTCACCCCTTCGAGTTCGGTTGGCTGAAGCGCAACGTCGACCTCAGAGGGACGGGCAGCATTGCCGGCCTCCGCCTTCGGCTGTTCGCGAGAGTGCAGAGATCGAAGGTAGGCGAGTGGGTGACGGGGATGGGCTGGGACCAGGAAGCCTTCAGGGAGGGCAGGATGCCGGACCGGTCTGACATCGATGACCTGTCAGGCCATAACCCGATCGCCCTGACCAGGGTTTGCGGCCACATCGCCCTCCTCAACACCGTCGCGATCAAGACGCTGGCCTTGGAGGACAGGCGGGGGCCCGAATACATGAGGGACGACGGGGGGCGCCTCACGGGAATCGTCAAGGAGGGAGCGCTGGAGGAGGTCTACGGCAGGATTCCTCGAAGCGTGGAGGTCTGCGCGGGCGACTTGCTGTCTGCTGAAGCAGAAGCTGCGAGATGCGGGATCACGACCCTTCATTCTGTCGTATCGCCTACAGGCTACCGCGAAGAGCTTGAGGCTCTCGCGAGCTTGCATTCCGCCTGTGCTCTTTCACTGCGCTACAGGGTGTACATTCCGGCAGAAGCGATGGGGTACGTGAAAGAGAGGGGGCTCCGTTCGAAACTCGACGACGACACGGTCAGGATAAACGGCGTGAAGGTCTACGCCGACGGCTCCCTCGGGGCCAGGACCGCGGCCCTGCGCCTGCCCTATGCGGACGACCCAAGCAACAGCGGGATCCTTAGGCACACCGACGAGGAGCTTGGGAGCATCGTCGAGGAGGCTGACGCGGCAGGCTTCCAGGTGATCATCCACGCCATCGGAGACAGGGCGATCGACCAGGCAATCCAGGCGCTCTCCCGAGTTACTGGGGCCAAGAACCCGAGGAGGCACAGGATAGAGCATGCGAGCCTGCTTTCAAGGGACCTGCTGACGAAGATGGCAAGGCGTGGCATCAGGGCTGCCGTCCAACCCCTCTTTATCACGTCCGACAGTTGGGCCGCCAGTAGGCTCGGCCAAGACAGGGTCAATGACCTGTACCCGCTGAAATCGATTTTGGCCGGGGGAATCGTGGCATCAGGAGGCTCGGACTCCCCGATCGAGCAGATGAGCCCCCTCCTGGGGGTCTGGGCCGCGGTGGCTAGAGGCCGCTTCGCCCCCCAGGAATCTCTCTCCTTGGAGGAGGCCCTGGACCTCTACATGTCGAATGCCAGCTACAACGGCTTCGACGAGGCAGGGTCCGGACTGGTCGAGGGTGCTGGCGCGAACCTCACACTGCTTGATTCGGACCTAAAGGGGATGCACCCAGCGATGGTCAGGAAAGTAAGGATAACGGCGACTTTCGTCGACGGGAAGGCTGTCTATTCGTCTAGGGGCATCGGCGGCTAGGTTCTCTGGAACTTGCCCGACTTCCCGTCGTACCTCATGAGCCCACCGTAGATGGTCCAGTGTACTAGGAGGTCGTTAATGAGCGATTCGTTGAGCTCCGGCTGGTAGTGCCACTTGATTCCTATCTCGGAGAGCGATTCCGCCACCTGCCCTGCGGTCACCGGCTTGCCTCTGGAGGCAAGCTCCAAGGCCGTGCGGAACGGTTCGATGGCAGCCAGCCTGTCTCTGAGCATCCTTACCTTATTCCTAGATGTCTTCTGGAACCTGAGCCCAAGCTCCGTAAGGCACACGTCTCCCTTCTCGCTCCTCACCAGACCGAGCATCTCGGCTGCATCCAGTGTGCTCAGCAGAACCGCTATGTCGTAGTCCATCTCGTCCGCGAGCCTGGACACATCCACCTTGGGTCCCAGTCCGCCCGTCACCTCGACTAGACTGATGACCTGTCCGGCCCTGACGTTCCCCGGCATTATGAGCGCAATAGGGAGAGGCCTTCCTGGTTCTACCAAGTGTTCCTGCGCCTCCGCGCGCCCCCGCCCGGCTTAAGGGGATGTCGGCTGGTCATGACAGAAGCGAATATACCTTGTCCACCCATGTGAAGAACTCTTCAGACTTCTTGTTCCTTGGTCTCGGTAGGTTGATTCTTATCTCACCGACTACGTGCGCAGGCCTCTGTGAAAGCACGACAACCTTGTCGGCCAGTTCGATGATCTCCTCCACGTTGTGGCTAACCATAATGACCGTCTTGACGGAAGTCGAGGGGTTGATCAGAAGCTCGTGGATTTCCTTCCTGAGCCTCTCCGCGGTGAGGTCGTCGAGAGAGCTGAATGGTTCATCCATGAGCATGACCTCCGGGTCCGTCGCGAGGGCTCGGGCTACCCCCACCCTTTGCTTCATTCCTCCCGAGAGCTCTCCCGGGTAAACGTTCTCAAACCCCATCAACCCTGTCTCCTCGAGTGCCTTCTCGGCCTTCTCTCTCTTCTGTTCGGTGGTGAGGTCCTTCCGCGAGCTTAAGCCGAAGAGGACATTCTCCAACGAAGTCCGCCATGGAAGCAGTACGAAGTTCTGAAAGACCATGGTGATGTCGTTGCGCGGACCCGTCACCTCAGAGTTCAAGATCTTCACAGTCCCCGCAGTGGCCTTGTTCAGACCTCCCATGATCCTGAGGAGAGTGGACTTGCCGCAGCCTGATGGCCCAGTTATCGCGACCAGCTCGTCCTTTCCTGCGGTCAGCGAGACGTCGACCAGTACTGGGAGCGGCTCCTTCTCCTTGAAGTAGTCGAGGCTCACATTCTCGACGGTAATGATCGGGTCCCCAGGGGCGAGTTGTGTGGAACTCACCGACATTAGGGCTCCCCGACCTTCGGAGCGGTTATACGTGTATCGAACCTCCCTGGCATGAAAGGCTAGCGAACTTGGATGCACGCACACACACGCGCGCGGGTCAAGTCAGTGTGTACCCTGCGCCCGCATCATACTCATGTCGACCGTCGTCTCGGCTGGTTGGACGGCTGGTCAGTGCAAGAGTGTTCAATCGGTGGTGCCGAGGAGCAGCCTGCATCACCCTTAAGTGCAAAACCGGCACGACCTACCGCCAATGGAACCCTACGTAATGGCGATTGGGGCGTTCCTCTTGGTCGCAGGAACTCTGTTCGCCGTCTTCGGCATTCCCTACTACGTCGCGGCGCAGCCGTTCGAGTCTGACGCAATGACGGGCGCGGTCGATAGCGCCATACTCATTGCCGCCATAGGCGCAGCGTTCCTGGCTTATGGCGTGGGCTCTCCAAAGTCGAAGAGTGAGGCCAGCGCAGAGTCCAAACCCTGATGGTTGCTGCTCATTTGGATAGTGCACAAACATATGCTGCAGGTGCAGCTGTAATTACTAAAGTACTATTTGTCTTACAATAGATAAATGACCTCGTCCATGCTGCCAGATGATGGACGTTCTGAATAGAAAAACATCAGCAATCATTCTATCAATGTCATTCCTCCTGATGGGAACATCTTTCCTGCTCACTTCAACTGCCTCCATATCCTCACCGACCCCAGTATTGCCTACCCAATGTTCGACAGCCTACCCAACCGGTTGGGTTGCTAGTCCAATGATCAACGTAGTGATGAAGGTCCAACACGACGAGGACTCCGGCAATGTCGGATACTGGGCTCTCGACAACTACGCGAAGACAGTCATTGTCTGGGCCAACTCAGCCCCCAACTTGTACTGTGCATTGGAGACATATTCTGGGACTTGGACAACCTTTAGCGGAGGGTCGCTCAGCCCGCAGAACGGCGTCGCGCAGCAAGCATCTGGCAGCGGCCGGATGACTGGCGCCTACGTCTTCACCTTCACTGCCCCAACCATTACCCCGACCAAGCCAATGCAAGGCAACATCGGCACCTATGACTTCGGTGGCACGCCAGCGGACATACAGTTGGGCACCTATGCCCTTCAGACGGGCCCCACTGCTGCGCACGTCTTCAGCTTCTACTTCGGTCCTTTCACTAGCGAGAACGATTACCAGTGGTCCTGGATGTACACCAACGGCAAAGGCGTCGGCTACGGCAACATGTGAGTCAATAGCCTAGCCGGCAGCTTCGGCGACATCGTCATTTCGACGCTCACCTTCACACCGACTCCAGTGATTCCTCCCGAGTGCTTGACCGTGCTACCCACTGGCTGGTCTGCCACTCCGTTAGTCAATTCAATAATGAACGTGAAGGCCGACGAGGACGCCGGAAATGTCGGTTACTGGGCCCTAGACAACTACCTCCACGGCCAGATCATCTGGTCCAACACAGCAGGCACGTACTGCGCACTTGTGCAGTACGGAGGAACCTGGAACACCTTCACCTATGCCTCCAGTCCCCAAAGCCAGACTGCCGAATCCCACAGTGGGGCCGGTACAACGGTATCGGGATACGTCGCAACCTTCACAGGGGACTACGCCCCCATGTTCAAGGCAACCGGGACCATCGGCACCTTCAATGACGGCGGCACCAAGTCGGACATACTGACGACGCCACTCAGCAATCAGATGGGAGACGCAACCTACGTCAGCTACCTCAGACTCTACTTCGACACCCACGCTGCCTTCAATTGGCTCTCTGTCTCCTACTTCTACACGTATGGGAGCGGGGCAGGTTACGGCAACCTATTCCTCAGCAGTCCCATAGCGAACCAGAACGCAGGCGACATCGTCCTCTAGAATGACAACAGTGCAGTGACTTCGGTCACTGCTCCCCTCGTTTATGCGACATAAGGGATCAAAGAGCGAAGGGATCAAAGAGCGCACTGTTCCGAGTTCCAACTCCTATCCAACCTTGATTGGAATCCGCTTTTTGGACCTACTTGGGGGCGAGTCCCACCGGGCCCGTCTAGACATCTACAACCCTTAACAGAAGGAAATCAACAGGCTGAGTTGTCATGATGTCGAAGAACGAAGGCGAATTCCACAGGAAGATCGCTATTCGCTGTTTCAACGAAACCTGGGACTACCTGGAGAAGAAGGCAAGAACCGAGCAGGACAATCAAAGGATGCTTCAACACGCGCTGAGAGAAAGGACCGCTTTCTGCCCTACTTGCACGTTGTTAGTCAGGCATCGGATGTGCGCGAGAACAGTATGAGACATGGAACCAGGTGCCTCGTAGCTTAGCTCCTTGGCCTCATGATCAAACAGGCATGCCCAGAACCCCGCTCATCGGCCATGGTTCCTGCGGACCCTTCCAGCCGTCGCGTAGCAAGCCAGGTAGACAGAGGACACGGCAGCGGCAAAGACTTCGACAACCGTGAATGCCACGGAGGGCGTGCTGAGGGCCGAGCTCCAGAGCACCCCCGCCGAAAGGCCGAGGTAGATCAGGGCCGCGGACCAGATGAGGCTGCCGAGGAGCGTGAGCACCACGAAGGTCCTGAGGCGCATCTCCAGGAGGCCGGCAGGTATGGATATGATCGACCTCAGCCCGGGCACGAACCGGGCGAGGAACACCGCCCACGCACCCCGCTCGTTCATCCATCTCTCCGCTCCATCAATCGAGGCGGGCTTCACGCCGACCCCTGAAAGTAGGCTGTCGAAGAAGGGCCTCCCCACCAGCAGGGCCAGGTAGTAGTCTGCCAGCGCCCCCAGCACGCCAGCTATAGTGCAGACCGCCACGGCGACAGCGTAATTCATCGAGCCCAGGAAGACGAGGTAACCCGCGAAGGGGAGGAAGACCTCGCTGGGTATCGGTGCGGAAGCACTCTCGAGCGCCATCAGGGCGAACAGGCCTGGGTAACCGAGGCTCTCCATTGTGTTGGTCACGCTCGAGGTGGAGATGAGCGAGGAACTCGTCATGGCCGCTATCTGCGACTCGAGAGGCAGCTCAACGAAGTCCACGATCTCTATGAGGGCCAGACCGAGGACCACCGCCGCAGCTATAGCGAGGTATCTGCTCCTCGGCGGCGGCCACCACCTTTCTGGGGGCTTCATCGGGGCCGTGCCGCGTCCGTCGGCTATAGAACTTATGCAGCCCGGTCTTGATTTAGGGCGCAAGAATACACACCGACCGTGGCGAACAAGGTGAGATTCTGACCCAGGATTCGACTGCGGCCAGTTTGGGCGCACAGCTCGACCGTCCCACGGTGACTCTACGGTAGCGGGCAGCGCCTCGGACCGCACCTAGACTCGAGAGAATCCCACTGCTTTGACGACGATTTTTGCCAATGTGGTTTGGGCAAGCCCCAATCTGGCGCATGTTTCCTAACGATTGTACGTGCATCGCGTCGCTCGGGCGTTTTGAATTAGTCTTATATCATCTCAGAAGAGCAACGGAGTAGGATGCGCAGGAAGGGAGTTTCAAACGCGATGGCGACAGGGCTCCTCATTGCTGGCATCTTGATCGGCGTGACTGGCTACTACCTGGCAGCGGCCTACCAACCCAGTACTGCGACTCGAACAGATACGACCACTGCGAGATTCACGACGACCGTGAGAACGATTCGGCTAACGACGATCACCCAATCCACTACTCAGACGCAGACCACGACCCAGCCGACGACGTTCACGCAGAGGCAGACTACGACGCATACCACGACTCAGCCGACGACGTTCACGCAGACGGATACCACGACTCGGACGCATATCGCGACTCAGACCACGACCACTACCCAATCCACTACTCAGACGCAGACCACGACCCAGCCGACGACAATCACCCAATCCACTACTCAGACGCAGACCACGACCCAGCCGACGACAATCACCCAATCCACTACTCAGACGCAGACCACGACCCAGCCGACGACAATCACCCAATCCACTACTCAGACGCAGACCACGACCCAGCCGACGACAATCACCCAATCCACGACCACCACAATCACGACTGACGTATCGTTCAATTTCAACAGAATCAACGCTGTGGGATCCTATGGTAGCCTGATGTCGCCTCTCGGACTTCTTACTGATTATCCCGGTTCGCACACAATCTGGCTCGCGGATGACCAGGGTCTCGACTACTCTGCGCTGCTAAGCCTATACTATTCCACGGCAAACAGCACAGCGCTCAGTCTCGCAAAGCAGCTGAACAGCTCAATCGCCCCGTGGGGCGGGTTCTGCAAGTACTGGAATCCGGCGCTCGAGGTGATTGGCTGCTACCCCGTAGATACGCAAGTCATGTGCGGAACGAACCAAGAGATTAACGTTACACAGGGATACACGGTGGACGCCACCGTGTTCAATTCCTGTCCTGGTTTCCAGTACTGGCTCTTTGCGGATCTGTTGGCGTATCATGTCCTCCTCGACACGCATTTTGGGAACTATACGGGAGCTGAAACGGAGTTCAACGAGCTCAGCGGCATGTGGGACGGTCATGGATTCTCTGACCAAGTCTTCCAGACGGACTCAAATCACACTTATCAGTCCTACAAGCTTGCAGACTACGTAATAGCATGGAAGGCGTTGGCCGATAATTCAGCCACGCGACAGTTCGCGCTGGGGTACAACACGACTGTTCAGAACGTTGCGGCTGCGATGTCGGAACTGCAGTCATCAGCTGGCGGGGTATGGACCGGATACAGGATATCGAACGGTCAGATGTCTTACGGCAGCGGGATATCGCTGACAAACGGAGAGACAACATCTCTCTTCATCTTTGCTTGGAACGGTTGAGAAGACATCGAGAGCAACCGCAGGCTTGCAGTCTGCCACGACCTGTAGTCACCTGCCTTCCCGGGGAGTCCAGCTTTGCAAGCGCGCGCTGTCACCTGTTGGTATCAAGGATCGGGGTCCTCATTTCAGGTCAAGGATTTTCCGGAGAATCGTGTAGGCAGTCCCACAGAATTTGCACTTCCCCATCGATTCCTTTTGCTCCAGAGGAATTGACGCCCCGCAATTTGGACAATTGAGAACGATAACCCCGTTCTTGTCTACCTCGAACTTGGAGACAATGTCGTATCTCACAGTCTCCCTTTGCAAAGCGTAATGGCTCATGAAATCTCTGCCGTCAAAGACTCCCTCCACTTTGCCTGAAGAAATCATAGTTTCAATCATCCTCTGGGCTTCGGCGGGGGAAGAAGGCGAGCCACACTTGGTCAGTAACTCAGAGACTTCGCTGAGAGATGCCTACTCCCTTGTCTTCAGGAATCGCAGGACTTCGGATTCCCCCTTATAATCGACGATGATTCGATAGATGAGGTTACTGACATTCTGAGCCGCTTCGGCGTTGGGGGGTACGGTACGTGTAAGCACATTCGTCGCCACTTGGGAACTTCACATGCACCGTTACCTTGTGGCTCTTGGACAGAACGCCAGACACAGAGTAGGTCGTACCCATGACTTGCTGGGGTGTGAAGGTCAGCCAGACGGTTCCAGCCGTAACGATCTTGAAAAACTCCAGTTCGTTGTCGTATAGAGTCGAGTTGAAGTCAGCCATTCTGACATTGTTCTCCTGGCTAGTGGTTGGTCCCTGCAAAAGAGTGGTAGAGCCCACGTTCCGCCTAGGGGGATTTTGATTATTTAGCCCACTGTCTCATCTGTCATCTAGGTTCCATCCAGACAAACGCGCCGATGTCCCGAGCGGCCGCGCGCGAGAGCATCATCTATTGTATGTGTATCGCGCCGCTCGGGCGTTTGGTATTAGTTTGGCGTTTGGTGTCAGTTTGGCTTTTGGAGCCGTTGGGTACTTCAGTGGGACCCATGAAGTGAGCATCTGCTTCCGCATGCGGTGCAGAGATTGGCTTCAGGTCGAATGACTTTGAGACACCTCCCGCAGTACCCGGTTCCTTTGACCGTACTGCCGGCTGTGGAAGTTCCAGCGTCCGGATGGAGGCAAAGCAACACCGCGTGGACGTCCCTCTCCAGCGAATTATGAAGATCAAGCGCCTCAAGGACGTGGTTCCTAAGCTCAGCGCGCGCTTCGGCTTTGTCAGAAGCATGCGGAGGTAAGTGATGAACATGAGCAGCCTATAAAAGAGACGATGGATTGGAAGCAATCCCACATCGTCTTGGGGTGACAAGAGCATTCTTCATCATTTAGGAACGGAAGCTGACGGAGACCTCTCCGTGTCGAAGGGCAAGACCAAACCGAAATATAGCATCTGCATAATCAACTTCAACAACGCTTCAACTCTTGCGGTCAGTGTTGAAAGCATCATCACGCAAATCAATGACGAGTATGAAATCGTGGTTGTAGATAGCCGCAGTACAGACGGGTCGGTTCAAATCCTTGAAGATTACGCCACAAAAGGAAGGATCAGTCTGATTCTCAGGAAGTGTTGTCGAGGGGTAGGGAGGCAAATTGCATTCGAGAACTCTGCAGGCGAATACATCATCGCGGACCTTGACACAGACGACATCTTTCGGCATGAACTTTCAGATCTCGTTAGTCTCTATCACACCAGATGTGAGGGCAAGCTCTTGCTAGCGACGACGGACAAGAATAGGTGGGCCTCGAACGTTACTGTCGGGCCTCGGTCCCTAATACAAAGGTTAGGTGGATGGCGCAATCTTCAGTGGGGTGAAGACTGGGACCTGTGGAGAAGGGCATCAAGAGAAGGTTCCTTCCGATGGACAACCTTCCAACTGGTCGACAGAATCAACACACATCCGGAAAGAAGCCGCCCATCGGTAAGGCTTCGTCAAAGGTACGAGCGTTACAGGGACTGGCTGCGGCTCGGGCGACCCATTTTCAGTCTCGGGGAGCAAAGGACGGTGGTCCAAAGAGCAACTGCATGGGCCGCGGGGATATCGGCTTACTTTCACACGTCCTACGATGACGGGCAGGGACCCTTCGACCCGTACGACCCAGCTCAGTTCATCGCACGCAGTGATGCCCCCTGATCTTGGCTCTCACATTTGGAATTGGTCCGCACGTTAGTTGCATTTCTCGGAGTACACACGTAAGAAATCAACCTCGTTTCGAAGCTTCGAAGGCTTATCTTCCTCTGCCGCCCGGTAGCCGCTATTCGACACAGCGAGGAAGTCGCCAATGGGACCCGATAGTGTGGTAGCTCTGCCTTGCAGCGGTCTGGGCATAGTCAATAGAGGAATGGAGGCGCGTGCGTTTGAAACAGCTTCCATGCTAAGGCGCCGTGGGGTGAAGGTCGTTCTGGTGGGTGGGGGCCGCCCTGCCTCTCCAATTCAGCGAAGTTTGCCATGCATCCCGAGGGATTCTTTCATCTTCGGTGGCCATCTCAGCCCTATTCCCTGGGCGCGCCGCGTCAGAATTGAAGAAACAACGTTCTCGAATATGCTTGTACAGAAGCTGTCTGGAATGTCTTTGAAGAATCTGCTCTTCTTCGTACTTCAGCCGTACGTGGCCAACCGCCTCCAAAAGGCCAAGAAGAATAGGAGAATCAGGGCCCCCATTGTGGTGACCAACGGCTTCACTCATCATCCACAAAGACTGCAAGGGTTTGAATTTGTCCATGTTCTAGCCCCGTATTATCTGGAGCTAGCCCGTCAACTCGGAATGGATACCCACAAATGGTATTTCGCACCTCAACCCGTCAATACCGAGGTTTTCAAGCCGAAGCCCAGGGAGGAGATCAGGAAATCTCTAGAGATTTCGCAGGATGATTTCGTTGTCTTGGTCGCGGGCGCAATCAACTGGAGCTACAAGAGAATAGACCATGCTATAAGGGAAGTCGCCATCCTGAAAGAAGCCCATCGCGGGGCCAAGCTCTTGGTAGTGGGTCAGGTCGAGAGCGAGACCGCGTACATCGTCAATCTTGGTCGAAAACTACTGGGAAGCGACGTCATTTTTCGCACGACGAGACACGACAACATGCCAAATGTCTATGCAGCAGGGGACGTCTTTGTGTTACCCACCCGAAAGGAGATAATCGGTAACGTCTTCGCGGAGGCGATGGCATGCGGTGTACCCGCAGTTGGAGACGATTACCCTGTCACAAAGTGGATCATCGAGGACGGTGGGGACACCGTCGACATGAGACGAGCTGGGCAACTTGCAGGTGTCTTGGAGAGGTACGCAAAGGACGAATCATACAGATTGAATCGTTCGAGGCGAGCCCACGAGAGAGCGCTGAACTACTTCTCGACTGATGTCATAGTTCCCCAGTACTTGAAGATGTTCGAGTCGATAATGCAAGAAGCCTCCGTCGGAGCCAACGCCTAACGCCGCCATGCCAGCTTCATCTATTGTACGTGTACCGCTTCGTAACGTGATGATAGACCCTCCTCCAGACGGTTAGGTTGAACGCAATGATGAGGACCGTCATCGACGACACTGCCAAGAACAACGTGAGGTAGTCAGGAGGCTTCGAGTTGGTCGCTTTCACGATTACCTTACCGATCCCCGCTCCTGTCTGCGTCAGTAGGGTCGTCGTGCCGTCAGGCTTCGTGACTGTGAAGTACTCGGCGATGATTAGCGCGTTCCAGGCCCCTCCGATTGCGGTGATCGAGCCAGTCACGAATCCGGTCAGGGCGCCGGGGATGTACACGTTCCTCCAAGCCGACAGTTTGCTGACCTTGAAGACACGCGGCAGTTCCTTGATTTCGGCAGGCAGCGTCCTCACGCCCGCCATGACGTTGAAAATGATGTACCAGATTGACGCAAGTATTATGACGATGACCGCCACCCCCTCGCCAGAATGCCCCAGAATGGGGATGAGGACGATTGCAGGCAGAAGGATCGGCGCTGGGGTCGATGATATCACTTCGAGGATCGGGGAGACCGTGTCATAGAGCCTGAAGTTGAGGGAAATCACGATTCCTAGGGGCAGCCCGATTGCGACCATGATCACGTAGACGTACCAGATCCTAACGAACGAAGCTGCTAGGTTGTACAGGACCTTGCCCTCAACCGAACCAATCGTCGACACGGAAGGCAGATGTCCGAGGCTAACGGCGCCCGGTTTCATTACGCTCTCGAGCACCAGGAGAAAGAAGAACCCGAGAACGATCAGGACTGCGTACTTGATGCCTCTCCTGAACCTCGATATCACAGAAGTGAATCGGTTGACCCCCTTCCCTTGGGTCAGGAGAAAGAGCTTCGAAATGCTGCGCTGGTTCACCCAGGAATAGATCCGCATTATGGGGTCCCGGTGCTGTTCGCGCGGTTCCTCCATCATTTTGTATTTCTCAGACCATAGCGCGAACTCTCTCAGGAAGATGAACCTCCATACAACTACTGCGAGAATCAGGCCAACAATCAAGAGAGTGTAGTTAGCGAAGTCTTTGCTGCTGTAGAAGGCGGTCGCACCGATGCCTATGCCATAGGTGACAGGAACCGCCGTCGAGCCCACGGCGATTATCTCGCTCGCCACGAGGAAGAAGAGGCCGACTGCCCACGAAGTCTGCGTGTTGTATGCTATCCGGCTCAGCGAAGCTGGTATGTACAAGGACTTCGTCCTCTGCCATCCGCTGGCGCTCGACATGTCTAGAAGGTCGGCGTAGTCCCGCGGTATCGCCTTGACAGCCTCGTAGACTCCGAAGGCGATGTTCCAGGACATACTTGTGAAGATGAGAACGATGACCGCAAGATTTGCGCCGATCGCGTTCGGAATCGCCCCATAGATTCCTACGATGACGAACGGGAAGAACCCAAGTATTGGGATCGACTGGAATATGTCAAGAAGTGGCAAGATGACACCCTCTGCCCTTCTGTTCCTCGCCGCGAAGATTCCGATAGCGAGGGCGAAGAGGATGCTCAGCCCGAGGGCGAGTATCATCCTGATCCATGAAGCGATAATGTCGACGGCGATCAGGCCAAACTCGAGGGACGCCGTGAGCCTTCGAAAGGCGCGTGGAGCCGCTGACGTATTTACGGATTCTCGGGTCAGCCTATGTACGGGGTGCTCGACGAGTCGAACCTGCGCACGGTCTCGTATGCTCCCTTGTCCCTGAATGCTACGAACTTGGACAGGTCTGGGAAGAACTGGTCAAGGGGCTTGACGGCCATGTCGCTGGCGAGGTGCTTTCCACCGAAGAACCCTCTTGATATCTGCTGGCTCAAGTCTCTCACCTGCTTGTCGCTTTCGAATCCAAGCGTGTGCAGGTACTCATGAAGCAAGATCATGAATACATACGAGTTCACCCTGCCTTTCGATTTCGAGAGCTTCTGAACTATCCTGAGGAGGTTTCGGTTCATAACGATGGTGTTCGACCCCATCTGATGATACGCTCCGACGTTGTTGGGTATGTCTCCCAGGACAAGCGTGAGGCCGGCCCTGTGCATGCCTAGGCTTTGCTCTGTCGCGGCTTTCACCATCTCAAAGATCGCGTCGAAACCTTCAGCGTGGGCGAGAACCCTCCTGTTGACGGACTGATTCACTCTTCACGAATTGCGGCCGGTAGTAGATAAATCCCTCTGAGAGGCGACTGCGATGACGGTTCGCCGTTCAGAATATCTTCTGAAGCTTGGCGCTCAGAACGCCGTTGATGTAAGCGCTTGCTAGGCTCGACCCGTCGACGGAGGAGTGAAGCGGCTTGCGCACCGTAAAGTCAGGGGCGGTCACGACTATGTCGCCTTCGAGAAGCGAGACCTTCAGCTGACTTCTTCTGTAGCCTGGGACATGCATTATGAATGTGACGTGGGTCGACGACTCAATCAGCTCGCCGTTGTCGGTTCGTTTCTCCGCGGCTCCTTGCTCGTCCGCGGCATGGATCATGCGTTCTTCTAGGAGCGTCACTGCATCATCGACGAGGTCGTCTAAGGCTCTTTGAAAACCGTCCCGACTATCTGGACCATTCATCGTCAAAACCCTCTTCCATATTGTCAAGTTCGAAACCCAAGTCTTCCCAGCGGAATTTGCTTGGCATCAAGCGATGCAACTCAGCGAGCGAAGCCATGTTAGAACCTACGTGCTAACATTCCTTCATATCGGCTATGGATTGTCAAACTTGACCAGTGCTTTGTGTTTCGTTCACTAAATTAAAGTTAAATCAGCGTTAGAACTGGAGTTCGACCGTGCCTGTCATATTCCGGGTCACCCTTGGCAAGACCGGGAACAGCCTCAGGATAACGATTCCGAACCCTGTCGTCGAAGGTTTCGGGTGGAAGAGGAAGGACCAGATACTCCTGATTGTGACGGAGAGCGAGATAACTCTGAGAAAGCTTGAGAGCAGTAAGAAAGAGCGATCGCGCAAGTCCTCGGCCGCATGAGTGGCTGGACGCCGAGACCCCCTTTTGGAGCCGAATAGAAACACGGAAAAGGGGGTTGCCTTGTACGACAGACCATGCTATCGAGAAGTTTCAGCGTCGCACTAATGGTCACCGACGCGAAGAAGTCTGCAAAGTGGTACGAGGAGAAGCTCGGGTTCGCGACCGAGGGTTCGGGTCACTGGATCACGGTCTGGCCTAAAGGGTCGAACGCGAGGTTCCACCTGTGCGAGGGTAAACTAGAGCCTGGAAACACTGGCATTAGCCTCTACTGCGAGAGCGTGAAGAAGACAGCTGCGGCACTTGAGAAGAAAGGGGTCAAGTTCGCAACGCCCGCTACGAAGAAGGAATGGGGTACATTCGCCATGATCGCCGACCCAGACGGAAACACGATTTGGTTGTCCGAAGGCGGCCCCTAGGCTAGAAGTCTAGCGGGCGAGAGCACGTCGGGGGTGCTGCTCGTCCTCGTTTTCTCTTTCACCGCTGTGTGCATCTCGAATTCTTCAGGCCTTCTGTCACTGGGCTAGACCGGTCTGAATCCCTCCCCCACTTCCTCGACCTCGTACGAGATCAGGCTAGACCGAGAAGAACTATGCGCGTTTCCCAGCCTCGACCTCCAATTGCGAAGTTGTCTGATGGAAAGGGCTAGGCGAAAGCATTCTTCTGGGAGCCTTCTTGGATGGAAACCATCCGGTTTTCTCCCAGTTATGCAATCCTCATCTAATGAACGTGGAACAGGGCCCGTATTGTGCGGGATTCTTGAGTCCGAGGTGAGGCAAAGACTACACGAGTTCTTATGACGCTGGCTGTCGCTATAGCCAATGAATGAGCGTCCAAGAAATAGTCCTAATGATACACAACGGTGAGTACGGAAGAGCGATATCCTTTCTGGAAGGCGAGGCCTCCAACGAAAGCAAATCTCTGGCAGAAAGAGTCGAATGCTGCAGGTGGTTGGCCGAATGCCATGAAAGGCTTGAGGATCGTAAGACGAGCGGCGACTGGTACCTCGAGGCTGTGAGGAAGATTCTTTCACAGCAGACGGACCGGAAATCGAAGGCCAAGCAGGCCCTGCCGCTCTGCGAGAAGGCGTTGGAGTGCTACAAGCAGGACGGAGACTCTGCAGACGTTCTCGTAGCCGCCAGGCTCCGGCAGTACCTCCTGGGGCTCTCCAAGTAGCCTAGCGGTTGCGAGATTGGCGGCGCGCGCAAGAGTGTGGAAGAAACAGGGGGGCCCGAACTCCGATTCTGACCCCGGTCGATTTGGGCATGCAGCTCGACGGTTCCACGGTGACGCCACGGTAGCGGCTAGCGCCTTGGACCGCGCCTGGACTCGAACTGAATTTCAGTCTGGCCCTCCCGGGGCCCATTTTCGAGAAGCATAACGTTTTATCGTTGTCATCGACGATTTGTCAAGATGGGCTTTGGCAGTTCGGTGGGCGACTACTGGCGCCTGACCAAACCAAGGGTCTGGGGTCTTCTCGTCTTCACGGGCTTGGTGGCGACGGTAGTAGCATACCGCGAGACGCCCGGGTCAACCCTGTCCCCCGTGCTGATGCTCGTCACAGGAGTCGCCCTGACGCTGGGGAGCGCGTCTGCCGACGTCCTCACCAACTACCACGACAGGGACATCGACGCCATGATGATGCGCACGATGAAGAGGCCCATACCCGCAGGCGACATATCGTCAGGGGCGGCCCTCGCCTTCGGTCTCCCGATGGCCGCCCTTTCGGTCGCCATTCCCCTTTTCCTGATAAATGCCCTAGCTGCCGGCTTCATGCTGCTGGGGCTGCTGGACAACATTGTGGTCTATTCCCTGCTCCTGAAAAGGCGGAGCTGGCTCAACATCGTCCTAGGAGGCTTCTCAGGGGGGATGCCTGTCCTAGTGGGTTATTCGGCCGTCGGAAACCCCTTCTCCCCGATGGCTCTCTACATGTCAGCACTTGTCATGGCCTGGATTCCGGCTCACATCTGGAGCCTGGCGATCTTCGGCAAGGAAGATTACGAGGCCGCCAAGGTCCCCATGCTACCGGTAGTCTTCGGCGACAGTGTCGCTGCAGTCTGCGTGGCCGCCACAAGTGCCATGCTGACGGTTTTGTCGGTTCTAATCTTCCTTTTCACACCGGTGAGCATATTTTACGTTGTTACTGTGCTTGCCCTTGGTGGTTTGGTCTTGAGCTACAGTGCCAAGCTGGCCGTCGACCGGACTCGAGGTACCGCCTGGACCCTCTTCAAGATCACCAGTCCGTACCTGATGCTGCTCTTCCTTGTCCTAGGTGTGACGGTCTGGATCTGATTCCAGCCGCGCGTCTCGGTGTGGGGGAGTTCAGGCAGCGATTCGATTAGCGGATCACCTGTCGACAGCGCTCGCGCGCTTCAGCCTGTTAAAACAATAATACTAAACCCTCTGCCACATTTGAGCAGTTCTCTTGTAAGCGGGAAGGTCCTTTCAACAGTGAGCAGAATGGAGTCCGCATCTCAGCTGCGAAGGCCGCTGAACGTCATATCCCAGACGAAAGAGTACACTGTGATTGCCAGTCTGCCGAAGAACAGCTCTTCGCTCGCCGTCAAGGCTGAGGAGGCTGGTGCCGACGCCGTGATGCTGAACATCGAGGGCGACGAAGGCTCGACGCAGAACCACTGCGGAAGTTACGACCTTCACGACGTGTACATCAACGATGCCATCTCCACGGTCTCTGTCCCCTGCGGCCTGTTCGTTGGAGGAGGAAGGCATCTCACCGAAGAGTATTGGGAGAGGATAATGTCGAGCTCCTTCGGTTTTGTAGAAATGTATGCCCACCTTATGCCACTCTTCGTGCTCTCCGACGCTAGATTGAAGAAGATCTGCGCCATATCGACGGGCTACATTCTTGAGCAGGTCAGCCAGCTTTCCGGTATGGAAGGTGTCGAAGCCGTCGACGCTGCAACAGTGCCCGCGCAGGCCAGGGGAACTCCGTTCAGCGTCCTCGACTACGCGACACTCGGCTTGATCTCGAGACTCTCGACCAAACCCCTGCTACTCAGGACCCAGAAGAGGCTCACGCGTTCGGACATCGGAAGGGTGGTAGAACTGGGGGTAAAAGGTCTAGTCGTTGACCCCTGCATCTTCTCAGGGACGGATGAAACGTATAAGGACGAACTGGCCAGCCTGAGCCCAAGGCGACTGGCGGCTGAAGAACGATAAGATCCAGGCTGTGGTTCTCGCCGGGGGGCTCGGGACCCGGCTGAGACCGTACACCCTCCTCCTTCCGAAGCCGATGCTCAAGGTCGGCACGAAACCGATTCTAGCGCACATCCTCGAGTGGCTGAAGGCTAAGGGAATCACCGAGGTCATCGTCTCAACGGGTTATCTCGGAAAGAAGATCGAAGAGTACTTCGGGAACGGCGGGGAATGGGGGGTCGACGTTTCGTACGCGGCCTCCCGTCTTCCACTCGGGACCGCCGGCCAGCTCAAAGCCGCGGAGGGTAGAATCAGGGGGAGGTTCATCTGTCTCTACGGAGACGCCCTGCTGGACTTCGACCTCCAGGAGGCGATCGCCTTCCATAACAGGAAGAGGGCTGCTGCGACCATGGTCCTCATGAAGCACAGCGTCGAAATGAAGTATGGCTTCATGAAGACTGACAAGGAAGGAAGGCTGACCGAATGGAGGGAGAAGCCCGTGATTTCAGGGTACATCAACGTCGGTTGCTATGTCATGGAGAAGAGCTTTCTCAGGTACATCCCGGCAGAGCAGGTCTACGGCATGAAGGAGACCTTCGAGAATGCCAAGGCCGACGGCGCGAGGCTCTACGCTGTGAAGTTGGCTGGAGAGTTCATCGACATCGGGGACAGGAGGTCGTACAAAGAAGCCAACGACGCTTACATGAAGAAGATCGGGAAGGTAGTCTAGCGGATTGACGACAGTCGTCTTCGAGGACGACGCCACTGCGGGCTTCGGTCCCCTGACGATGCTCAGGCACGCGGGCCAGCTAAACAGAGGCACGAAGACCCTCCTAGAAGCGGTCCACGGGTGCATCGCTGACGCTGCGGACCCGATGGTGTGGGGCAGAGCGGCGCTGAAAGACGTCTGCAGAGAGTCGCTGGGGAAGTGCTACAACGAGAGTGCCAACGGCCTGACGACCCTTGTCAACGCCAGAGCCAGGCCAGGGAGGCTGCTCTTGGCCCTCGCCTCTAGGAAGACCCCCTTCGTAGCCGTGGCCGGCGGACAGGTGGTCGCGGCCAGGGTCAAAGGGACGGGGATGATGCCGGGTCCCATTGGCAAGAGAGACACGGTCAGGATTGGCAAGAGCGTCGAGAAGCTGGAGGCCCCAACTGACAGCCTCTTCACCGGATACTGGGACTTGGTTCAAAGCAACGGATTGGCGATTGCTGCACAGGCGAAGCGCTTTGAAGACCCACTTTCGCTCCCAGGCGCCGTAGAAGTCAGAGGCCCGCGTTCCAGTCTGATGATTGATGGTCGAGCTGACATCGAGCTGCACGTCACATTCGACACCAGGCTGGGACCCATCGTAATCGAAGAAGGTGCTTCAGTGGAGAGCTTCTCCAGGGTAATGGGACCGTGCTACATCGGGCCAAAGGCCAGGATCTATTCTGCCATGGTGGGGGGAGGAACGTCCGTCTTCTCGGGCTGCAAGGTGGGAGGACAGGTCGAGAACTCAATAATCATGTCTCACACCAACAAGGCGCACTACGGATACGTGGGCGACTCCTACGTCGGAGAATGGGTCAACCTTGGGGCAGGCAGCACCTTCAGCAATCTGAAGAACACTTACGGGAACATCCGGTTGGAAATCGGCGGAGGTACGGTGGATCCCGGGATGCTCAAGCTGGGCCCGGTCGTGGGCGACATGTCCAAGGTATCAATTGGCGCGCTGGTCTACTCAGGCAGGTTGCTCGGGACCGGTTGCCACGTCGCTGGCTTGGCCAGCAAGAATATCCCGAGCTTCACTTACTCCGACGGCTCGGGTAGGATGGTGGAACTCCTGATTGAATCAGTTGTTGAGACGCAGCGGAGGATGGTGGAGAGACGCGGGAAGACCCTGACTAGGGCCGAAGAAGCGCTGATTCGGAAGACATTCGAGGAAACATCTGTAGAGAGGAGGAGGGCCGGTGTGAAGAAGGGGCGCCTTTCTTGACTGCATTGCCAACGGCAAGGGCCTTCGTGAGACCGGACCTCCGATGCTCTTTCGCTGGAGCCCGAATGCTAGGGTTGCTGGAGGATAGCGTTCTGCCTAAGGCGGAATCTACTCGGGGTTGCTACATGCAATACACAGAGTGAAACGAAATGCGCGATCTCTTCTCACTTAGTAGGATAAGGAGCGTCGACCCGAGAAACGTCCACAAGACCTACGAAAGGTGGCCGGACATGGCCCGGTCGGGATTCGATGTCGAGCTCAACGTACCGCACGCCAGGTTCCGGAAGGCGTACGTCTTGGGGATGGGCGGCTCCGCGGCCGGCGGCGAGTTAATCGCCAGCTGGCTATCTAGCAGGCCCAAGTTCGAGGTGGCGACGTTCACGGGACGGCTACCGATCGGGAGCATGAGCGACGCGCTCGCGATCGCCTGCAGCGCTTCTGGACAGACCAAGGAGACGATCGAGATGATGGAGGTCGCGGTCCAGAGAGGCGCAACCACGGTCTCCGTCTCCTCAGGGGGGAAGCTCATGGAAGTCTCGGAGAGACTCGGGGTTCCTCACATCATGATGCCAGAGGTCGTCGCTCCCCGCTACATGCTCCCGTTCATCATCTTCTCGTGCCTCTCTGTCATCAATGAGGGGCTCGGGCTCGGCTGCGAGGACGAGGTTGAGGACGCCTTCAAGGAGATGGAGGCCGAAGGGCTGGTGGCAGGGATCAACATACCTGTGCTCAAGAACCCATCGAAGCAGCTCGCCCTCTCGATTCTGGAAAAGACTCCGGTCATCTACGGCTCTAGGTCCACCCGCGGTGCGGGAATCAGGTTCAAGAACCTCCTCAACGAGAACGCAAAGATACACGCAATCTCCGACGCGCTGCCAGACGCCTTCCACAACGAGATAGAAGCCTGGGAGGACCCGAGCGTCGAATTCGCTCCCGTCTTCCTTAGACACCCAGCTGAGACTGCGCGCGACAAGGCAGGAGCCGATTCCATGGTCAAGATCCTCTCGGAGCTGAAGATGAACCCTGTGGAAGTCAGGGGGAGAGGCAGGTCGGACCTTGCCCAGCTCGTCACCATGGTCTACAGGCTCGACATGACTTCGTACTATGTCGCGATCGGGATCGGCCGAGACCCGTTCCCAACCAAACTGATGGACCGCATCAAGACAAAGGGCTACAAGCGGAGTCAGGACACAGCTCCAATGCACTGAATAAGCCCAATTCGTCAAGAGACGAAAATACAGCCACAGAAACAGGCTCTCTCAAATCAAACAAGAGAACGAACTTCTCAAGCAAGACATAGCAATCCAGACGTACTGGGCAGAGCGCGCGCGCGCTTAATGAAAGCATGGAATCTCTATTTGACCGCGCAGATCGCGGGAGTCGGCATTGAATCCAAGAACAAATGGATGGAATTGTTTAAGAGTTCGAGGGCCAAACGACTCCCTATGTCCAGGCTCGGGACGCTCGTTAGAACATGTCCTTCATGTGGGCACAGGTTCCATGTCAAACTCACTGACGAAAGAGTTCTAAGCGACAAGAGGACAACAGAACCTGTCGGCAAAGACGGGATGATGATAAACACGGGCGCGTCTTCGGGCATATGGGGCTATCCGAGGGGCAAAGTCTGGTCGCTCACCCCGGGAGGGGCTCACGAGAAGGAAACATTCACCACCGTAAGAAAGGAATTCGAGGATTCGTTCACGTGCGGACATTGTGGTCACCAATGGTCTGAGAAACACACAGAAGAGAACGAAACAAGCTGAATCTGGCATCATTCATCGCGCATCACCCGAAGCGGGACAGAACCTAAAACGGGAATCAAGGGAGAGGAAGAGAACAAATGGATGACGATAATCCAGAACGCCTCGGAGACGAAGAAGCATTCCGGGGCGAATCCCTAAGGCAGGCCCTACCTCTTTTGACTTGAGTTGAAGAAAGCACTTGCTGCCTTCGCGGTGGCACTGGTCATCATACTAAGCGTGGCAACAGGATACTTCGTGGGAGTCTCAACCTCGCGCACTTCCCTGACAACTACGACCACACACATCTCAACCACGCGTACGTCGGTCCTAAACAATGAAGCCCATTTGATGAACGTGAACGGGTCATACTTCTGGGCGGACGACGTGTCAAAGGACATCGTGGTCGGAATGCCGGGGTACAGTTACTTCCTCAACACGTCTGTCACGTTCGACGGGGTGGCGTTCACGACAATCTGTCCACCCATCTATCATGGCTGCCCCGTTCCATCCGGCACGACAACTCAGAGTCAGACACAGACGACCCTATGGGACGGTGCCATTAGATTCAACATGACGTTCCCAGACAAGAGCTCTGAGACCGTAGGGAACGTAATCGGGGATTCAATCTACATGTTTGTCCTTTCGCAACACTATCCGAAAGCAGGCATACTCGTCGAGTATGTCAACGATTTCCCACACAATTCTGTGGGTTACGCCATGTTCCTGTTGGTATCATCGTGCAATGCTTCCCCGCACCTATGTTGACGAATCGACCATCAACCGACTTTTCACAGCACCCCGAAGCGCGCGCGGCCACCAAGAACGCCCACGACCGCGAACCTGAGAGAATCTTCACAGACGGGCTGAATGCCTACTCGGAGGGGATAACTTTCGCCCCGTTTACCAAAGACCCCGAGCGCATCCCGAGGGCGGGAATTGGGAAGCCGCAGGCGACCGACAACAGAATCGAGAGGATGAACGGGACGCAGAGGGAACGGTTCAAGGTTCAGCGCGGGTGGAAGTCTATGCAGACGCCCATGCCCGAAGGGAACCACATCTTCTACAATTTCGTGAGGCCGCACATGGCCTTAGACGGGCAGACTCCCGCAGAGGCCGCAGGGATGACCTCAACCTCGAAGGGAACCGATGGATGCAGTTAATCAGGGCGTCGAGTCAACGCAAAAAGTAGACGCTTTGAACCTGCTGCTATGTGCGTTCATCGAAGTAGTCCTTGATTTCGCTCAGTGTTAAGAATGGGGGTCTCAAGTAAATCACCACATAGTAGGCCCACCACGCGCCGATGAAGATCCCATAGGTGATGTAGAAGAGTGCAAAGCCTATGATGACGAACAACATGGTATACAACGAAAAGAGTGGAAACATGAATGCAGCGATTCCGAGCAATATTATCCCGAAGCTGGCGTAGATTATCCCAGAGATAGTCACTCTATCTGGTCGGTGTTTGGTCGCCATATCTTCTTGAAGGAACCTGATTGGATTTAGCATTTCGCACCGCTGAATGCACAGAAGACGCGTCTGCGACAGCGAAGGAGGCCGATGGACAGGAGACGCATTAGCACCCGCGCAAGAGATGGAACGCCTATTGGCGAGCTAGACTCCCTTCGCTCCGAAAATGACCACCCAAACCCGAAACTCGAAAGAATCCCCAAATGTTGCGAATATTATCATCTCCATAAGGAGCACGCACACCTCCGGTGTGCTTGCCTATTATCAAGAAGAAGGCGTAATTGTCACTTTATTCCGACGAGTTGTGCCAATTCCTTCCTCGAGCTCGCGCCTAGGACCTGTGCGGCGCCTTCGGGAGAGACATCGTTGACGTAGATGCCGCCGCCCAGCTCGAGCCCGGACCAGGTGGATCTCCTAGGGTACACCTCTATGTGCCAGTGAATCTGCTTCGTTGTCTTCTTCTCCGAGGAGCTGTGGAAGACCATGGTGAAGCTCGGGGCGTCGAGCGCCCTCGAGAGGCCGCCGAGCGTCGACCTGAGTATCAGTGCAAGGTCCATCATCTCCTTCTGTGACAGCTTCAGAAGGCTGGTCATGTGCCTCTTGGGGTAAATCCAGAACTCAAAGGAGTGCGTGGAGACCCAAGGAGCGAACGCGATGAAGAAATCTGTCGCTAGGATCTGGCGGGGACCACCCGTCTCTGTCCCCACAACCTGACACATCGGGCAGACGCCCAGGTCGTTCAGGGAGGTCTGAACGGTATCTGCCTCCTCCTCTACGGCGGGTGGGACCCGAGGGGTAGTCACAATCTGAATGTTCGGGTGGACTGTCGTGGAACTCCCGTCTCGTTCTGAGTTGGCGTAAACTAAGACATAGCTTACCCCCTTCTGCGAGTACAGCCATCTGACCTTGTCCTGCAGAGACGCCAGGACGTTTATCCATTGTTCGATATCGATCTTTGGAAAGGGTTGGTCGTGTTTAGGAGTAGCCACGAGGACGTAGTGATACCCTACCGCCGGCTCGCTGTAGTGCGGGGGCTCCCCGTATGAGGGAGGGGCGTTGGGGGTCACTACCGGAATCTTCGCTGGGAATATTCTCACAGACCAGTTCTTGATTGTGTCTCCCTCGGAGTCCGTCTGTTTCAGGAGCGTGTCGCCCCGTTTCACCAGCACTAGATCGGCTGGTGGTGTCATCTCTTCGTTCCCCGGGCAGTAGTTGCATTTCTCTGCCCTCTGCGGGATGATTTGGCCCGGCTTGAGCCCTCTGTCGGGGAGGATTATGGAGAGCCTCTCCGTAAAGTAGTCCTTCCTGATTTCCACCATCGACGCGGGCGGAGAATGTCCTCCCGATATTAGGGTTTGGAAGGGTCTGGACCCAAAAGGATGATAATGCGACGTTCGGAAGACGGCTGCGCGCAGATGAAAATAGGATACGTCCTCCTCGACGGCTGTGCCGACAGGCCGAGCCCGCAGTTGAACTTCACCACTCCTCTCGAGGCAGCGTACACGCCAAGTCTTGATGAGGTCGCTCGCAAGTCTAACCTCGGCAGGGTCGTGACCGTAGGGCGGGGAGTGGCCCCAGAGTCCGACATCGCGGTCTTCAACATGCTCGGTTACTCATTCAACAAAGGGTATCCTGGGAGGGGCGTCATCGAGGCGGTCGGGTCGGGCCTCGAAGTCCGTCCTGGAGACCTCGCTCTCCGGGCAAACTTGGCTTCAGCACAGGGGAGGCGGATTGTCGACAGGAGAGCAGGCAGGAACCTCACTCAGCAGGAAGCGGCGAGGATGGCCGAGAGCCTGAACGATATCAGGTTGAAGGGAGCAGTGCTGGAGTTCCGTGCCTCGATATCGTACCGGGGAGTCCTAGTCATCAAGGCGGACCAGCCGCTGTCGGCAGAGATCACGAACACGGACCCCGCCTATGCAAAGGTGAGGGGATTCGGCGCAGCGAAGTCCACAGCCCGAGGCGAACGCATCCTAGCTGCGAGGCCGGAGTCAGAGACTACGGCGGCGAGGCGGGCGGCGGACCTTGTCAACGAGTTCACTGTCAAGAGCGCAAAGGTCCTGTCCGAGAGTGCGGTCAATAGGGAGCGCGTGCGGGACGGGAAGCTTCCGGCCAACTGCGTGCTCCTGCGCGACGCGGGGGACCACATGCCTGACGTCGAATCCTTCGAAGAGAAGTACAAAATGAAGGGTACGGCCCTCGTCGAGATGCCAGCCGAGGTCGGCATCGCGAAGATCTTACGAATGAAGATGGTAACCGTGAAGGACAGGAGCGACATGAAAGAGAAGGCGGATCTCTTCACGCGAGAGCTACACGAGGGAACGGCGGTCTATGTCCACATCAAAGGGCCGGATGAGTTCGGACACGACGGTGATGCTGTTGGCAAGAAAGGGGTGATAGAAACGATCGACAGAGACTTCTTCTCTGCTGTAGCCGGTCGGGTCGGAGAGGTGAAGGTCGGAGTATCCTGCGACCATTCTACCCCGTGCACTATCAGGATGCACGCGAGCGACCCCGTTCCCCTTCTTATCAGTACCGACTCTAAGGGCGACGGAATGCGCTTCACCGAGAGAGGCGCTAGGAAAGGCTCGCTCGGGACGATCAGAGGGAGAGATGTTCTTCATTTGATTGCGAAGAACCCAATCGGAAATCGGGCCTTATGACACGCCACATCACGTGAAGCGGGTCTTAGCACTGTCTCAGGTCGAGGTACATGCGGATTTCATCCAGGAGCCGTCCGTTCCGTAGCATCTTACCCGGTACCACACCAACCCTCTTGAATCCGAGTTTCTCATAGACGTGAATCGCGACCTCGTTGATTGCGAAGACCTGGAGCTCCACCAACCAGACCCCACTGCGGAGTGCCTCTTCCAGCGCCGTCTTGACCATCATCTGGCCAATCCCTGTCCCGCGGTACTCGTCTAGGATGACGATACCTAGGAGCCCTGTGTGCCTTTCATCTGACTGTCTCCGTCTAGTGACGTCACAATGGCCAACGATCTTCTTTCCCACGACCGCAGCGACGCTGACCGCCTCATTCTTCTTGATTCCGAGCAGGATCCCATCGAGGAACTTCTTTTCGTCTGACCTCCTGAGTCTCCTGTCCAGAGAAGTTATCCCCAGCTCGGGGTTCGTTCTCCTCTCCTTGACGATGGTGTTCGCAAATCTCAGGAGTCCATTCAGGTCAGTGTACTGGAGGGCCCGGAGCACTACCAGGGTTCCGTCCTTTGCGGTGAATGTGGCGTGGATCTGTCCGGGCTTCAACGAACCGGGCGCTCTCGGCGCCTCCCTTGAAGGTTTCCACTCTTGCGGGGTTTGGCTCTAGCTGGGAATATCCATGTCGGAGAACCCCGTCGTTGTTACCCCTGTGCGCTGAATTGGTCCAAAACGGCGGTCGCCCGATTTGTTGTCGGGTGCCCTTAGGACCTACCTGCGATTTCTTCCCGGCGCCTGAAGAGGGAGTATTCTAATCTGAGCCCAGCGTTCCATCAGACGTGGCAGTTCACTTTGTCTACGTGCTGCGGTGCTCCGATGGAACCCTGTACACTGGCTACACTACAGATGTCGATAGGCGTCTTCGCCAGCACAATGCAGGCAAGGGAGCCAGGTATACACGGTCAAGGATACCCGTGAAGCTCGCCTTCAAGGAGAGATTCCGCAGGAGGAGTGATGCGCTCAGACGCGAGTTTCAGATAAAAAGAATGAGCAGAAGCTCTAAGCTCCTTCTCTGCGCCGAGTATTCGCCTAAGCCAGGCTATAGCACACGCTAGGGAATACGAACCACCTAATGCTCCACTGGTGTCGCTGTTCTTACTTGCCGACGACTATTTCGATTGAGGAGATGTTCCGCATTTCGGCGCCTTCGCCAACGACTTCGGTGTTGATGCCGATGTCCTTGATCTTGTACATGCCGTTGCCGAGCCTCTTCGTGACGATCTCCGCCACGTCGACTGCTCTGCTGATTGACATTCCCCTTGCCTTCACCACGATTTCACCGGCTTGCGTGAGCTGGATGAGCGCGCTCATCGCGTAGCTCATGACAGGCTTCTTGCCGACGAAAATGTGGTTGGGTGGTGAGGACCTCTGCATTTGGCCGCTTGGTTGCTGAGTCTCTGCACCTGGGTGTTGTGCTGGTGTTGGCGTCTCTTCTTGGGTGTGTTCCTCTGATTCATCTGAGTCGGATTTCTTTCTTGGCATATGACTGACCTTGCTCGGCAAGGCCACTTCGCCGCGTATTTAATATTATGGTGGCACTCCTTCATCGTCCACAGTCTCCGTTAACCTTGGATGCCCACGGCGTCGTTTCAAATCGTCACTGCACACCAGGGCATCAGGATCAGGCGACTCCTGCCTCAGGAGCGGGGGGAGGGCAAGTACTCATCCAGATCGATTCTGCTCAATGCACTGCCAGTGTCCAGGAACCTCCGGACATTCTTCGTGGCCTCGACCATGGGGTGCTCCAGGTTGTCCCCCAGAGGGGCTCCTGATTTGTGGAGGGTGCCCGAGAAGTTCGGGAAATTCCAGGCTTCAGTATCGAAGGTCTCCCTCCCGTCCTTCTTCCAGAAGACGTCTGTCGTGTACCGGCTCTCAGGCCTTTCGCGCAGCCACCTGATAAGCCCCTCCTCCGAGACGGTTCCGGCCCTCCCGATGTTCACCATGGTGACAGATTCGTTGGAAAGCATCAACGTGCTATAGTCGATCAGCCCTGCAGTCCTCCTGGTCAGCGGGAGTGCGATAGCCACGGCGTCGGCAGCGCCGATTATCCTTCGAAGATCTCCCGTATCATGCTTTTCGTCGAAGAGATCGGGGATCTTGAATGACCGGGAGACCCCCACTGTCTTCATCCCCACGGACTTTCCTAACCTCGCTATCTCCGAACCTATCGCTCCGCAGCCGACAACAAGGAGGGTCTTGCTTCTCAGCCTCCTCGGCACTACCCCTTGTTTCCTTGCGTGTAGTCCTTTGGCCGCGCCCAACAGCAACCCCCATGCGTGTTCGGCGACCGACTCCGTGTACGCGCCTGCATTGGAGTAGACCTGAATGCCGGGCGGGAGAGAAGTGAAGTCCAAGCCGTCGACTCCGGCTGACAGGGCTTGAATCATCCTCAGGCTCAGCATCTTCAAGAGAAGCACCTTTCCTACCCGCGAGGGCCACGCCATCAGGACCTGACACTGGGCCAGCGTCGTGTCGTCCGCCTCGCCTTCGAAGACGTCGAGGCCTTCAAGTATGCTTCTTGCTTGGTCAGGTAGCTTCGTCATCACGAAGATCCCGGTCTTCAAGGCTACTTTCGTCCGCTATCTGGCGAGGGCCCTTACTGGTATGTCCTGGGTTGTCCCGTCGGGAAGCGACCTTCTGATCGAGATAGGAAGGGCGTCCTCCTCGAGCTCAGCGGTTGCGATTTCAATCGGTCCGCGGTACGCGCCCTCCGTCGAGATGAAAGGCGGCGCTCCCATCGCGATCTGAAGGGACCTAGCCCCAACTATTCTCGCTTTCTCGAACCTAGTCAGCTTGGGGGGTCCGATCTTGACCTCGAACGCGGTGAGTGAGGGCTGCCTAGCTTTCTTTTGGGTTTTCGCAGGTGACAACAGGAATCCTCGGAGATGTTTTGCCTTCTCGGGTCATCAGATAAGTCTTTGCCGAAGGGGGCAGGAAAAGTGCTTAAGGGCAGCGGACATGGGGTATGACAATTGTCCACTGAACCTCTCGCGGGCTCAGTCTCAAGGGTCGACTGCGTCGCCTCTTTCGCTGGAGGCGGCAGGGCTAAGGTCGCTTTCTACAGGCACCTCTCTCCACTTTCCGTCAACGCCATCATGAGGATCCTTCCAGTCGACAGCAGGGTCAACGTTCAGCCGGGCATGCGCTGCCTCCTCACTCCCCTCAAGGTCGGGGTCGAGAAGGCCCGAACTTCGTTCGTCAGAGGAGACGTCGCTCTCCTCGCCTCAGGGGGGTTGATCTGCGTCTTTGTGCAGGAGGTCAGGAGCGACCGCCCGCTCAACCCCCTCGGAAAGGTCGACGAAGGCCTAGAGTTATTCGAAGAGATGAGGCCGGGCGACTCTGTGCGTCTCTCCCTCAGCGGGCCGCCTGTGGCTGGGCAAGTTGACCCGACGCAATAGACTTGTGCGCTTGGGTCGAGCCGTGACAGCTTCCCATCATGTTCCGCTCTAGGTCTCTGACATGCGGAACCGCTTGTCCTACCCTGCTGCCTATGTGATCCCTGTTCTTACAGGGTTAGGTTCCAGACTTCGTGATCTAGGCTTGGCCCAGAATGATAGTTATCTGGCTTCCTAGGTCGTCCCTATCTCCGCAGTCGGCATTGACAGTACGAACACGAGTCAATCCCGCTAGGCTGGTGTCTACGCCTTCGGTGCGATCGACCAGACCGTGTGCCCACTGAAGCCCCCTGCCTTCGAAATCATCTTCTTACCTTCCAGGTCGCGAAGCATCCCTGAAGCGATGGACGCGTTTACCCCGAGTGCCTTCGAAGCGGTGTAGATGGTGATGGCCCTCAGCGGAGCGAGGCTCTTCACCATATCGTCGTCTGTCATCTTTGGGACGAGGAACGGAAGCCGCTTGTGCTGTTGCGGCACTGTTTTCTGCTCAGTTCCCTTCTTCCCCTTCTGAGCATCCCCGGCCTGCGGCTCTGTGTCCTGTGAATCCTGTTTCCTCTCCATCGAGGCTAGCGACTTCTTCTTGACTCCACCCAACTTATTTCAGAGACAGTGAGAGTCGAGTGGAGATAAGGCTTTTCCCAAGCCGACAGGAAAAGTTCAACCGCCTCCTCCACGAAGGATGGGCCTTGGACTACTCCATCGTGGCGGATGCCTACGCGAAGCTGGAGTCCACTTCCGGGAGAAATGAGATGACTGAGGTCATGGCGACACTGCTGGCCGCAACCCCGCGGGGCGAGCTTAGGAAGCTGGTGTACCTCACTCAGGGGAAGCTTCGCCCCGACTACGAAGGGGTCGAACTTGGGCTGGCGGAGAAGATGGCGCTCAGGGCCATCGGCACAGCGACCGGGCTCCCTGAAAAGGTAGTTTACAACGCGTACATCAAGACAGGAGACATAGGCACTGCTGCTGAGCAGCTCATCCACAAGAGGTCACAGGGAACGCTCTACTCCGAGACCCTTACACTGGAGCGGGTCTACTCGACCCTGCTCAGGATAGCAGGGCAGAGCGGCGCTGGCTCAGTTGAAGTCAAGCTGAAACAGCTCGTCAGTCTGCTGAACGACGCGTCCCCTCAGGAGGCCAAGTTCATCATGAGGACTGTGACAGGTCAGCTCAGACTTGGCGCAGCGGACTACACGGTCCTCGACGCGGCCGCCGTGGCCTTCCTGGGAGGCAAGCAGGACAGGACGAAAGTCGAGCGCGTGTACAACGTCCACCCGGACCTCGGATTTGTCGTCGAGGAAGCTGCACTAAAGGGCCTCAAGGGACTCGAGGCTGCGAAGGTGGAGGTGGGCGTCCCCATCAGGCCGATGCTCGCTGAGAGGCTCGAATCCGCCAAGGCCATCGTCAAGAAGATGGGCGAAAAGAAGGTCGTCTCAGAATACAAGCTCGACGGAGAACGTCTCCAGATTCACAAGTCTGGGATCAAGGTCGTGCTGTTCTCTCGGAGGTTGGAGGCGATAACGAGTCACTATCCTGATGTCGTAGACTTGGTCCGCGAGCATGTGTTGGCGAAGCGCGCGATTCTCGAGGCCGAGGTGGTCGCGATCAATGAAGAGACCGGCGAGTATCTGCCATTCCAGGAACTGATGCACAGGAGAAGGAAGCACGGGGTTGACCAGGCGGTGGTGGAGTATCCAGTCGCCCTCAACTTCTTCGATCTCCTGCTGGTGGGGGAGACCGACTTCACTGGAAAGCCGTATTCCTTGAGGCGGAAGAAGCTGGAGAAAGTCGTCGAGACCACCGAGAGGACGCGGCTCGTACCCGCTCTCACGTCGTCCGACCCCGAGGTGATGGAGGGCTTCATGGAGGAGGCGATCCAGAACGGCTGCGAAGGCCTCATGGTCAAAGACCCCGAGTCGACCTACAGGGCCGGTGCCAGGGAGTTCGCCTGGATCAAACTCAAGCGGGAGTACAGGAGCGAGTTGACTGACACTATCGACCTCCCTATCATAGGAGCCTTCCACGGCAAGGGAAGGCGGACGGGGAGATATGGGACATACCTCCTAGGAGCGTACGACGACAAGCGAGGCCTCTTCACCAGCATAGCCAAGGTCGGGACTGGGTTCTCGGACGAAGATCTGGAGAAGATTCCGAAACTCCTGAAACCGTTGGAAACGCACGTGAAACCTCAGAATGTCGAGTCGAAGATGGTGCCAGACATCTGGTTCAGGCCGCAATTGGTCATCGAGACGATCGCGTCCGAGCTGACGCTATCGCCCATCCACACCACGGCTATGGGATTGATCAGGCCAGGGTCCGGGATTTCGTTGAGGTTCCCCAAGTTCACGGGCAAGATCAGAGACGACAAGCGCGCTGAGGACGCCACCACTGTGCAGGAGATCGTGGAGATGTATAAGAACCAAATCAAGCGGATTGGATGAGCAACTGTCCCGACCGACGCGCCACCACAAGGCGACCATAGGGGCTTTCGAGATCTCATGAACCGAACGGCACAGCGCGCGCGCTTGGGCCCCGCCGGGCCCGCCCCTGACGGCTATTCTTCGGATAACACATTGTCGTCTTGCTCAAAATCGGTAACAACTCCTCATCCGCACTGCCGTGCTCAGATTTACATCGTCGTCCCCTTGGGGCTTGGACAGGAGTCGGTCAGATGGCAGCGAAGGTCAAAGGCATCTTCAGGTTCTACGTGAACCGGCTCTCAATACTCTATGCGGGGACCGGGGCGGTGAATGCCTTGATGATCGATGGATTGCTCTACTTCCTTAAACACAACCTGCTTCTTCCTCTTCCGGTTTCGACCCTCATCGCTGTTCTGATTTCTGTATTCACCGACTTCGTCTGGAAATCCGAAGTCGTTTTCCGTTCCCCGCTTCTGTCGCGCGGGCGGTTCTACAAGTACTTCCTCAACGGCTCAGCGGCCACGATCATCCAGTACATTCTCACTCTCCTGCTCTCGACTGTGATATTCTATTCAGTAGCCTACTTGGTCGCCGTGGCAGTCGGTTTCTTCTTCGCCTACACGATCTCACGGCTGAAGATTTGGAAACAGCACGTCATTGGTTCCTCCCAACTCGCCTGATGGGACGTTCGCGCGCGCGGGTCAGACGTTAGACAATGCGAGCCGAGTGCTGACAGCCGTCGGTCGAGAAGTCGGGTGACTCGTTCCAGCTGGCCCTGGTTGTCCATAACGTGAGGCTTGAATTCCTCTTCAGCGGAAGTAATCGAATCGGAATTGTAGGAATTGTAGGACTTCTTACTTGATTCAAAGAAAGATTCTGGATTTGGTCCAATACGTTAATGTTCGAGCAGGAGCATCGACTACGAGTCTTCAGTTTGAACGTGGGACCAGCGCGGGTTTACAGGATGACACTTCCTAGACTTCACCATTGGGAATCCAGGGGACGAACTGACTGCTGTGTATGTTCGATGCATCTGGAAGTGGGTGACTGGGTCCTGGCGAAGGGAGGAAGGAGCCATGAAAGGGTTAGGCATCTCGCATGTGCGGTTCGACTGGGCATCTGCGACCTGTCCGAATTACCTGAGGATGCAAAGAGCAGCCTACTTGCAACTGTTAGTAGCCCTCGCTCTCGCGCTTGAAACTCCAGTTCGTCACATCATACCCGTGTGACTTCCTCTGCGAAGAGAAGTTCAACAGCCAACTCAAGAAGATCAAAGCTTCTTTGCGGAGTCCTCCGACGCCTCTACCTATGAGGCTGCGCTCCTCTCCTCACGTGCAGGTGTCTGCTTCTCGGCATTCTTCGCAGTCGCCGGAGTCTCCGCGTGCAGGTTCCACAGTGTTTATGTCGGACCAATCACGAGTGCCTAGATGCCTTGAAGTCGTTGAGGCTCCTCCTCGTCGTTGCGCTCCTCGTGGCGTTTGCGGGTGGGTTCGCGCCGGTCCACGCTGACGGCTGCGCCTCCAAGACCGGGTACTACGTCGCTTCATTGAACGCTAACATCGACCCCGGGGCGGCCAGTTTCATGTCCACCACGATCGCAAACGCCGAGGCCGCCTGCGACGGCCACATCGTATTCATCCTGAACACCAATGGCGGAGACGGAGGAAGCATGGAGTCGATGGTTGCTTCCATCTCGAGTTACCAGCTGTGGGGCGGGAACTTCACGACTCTGGTTGCTCCAAAGGGGGCTTTCGCCTTTTCCGCGGGTGCCTACATCGCTGAGGCCTCAACCGACATCTACATGGTCAACGAGACAGTGATCGGCTCGGCAACGCCTGTGTTCCCCCTAGGTACGGCGAACACAACCATAACGAAGGACATCAATGCCTTCGCTTCCTACATGGAAGCCCTTACGGCTGCATATGGGCGGAATTCGACGGCGACCGGCCTTATGGTCAGCCAAGGAGCCTCCTACTGCGCGAAGGGGACTCGCACCTGTCCCTCCGCGCAATTACTCCACGTCGTGGACCGTGTGTTATCCACGAACTCGATTAACGGATCACTATCTGCACTGGGTGTCCCTCCAAACACGCCTATCCAAACGCCTGGAATCAGCTCTATCCTCATCTCGATCTTCAGCGACCCGAACGTATCCAGCCTCCTCTTTCTGGTGGGCATCTTCGCTATCCTTGTCGACGTCTTCCATCCAACGCTTGTCCTTTCATTCGCTGGCGTGGTCGTGATTGCCCTCGCCCTCTTTGGGTTGGGCCTCTTCGGAGCCTCTCCGCTGGCGATTGCGTTGATGGTCATCGGGGCCGCGTTCATCTTCCTCGAGGTCAAGACGCAACACGGCGTCAGCGCTCTCATCGGAGTGACAGTTTTCATCGTGGGGTTCTTGTTCATATTCCAGTTCCCGGCAGCCTCGGCTTCGAACCCCTCATTGCCCGCTAATGGTACCTTCTCGAGCATCCCCTCCATTACGTATGCGCTCATTGTCGCTCTCGGTGCTGCGATAGTGATAGGGAGCCTCTACCTACGAAGGATCAGGGCTGGGTTGATGGCTAGGCCGAAGGTCTACGATTCGTCAGGGACCATAGGCAAGACTGGTGAAATGAAGACCGACCTCGCCGCGGGCGGGAAGGGTGATGCCCGCATCGGGGCTGAAGAGTGGAGCGTCACGTCGAATCAAGATCTGAAGCGCGGCGACCCGGTAAAGGTTATAGCAGTAGACGGTTTGGAGCTGAAAGTGGAGAAACTGGAAAAGTGAGCCTTCTCAGCTCAGTTGCGCTGCAGATGTCGACTAGTACGGAAATCAGCTACGTGATCTACGCGCTCGTAATAATCATAGTCATCGGGTTCATCGGCTACAGCGTGAAGATTGTCAGGGAGTACGAAAGACTGGTCCAGTTCACACTCGGTAGACTTACCGGGGCGAGGGGGCCCGGGGTCGTCTTTGTCTTCCCTTTCATCAACCGCGTCAACAAGATAGACCTCCGCGAAAGATACCTCGAGGTTCCCCATCAGACCTGCATCACGAAGGACAACGCGCCTACCGACATCGACTTCCTGATTTACTACAAGGTGACTGATGCCGCCCAGAGCGTCGTCCAGGTGCAGCACTTCGAAGGGGCGTCGATAGGCATCGCGACTACCACGCTGAGGGCCGTCGTTGGAGACATCCCACTCGACGAACTGCTCGCCAAGAGGGAGCAAATCAACCAGGTCCTCAGGACCAAGCTCGACGAGGTCACGGAGAGATGGGGAATCAAGGTGACCAACGTGGAGATTAGGGAGATCCGTCCACCTAAGGACGTCCAGGAGGCGATGGTCAGGCAGATGTCCGCGGAGAGAACGAGACGGGCCACGGTCACGGAAGCGGACGGAAGGAGAGAAGCTTCGATACTTGTGGCCGAGGGTGACAAGAAGTCCAACATCCTCAGAGCGGAGGGCGACAAGCAGGCTTCGATACTGAGAGCGGAAGGCTACGCAGGGGCGCTGAACCAGATCTTCGCGGCTGCAAAAGGGATCGACTCTAAGACAATGGTTCTTCAGTACCTCGACACGTTGAAAGCCCTCGGTGCGAGCCCTTCGACCAAGTACATCTTCCCGATGGAACTGACTCAGATATTTTCGAAGATTCCTGGCTACATGAAGGAAGCCACAGAGTAGGGCTGCGCGCGCATCCGTTTATAATGACGGCAGGCAGATGAAGCGCGCCATGTCGCCTGACGAATGGAGAGAGGGAAGCGCGTGGGCGGACTGGGAGCACAACAGGCCGCTTGGGCCCATAGTCGCGACCTTCCTTGTAGTGATCGGATGGCTGGTTTTCATACTCCTCTACGCCCTGTACTGGTCCAGCGGCTACTCGACCTTCCAGAACCTCATAGTGACACTCGTCACTTTGGTAATCATGGGTCTACTCATCGGCCTAGGATGGGTAGTCTGGGGCATGAGGCACGCGAAGCGATGGATGAGGCCCGAAAAGCCCGCCACAGTGGGGTAAAAGCGCGCAGCTGGGCGATTCGTAAGCTGCAATCGATGTTGGGCTATGATTGACTAAGCAGCAGTCAGAGGCCGGAATAGCCGAATGCACCACTGGAGCAAGGAAGAGTATCGCTACTGTTGCTGCAGTGATGAATGCCGCGATTGCCGCGGTTCTGCGCGTCATTCACTTCGCTCGGAAGATTTCGATGACTTGCTTGTTGCCTAAAGAAGTTCTGACAGGCCGATGCTTACGCGATAGTTCCGATGGGGTTCACCAACCTGATTTCACCGCTTAGCGACTACGTGAAGGACGTGGGGAAGTAACGCCAAGGTCGGATGGACGGCGGCCTGCAGCCCTGCCAGGCTAAGGCCCAGTCTTATATCCACAGTTTCTCAAGGCTTGAAGCGAGCGTTTTTCATGTCTGGTCCAGAGAACGAAATTCAAGCCAGACGGCGTACTGTGGTGGTTCTTCAGGACGAGATGAGGAGGGTCTTGGACGCGACGAGGGTCCTCCTTGACGAGTATGCTTCTCTTACCAAGGGAGATAAGATGCAGGTAGCGTCGGCTCTCGAGAAGGTCAAGAAGGCGGAAGAGGACGTCGTGACACTAAGGAGCGCCTTGATCAGGGAACTCTCTCAGGTGGGGACATTGCTCGTGAACAGAGAGGACATGCTCAGGGCCGCCTTCTCGGTGGAGGACATCTTTGGGCACATAAACGGTGTCGCATTCAGGATGTCGCAACTCCCGCGGACGTCGGCCAAGAACAAGAAGTACCGCGAGGCGATTACCGAGCTGCTCGGCCTCTTGGTCGACAGCATCTCGAAACTCAACGAAAGCGTTAGGGCTCTCTCAATAAACTCAGAACAGTCGATCCAGATGGCCGCACAGGTTCAGCAGATCGAGAGCTCGATTGACTCGAAGTACAGGGTGTACGTCGCCATGACGATGAGGACAGCGACCAATGTCAAGGAGTTGATCGCAGTCAAAGAGGTCCTCGAGTCGATCGAAGATTGCGCGGACGCCGTGCTGGGCGCCGCAGACGCGAGCACAATTCTAGCGCTAGGAATCTAGCCATGCCCAAACAGAAGGCGAGGGGCAGGCTCTTCGAGAACAGGGTCGTGGTCTGGGACATTGAAGCCTCAAGGCGTCTCTTCAAGGACGGGTACTACGGGAAGCCACTCGGCATACCGAAACCAAAGGATTTCGAGTTCAACGCGCCTTTGGTCCTGGACCTCATGGAAGCCTACCATCTGATGATGAGAAAGGCAATCACGATAGAGGACCAGTCGGGCAGGGTGCTGTCTCCGAAGCAGCTCCAGGAGGTCTGCGAGTCCTCGTACACCGACTTCAGCGAGAAGTTCTTGGTGTACAGGAAGTTGAGGGAGGCGGGTTACGTTGTCACCCCCGGCATCAAGTTCGGCTCAGACTTTGCTGTCTACGAGCACGGACCGGGGATTGACCATGCACCCTACATCGTCCAGGTGATGGGGCCCGACTCGACAATGACTGCAACCTCGATGGTCAGGTCCGGGAGGCTCGCGACCACCGTGCGGAAACAGTTCATCATAGCCATCCCTGACCGCGGCAAGAAGACAGTCGAGTTCCTCAGGTACGACTGGTGGCGGGCTTAGGAGAGTGGGCCTCGCGGAAGGCGGAGCCGACGCGGCGGAGCATCAGGCCGAGACGATTGCTGATGACTCCCTGATCCTCGTGTACAGGGACCGGAGGAGGAGATGGCTGATCAGGCCGAAAGATACCCCGAAGCTCCATACGCATTTAGGGATCCTCGACGTCTCCTCGCTTGTCGGCAGGGGGTACGGAATCACCGTGACCACAACGCTAGGCGACTCCCTGGTCATCCTGAGACCGACCATCGAAGACCTTGTCATGAAACTGACGAGGAAGACCCAAGTGGTCTACCCCAAGGACCTTGGCCTAATCATGGTCAAGCTCGGCATCCACTCGGGTTCGCGGGTGATCGAAACGGGGACAGGTACGGGAGCGACGACTGCCCTGATGGCCTACCTTGTCCAGCCGGGGGGCATGATCTACACCTACGACATCAGGTCTGACTTCCAGGAGGTAGCTAGGAAGAATGTCGAGAAGCTGAGCCTCTCAAGGTTCGTCACCTTCAGCGTGGGGGACTCTAGGCTGGGCTTCAAGGAAAGGGGCATGGATGCAGGGGTCTTGGACGTAGGAGATCCGTGGGAAGTCGTCAGCAGCATGAGGAAGAGCTTGAAGCCGGCGGCCCCGATGGCGGCAATCACTCCTACGACCAACCAAGCAGAGAAGCTTGTGGCCAAGATGGTCGAGGAAGGGTTTGTCTCCATCGAGACGGTGGAGATCCTCATGAGGCATCTGGAGGCCCGAATCGGCATGACGAGGCCTTCCAACATCATGGTCGGACACACGGCCTACCTGACCTTCGGACGGAGCACCTCCAGCTCCTGACAGCTTTCTTGGGGTCATATCGTTCCCAAGCAACAGTTTTAAGCCCTGTTGGGTCGCGCACCCCGACCGATGAACAAGAAGGTATCCTCGGACGACGCGTCCGTCCTCCTCTACGCTGTCCCGTTCCTCGCGAGCGGGATCTATGCACTATATCTCTGGGCGGCCAGCGGGATCTCGTCAGTCCTTCCCGGAACCGTCTATCTGACGGTCACAAGGAACCCGATTCTGTTCTTGGTGGGAACGTTCAGCGTGATGCTAGGGGTCGTGCTTGAAGTTTCCTCTACGGGTCCTGCGGGAAGACCCGCGAAGCTGGGTGCCGTGGGTAGTACGCTGCAGACCATTGCTGCAGCCAGCTTCATACTCGCGATTGTGTGTGCGTTTTACTCCAATGGGTTCTCTAGCGTCTCCGGGGCCGCGGACGACTTCCTCCTCGGCAGGTTCGACTTAATTTTCCCTTTAGTGATGCTTCTCTTCAGCTATCTGATTACTGCACACTTTGACATCGCGTACGTCAAGACACCGACCATCCTGGGGATCATTGCAATGCTCCTTGTCCCGGCCTCTTTGTACGAGGTAGGGAAGAGGAACACGATCATTGGTCTGGCCGTGGGGTTGGCTTTCATGGTTGCCGGGCTCAGCCTATTCCTGATGTCTGACAGGAAGGTTGCCGATCAGCGCAAGGGTCGCGGCGTCACTTAACAGCTCTGTGGCGTGGCATGTCTGTTTGCACAGCATCCATCCGGGACACATCTTCCTGATCTCCAGACATGCTGGCGGAGGTGCTGGGCTGGCCAAGCTTGATGCATGGAGATGTAGCAGGGTTCGACATCCAGGCCCCTGCTTGCGGCTAGGCGAAGTGCTTGACCCGTGGAGTCGTGTCGGTGACCATTGATGGTCGACCCCCTTCTGGTGACCCTCGCGACGATAGCCTCTGCGCTATTCGTGACCGAGCTGACCGATAAGGACGCCTTCCTGTTGCTCACTCTGGCTGCGAGGACGCATGCGGCGACAGTCTTCTTTGCAGGCGCCACTGCCTTTGTCATCACTACTACCATTTTCGTGACTGTCGGGACTCTTATCAGTGCCGCTGTCCCGATCTTTTGGGTAAGGCTGGTCGGAGGGGCTTTCATGATTGGCTACGGGCTCTGGGAAGCACGGGGAGTCGACAGACGCGGGGACGTAGAGAAGGAAGAGAGGAGCATGGAACGGCGGTTTGGCGGCTGGACGACGTTCTTCACAATAGTCGCCGGCGTGGCTCTGCTAGACATAGCGGGGGACGCGACCGAGGTGCTGACCATAGTCTTAGCGGCCCGCTACTCCAACCCGGTTCTGGTCTTCTCAGCTGCCTCCATTGGGCTGGTATCCGCCGCAGCCTTCGAAACAGTCCTTGGGAATAGGCTGGGCAGGATGCTCACCCCGCACAGGATCAGGTACGTTTCGATGGTCGTCTTCCTTGTCCTTGGCACCTTCATCATCGTCTCGACCCTGCCCTAGGATGCCCAGATGACAGTAGACGCCCCTTGAGACCTGTGACCCTTCCGACCCGGCCGGCTCGTCCGGTGCGGACGTCGGGCGCATCTTCTTTAAGCAGAAACGACGGGCGGTCGACATCACATGTCCGAACCCGGAAAGGAAGGCATGACCGCCAAGAAGACAGAGGACTTCGACGAATGGTACACGCAGGTAATCCTGAAGGCGGAGATAGCGGATTACACCCCCGTCTCCGGGTGCCTTGCATACAGGCCTGCCGGATATGCCATCTGGGAGAACATCCAGAAGGCGACCGACGCCGAGTTCAAGAAGATCGGAATTCTGAACACCTACTTCCCCCTATTCATTCCTGAGCGTCTACTCAGGAAGGAGGCGGAGCACGTCGAGGGGTTCTCGCCCGAAGTGGCGTGGGTCACCCAGGCTGGAGACACGCTCTTGGACGAGAAGCTGGCCATCAGACCCACCTCGGAAACGGTGATGTACGAGGTGATCTCGCGTTGGATCAGGTCCTGGCGTGACCTGCCGCTACGTCTCAACCAGTGGAACAACGTAGTCCGCTGGGAGTTCAGGCATCCAACGCCGTTCCTCCGCTCCCGGGAGTTCCTTTGGAACGAGGGACACACGGTCTTCGCGACGAGAGAGGAGGCCGAAGCCGAGCGGGACGAGATACTCGGCGTCTACAGGATGATCACAGAGGAATTCTTGGCTCTTCCTGGCTGCGCAGGCAGGAAGACGGACTCGGAGAAATTCGCGGGTGCTGAAGCTTCCTACAGCGTGGAGCATCTGCTCCCAGACGGGAAGGCGATACAGGGGCCCGACTTCCACTCTGACGGCCAGAGGTTCTCAAAGGTCTTCGAAATCGTCTTCATCGACCAAGATGGGAAGAAACAGTTCGCCTGGCAGAACACATGGGCGATTTCAACAAGAGAGATTGGAGTGATGCTGGCAGTTCACAGCGATGACAAGGGCGCGGTCGTACCTCCGAGACTTGCGATGATTCAGGTCGTGGTTGTGCCCATCGTCAATGACGAGAACAAGATCATCATCCTGAAGGAGGCCAAGAAGATCGTCCAAGAACTCTCGAAAACATGGAGGACTAAGCTCGACGACAGAGACAACCTCACTCCCGGGAGGAAGTTCAACGAGTGGGAACTGAAGGGAGTCCCCCTAAGGATCGAGATTGGTCCGAGGGATCTCAGGTCGAGACAGGCTGTCCTTGTGCGGAGGGACACAGGATTGAAGAGGGTCGTTCCGCTTGCCCTCCTCAGTAAGGAGGTTGAGACTGAGCTGAACTCCATTCAGAAGGACCTCCTTGACAGGGCGAAGGAGTTCCTAAGAGCAAACACGTTCGAGGCCAGCTCGCTCGCACAACTAAAGGAAATAATCGAGGAGAAAGGAGGGATCGTGAAGGTCGCCTGGTGTGGAAAGCAGAGCTGTGAGGAAAGGCTGAAGGAGAAAGGGGGCGGCAAGATCGTGAACATTCCCCTCAACCAGAGGCCTCCGCGTGGTGTCTGCGTCTCCTGCGGAGAGGAAGCCGCGATGACCGTTAACTACGCGAGCTCCTATTGACCTGTCGGACCGCGGGGCCGACTCAGATTCCTGCGACAGGGCTAGCGAGGCAGTAGAGTCTTGCCGCGCTGTCGTCTACGCTCATCGGAAGGTCGACCTTCGCGAGAGCGATCATGTGAAGGGAGAGCGAAGATGCGGCGACCCCAAAACAGGCACTTCGCAGGAAATCTCTCGTTTTCAGGTACCACCCGACGGTAGCCCCGCTGAGAATGTCTCCAGCCCCTGTGCTGTCGACGACCTGTGACCACGGCACGGAAATCTCGTAAATCCGCGTCCCATCGAGCACGAAGCAGGATTCACCGCCTCGGGTCACAATTGCCTTTCTGAGGCCGACGGACGCGATCTTCTGTAGAGCCTCTCTCGGGTCTGATTTTCCGGTCACGGCTTCGGCCTCGGCCCGGTCCATCTTCAGGGCGTCCACCTTGGAGATGATGCTCTTGTCCTTCATCGGTCCCAACGAGACCGTTCCATCAGGGGCAAACCTCCGAACGAAACCCTGCGGGTCAAGAAAGGTGAAGTCGGACCTCGCGGATATTTCTGTGAGCACCGATGAGGAGACCTCTCCGGCGATCGGGCTGATGAGAGACGCGTCGAACCTCACGTCCGGAGGTATCTGCGAGGCCGAAATGTCCTCACACCTGCTGACTAATGTGAGCGACCTACCGCCTTCAGTGTTGATTACCCGGAACCTGGTCGTGGGCTTCGAGATGCTCCTATCGGCCGCCCTCAGCGTGATGCCGTTCCTCGCTAACCAGACTGCCTGCTCGTCCGGGAAGTCAGTGCCGACCTTCGTAAGCGCGGTGACGTCGAGTCCGAACCTCGAGCAGATCAGCCCGGCGTAGCAGGGAGGACCCCCGACCGATGTGACCTGGCGAACAGGAAGCTGTATTGAATCGATTGTAATGAACCCGGCTACGACGACTCTCAAGGGGCGCTTGTCTCTAAGAGTCTTCTCTTATGAAGGCTACTCCGTCCCACGACCTTTCCTCGGGGAAGACGGGAATGAAATATCTACCATAGGTTTAAAGAGGAACAAGCAAGCTGGTTGCCAACCAGGTTTGACAAAGAAGAGGAAAAGTCGAGGACGCTCGAAGGGAGGAAAGGGAAGGAGCAGCACGATATACTGCAGCAACTGCGGATCTGCCGTTCCGAGGGACAAGGCGAAGAAGGTGACAACGAGGATGTCGCTCGTCGAACCGACACTCGCCCGCGAACTCAGGGCAGCGGGGGCATACATCGCGTCTCCGACCACCGTTCGATATTATTGTATCAGTTGCGCAGTTCACTACGGAATCGTGAAGGTGCGAGCCCAGTCCGAAAGACGCGGTTGGTAGCCATCGGCCGGAATGCTCTTTGATGATCTAGTGCATGTGTAGCCTTGCGAGTCCTGGGCAGAACGACTTCGGTCTTCCGAATCTGGGCACCCTTTCATGAAGCTGTCGGGGATTAGCAAGGTTGCTGACTTCATGCGGACTGGCTGTCGTGCTTGGCCCTAGAGCATCTGAGAGCATCGTTGACGAAGGGAAACCTTTGGCTCTACGTCCTGTCCGAGCTCCGACTGAGCGATGCAATGCCGGGTGAAATCCATTCCCGCGTCTTTGACAAGAGGGGATTCGCTCCCGCCGCGATCACGTTCTACTCTGGTCTACAGACTGAGGCGTGAGGGCCTAGTGAAGCGATCCTCGGATTCCTTCCGCTCGGCATACGCAATCACCCCAAAGGGGAGGAGTGAACTTTTGAGAGCCATCTCGTATCTCCGAGAGGTCCAGAAAGGCCTCAGTCAGACCTGACCCAGACTCTTGACTGCCCTGAATGTTCTCTCGATGAAGGTGTATCCTGCGACGACCGCGACCAGGATTACGCCCCAACTGGCATAACCCGCTATGGAGGCGACTGCAAGAATCAACAGACGTTCGCTCCTCTCCCCTATTCCGACGCCTGAGAGCCTGATTCCCAGCGCGTCCCCTTTAGCCCTTGTGTAGCTTACGAGGAGGCTGAGAGACAGCGCAGTCAGAACAAGCAAGGGAGGCGCTAGACCGCCAGCGAGTATCCCGAGGAAGATTGCCACTTCGGCCACTCTATCGAGCGTCGAATCCAAGAAGGCGCCTCGCTTTGTGACCCTTGCGGTCACCCTGGCGACCGCGCCGTCAACCAAGTCAAACCACCCGGCAACTAGAATCATGATTCCTCCAACCAGCTGACCGTCATAGCCTTGATACGAGTAGGCGACACCGGACATGACCGAGAATGCGAGCCCCACGATGGTCCACGCCGTGGGTGATCCCTCGATTCTTGAGAACCACCCTCCGACGAGCCCGAGATGCGCTTCGAGCTTTCCTCTGAGCCTATCGAGCACAACGACCTTCTCGGTCAAGATTATATATAGTGAGACGTGGTCGGTGGTCCGTCTTTGGGAAAGGTCGACAAGGGGGTCAGTTGTAGCGTGACCGGGTGCACGAACAAGGCTGTCAGGTCACTGAGTAGGTCAGAGATGGGCGGGAGCGGACTCAGCGTGGGAGGAGAAGGCAGGCGGGCCTACCTCTGCCACGACCACTACAAGACTTGGAAGAAGGCCACCAAGAAGTCGAAATCGCTGGAAAGGGCGAGATGGTAAGCGGGGGCTGAACCTGCACGAAGATACTCCAGATGCACGTCGACTTCATTGAATACAAGCCGGTCAAGAAGGAAATCGCGGACGCCGAAGAAACTCAACCCAGAGCAGTGAAAGAGGAAGAACTCGTCGTCCTATTCACCGCCTTCGAAGCAGGGGATGATGAGGAATTGGTAAAGAAGGCGGTATCCGAAACTAAGGCGTTCCTATCGAAGCTTGGAACCAACAGGGTAATGATTTACCCATTCGCCCACATCAGTCAGAACTTGGCTCGCCCCTCAGAAGCGCTCTCCCTCCTGCTTTCAATGGAGAATGAAGCTTCAGGACAGGGCCTCGAGACCATGAGGGCCCCGTTCGGCTGGACAAAGGCGCTCCAAATCAAGGTCAAAGGACACCCCCTCGCTGAGATGTCGCGTAGCTACTCTCACGAGGCACAGGCAGTGCGCGCTCCAGCAAGATCGAAACGCGAGCCTTCGGAGCGTGAGATGCTCGCACGGGTCAGAAAGAGCGACTTTGGGCAACTGCCTGATACGGATCACAGGAGCCTTGGAGAGAAGCTGGATCTCTTTAGCTTTCAGGAACCATCTCCCGGGATGGTCTATTGGCACGACAAGGGTCTAAAGCTCAGAAACCTTCTCATCGATTTCATTCGGGCCGAACTTGCACAGCGCGGATACATGGAGATTAGCAGCCCTGCCCTCGCGAACACTATGCTCTGGAGGGTGAGTGGCCACTGGGACCACTACCGGGACAACATGTTTCTCACCAGCCTCGGGGACGAGGAGATGGGTCTGAAGCCGATGAACTGTCCTTCCACGTTCCTAGTCTACAAGTCACGCCGCTGGAGCTTTCGTGAGTTGCCTGTCAGGTATGCCATCTTCGACCCACTGTATCGCAACGAACTTAGTGGGGTAGCGACGGGCCTCTTCAGGGTCAAGATTCTCACTCAAGACGACGCACACATCATCGCTACCGAAGACCAGGCCGAGGCCGAGCTCTCTGACATGCTCGATCTCATGGAGAAGCTCTACGGCGTCTTCAATCTAGATTACAAGGTCAAGATTTCGACCCGGCCCGACGAGAGTATGGGAAGCGAGGAGGAATGGGAGAGGGCTACGAAGACTCTGACTCGCGTCGTCGAAAAGAGGGGCCTCGCGTACGAGGTTAAGGAAAAGGAGGGCAACTTCTACGCCCCAAAGATCGACGTAGACGTCAAGGACTCCCTCGGAAGGGAGTGGCAGTGCGGAACCTTCCAGCTTGACCTCCAGATGCCAAAGCAGTTCGGCCTCTCTTACACGGGCTCGGATGGCAAGGAGCACACGCCTGTAGTCTTGCACCGCACGATCTATGGGTCGCTGGAGAGGTTCATCGGAATAATCCTAGAACATTACCAGGGGAAGCTCCCGTTGTGGCTCTCGCCTGTCCAGGTGAGGGTCCTTCCCCTTACCGACGACCAAGTCCCGTACGCAAAGCAGGTCTTGTCTTCGCTGCTTCGCGGCGGAGTGAGGACAGAGGGCGACTTTGAACACGCGACCTTGAATGCGAAGGTGAGAAACGCTCAACTTCAGAAGATACCATACATCGTAGTCGTGGGAGGGAAGGAAGAGAAAGCTCGCACGATCGCAGTGAGGGGCAGGGACGGAAAGCAGCAGTTCGGTGTGAAGCTTGAAGGGTTCCTGGCCGATGTGAAGGCACGGTCAGCTAATCTCGAGTAGGATCCCTATCGTTTCGTCACACAGAGAGCAGTCAGCTCGTTCATGAATCGGGCGGCAACGACCGCCGTGGAACCGTTGTCGTATGGCGGGCTCACCTCCATGATGTCGAACGCGACGACCCTTCGGCCTTCGAGGGCGTACAGTAGGTCGAGAACTGCAAGTGTCGTCAGTCCCCCCGCTTCCGGTGTCCCCGTCCCGGGAGCGAAAGCAGGATCGAGACCGTCGATGTCAACGCTGACATAGGCGCTCTTGAAGTCGGAAAGGAAGCGGGAGAACCGCTTCAACCCCAAGGGAGTGCCGGCCTCCTCGGGCGACAGGACGAGGCCCAGGCTCTTGGAGAGGCGCCATTCCTCCTTCGTCGCCGCTCTCGCTCCGATGTGAGCCACCACTGAAGGGTCGGTCTTCTCGATGACCCTTCGCAGGTAGCATGCGTGAGAGAACCTCGAACCCTCCCACTCGTCCCTGAGGTCGAAGTGGGCATCAAAGACGACGAGCGCCGTCCTCCTAGGGGCGTTGACAAAGGACCCACCAGTCAGAGAGTGCTCGCCCCCGAGCATGCAAAACTTCTCGCCCGTCACGAAGAGCTCTTTCGTGACTCTGGACACGGCTCCGACCATGGCCTCGGGATCGTTCTGTTTCGCCAGGTTGCCGGCATCCCGGATGGGGAGCCGTTCTACGTCTACTCCCAACCTCCGAGAGTAGGCCTCAATGTTGAGGAATGCTTCTCTGATGGCGTTGGGACCAAAGCGGGCTCCGGGCCTGTAGGATGTCGTCCCATCATATGGCACTCCGAAGACTGTCAACAGCCGCTCCTTGAGGTCCTTAGGTCCAACCAGAGGGTTGACGCCTGAGAAGAGATCCAGGTAGCTCAGCCTTCCCTCACCAGGTCTGACCCACACATGCGTGCCATTGGATTGTGTCTCTTTGCAAGTGGTTGCTGAAGGATAATAAACTCGATGGCGGGCCTCCGATACGTTCTTCCTGGGTTGATTCTCTCACAGCGATGAGGAGGGCTCCCCCGGAATAGTCAGGTTGCAGTCTTGAATCGGGGTCTTCCGCGTATGTAATTGTCTGAGCTTCTTCAAGCGGCTTGTACCATTGAAGGCCCAGATGAGCATGACCCTGGAGAACGTTTCTGTCACAGAAGGGACACCTTTCAGGGGGAGCGCGGTCCTGGCTTCAGACGACAACTTCCAGGTGGAACAGGCGCGAGTAGAGATCCGCGTGTGGGAGAAATACCCCCAGGATCAGTGGGTGCGGGAAGGTGACCGCGACGTTCGGAGAACTGTTGAGAGGAAGGACACCCGCTACTCACAGAATTTCACCATCTCTCAGCCATTCACGGCGACGAAGGGGAACAGGGTGGAATACCCGTTTAAGGTGACTATGCCCAGGTACATGCCGGCTAGGAACAACGGTGCGATTACCTACAGCCTGAAGGCGGTTGCCGACGTGAAGGGACGGCCGGACGTCACGAAGGAGGTCAACCCCAGCATCCTCCCGGGGTCGCCGCATGTCGTCGTCAGCGCGCTCAACAACCCTGTAATTACCATAAAGTGCGCCTTTCACGGTGGTATGGTCACCCTTGAGCCGGGAATGTCAACCTGCCCAAGTTGCGGCGCACCGCTTACTGTGCCGGGTAGTTGAGTCGGCTGCAGTCAACCTGGTGCGGGGAAAAGCGTCACGATACTTCGAACCAGCGTCCTCCCTGAGTGATGCCCAGAATCAACGTTGTCGAAAGTCTCAGGACCAGAAGAAGTCCAGAGTTGTCGCGCCGAGCATCTCGTCGAAACTGAAGTCAAGCGCATCCAACATTTGGTCGAACATGGAGTGGGCGTATTCGATGTACTTGTCAGAGTCGATTTCGTCGACCCTGGCCAACTCAACAGGCTTGACATAGGGCGGGTTCTTGGTCTTCACGTACGCAATAATCTCTCCCGCTTTGATCTCCTTTCCTTTCTCTTCGAGAAGCATGGCGGCCCTTACGTGCTGCGGAGTAGTGTCTCCGTACTTCTCCGTCGGTTTGCCCATCATCACGTTGAACGCCAGCTGTTCGACCGGGACCTGGCGGTTCTTGAGTTGGGTAATCATCCGTATGAGGAGCGCCTTTGTGTCGGCCTTCGCCTTTTCGAAGTCTGACTCACTCTGAACCCTGCTCAGTATCCCCAAAGCTTCGTAGAAGGTCTGCTTGAGGAAGTCTGGAGTCTGCGACTTCTTTCCGGTCAGACCCTTGATGTCTGCAGTTCCATCCGGCAGAACCCCGAAGTAGTTCTTCTTGCGGCTGCTGAAAGCAACGTACCTGTACGTCTTGTCCAGATCGAGTTCCACGCCCAGTTCTCTCTCAGCCCAATGAGTGACTGAGAGGATCTGTTCCTTCGAAGGGTTCTGAAGGAAAAGACTGTCGGTGTCGCTGTACAGCACGTTGATTCCGAGCTCTGCGCACTTCTGGATAGTCTTGGTGATGGCGTCTCTCCCGAGAGCCGCGGTCGCCTCTGCCACGGGGAGGCAGTAGAACGCGAAGGTCTCGAACCCCATGACTCCGTAGCTGGCATTGAGGAACACCTTGAGACCCTGCGTTACGACGTTGTACAACTCTCTGTCCTCTTTCGGCAGGGTTGGGTCCTTCGTCATTGGCTTGTAGTGATTGACCCTCAGGTCCCTGAGTGAGCCCGTGACGAGGCTCGTTATCCCCTTCCGCTTCTTGCAGACCCAGGAGGCCGTGCCAGGGATCTTGTTGCTCTTGCAATCTTCATGAGGGCAATTGACCGTTTCGTAAGACAGGTTGTGGACCTTGATCAGGCTGGGATAGAGGCTCGCGAAGTCCAGAACGGATACGTCGAAGAAGACGCCCGGCTTGGGTTCGATGACCAGGCCTCCCTTGTACTTCTTGCCCTTGATTGTGGCCTGCGATGATGCCCCGCCCTTCTCGGCCAGCTCGTCTTGCCTCGGGATGAGCGCCCCCATCTTCCGGTGCTCGTAGAAGAGCATGCTGCGAATCCAGTTAGAGACTCCTAGCCTTGAAACATCGTTGATCGGCATCTTCCCGATTCTGGAGATTACCAGCAGGAGTTTCATGACGACTGAACCACCCATCGATGTCAGCTCGTAGGTCAACTGCGAATCGTTAAGGCAGTAGCCTGCCAGCTCCGGCAGGGGCAGCTCGCCTATCTCACCGTCGAACTCGATCTTTGACTTGCCGAGGAGGGCTTCCGAGATGCCATTGAGCGTGTGTTCAGTGTACCTATTGCTGAAGGCGTAGACTTGGATGGAGCGGTTCCTGAAGAACTGGTAAAGGTCAATGTGGATGCCATGCTTCAGGGAAGCCGCCACACGCTCGAGCTGAATGGGGTTCTCCTCCTCCGTGATCCCCCTCTTCTCAGCCCTGTGCCTCAGGTAGCGTAGGTCGAAGTCATCTCCGTTGAATGTCACGAGAACGGGGTAGTCTAGGATCTTCGACATTACCGCCCTCAAGAGGTCGGTCTCGTCGTCGAAGACTCTGCAGACGAACGGCTTCCCCTCGAGCCCGGCTTGGTCCTTCCCACTCTTGAGGAGGTACACGACCTTCTCCTCATCGTTGAAGAACGAGACCGCTATCACCGGCTGTCTGGGGTCCTCCGGGTTGGGAAGCCGTCCTGCTTCGTTGGCCACCTCTATGTCCAGGGCTATTCGCCGGAAATCGCAGAGCGGCTCGCCTAGTAGTTCCGCCCATTCCTTGAGGTAGGGCGCGAACTCCGGTGGGTTCCGTCGCAGAATCTGGTCCAGCGAGCGGGCGACAAGTTCCGGGACAGGTTGCTCCACGGGCACGACCTTTCCAGCCGCAATGTGGTAGTATGTCCCCATCCGGAGACCCCTATCGTACGTGTAATTCTCGTAATACTTGATATCGGCCTCCCAGGCCTTGATCTGGTCCCTTATGCTGTTGTTCCCGCCGCCTATCGCGAGCGGGTCAGTGGTTATGATCTTCCTCAGCTTCAATCTAGTGTCATTGAGGAGGTCCAACTTTTCTTCCTCGATGATGTCGATGACGTCCCTCCTTGCGCTGACTTCGGTTAGTTCGTCCAACCCCAGACGGGTGTAGCAGTAGGGCTTGTGCCCAGTGTCATCGCGCCAGAGCCAGAATCTTCCTGCCTTCTGGTCGTAGAACTTCAGGACGGCCAGCCTGAGATCGCCGTCGTATGATGCGGATGCGAGAAGCGACTCTCCCAGCACCGTCGCAGGTCTGGTCAGTTCGGCGAGCTTAGAAGCGATTTCTCTTGCCTGGGTGAGCGGTTGGGTCGACAAATCTGGGTCGGCCCACACCACGCCCGAGTGCAGATAAGCATACCGTGCGGAATCGAGCCCGATGACACAATTTATATCGACAACCGCGCGCGGCTGCGGGGTTGCCGAAGGTCTCTGACATTCTAGAGTCGAACCTGGCCTATGAGTTCGTAGCGGTAGGGATCACTTGGACGGTCATCGCAGCTGTATTGGGCCTAGTCCTTGTCCTTTGGCCAGCCATCACATGTCTCGTCGCGGGGCTCCTGCTGAAGTTCCTGCCCTCGACAAGGATCACCTTGCCCTGGGCGACATCATCCGCTGTCCTCGGGTTGTTGGTGTCTGCATACCAGGCCTTCGTCGCCGCTCCTTTCGTCGGTGGCACCTTCTCCTCGGTCGGTGTGGAGACGTTGGCCGGGTTCGCTCTATTTGCGTTCGTCCACCTGGTACTGCTCTACTTGGCGCACTCGCCGAAGAGCGAGCCAACTAGATGATGTGCGAGCGGTCCAAGCGGCGCCGCGCGCACACATGGCAAATCTGCCCTATACGATGACCATGCAAAAGAGTCAACAGAATAGCTTCTGAGTGAATCTCAAATACCCTCACGCACAGGGGCGCTCCGGGCAATTGGACTTCGTACCTATCAACCTGCCACTACTGGGGGAGGATGAGAAGAAGGCCGTGCTCTCCGTGATCGAGAGCGGAATGCTGACCGACAGCTCGTACGAGGGTGGTAAGTGGGTGAAGAGCTTCGAGTCGAAGATGAGGGAGTTGCTAGGGGTTAAGCATGTTGTTGCTGTTAACTCAGGGACGGCCGCCCTACACTCGGTCCTGCTGGCACTCGGAATCAAGCCAGGCGACGAGGTCGTGTTGCCTTCATTCACCTTCGTAGCGACAGCCAACGTAGTCCTTGCTTGCGGGGCCAAACCCGTCTTCGTCGATACGAAGGCTGACTACAACATCGACCCCGTTCTCCTTGAGAAGGCCATCACCAAGCGCACGAAGGCCGCAATCCCGGTTCATCTCTACGGTTATCCCGCTGATATGGACGAGATCCGTGAGGTCGCATCAGCCCGTTCAGTCCACGTAGTAGAAGATGCAGCAGAGTCGCTCGGGGCCAGGTACAAGGGAAGACAAACGGGGACACTTTCTGACGCAGGGTGTTTCAGCATGTATGCGACCAAGGTCGCCACTTCAGGAGAAGGCGGGGCGATATCAACTGACAGCGACGAACTCGCCGACAGGCTAAGGCTCATCAGGAACCACGGGATGGTCCACGGGTACGATTCACGGCGCCTCGGGTTCAACTACCGGCTCCCCGAGATCGCCGCCGCGATAGCCTCGGTCCAGATGGACAAGCTGGGTGGTTTTCTCGGGATCAGGGCCAGGAACGTCACCTTCCTGCAGGAAGAGATCTCGGGAGTCAAAGGCGCGTCTTTCACGCAGGACGGGAAGGACAGGACTCACACCCATTATCTGCACACCCTCTTCCTGTCTAGGAACAGAGACAAGGTCCTTGACAGACTCAAAGCTATGGGAATCGGGGCCGCCGTCTACTTCAAGACACCGGTTCACAAGACCCCGTTGTACGAGGAGCTTGGATTCGGCCACACGACCCTGGAAAACACAGACGAGGCCGCACGCCACGTGATATCGCTGCCCGTTCACCCCAAGTTGAGCCTCGAAGAGATGGAGAGGGTTTCTCAGGCCTTCCTGACCGCGGCAGGCGAGCTCCTCTAGGAGCTCCTGCCTTGCCGGCAAATCAGAAGCTCTGTGCTGTCGTTCCCACTTACAATGAAAGAGAGAACATAGAGAGACTAGTCGAGGAGGTGAGAGGAGCTGCAATCTCAGGCCTTACACTCCTTTTCGTCGACGACACCAGTCCGGATGGGACAGGGGACGTGATACGCGAAATCTCCTCCCGCGATCCCTCAGTGAAGCTCCTTGTCAGGAGAAGAAAGACCGGAATCGGGAGCGCGTATCAGGACGGATTCAGGAAGGCCATATCGTCGGTCGCGCCTGACATCATCATCGAGATGGATGCGGACCTCCAGCATCCTCCATCGGCGATCCGGGACCTCGTTAGGGCGGTCCAGGCGGGTGCCGACGTGGCGGTCGGCTCGAGGTACATTGCTGGTGGAGGAGTCTCGGGCTGGAGCCTCTGGAGGAGGACCGTTAGCAAGGGGGCGAACGCCTACGCAAGGACGATGCTTCGCATCAAAGTCAGGGACGCAACTTCGGGTTTCCGTGCATACACAAAGGCCAAGGCAGAGCAGATTGCCGATACGGCCATGCCCGCAAAAGGGTTCGAATTCCAGGTCGCATCCCTCCATCTGTTGAGGAATGGATCGCGCTTCACAGAAGTGCCTTACACCTTCGCAGCCCGGGCAGCGGGCAAGTCGAAGATGGGATTGACAGACATAGCCCGTTTCTTCTTCTCCGTGATTAGGATCGCCCTCAGTTGAACCAAGGTCTTAGAGACCTACGCCTTGTCTACGTTCTCTTTCCTTCGACCGCCCGCGTCATGGGAAAGCCAGAAATACGGGGAATCTCGGTGCAGCACTAGAATGTCAGCGGAAGCACCGAAGGAGCAGCCGGTGAAGGTCTTCGCGGGAGCTGTATACGAGTGCGTGAGGTGCGGCACAAAGACGACGCAGGAAGAGCTCTCAAGACTGCCAGAAGTAAAGTGCATCTGCGGGTACCGTGTCTTCAAGAAGGCAAGACCGTCAGTAGTCAAGCAGGTCAAGGCTGTCTAGGCATTCTGCGGTTGACACATCAGAACCGAGTGACTTCCAAAGACCAGCACTGCTTCTCCCGAATGAGCAAGGTTGGAGTTCCGGTCCATCATCCTGGACTGCTGTGTCATAGGAAGTTCGACAAGAGACTAACTGCAACATCCCCTCTTGCATAATCGTTTATGTATGGGTGCGGCCCCGCTCGGACAGCATTTCGATGCATCTCATGAAAAGCAGCAGGCCCTCCGCCATACTGGGCTACGGCGCTTACATCCCACTTTACAGAATTCCCACGTCGGAGATCGCCAGGGTCTGGAAGGGAAGCGGTTCAGGCCCCAACGTCGAGAAGGCGGTAGCCTCCATGGATGAGGACACCGTAACAATGGCAATAGAAGCCGCCAGCTATGCGATGAAGATGGCTGGCACGACCGCTCTCGGGGCGGTCTTCGTTGGCACTGAATCGAAACCGTACGCTGTAAAGCCGACGAGCACTATGGTTGCGCAGGCTCTCGGGCAGCACTACACACTCGCGGCAGATTTGGAGTTCGCTTGTAAAGCAGGAACCGAGGCAATCCAGGCAATAACGGGCCTGGTCTGTTCAGGAATGATTGAGGCTGGGCTCGCAATAGGCATGGACACTGCCCAAGGAAGGCCAGGCGACGACTTGGAGTACGGCGCGGCCAGCGGAGGGGCAGCCTACGTCATCGGAAGGAACGGAAAAGGGGCAATCGCCGTAATAGAATGCAGCACGTCGTTCGTTTCTGACACCGGGGACTTCTGGCGAAGGGCCCACGAAAAGTATCCCAGACACCTCTCTAGGTTCACTGGTGAGCCAGCATACTTCCACCATATCGAGAGCTCGGTGCAGACCCTTCTCAGGGAAACTGGCCACAAACCGAGCGACTTCACCTACGCCGTCTTTCACCAGCCCAACCCGAGGTTCCCTGTCGAAATCGCCACGAGGCTTGGGTTCACCATGGAGCAGGTCAAGACCGGACTACTCAATCCGATGATCGGAAACACCTATGCTGGGAGCTCGCCTATCGGGCTAGCAGCGGTCCTGGACGAGGCGAATCCTGGTGACAAGATACTCCTCGCCAGCTTCGGATCAGGCGCGGGGTCAGATGCCTTCTGCATCGAGGTCCTCGACGGGATCAAGAAGGCGAGAGGAGTTAATCCTACAGTGAAGTCAATGATTCAACGCGGTTCAAAGATAGACTACTCCATTTACTCGAAGTTCAGGGACAAGCTGCACAAGTAGGGGAAAAGTTGCCAAAGTCCAAAGTGTACATCTCTTCGGTGGGTTTCACCAAGATAGACGACCACTGGGAGAAGTCCCTCCTAGACCTGGCAGTCGAGGCCGCGCGGGGCGCGATGAAGGGAACGCCAAAAGTCAGACCGCAGCAGATCTTCGTTGGCAACATGTTCAGCGCGATCGGCGCAGGTCAGGAGCACCTGGGCGCTCTCCTGGCGAGTGCTCTGGGTCTCGCAGGGATTCCTGCCTTGAAGGTAGAGTCGGCCTGCTCGTCGGGCGGGTCGGCCTTTAACGTGGCGTACTCACTTGTGAAATCTGGGGCTCTCGACTCGGTCCTTGTGGTCGGGGTCGAGAAGATGCGTGACCTGGAGACCGAGGAGGTCTCGCAGGCGGTGGCAATGGCCGAGTCGGCCGAATACACGCAGTTCGTGGGCGCCTCGTTTGCCGCGCTGAACGGACTCCTGGCAAGGTATTACATGGAGCACCTCGACGTCTCGAGAGACGAGCTCAGCTCTATCCCCGTTATCGACCATGCTAATGCCGTGACTGCCGAGCACGCCCAGTTCAGAAGGGCAATCACGCCTGAGGCTGTCAGCAGGTCGAGTATGGTCGCGGACCCACTGAGGCTCCTCGACTGTGCCCCGATTGGGGATGGGGCGGCTGCCGTCCTCCTGGTCAGCGATAGGGCGGCTTCCGGTGCCAAAAAGAAGATGGCCGAGGTCATGGGCGGGAGAGTTGCCACGAACGAATTCAGCGTCTACCAGAGGGAGGACATGCTTGACTTCAATGCGACACGGGAGGCCTTCAGGGGCGCTATGGCCCAGGCCGGGCTTTCTCCCCACAAGCTTGACTTCGCCGAGGTTCATGACGCGTTCTCTGTGGCAGGTGCCCTCTCCCTCGAGGCGATGGGTTTCTCAAAGAGGGGCCATGGCTCGAAAGACGCTAAGGAAGGGATGTACAGCAGGGAGTCAGAACTCCCAATCAATACCTTCGGGGGGCTGAAGGCGAGGGGGCACCCTGTAGGTGCGACAGGGGTCTACCAGATCGCCGAGACCTTCCTGCAGTTAACGGGCCAGGCCGGCAAGAACCAAGTCGAGGACGCCGATTATGCTGTCACTCAAAACGTTGGGGGGGTAGACACCACGAGCGTGGTTCATGTATTCGGGAGGGCCGCGTAGATGGCCATCCAAGCGTGGAGGATCAGAGATCGGTACTACAGGTTGATAGGCAGCAAGTGTCAGGAGTGCGGTACCGAATTCTTCCCACCTGTCTACCGATGCCGGCGCTGCGGCTCCGAGACCATCAAGGACAAGGAAATGCCGAAGGAGGGCAAGATAATGACCTACACGCGGCTCCACGAGCCGCTACCTGGGTTCGAGGCCCAAGCCCCGTTCTACCTCGCGGTGGTGACGCTCGATAACGGGGCAAGGGTCCTCACTCAGGTCGTGGATTCTCCCGACGAATCCGTCAAGACGGGAGCGAGGGTGAGGGCGACCGTGCGGAGAGCCAAGGTCGACGGAGATTCGGGACAGATTATCTACGGCTTCAAATTCATTGTTGTGTGATGATTAGCGCGCGCGCCCGACTCCGCCTTTGCGGAGTTCGGCGGCTTTGGATTGGCAGGCAAGGCCCCGACAGTGCGGAACTTGGGCCTAGTCTAGGCCTCCCCTGCGGTTGTTAATTCGCTATCTTGAGCCCATCTACGGATACAGGTCTGTTGTAGAGAGCTAACTAGCGCGCGCAGAGCATCTATCAAGGTCAAAAGCGTCAACGCTAAGGATCGAACACCGACCAGATTCAGAACCACACGAATTGTGAGCGCGGTTCTGTCAAGTCTTCGACGCCTGTCTCAAGATTCTACCGGTGTTAACTGTCAGCTCATGAGGTCAAGATTTCTTCTGTGCCAAGCGTTGGGACATACAATACCAGCCCTATTCTCAAGGCACAAGCGATGTGATACTTCCTGTGGCGACCATAATTGCTGTGTTTGGCAATGTAGGGGTAGTTGCTTATCATCTTCCGACATGCGTCACATGATGTTGGTAGGCGTACCGAACGGTTGGCGGCATCTCTGACAAGTGCTACCGAAAGGCTTGGGAGTGATAGTTCCCCAGCGGAATACCTCAACACTGTCAACTGAGGGGACGACGCTCCCATTATACTCTCCGTGTACGGTTGATACCGAATGTCATCTCATGTGAGCTTGGCTTGGCGTTCCTTGTGCCTCTTCGCCCTTGGTTCGACTGAGTCGAGAAGCAAGGTCTTCCCCAAGTCCTTGAAATTAGCGTTGAATTCGGTCTTTAGCTGAGTCTCTGACTTCCTCAAGTCCCTAGGCTCCCAAGAGACGACCGAAGGGCGCTGCTGAGTTATCTGCTTGAGCCATTATGCGGCTACAAATCTATTGTTGTGTGACCCGCGCGCGCGTTTCATGGAGAACCAATTGCTCTCTGAGCCCTTCTATGAGCTCCCGCCTGCTCAAGGATCGCCTTGACCTGGCTACTCTTTGCAAGTTTCATCTGACGTAAAGCCTGGAGCAGGTTCTTTATGCTAGCATAGGAACTGAGATTCACGCCGATCGTGGCCAGATTCTCCTTTCCACCCTCGAGCCTGTCGACGAGCACGGCGGCATCCGTGACCCTGTAGCCTTTCTTGCGGAGTGCGCCAGCTGCGGACACGATACTCGTGCCCGTTGAAACTAGGTCGTCGATTATCAGAACTCTCGACCCCTGCGCTGAGATGCCTTCCAACAGCCCGTCCTGCCCGCGACCCTCTCCCTGTTTTCTGACGTACATCATCGGTTTCTTCAGCATGATGGCCAAGGGTGAGGATATGGTCACCCCTGCAGTGGCGACCCCCGCAATTGCGTCGAATTTGCTCGCCCCCATGCCCTCGACCAGTTCTACGAAGGCGGCCAGCACGGTAGTGTAGGTGTCCGGGTAGCTAGGGATCAACCTAAGGTCGATGTCGTAGAAGCTCCGCCTGCCGTTCGGCAATGTGAAATCTCCTAACCGTAGTGCCCTCATTTCAAGAAGCGCCTTCGCGAGGGAATTGAAATTCACCCTTTCAGTCTGTAGGTTGCCACTGCTAGTTTGTGTTTTTGCTGGCAGACCGGCTCACTTCACCCCTATGCGAGGAGGTATGTATAAGACTCCGCCACAGAACCAAGTTTCAGACTCAGCGAGAGCGACGGGTGATGGCTTATTGACCCGGACTTGAATAGTGCCAAGTTAGCGCGTGCGCACTAGACTGGTTAAGTCCGGTGGACCCATTGACAAATAACTCAATCCAAGCTATTATGTTGAAAACAAGCTGGAATCAAGCGATTCTGCAAGGACGCCCCGTCCGACTTCCTATATACTCGCTAGGGAAGTAATAGGCTATGACATATGCACGCCGAAGAAAGTGGGAAGTAATTCGAAGACGCAGACACTCTTCCCATCAGAACACGCTTGAACAGCGTGCTAATCGCTCCTCGAAGTAGCGTAACGGTTGGTCCAAGATTCCAGAAGAAGTGAGTGAGTTCTATATGGTGACCCATCTCGGTCTGTCGTTGCCAAGCCTTTCGGTGGCGCTTGTCAGGGATGCCAACAACCGTTCGGCACGCCTACCAACGTCGTGCGATTCTTGCGTAGAGACGATAAGCAACTACCCCTACATTGCCAAACACAGCAATAACGGTCGTCATAGGAGGTATCATCTCACTTGTGCCCTGAGAATAGGACTGGTCTTGCGTATTCTGACCTCTGAAACGGATAGAACCTGGCCCGAACCCGAAGTGTGAAAGTCAGGGACATCGCACGCTCTGGCGGGAGGTCCCCCCTAGCAAGATATGGGCATCGTCCTCCAAGCTCCGACCTTCAAGGGGGCAGTGCACGCGCGCCACCTGACAGGGAATCGTGACCTGCATGCAGGCATAGATTGGCTCAATTGAGCCTGTTATCGGCTACAAATTCGCCTTAACCAACTAGTCTACAACCCTGAGCCGTCTCAACTCCTTGCTCAAACGCAGATACCGTGCCAGTCCCTGGGACCGGATTTCGAGCGCCCGGATGCTTCCCTCTGTTCAGAACTGACCCAACAGTCTGAGAAACCCCAAGTGACAAGGGTCTTCGCCCTCCAGCCGGCACTGGGTGAGACAGAGACATAGACAGATTGTTATTTCATCCTGAAGAGTGTAGTCCCGCAGGAGCTGCACTTTCCTTGCAGCGCCCTTCTCCCGTTCTTGAGGATGATGGTATGAGCACCGATGATCTCTCTCTCCGCTCTTTCCTTCACGCAATACGCCTGCGGGTGCGACCTGTGTACGATTCTTCCAAGCCGTGTGCTTAGCATTGTTCCCCATTCCCTGCCAGCTATTACAGCTACGTTCCCGTTCGACTTCATCACGAAAAGAGCAGTCCCGCAGGAGCTGCACTTTCCTTGCAGCGCCCTTCTCCCGTTCTTGAGGATGATGGTATGAGCACCGATGATCTCTCTCTCCGCTCTTTCCTTCACGCAATACGCCTGCGAGTGCGGTCGCCGTTGTATCAGAACGGCGATGGGGACCACTATCATCCAGAATATGATTGCGAGCACGACCATGATGAACGCGATTGAGTCTGTCAATTCTCAATCAATTCCTATGCTTAGGGTATGTGGCACCATGTCCGAATCCGACCATGTTGAGGTCAGCTGCACCGGACCTGAGGTCCTCTGTGGCTGCCTCAGCAGGGGCCTCAGCCTGACGCTGTTCCTTGAGCGATCTGATGACCGCTTCTAGGTTCTCGCCGGGGGCCACTGAGACCAGCCTGATGTTGCTAATGATCTCCCTTTCAAGAGTTCGGGCGGACGGGCCAAGGACCGCGTCAAGAAGCACGACGAAACCTCTGGGATGATCCGCTATATCGCCCTCGCGAAGGCCGTACCTGTTCTCAAGGAGGCTGAGTACGGCGTGCTTTCCGTCGGGGCCCAACGTATCCAAACTAATGTCTACTGCATGAAAAACGATCTCACGGTAGTTATTCTCTTTCAGAGGTTCCTGCTGCTTCAGAGGTTCCTGCTGCTTCAGAGGTTCCTGCTGCTTCAGAGGTTCCTGCTGCTTCAGAGGTTCCTGCTGCTTCAGAGGTTCCTGCTGCTTCAGAGGTTCCTGCTGCTTCAGAGGTTCCTGCTGCT
>JBEKIO010000003.1:0-104987 GCA_050011715.1 Nitrososphaerales archaeon | reverse complement strand
GGTCTTCGCTGCTCTCTTGGTTGGGTTCGTGCTCTACAGGGTGTCTAGGGCGCGCAACGAGAGAGAAGAACCTCCAGAAGCTGCCTGATCGGCGCCAACGATGGGCCAGAATTCCTGTGCCATGAGGCTCCTTGCCCGCCTATCACTCGCTATCTTGCCAGGATGCGTAGGATCTTGCACGCTGACATGAGCAATCCGGCCCTTATCGAGATAAGTCCAAAAGGGAGCGCAGAAAACCGGGCCAAGGAGTCAGGCAGGTTGGTCGCTACGGATTTCGAGAATCGCGTCACAGAGGCCGTGGAGAAGGTCAGCGAGAGCATAGTGAGCGTCAGCAGCATGAGACTGGAACGCCGTTTCTTCGGAGTGGTCCCGCTTGAGGGACAGGGGTCTGGGATAGTACTTGACAGGAAGGGACTCATCATCACGAACAATCACGTCATCGACGGAGCCAACCAGGTGCATGTCGGCTTCAAGGATGGCCGGACCTTCGTCGGCGAGGTGGTGGGCTCAGATGAAGCGACGGATGTGGCTGTCATAAGACTTGCCGCCGACGACCTGCCGGCGGCCGACCTGGGGGATTCGGAGGCACTTAAGGTGGGTCAGTTCGTCCTTGCGATAGGAAACGCGCTCGCTCTGCCCGGTGGGCCGACGGTCTCGACGGGCGTCCTGAGTGCGAAGGGGAGGCCTCTTCCGGGTTCTGATTTCATTTTCGAGGGACTCCTGCAGACCGATGCCGCTGTCAACCCAGGTAACAGCGGAGGGCCGCTGGCAGATCTGGACGGCAGAGTGATAGGCATCACGACCATGATGATCCCGTACGCCCAGGGGATGGGCTTCGCGATTCCAATCAACACGGTCAAGCGGATCGCCCAAGAGATACTCGAGAAGGGAAGCGTCACCAGGCACTGGATCGGGATTTCAGGCGTCGACCTCAATCCGCCACTGGCGCGCAGGTATGGCATTCGTTCAGAGTCTGGGTTCCTTGTCGCAGAGGTGACACCCGGCAGTCCGGCCAGCCTGGCCGGTCTCAGGTCGGGGGACGTGGTCTTCGGTGCTGATGGTGCTGAAGTCAGACACACGAAAGACCTGCTCTTCGCGCTCTCGAAGGTTCCTCCCGGCGGCAGCATCGGCCTGGACATCAACAGGATGGGGTCGACAGGGAGACTTCAGGTCCGGCCCGTAGAATCCCGACAGGCGCAGAGGTTCGGGAACGGGCTGCAGGGCTACAGATAGTCGCCGGCATCCGAGGAAACCTGCAACTGTCGAGGCCTCTGCAGGGTCCAATGTCCAACTATATCACTGTCCATCTCAGGATTCGTTCTGGCATCTTCAGTCGGGTCATTGTTCTTCACCGTCGCCAGAAGGGGAGCGGAACTCTTCCAAGCCGCAGACTAAAGGCCGGATTTGCTAGGTGCTCGAGGTCAGGGGACCCCATCGCCAGGTTCTTCCTCGCATCCAGCGGCGCCCGACCAGGAGAGCCACCCCGATCGCGATCATCACGATTCCTATGAGAACTGCGATCAGCTTCAGGATGGTCACGATGAATGCGATGATGAAGCCTGCCATGAGTGCGAGAACTGTCACTCCTAATAGTACAAGCAGTATCCCTACTATCCGCCACTTGTTCACGCCGGCACGCCGATACGACGATATTTAGACTTGAAGCAGGATAGACTCTGCAACTCTTCGAAGGGAGGCGAGTGCTCACCCATAGGAGCGGGCTGCCCTGAGAAGTCTTAAGTCGAATGGTCCAGCGAACACGCCACGGAGGCTCGCTAGCACTACGCCCAGAGGGAGGCAGCCTTGAACAAGATAGTTTTCGCCGCGATGTTCTGCCTTATCGCGCTGAACCTGTTCACCTTCGCAAGAGCCTACCCTGAGATCTCTACCCTGGACTCAGGGTGCTGCAGCAACCAGGTACTCGCCAAGGATTTTTCGGCTTACTATGTTGGGGCTTGGAGGCTCTTTCACGACACTTCGAACGTGTACACTCCATGCAATGTGAGTGACGGAGGTCCTTCGATCTTGCCTAGACCAGAGTCGTTCAAGTACCTCCCATCGTTTCTTCTGATCGTCTCTCCGTTTCTGTTGCTGAGTTACAAGAACGCAATCGTTGTCTTTGACGGTCTACAGCTTCTCTTGCTTCCGCTCATGGCGGTCATGACCTACAGGCTGGTGCGAAGCAAGGGGGTGGCGGTAACCCTGATTGTCGCAACGGTTGTCTTGCTTCAGCCCTCGCCGGCCCCGAACTCAGGACTCTCCGTCAGCTACTATTGGCAGTGGGCCGAAGGGCAGTCGAAGGTTCTCGAGACGTTTCTTCTGCTCCTCTCCTTCTACCTCGGGGATGCAGGGAAGCCGCGCCTCTCCGGTGTGGCATTAGGAATGGCTGCGTTCGACCCTAGGTTTGCCCTGATGTCCGTACCGCTCTTCTTTGCTTACAACAGGCAAAGACTCCGCGTAGCGGCATCAAGCGCTGTAGGATTCGCTTTGGCGTCGAACTTCGCATTCCTGTTTCCCGGAGTTGGTTCTGGGTTCATGACGATGCTCCTCAATTCGGGGCTCACGACTCCCCCCTACTACTACAGCTTCATACCGCTCCTCACGGTGGTCTGTCTCACGATCTTGAACGCGAAAGAAATCAAGAGTTTGGTTCCCGGGCGCGCCAGTTCGCATGGAGGACGAGGAGAACTTCAATCCGTTCAAGGAACATCAGATGCCGTCCCAACCTTCATGAGACGGAAACCTTCTTAACCCAAACGCCAACAGGTCGCCCAAGGCTGAGGTACTCATGCCGAAGTTCAAGTCCACCACTGAGGCTCTCAAGCTGGTCCACAACCAGGACCAGATTCGGAACATAGGGATTATTGCGCACGTGGACCACGGGAAGACCACGACCTCTGACTCGCTTCTCGCAGCTTGCGGGATGCTGAGCCCCAGCGTCGCCGGCCAGGCTCTGGCCCTAGACTACATGGAGCTGGAGCAGCAGCGGCAGATGACAATCAAGGCAGCGAACATCACGCTGTACTACGAGAAGGACGGCAAGCCGTACGTCATCAACCTGATTGACACTCCGGGGCACATCGACTTCACAGGTAAAGTCACCCGCAGCCTCAGGGCGGTCGACGGAGCGATAGTAGTCGTGGATGCCGTCGAGGGCATCATGACCCAGACCGACACAGTGCTCAGGCAAGCCCTCGAGGAGCGAGTCCGGCCGGTCATCTACATCAACAAGATCGACCGTCTGATCAAGGAGCTTCGACTTTCTCCGGAGAAGATGCAGGATTGGCTCTTCAACATCGTGAAGGAGTTCAACAAGCTGATTGAGACCTACGCAGAGCCCGACTACAAGCAGAAGTGGCAGGTTTCGGTTCAGGACGCTCAGGTGGCCTTTGGTTCCTCCAAGGATAGGTGGGGCTTCAACTTCGACACGGCCCGGGCCGTGGGAATGTCGTTCAAGGACATAATCAACGCCTATTCCACGGAAACGCCGCAGGAACTGGGCGCAAAACTCCAGCTTCACGAAGCTCTCCTCGGAATGGTGGTGAGACACCATCCGCCTCCGCATGTCGCCCAGGCCTACCGCATCCCCAAGATCTGGTCCGCAGGCGACCTAAACAGCGACGTAGGAAAGGCGCTGCTGGCCTGCGACGAGAAAGGGCCGACTGTGATGATGGTGACCAACGTGGTCGTCGACCCCGCCGCGGGGCTGGTGGCCACTGGACGCCTTTTCTCCGGAAGCGTCTCGAACGGGGATGAGATCTACCTCCTGAACTCGAAGAGGGAGGGGCGGATCCAATCTGTCCAGATATTCATGGGGTTCCAGAGGGAGATCGTAGATTCTCTCCCTGCCGGCAACATCCCTGCGCTCCTTGGCTTGGACATCAGGTCCGGCGAGACGATTTCAAGCCAGAAGGGAGTCGCTCCCTTCGAGTCAATCCACTATGTGAGTGAGCCCGTGGTAACCGTCGCGGTGGAGGCGAAACACCCGAGAGACCTCCCGAAGCTCGTCGAAGTGATGCGCCGGCTCAACATAGAAGACCCGAACCTCGTGGTCACGATCAACCAAGAGTCCGGCGAGACTCTGATGTCGGGCATGGGAGTCCTACACCTGGAGATCGCTACCACGATGATCCAGCGGGCAGGCCTAGAAATCATCACGTCGCCTCCCATCATCAACTACAGGGAGACGATCCGCTCGAGGGCGGGTCCCGTCATGGCACGCTCTCCGAACAGGCACAACAAGATCTTCATCGAGGTGGAGCCTCTTGAGCCCGACGTCATCGAGCTGATTCGCAACGGGACGTTGAGCGAGAACATCGAGAAAAAGGCGGTCATCAAGGTCCTGCGCGACCACGGCTGGGACCCTGACCAAGCGAGGAACTTCCAGGCGATCGACGAGAGGGGAAATATAATGACAGAACTGACGAAGGGAGTCCAGTTCCTGCAGGAATCAATGGACTCGATCAGGGCAGGCTTCGACGACATCATGAAGAACGGGCCGCTCGCTTACGAGTTCACCAGAGGCGTCAAGGTGGTCCTCACGAACTACGTCCCCCACGAGGACGCCGCACACAGGACCTACGCCCAGCTGATGCCAGCCTCAAGAAGGGCGATACTCGGGGCGCTGCTCTCAGCCAACCCCACCCTGCTCGAGCCGATTCTGGGTATTGAGGTCAAGGGGCCTACGGACCTTATCGGCGCAGTGACGGGAGTCATCAGCTCCAAGAGGGGCAAACTCGTCAAGATAGAACAGAGGGAGGTCATGACCGTTGTCGAAGGAGAGATACCAGCCTCTGAAACCTTCGACCTCAGTGAGAAGATGAGAGGCGCTACGGCAGGCAAGGCCGTCTGGAACACTTACTTCAAGACCTGGCAGGCAGTCCCGCAGAGCATGCTTTGGGGGCTGGTGACGGAAATCAGGAAGCGCAAAGGCCTCCCGCCCGACCCTCCAAAGGCCGAAGAGTTCATCGACAGGGAGTAGAAACACAAGGCCAGGGGATGCCGTTGACCCATTATGCATGCTCTCAGCGATTGAATCCTTCGCACCAGGATGCTGACAGCCTTGACTGTTGTCTGTGAGTCATTCTTCGCGCTTCTGTCTGCACCATGCAGATAGCGTGGACTCTGGTCACAGGTTTATCTTCCGCCATCCGGCGACCCTGGAAGCGCGACCTCGGTTTGGAGATCAAGTCCTACGACCTCGACCTCGACGTGGACTTCAGGAAGTCCATCGTGGAGGGTTCCGTCGTAATCAAGGTGAAGTCTGTCAAGAGCCCCTTCAAGCTAGACGCGGCAGGCATGAAGATCAGGGCCGTGACGATTGGCGGCAGGATGTCCAGATTCTCCCACGACTCTGTCAGGGGGAAGCTGACAATCCCGGGTGTTCCGAGGAAGGAATCGGAAGTGGGCGTCAAGTTCACGAAGCATGTCAGGGACGACGTGATTTTCGGCCTCTACAAGTCGAAGTACGGGAAGGAACACCTTCTTGTCACAGATCTTGAGCCCGCGGAGGCAAGGACGGTCTTCCCCTGCGTGGACGAGCCTTCGTACAAGGCCGTCTTCAGGCTTCATGTCGTCACCGATGAAGGACTTTCAGTCATCTCCAACACGCGAGTCGCCTCGAAGAAGACAAACAAGGGAAGGGTCAGTTATTCCTTCGAGCCGACGCCCAGGATGTCCACCTACCTGTTCTTCATGGGAATAGGGAGATTCGAGGAAGCGACCACGATGTCAGGGAAGGTTAGCGTCATCGCGGCGTCCCGGCCGGGACAGGGGAAGGATTCCGGGTTCATCAGAGAGACCTCTGCAGCAGTTCTGAAGGACTACGAGGGCTACTTCGGGATTCCGTATCCACTCTCGAAGCTGCACCTCGTGGCGCTACCCGAGTACCACACGGGTGCGATGGAGAACTGGGGGGCGATTACTTCTAGGGAACCTTATGTCATCGTACGGAGCGACGCGAGTGACTCCGACCGCAGGAACGCCGCCCGGGTCATGGCCCACGAGATTGCCCACCAATGGTTCGGCGACCTCGTCACAATGAAGTGGTGGGACGACGTGTGGCTCAACGAGAGCTTTGCGACCTTCATGGAGGCCAAGGTGCTCGACCGACTACACCCCGATTGGGACACCTGGCGGGACTTCCTCCGCATGGACACCTTCCGGTCGCTCAACGCGGACGCCCTCTCGCAGACTCATCCAATCCAGGTCAAGGTCAAGAGTGTGGAAGAGATCGGTTCGATCTTCGACGCAATCAGCTACGGCAAGGGGGCGTCAGTGCTAAGGATGCTCGAGTCATATGTCGGCGAAGAGGCATTTAGGAAGGGTGTCTCAGCGTACCTGAAGAGGTTCAGCTATTCGAACGCCTCAGGCGCAGACCTGTGGACATCTCTCGCAAAGGCGTCGGGGCTCCCAGTCACGAGGGTCGCGAGGGCTTGGATAACCAAGCCTGGCTTCCCCCTGGTCCGGGTGGAGGCATCCGAGGGCGGGGTGAGCTTCAGCCAGTCGAAGTTCTCTCTCTCCGGAAAGAAGTCGGATGAGCTCTGGCCGATTCCCCTGACCCTCCAGGCGGACGGCAAGCGGCAGTCCCTTCTCTTTGACAGGAGGTCTGCCTCGGTCAAGGCCGAGAGGCCGGAGAAGCTCCTAGTGAACCCGCGCAGAACTGGCTTCTACAGTGTACTCTACGGCGAGCGGATGTACGATCAGCTTGCCAAGAGCTTCGCAGCGCTGCACTCGCACGACAGGGCGGGCGTCCTGAATGACCTCTACCTCTTCCTTCAGGCAGGGATGGTCCTGCCTAGGCAGTACTTCAGGTTCGCCGCTCTTAGCGGGAAGGTCGTCGATCCCCTCCTCGCTCTTGCGGTCAGCGACCATCTCGTGAATCTCAGGGCGATCGCCGACGATTCCGACATCGTAATGAATGGGTGGTCCGCGTTCTTCACATCTCAGGTCCGCCTGCTCGGTCTCGCGAGGAAGCAGGGAGAGAACGAAAACCTAGGAATGGTGAGAGAGGTGATCACTGCCCAGCTTGTCAAGACCGATGAGAGATACGCGCGGAAGCTCGCCCAGAGATTTGATCAATTCACCTCGGCCGATGCGAACCTGAAGACAGCTATCGCAACCGCCTATGCTGCGGTTAAAGGCGAGGCGGCATTCGGGCCTCTTCTCGAGCTGGTGAGGAATGCCAAGAGCGAAGCTGATCGAGCCAGGGTCTATGCGGCTCTCACTTCCTTCGAGGACCCAGCACTCGTCAGGAGGACCCTCGAGCTCACTATCAGTGGGGAAGTCAGCCGTTCCGACACGGGATACGCTTTGCCGCTTGCCGCCTCAAACCCGAGGGCAAGGGGCGCCCTCTGGGAATGGATCAAGTCTCGATACGACCGCTTGAGGGGCCTCTACGGCGGTTCACAGCAGTTCTACCTCTACCTGAACGCAGTCCTTCCGCGGTGCGGGATAGGCCACGAAGCGGACGTCCGCCGGTTCATTTCCGGAAAGCGGTACAGGGACGGGGAGATGATTTTCCACAGGGCATTTGAACTCCTCGACGTCAACTCCAGACTCCGAGACAGACTTCTCACTACATAGGGAAACCTTCAGAGCCGACAAGGAAAACTGGGTCCAAAGTCCCAAGCGCCCTTTGTCTCCCGGAGGCTATTTCTTCTGAGGCACAAAATGGATTGAGAGGCTCCTTGTCCCGTTCTTCTTCGCGAGGTTGAGTATCAGCGGGGTGATGCGCTCGACGACCTGCGCCTCACTGAGGGGTCCGGCGTAGAGCGGTCTGAGACTGGGAATGCTCTTTACGATTCTTGCAGCGTCGTCGAAGGTCTTCTTCGAGTCGGACGCAACCACGACGTCGAGTCTTGATGTTTCGGGCTTCTTGAAAAACACCGCAGGGATGTTGTTGAAGGCTGTGGCCACCCTACTCTTTGGAAGCTTGTCCGCCAGCATCTCGGCCGCTGACCCTTTCTCGAGTCCGTAGGACAGCATTCCGTTCTCGAACCGCATAGGGTTGATTACCGATATGACCAGCTTACCCGAGAGCTCGTCGGCGAGAGACGACATCGAGTCTATGGCGGAAAACGGTATCGCGACTATCGCAGAATCGCACTCCCTGGCTGCGGTCGAGTAGTCTGCACCCCTGGCGCCCTTGATTGTCGCTGCGGCTGCCTTCGCCTTGGCCGGATCCCTCGAGCCGATTATCACTTCGTGGCTCTTGGCGAGTCGCTCCCCGAGGCCCCTCCCCATGCTCCCGGTCCCCCCGATTATCGCGATCTTCATTCTTCGAGCCTCGTCTGTTTTTTCGTCTCAGGGCTCTTTGTAAACCTGGTGTCCAGCAACTCCTTGATCTTGTCTGCCCTCTTCCAGCCAATCCCCTGGGTCATGGCCAGCTCTCCGGCCGTCAGGCTCATGACCCTCCGCGGGGTCCCGTACTTCATCAGCAGCCTTTCTGCCAGCTTCCTGCCGACCCCAGGCATGGAAGAGACCAGGTAGAGCTGCTGCTGCAGGACGCTCTTCGCCTTGGGAGGGACCGCGACGAGCACCGTTGAGGGCGGCTTGGCGCGGGCGAGGCTGAGAAGCTCAGCTATGGCTATTGCGGTCTCCTTCACGTTGGCCGTATAGATGACCCTCAATCCGTAGGCGAGGGTCACGTTGGCGATCGCACCGTAGAACGATTTCAGGTTCTTTGCAAGGCGTTCCACCTCCGTGGAATCCCCTTCGATGAGGAGGTAAGGCTTCGCATACGACGCCGAGATCCTCGCTGCCTGGTGGAACAGGCGAGAGTCGTAAACCGACGAGACGAGGTCGCGGACCGACTTCCTCTCCACCGCTATCTCCGGGTTGAGAACGTAGTCGGCCACAGGAAGCCGGCTGAAGTAGACCCTGACGTTGAGCTTCGAGAGCTCCTCCGGAACGCCCCCTGCCTTCTCCCGCTCGTCGGCAACGACCCGAGAGGGGATCATGGCAGAAAGGTGGGCAGCAGGAAATAAAAGGAGTAGGCCGCGAACGCGAAGGTCAGGACGGCGAAGATCGCAACCACTCTGTCAGCTGTCCTGGCCCGATACACGGCGAGGGACGTCGGTCGCGGTACTGCGCCGTATGCCCTCGACTCCATCGCCTCGGCCAGCTCCCCGCTCCTGACGACCGCGTTGACCACGAGCGGGATCAGGATTGGAATCATGTTCCTGACCCTCCTCAGGAGGTTCCCCTTCTCGAGCTCCAGCCCTCTCGACTTCTGGGCATCCATTATCTGCAGCGCGTCGAGCATCATCACCGGGATGAATCTGACCGCAGTGACGAAGGCGAAGACCAAATCCCTGGGCAGCCTGAACATCTTCATCACCTGCTCGAGCTCGTCCGGAGACGTGGTGATGAAGAAAAGGCTCGTCGAGACAACTATGGCCACGAACCTGGAGGCGTAGAGCGCCGACGTTTCGAGGTTCCTGGTGAAGATTATGTTGATGATGAATATGAAGGCGGAGAACGTCGCGGTCAGGGCCATCGTCCTCGCGACCCTCCTCAGGACGGTCGCAATCGCGGCAACCGCGACCATGAACGCAAGCAATATCGCGAGCTGGAAGACAGACCTCACGATCAGTGTCGTCACGAACATCAGGGCGGAGATCAGCAGCTTGACCCTCGGGTCCAGCCTGTGATACCTTGAGGTGCCCTTCCTGAAGATGAAACCTCCGCTGAGCCACATCATGCTACCGCTGGCCTCCCTCTATCCACCGCCTCGCCTCTAGGGCATCGACGAAAGGCGACCCCGGCCTTCTTGCGAGCGCCTGATAGAAAGAAACGAGCTGGGGCTGGGCCACCCTCGCAGACTCTAGCATTTCCTTCTTCGTCATGATTTCCGGGGCCGGCCCGTCGGCGACGATGCGGCCTGACTTCATCACCACGACCCTTGGCTGAATAGGCCAAAGGAACTCGATGTCGTGTGACACTACGACCACGGTCTTGCCTGTTGAGCCTAGCATCCTGATTGTTCCCACCAACTTCTCCTTCTGAATCGCATCCTGGCCCACCGTTGGCTCATCCAGAATCACTACCTCAGGGTCCCACGCGAGAATGCAGGCGAGGGTCAGCCTCTTCTTTTCGCCCCCGCTCAGGACCAGTGGCGAGGATTCCCTGTACTCTTCTAGCCCGAAGAGCTGCAGCCCCCAGGAGACCCTCTGCTCGACCAGATGCGGCGGGAACCCGAAGTTCCTAAGAGCGAAGGCCATCTCTTCCTTCACGCTTTCGGAGAAGAGCTGATGGTCCGGGTTCTGGAAGGCGACCCCGACTTTCCTCGACAGGGTCGCCGTGCTCGTCGTGTGCGTGTCGATACCGTCCACGAGAACCGTCCCGGAGGTGGGCTTGAGAAGGCCGGTCACGTGCTTGATCAGGGTCGTCTTGCCCGCCCCGTTCTCGCCCACGATCGCGACCGTCTCGCCTGTGTCCACCTTCAGGGTGATGCCGTCAAGCGCCTTCACGCCGTTTTCATGGACAAAAGTCACGTCCCTGAGCTCTATCACGCACCCTTCCCCTCCAAGACCGAAGCGAGCTCTGCCGCACCGAGGAGCCTGTCGTCCGGCGCAAGCCCGTCTTTCGCAAGCATCTTCTGCACTCGAGTCACCGCGGGCACGGAGACCCCGTATCCGTCGGCGTCTTCGCCGAAGAGAACGTCGCGCGGCGTCCCGTCGAGGACCTTCGCTCCTGCGTTCATCACGACTATCCGGTCAGCCACCCTGACCAGCAGGTCAAGCCGGTGCTCGACCACGACGAAGGTCGTGCCGAGCTCCTTCCTCAGCCTTGCAACAAGGTCGACCAGCTCCATCGCAGTCTTGGGGTCAAGAAGGGATGTCGGTTCGTCCAATATGATCAACTTGGGCCTCATGGCCAGGACCCCCGCAAGTGCGACCCTCTGCTTCTGCCCGTCGGAGAGTTCGTGAGGCGCCCTCTGGGAGAGGTTCTCGATCCCGAGGAGGCCTATCGCCTCGTCGACCCTTTTTCTCATCTCTGGCCTGGGGACGCCCAGGTTCTCCAAGCCGAACGCGACGTCTCTCTCCACCGTGAACATGAAGATCTGGTTCTCAGGATTCTGGAACAGGAAGCCGACGGTCTGTGCAAGGTCACGCATCGATGTGGTCCTCACGCTGGAGCCAGCCACGCGGACATCGCCAGAGTAGTCTCCGGTGTACATGTGAGGGATAAGCCCGTTGATCGTCCTGAGCAGGGTCGATTTTCCGCAACCCGAGGGCCCAGCGAGCACGACGATCTGCGACTCACCTATGTCGAGGGTGAAAGAGTCCACTGCCTTCCTGGTGGCTTCAGGATATCTGAAGCTGAGTTCTTCGATTTCTAGGATTTTCCCCATTCGAGTTCGACTCCGCTCCAATCCAAGCGGTTTCTCGTCTATCCAACGACTTTCTTGACAGCGACCTTGGATGCTTCGGGAGGCCCTTGTGTGACTGCCATCAACCAGAGGCCCCTGCCACCTATCTTCAGGCCGGTGACCTGCGGGACCTTCAGCACGGTGAAGGATATCGCCATCACCAACAATAGCTGAAGGACGTTGAAGAGTGCGGTGAACCCCAGAACCAACACGAGCGCGTTCGTTCCGGTGAGCGTGATGCCTGCTAGCTTGAAGGCACCGGAAAGGAGACCGATGACCGTCGGTATCGTATAGAAGAATACCAGAATGTAGTAGTTCGGCAGTGTCATGACGGCAGCTCTGACCACTGCCCCGAAGGCGGTTCCGAGCCCGAAGACGTTCCGCATGTTCGCCCGCCTGATGCTGGAGGCAAGGCCGATCCCCAGCCAAATGCCGGCAATCGAAGAGACCATCGAGAAGAGCTTGAGCACCGGCCCGACGGGAGCGTTTTGCCCTATCGCCATCAGGGTGACGAATTCGACCGAAGATGAGACGAGCGCGGGGACCGGACCGAATATGAAGAGTGACAGCACTATCGCGACCTCCCCGAAGTCGAACTGCAAGTATGGCACCAGCGGAAAGTTCAGCCCCAAGAACTGGGAGAGGATTGTGAGGATAGCCGAGAGCGCCCCAAAGACAGCGACGCCCGCCAAGGAGAGGGTGCTCAGCTTTACCCGACTCGGCGATAAGCTCATGGCTCGGCCCGAATGCGGTAACTTTATAATTCTTTGGTAGACACCACAAATGTGGTAACATGACGAAGACGCCGCCTCACCTATGGACCCTCATCGAGCTGTACCAGCGGGGTGGAGCGAACGGGACTCTTGACCTCTCGACATCAGAGTTGGCGCTGGAGCTTGGCCTCAGTCAACAGGGTGTGTCGAAGCACCTGTTGCAGTTGGAGAAAGAGGGGTTGATTGAGAGGAAAAGGAACGGCAGGAGGACTGGCGTCTTCGTGTCCCGGGCAGGTGCAGACCGCGTCGTCTCTGTCTACTCGAGGCTTAAGACCGCAATAGAGGGTAAGCCCGGGGTGCTGGACTTCTATGGTACGCTCTTCACCGGACTGGGGGAGGGTGGTTACTACATTTCCCTCGCGGGGTACAAGCGACAGTTCGTAAGGCTCCTGGGGTTTGAACCCTTCCCAGGAACCTTGAACCTCACAATCGGTCCGGGAGAGATTGAGCTCAGGAAGCAACTGGACTTCCTGGACGCGCTCGAGCTTTCGGGATTCAGCCACGGTGGAAGGAGCTACGGCCCTGCCAAGTGTTTCAGGGCGAAGGTGGAGTCAAAGTACGATGCCGGTGCCTTGATCATCGAGAGAACGCACCATAGTGAATCAGTGCTGGAAGTGATATCGCCTCTTGATCTGAGAAAGACCCTTTCTCTGAAGGACGGCGATCGAGTCCATGTAACAGTGTACACTGGAGACTAATGTCCTGACTGTGACTGATGGCGATTCGCTTATCTAGACTCGATGGAAACTTAATTGCAATGCCTTCTCCTGCAGAAGAGATCTTGGTTCTCGTCGACGAGAGGGACAACCAAGTAGGGACCGACACCAGAGAGAACTGTCACTCCGGCAATGGCAAGAGGCACAGGGCCTACACCGTATTCCTTTTTCACGGAGACAAGCTTCTGTTGCAACGGAGAAACATGAAGAAGCTACTATGGCCGGGAACCTGGGACGTCTCCTTCACAAGTCACGTCTATCCTGGGGAGACCTACAGCCAAGCGGCAGTCCGCAAGGGACTCCAAGAGTTGAACGCCAGCGTAGGCGCCCTGACTGACGTCCATTCATTCGTGTATTTCGCTCCTCAGGGCAGGAATGCTGAGAACGAGTTCTGCCGGCTGCTGGTCGGCACCTTCGACGGAAGGGTGACGCCCAACCCGGACGAGATAATGGCCGTGAGGTGGACCACGGTCAAGGAGGTCGCGAAGGACCTCGCCGCTCATCCTGATTCTTACACGCCCTGGTTCAGGCTGTCGTTCGAGGGCTTTGTGAAGAACCCGATCTCCAAAGAGTACGGGGCGTAGGTCGCGGTCTCAGGCGACCTCACGAATCTCTGCGCCAAGCAGCTCGGTCAGCCTCTTCAGGCAGCCTTCTACCGCCTCGTCCTCGGTAGCGGCCGTGGAGAAGGAAGCTGCCGTCGCGTGCCCCCCTCCGTGTCCCCCAAGGCTCTTCGCGACCTCCTCGGCGACCTGGGTCCCCAGCTGCACCTTCGTTGCGTCTGAGAACCTCTGGGTCGACCTCATGCTGACCCTTGCCTCTCCTTCCGATTCCCCTCCTACGATCGCAACGTCCGCCCCGAGGGAGATTAGCGACCTTGCAACGTGCGCCTGGAATGAACCGATCATACTCGTCGAAGCTATCCAGTCCCCAGCCCTGTAGACCTTCAGCCTCTGGGCCCCCTTCAGCTTTGCCATCACCTCCCCGTAGTCCGGCTGGGCTCTCAGGTCTCTCTTGGCTTCTGTGACATCAGCTCCCATGTCGAGGAGCTTCACGACGGTCCTGAGCCCCTCACTTTTGGCTATCGCGAGGTGCGAGGAGTCGAAGACTATGGCCTCGAGGAGTGCTTGGGCGGTTGTAGGATCAATCTTGGCCTCAGATTCTGAGAAGAGCTTGAACACGACTTCGGCGGCAGAAGTGGCCTGCTCGTCGACTATCACGTGGTCGTAGAGTCCTACGTCACGATAGGGATGGTGGTCTACGAGGACCCGGACGCCCCTGCCTGCCTCCATCTTCCCCTTCCAGTCTTTCAGAAGCTCTACGTCGCCGACGTCCACGGCCACGTATAGGTCATAATCACCATCGCTTTCCTGGACCACCTTGTGTGGGAACTTCTTTGCCAGTCTCGAGGTAAGGGTGGTCATGCCCTCTGGAGTGACGACATCTACCTCGCACAGGGGGGAGAGGTTCCTCAAGAGCGAGGAGATGGCGTAGGCGGAGAGGTACGCGTCGGCGTCTGCGTTCCGGTGGCAGATGACGGCGGCGCTCCTCAGATTCTTAGGGTCCACGAAGGGGAAACTGCCCGGCGCCTCTTCCCTGGTCAAGGGAGGGTAGAGTCCTAGGCGTCCCCGGGAGGCTGCTCTTGGGCCTGTTTGCCCTTGACGGCACCGTCGATTTTGACTTGGAGGTCTTTCAGGTTCTCCCTGAATCTCCCTTCTTGCTTTGCGAGAACCATTTTCCTCGTGCTTCCGAGCTCCTTCTTCTCGTTAAGTTCCTTGACCATTGCATTCTTCTCGACCTTGACGAGCAGGTTGCCGGCGAACTTGTAGATGCTTTCCGAGTCCGCGGCCTTTGTGAGCTCCTCGAGCGCCTTCTCTGTCTCCGCAAGCTCCATCTCGACCTGCTGCTTCTGAATCAACACTGACTGCAGATTCTGTTGCACCTGGTCGTAGCGCGCCAACTGCTCTCTGATATACGGCGGAAGCTCTGCTTGGCTCAATTCCTGAATCGTCGACCCCGCTGGTCATTTAAAGTCTTTCGAGGTTCCGGTCATGCCCCTTATCTTCTCGAGGACCTCTCGCGCTCTGTCCGCAACGTCCCCAGGCTGTTCGCCTTCGATCTTCAGAATGCAAACTCCGTTCCTCAAGACAGCTGAGGGGATTGTTCGCTTGATGGCCTCGGCCGTATCCCTGTCTGCCCTGAACGAAATCCTGAGCTCGACCGAATCTATCAGCCTATCTGGACTTCGGCGGGCTAAGGTCGAATGCGCCCCCGGCTACCGTGTACCCACACGACTTGCACTTCCAGATTCCCGACGATGCCCGCCTCAGTTTCATGCTCGAGCACGAGGGGCACTCCCTTGCCGCCTTCAGCGTCCTGAAGATCCGCGCGTACCTCTTCCTGAGCGTGCCGCCGTACTTTGCTCCCAGGCCCCTGATGCTCTCCTTGGCTCGTGGCATTACTTCGTCGCTTCCAGTATCTGAGCACGGATCTCCCTGCCGACCCTGATTGACGTGTCCGCGGCCTCGAGCACCTGGGCAGGGGTAATCGTGCTTGCCTCTCCCTTCTGGCTCGCGCAGATGTTGCCGTCATCATTGGTCGTTATGGTGACTCTCATGTCCATGGCGCCCTCCTCCTCAGAGTTGGGGTCGACCACGAGAGTGTTCCCAATCCTGGCCAGCGTGACCGAAACGGGGGTCCTTTCGACAGGCACCGGGATCAACTCGTCCTTCGCAACGACCTTGTCGTTCTCAACGACATATTTCTTCATCTTCGCGGTCCTGAGCGCCGAGACGACAGCATAGCTCGTCGCGTCGAAGAGATTGCCATCCACGTTCATTATGTTGACGTCGACGAACACGGTGTAGACAGTTTTGCCTTCGATAATGCAGAGCTTCTTTAGGTCGACCATTTCCGACTCCCGGACGCCTCTGTCGACGACCCTCGCCAGTTCTATGGCGTCTTCAGAAGGGGGGCCAGGCTCCGCGTAAGGCGAAGCCATTGGAAGTATCTCCGCGTTGACCACAAGTAGCCCCTGATTTGGAGTGTCTGGGAATGGGGTCCCTGTCGCGACCTTGACCCCGGCTATGACCTCCGTGTTCCCTAGAGTTACGATCGCCGAACCGTTCGCCTTCTGGATTATGCCTGTCTGGATCGTTATCGGCCTGTGCTGGTCGGGGGTCCTCTCGTCGAGCCTCTTGCCCCTTGCGAGCAGCTCGACCATCTGTGCCTTCCTGATCGTCTCCACCACGTAGTTCTTCTTCATCGACATTCTTCTACGCACCCTCCTCCATTTCTTCTGAGGATGACACCTCGCCCTCGAAGAACTTCTTGGTCAGGGCCTCTCTCTGCATCGCGTAGACCTCCTTCCCCTTCGCGATTGCCAGTTCGAACGCTTTCTGGAAGTTCTCTCTCGTGTAATCCCCATCTACCTGCAGCAGTGTCACCAGGTTGAGGTTGGGCATGATCGCGACTGGCATATCTCCGCTCCCCTCTTTATCCTCGGTGTCGTCCAGGTCGGCGACGACCTGTGAATCGATGATTCCGCACGAGCACCCGACGACGAGGTCCCTCATGTCGATGCCTGCGTCGGCCAGAGCGAGCGACGCGGCAGTGATGCCGGCGACTCGTGAGCCTCCGTCAGACTGCAACACCTCGACCCAGACCTCTATCGCCGTCCTGGGATAGTCTTCGACAATCACAGCCGGAACGAGAGCCTCCCTTATCACCTTGGAAATCTCTATCTCCCTCCTTGAGGGCGCCGGGTTCTTCCTTTCGTCAACTGAGAACGGCGCCATGTGGTACCTAGTCCTAAGCAGAGCCCTGTCGGGCAGGACCTGGTGCTTCGGGTGGACCTCCTTCGGACCGTAGACCGCGGCCATGATCTTGTTCTTGCCCCATTGGATGTACGCGGAACCATCGGCGTTCTTCAGCAGGCCCACCTCCAGGGAGATCGGCCTCAGCTCGTCCCACTTCCGACCGTCGAGTCTCTTTCCATCTTCGCGTATAAGCTTCCGCTTAGCTTCCACTGCTGCTCCCTCCAAGGTACTCTTCGACCTTTCCCATCAGGCTTGCACCGTGCGCTTCCTTGTCTATCATCTTGATCACGTTCGCCGTCTTCACTATCCCATCCGGCGGCCCTACCGCCACTATGATACCGTTCTGTCCGACTTGAACGTCACAACCGGTCCTCTCGCTGATTAGATTGATCATCGAACCCTTTCTCCCGATAAGCCGGGGAACCTTTGTTGGTGATATCTTAATGATTTCGCCCTCCGGAATCTTCCCATACCCCTCCCCCCTTATGCTCAGCTGGGGGTCCCTGGACCTGTCGAACGACTCAATCCTCGCTCCTATGACGTCGCCAATCTTGAATTTCGAGCTCAGGTCGTGAGTGGCGGGGGAGAATTCTCTACCGAAGACGAAAGAAGCTGGGAGGAAGCCGTCGAAGCACGAGTTGATGTCGACCACCCATCCGAAGCCGTTCATGTCGATCACCTTTCCGATCACTTGGTCATCGGCCCTGGGGAGGTAGGGTCCTGTGAGCGGGTTGAGCTTGACGCCTTCGTGGCTCACCTCGGCGAGTCCCACCCTGAGCGCCACATATTCGTCACCTCTCTTCTCGATGTAGCTTCCGTAGCGATAGTTCCCTCTGGTTATCACGTCTCCGGGAATCACCTGCTTCCTCTCTACCATTGGCAAATCGCTATCTCACCACTGAAACCTGCGCCGCTCCTTTCGTCGTGGAACCGAGGCGGTCCAGCAGGCCAGGCTGTCCGCCAGCTGGTATTTCTACTATTGCAGCAAGCGCGCCGTCGGCGCCCCAGTCCTCCTTCAGGATGTCTCCAAAGTTCTTCAGTATCCCTATGGTCTGCCCCGCATACTGGGCTGCGACCTTCACCTGGAGCTTCACCTTCTCAGACTTCAGGGGCAGGATCACTCTCAACTGTTCGACTACCAGTTTCATCTGTTCGTTCACGTCCCGGAACGGGTCTATTGACACCCTGACATCCTGCATCGCCTGCTCGATCCTGAGCGGAGGGTGAGGAAGCGTAGTCTTGGGGTCGACGAAGTTCTTCGAGATCATCGCCACCACTGCCTTCCTCTTCTCTTCGGTGAGTCTCTTCCTCTGCTCCTGGGTCAGGTTCAGCTCGCCGCGCCTGAGCACCTCCAGCGCCGCTTTTGCGTGATCGTCTGTGCCGAAGTATTTCTTCAGCTTCTCGCTGTTGGCTCTGAGGCCCTTCGTGGAGTCCGCGTACACCTCGTCGACGGCGATGATCTGGGACGGTTCCACGTTTCTCCCCTGTTTGAAGCTCAGCGCCGAGTCTGGATTGACGAGTATCTCAAAATGCTCCCCCTCCAGCGTCAGATGGACGGTGGTGAACTTTGACTGTTCTCTCGTCCTCGGCTTGAACTCCCCGCCCCCATGCCCGAAGGAACCGCTCAAACGCGAACGCTGTTACCTAGGAGCTCTTTGGAGAGGGCTTCTCCGACTTCGTTCTTGCACTCGAGGCATTCTTGCCGACCTCCTCCTCTGTGAGCCTCCTCATCTTCTTGGACTCAGCGTCTACTACCGCGACCTTGATGTGCGCGGTACCCGACTTGTCCTCGCTCACGAGGTAGATGCATTCGATGGCCAGCGTGGCTGCTGCGTCGAGAGATAGATCAGCAGTATAGTTCTTCTCGAGGTAGTCGTTGACTTGATCGCTCCCCTGCCCGATCGCAATCGCGTGGAAGCCCGAGTAGGTCCCCGTAGGGTCTGCCAGAAAGACCACTGGCCCGTTGTTCTCGTCGACCCCCGCGATGATGAGGGAGACTCCGAAGGGTCTTACGCCGGCGTACTGAGTGTACTGTTGATTCATGTCGGCGATTCGCTTAGCTATTGCCTCGACGTCGACTGGCTCGTCGTAAATCATTCTGTTGCTCTGAGCCATGATCCTCGCACTGTCGACCTGTATGCGCGCATCAGGGATGTATCCGGCTCCAACCGCCCCTACGTGATCGTCGATCTGGAACATTTTGATCACGGAGTCATCGCTCTGGAGCTTCCGGCCCTTCTCCTCCACAGCCAGCACAATCCCTTCCTTGGTCCTGATGCCGACCGCGAGGCTTCCGCGTCTCACCGTCTCGAGGGCGTATTCAACCTGGTACAGGCGCCCGTCGGGCGAGAATATGGTGATAGCCCTGTCATAACCTGCCGAAGGTGCAAACATTCTCTTTTTCTTAACTCCTTTTATCCGACGCCCTCGGCTCTACATTTAAACCCTTTTCTCTGACTTACCTGATTGGAGCCTCGGGATGTCCGGAGGTGCAGATTCCTCCTCTGCCGGACTTCCCGACGCGCCGGATGACTCTTCTCCGAAAGTTAAAATCTAGACACGTTCGGTTGTCTCCGTTCTTGGTCAGAGTTCTGGCGGTCAACAACTACCCAATCACTGAGCGTTTCGAAGAGCTGAGGAAGTCCCTTACCGAAAACGGGGCCCATGGTGTCCAGTCTCATCCCGAATGCAACCCTCCTGACAACCCTGTGAGAAACAGAGGTATAGGAGACTCCGTCAAGTTTCTAAGATAGGTGCGAAATTTGCCCGTCCAGAAAGTGATCTTCGCGTCTCACGTTATGGACAGCCTCCTGACCTACTCGCGGATGGCCTATCCGAACGAGGGGATCCTGATCCTCCGGGGAAAGTCGAAGAAGGGCGTGGTCGAAGTGACGAGCGTGATGGTCCCTCCGGCAGCAGTGCACGCTCATTCCTTTTCATCCTTCAACTGGTTCATGCTCCCAGTGGACATGTCGTACATGGGAGTCGCTCATTCTCACCCCTCCGGGAACGCCAACCCCTCACCCGAGGACAAGCTCCATTCAACCGGAAAGATCATGGTGATAATGGGATATCCCTACGGCGACTCGTCGCACGTGGGGGTCTTTGACTACAACGGGAATGCGGTCCCGTTTGAAGTGCGTCCTTAGCGCGATTCTGTAGAGTCTTTTGCACGAGCGCGCGCGCCGAAGGGGGAGAAGGGGAGAGAGCGCCTCCTCCGCCGTTCTATCACTTCGAGAGAAAGACAGGAAAGCCGACAAAAGAGATGGTAGGAACTAGGAAACTGATTCTGGCGCTTGCCAAGTCCGATAAGCCTCAACCGCTATGCTCTGAACAAGGAAACCGATCTAGACCCTGCAAGCATCCTTCGGTATTGTCGAGACTTCCGACGGCTCAAGATTCTAGACCTTCACAAAATCGAGAAGACGAACCAAATCTCCACCCAGTATGAACTGACCTACGAAGGCAGGATGGTCGCTTTGGTTCTGGACTTGGACAGCGAACATGGGTCTGGGCTCGATAGAAAGAAACTCCTGAAGGAGCTAATCGAGAACATGCCTGCGGCCTCGGCCTTCCATAAGTTCAGCCAACGGGTCTATTCAGTCCTCATCGAGAAGGGCAGGGAAGATGTTGCGATGGACATGTTGAGAAGGTCAGTTGAGACCGCCTTCGAGAAAGGAATCGCCGGCCCTTGGCTCGGCGGGATGTTCGCCGCGACTGAAATCGATTCTTAAGACGGGTTCTTCCTGAGAGTAGTCCAAGAGGTTTTCTCAACGATGAACCAAGACGACTCATTGCTGTCAAACTCAACATGAAGTATGTCTTCCAACTACTCATCTTGGAAGAAATCATAGATGGCAACAAATCTCCTGAGTTCTTCAAACTGTCGGTGGAGAACCCCGATGTCATGTACCTCCCATTCAAATGCTCACGTTGCGGAAACCTTGAAGCTAGGTGTAAGACCAAGATTTCCGAGCTGATTGTCTCTTCTCTGACAGGCAAGAATCCAAGATGCAAGCGGTGCAGACACATCACCCCGCTCCCGAAGGACAAGAAGGAAGTCCCATTTGAGAGAATCGCCACTCTCGCGGTTCCTTAGCCGTGCAAAAGGCGCAACAGAATTCGCTTTGGTCAGGAATCGAACGTTTATTGCTTAATGTCCGCGAGGACGTGGTGATGGAGATAGACGACGTTGCGGTGGAAGAATTAGAACATGACAAGGGGAAAGCCATATTCTTGAAGCTCAAGGATGGAAGGACGATACGTGGAAAGCTTGAGGATGTGGACAAGCGCATGAACGTCACGCTAAGCAGTGCGGAGGAGATTTCAACCGACAACAAGGCTCAACCCCTTGGCGTACTACTGGTGCGAGGCGACAGCGTCATCATCATCTCACCTTCGTAACTTTCCATGCAAAAGACTTTATAGAATCCCTTAGCGCAGAACCTTAAATATCATGAGAGCAGAACCTCTCTCAGGCGAATATACACGTCGCAATACAGCAAAGGTCAGACATGGGGCGCCCTAAAGAAAGCCTGGAGAGGCTACAAGGTCGCTAAGGTTCAGAAGAGCACGGCGGATATGAAGAAGTATGCCGAACGCATCAGAACTCTCCAGGGCGAATTGGGTCTCCCTAAGGCGAAATTCCCTGAGCTAGGTCTTAACTGACCTAACTCAGCCCCTTTATCCGAATTCTGTCGCGTGGTTCGTTACTATCTGGTTCCGGAGTTCCTGCGCCTGCTGAAGAGTGAAGTCCGGCTCGGTCGAGACCATGAGCAGCTTGTTCCCGATGGTGAAGGTAAGAATACTGACCTTCTCTCTCTTGATGAACGTATATTGGCTCCGCCCGAAGTACCTGTCCCAGGTCTTGTCTGTGCTCAGCTGAATCGTAATGTTCGCAATCAGCCGTAGGTCCTCGCTCTGAGGCTCCAGAGAAGGTATCCCCCTGCGCATACCTCCGGCAATCTGCCTCCCTGTCTCATCGAGAATTACCGCATACCTGATGCGCCTGTCGAACTTGTACATTTCGCTGCAGATTTTCTCGTACTGGACCTGCATCATGGCAGTCCCAGACAATAGGGTATCTCAAATATAAAAGCAATCTCCAGGAGTCGAGGCCAGCTCGCCGTCGGATTCTGACTGGGCGGGGATGCGCGACTGGTTCATAGAACCTGATGCGTTTGTGTATCATGTTTGACTTTGGCTTAGAAGAGCCCTTAGAGAGTGTATCAACATTGACAATGGTCCTTGAATTAACGACTGTCTTGCTTGGCGCCTTCGTTGGCGTCGTGGCGGTGCTATACGCTGCACCAAAGGGCTACTTGGGACACCCGAAGAAGAGAGGATCCATCGATTCGGTGAAGGCACCCGAGTCTTACACTCCGACGACGGAGCAGGCAGTGGGGGTTCCGGCTGCGGTGGCAACGACCGTGGCTGAGCCTGCTCCGTCTCCAGTCCAGGCAATCTACGAGACCGTACAGCCGACGCCTGCCCCAGTCCAGTACACCGCGCCATCAACCTCATCCTTCGGAGCGCCCTCCATCTCTAAGAAGCCGACCCGGACATACAGGCGCAGGACTGCTCCAGTCAGGAGCAGCGGGGCTTCCAAGGCAGCACTGAAGCCCAAGACAAAGAAGCGCTAAGCGAGAAGAAGAGAAAAAGAAGAGAAAAAGAAGAGTGTGGGTTACGGTTGGAAACGCCCATAAACCCACTCTCTGTCCATTTTCCCTAGGATGCCACGCGAGCCGCTCATAGGGTTCCACATATCGATAGAGAGGTCTCTCGACCTCGCCTTCGACAGGGCCCAGGAAATCGGGTGCACGACTTTCCAGATCTTCACCAGGAACCCACGCACCTGGAGGTTCAAGCCCTTGGAGAAGGATCAAACTGAGACATTCCGGGACAAAAGGAAGAGGTTGGGATTCAGATTCCTGGTCGCTCACATGCCATATCTTCCCAACCTGGCTTCACCAGAGAAGGTGACGATGAAGACGAGCAGGCTTTCACTCAATGAGGAAGTGAAGAGATGCGACGCCCTCGGAATCGACTACCTAGTGACGCACTTGGGGAGCCACCTGGGCGGCGGGGCCATGCTCGGTGTGAAGAACGTCTCCGATGCGGTCAATCATGCACTCGCTTCAAGTGACGGGAGCGCTATCATCCTGCTCGAGAACATGGCGGGTCAGAAGAACAGCGTCGGCTCAAGGTTCGAAGAACTGAGGCTCATCCTAGACCGGGTGAAGAAGGGAGAGAGGGTTGGAGTTTGTCTAGACACCTGCCACGCTTTCGCCTCAGGGTTCGACCTCTCGGGACCGGAGTCGGTACGTCAGTCGATGGCCATCTTCAAAGACTCCGTGGGTTACGAACGCATTAAGGTGGTCCATCTGAACGATTCGAAGGGCGCCTTGGGTAGCAATCTCGATAGGCATGAGAACATCGGGAAAGGCAAGATTGGAATGAAGGGGATGAATGCCTTCCTTCAATACAAGGGGGTTGCCGAAAGACCCCTGATTATGGAGACACCCTATGACGACCTGAAAGGCATGAGACAGAGCCTTTCTCTTGCTCGCTCGCTTCTCGGGTGAGGGCTTCTTTCAGAGTCAAATACCCGTAATGTCGCGAGCAGTGACGCGGGCCCGTAGCTTAGTTCCAGCAGGAGAGCACTCAGGTAGAGCATCGGGCTTTTAACCCGAGGGTCAGGCAACACCCCCGAAACGGGTTCGATTCCCGTCGGGCCCGCAGAGAAACAAATCCGAATCGAACTTGTCCTATCGGAAAAGGCTCAGGTCCGAGCGATTGTGGCGCTCGAGACCCAAACCCTACAACGTTCGGGATGTGAGCTCGACACTCGTTTGAATGACAAGATACTTCCTGATGGATTGAATTCTTTGCTCGGTCAGCTGGCATTCAGCCGGATGCTCTCTCGCTGCTCCAGGCCGTGCCGTCTTACTTTCTCCAAGTCCACTCCCCGCCTCTTGCAGATGTTCTCGATGAGCCCAAGCAGGCGCCAGCTGCCGAGACGGAGAGCCGTAGCCACAGCCGCTCGTTTCAAGGGACTCCCATGGCTGTCCTTCAGCGCGTTCCTCGCGGTTGTCCTCATCAGTTGGGCATAGCATGCGTAGTAGACCGCTAGTTGAGAAGCGTCCAGCGTATGATGACTGACTCCCCTGCCCTTGATTGTTCCTAGAGGTATGTTCTGCATCGGCGTGATCGTGAACTCGGCAGGCCTGCCGCCTACCTTCAACGCGCCCATCCTGTTGACCAGCCTGACAGTCTCCCAGTTATCCTCCGACGTCTCATCCATCTGGCCCACCTGTATCGTAAACGCTGGCCTCCAGTAGGCCCTGTTGAGGTTCACCAACCCCTTGAGAACTATCTCCTGCCACTCTCCGTCAGCTCCGATCCTTAGCGGGAGGGTCTTGTTCGGCATGTGGATTGTGGCCAGCCTTTCACTCCCGGTCTCTATGCCCGCCTGGACTCCCACCCAGTGGTTGGGGCCCGCCCTGACGATATCACTGATGGCCCGCGGAAGCTCTGGATATGCCGCCGGGATGGAAATCCGCCCGTGTGTTGGGTTGGCTGACACAAGCCCGTCTACGGACATTATCGCCCTGAAAAGCTCCTCGATGGCATCCTGGTTGGGGACGAAGTGTGCTTCGTGCTTGTAGGCGAAGATCTCGTCGCTGTGCACCCAAGCGTTTGTGATGCCGGCCGCTACGTTGACCGCCACCTCGCTCTTCACCATCTCCGTGGTATAGTATCGGAGTGGTCTGAGTGTCACTTCGCAAAAATCGCAACCTATTCCGCAACCCCTCATCACCTCGACAAATCCCTTCACCGTGGGCCCCTTGATTAACGGTATCTCGTCTAGATTCGGGAACTGCTTCTGCCCCAGCTTGCGCGACACGAATCTTGAGTGCGAGACCCAGTTCCGCCTGAAGTCGTCTCCGAAGCTCGAGAACCCTTGGAAATACTCGCTCCCGTGGACTGCTCCCGTCGAGAAGTCCTCGAACAGCTCGTTGGCAATGTCGTCTGCCTCGCCCTGGAAGGCAAGGTCGATTCCGAGTGCCTCCATTTGTTCAGGGAGGGCCGTCAGCTCCCATACGCCGGGACCGCCGACGACGAGTTTGGCCTTCTTGCCGGCCCTGGCCCTGTTGAGCCTCGCCATCAGGGACTCGAACTCCAGCCTGACCCAAGACTTCGATACGTCAGAGAACAGGATAGAGTAGCTCATCGACAGGGGCCCCAGGCCCAGGGGGTCCATGGTGTAGACTCCTATCACTTCCGTATCCTCGCCAACTGTCTCCTTGAGGTGATTCTCGTGGGCCACGACGATCTCCTCGGGCTTGTGTTGTGCCAGGAGCGCCGATTCGAGCTTCCTGAGGGCGTAGGGGGCGATGGAAGCCCGACCTCCAACCGCCCGCGGGGGCCTCCCTTTCAAGAACTCCCAGAGAGCCTGCGGGATTTGGCCGGAGGGAGCGCAGGGCAGGAAGTCAAGTAGCGGGAAATTGCTATACTGCCGGTTTAGCGTCGTGTCCGACACGAGCACAATTCTTGCCGTGACCAGTTACCTCACACTAAGGCGATGAGACGCCCTGCCGATAAAGTCTTAGTGGTTCAAGGGAGTATTCATAAATCACTCCAGACTCGCAGCAGGAACGGCATGTTATCGCCGAGCCCAATGCTTTCCCCTCTCCCGGCTCCGATTCCAACATTGAGAATCGTCTCATTTGCTTAAAAGTGGAACGCAAAGGCGACCACCCAGAAGAGACAATGTCCCTCAAGACAAACCGAGCAGTGGAGTTCCCATTCCCGAAGTCGAAGCCTGAGGCGAGGAAGGGCAACTTCTCGGAAGTGCAGCTTCCGTACACGATGGAAGAAGCGATGGCGGAAGCAGACAGGTGCGTCACCTGTGGCAATCCCGCTTGCATAGACATCTGCCCGGTTCAGACCGACATCAGAGGTATGTGCGAGGCGGTGGCGAGGGGTAATTTCGCTACGGCCTACCGCCGAGTCAGGGAGACAAACGCCCTTCCAGGAACGACCGCTAGGTGCTGTCCTCAACTCGACAGCCTGTGCGAAGCCGCTTGCGTGGTTGGGACCCAGGGACAACCCGTCGCCTCGGGCATGATCCAGAGGTTCGTTGCCGATTGGGAGCGGACGCAGGCAAGACAACCTGACCCCAGCGTAGCCAAGGATACTGGGAAGCGCGTGGCTGTCGTCGGTGGCGGCCCAGCAGGCTTGGCGGCGGCTGAACTGCTGAAGAGGTACGGTCACTCCGTTACAATCTACGAAGAGCTACCGTTCCTCGGTGGGACGGCTTGGTACGGCATACCTGACTATCACCTGCCCAAAGACGTTCTGCAGTACGAAGTAGAGCGAATCCTTGAGATGGGCATCGAAGCAAAGAAAGGCATCAAGGTGGGCAGAGAAGTCAGCCTCGCCGACCTCAGGTCAGAGTATGACGCCGTGATGCTGGCCACGGGGGCCAAAGACGTCTCCAAGTTCGACACTCCTGGTTCCCATCTAAAGGGCGTCTACGATGGTTACAAATTCCTAGAGGACGTCTTCAGTAGGGGTGTGGACGCTTATCTGGCGGACCCGAAATACAAACTTGGCAAGGATATCTTCGTCATAGGTGGAGGTGACAGCGCCCTCGACTGCGCGAGGACGGCCCTGAGGCTGACGGAGGGGAACGTAACGATAGTCTACAGGAGGACCGAGGTTGAGATGCCCGTCGACCCCATCCTCATCGATGAGGGGAAGGAGGAGGGTCTGCGGCTGAAGTTTCTGATGGCTCCGAAGTCCTACAACGGCTCAGGCGGGACGCTCTCAAGCGCAACCATGACGGTCATGAAGCTCGGGGCTGTGGACGCGAGCGGCAGACGGAGCCCGGAGCCAACGGGGGAGGAGGTCGAGTTGAAGTGCGATTCGGTAATCGTGGCGATTGGGAGGGGCCCCAACTCCTTCATCCAGAAGCAGGCTGGGCTCAAGGTCGGACCGAAGAGCGCCATAGCAATTGACGACGATTATCAGACGTCAATGCCGGGTGTCTTTGCCGCCGGCGATGTTGTCACCGGGGAAAGCTTAGTCGTAAAGGCGATGGACAAAGGGAGAGAGGCAGCCCAAAGAATCCACGAGTATCTAATGAGCCTCAGGCCGAAACACGTTTCTCTCTACGACTATTACTACACAAGGAGGACTTCGGGACGCTACTACATGAAGATGCTCGACGGGAAGGAAGACGCTCTTCCTCCAGCGTGAGATAGGACGCAGATCCGAAGCATCCCTCTGGACCACGAGGGCCACCTTTGTGAATCATTCTAATGAAGGCCCGCAACGCGTGACTGCCGGCAGAAGAGAATCGGCTCAATGCCTCTTTGCACGAAGTCCGGCAAGCTGTTCGGTGGCAAGACCCACAAGCGGCACCTCGGCGGGTGCTGCTCGAGCCACAGGCGACCTGCGACGCCTCTCGACCACCCTGAGAACTTCCTCATGAAGATCTGAGGGGTGTCATACGTTTCCTCGCAGATTAAATAACTGTCAAAGAACAGGGTTCTCAGACGCCCTGGTAGTATAGAGGTCAGTATGCGACCCTGTCACGGTCGTGACCCGGGTTCGAAATTCCAAGACGAAAATCCCGGCCAGGGCGCCTTTTCCCCGACTAGGCGCCCCGACGCTGCAGTTATGGCCTCCGACACCACCCATAACGAGTGACTGACTTTCACAACTACGAGCACAAACTCGCCCTTGGCATGAAGCGCATCGATGGAGAGAGCTTCCCCGAGGAAGACCAGGAACTCATTCGGGACCTTATCGCCAGGCTATAGGGTTCAGAATCTCCTAAATCTTCGCTGGTCCTAGGCTGTCAAGGAACGCCGAAATCATGAGGTGAGCAGATTCCATATGCGATCTTTTCTGTTGAGGACTCTCCGCGGTTACCCGTTTGTGTGTGTCACTAGTAGACCGGCTGCGTCCAGAACTCCTTCCTGTCGCAGCAGGTAAACGTCTCAGGCATTGATTTCTTCGGTCCGCGTACAAAAGCTAGAATGGTTGGTATTGGGGTCGGCGTATCACAGATGCGATGGAGATTGTCTCTGCAGTGCTTGCAGGGGACTTCTTCCTTAAGCATAGGATGCAGTTAGCGCGAATTGTCCTTATGACGATTGTGAAGCCATGATCCATACTGAAAGTTTCGCATTTCTCTCCTCTTGTCAGAAACTGTCCCGCCACGGTTGGCAGGGGTTTCTTGGTGTCAGGATTCGCTCGGAAACTAAGCGATTCCCACCTGGCCCTCTTGCCTATCATCCGCTAGCCCGTAGGAGACAACTTTCAGTTTTTGACACAAACCCACCGGTCAGCAGCGAGCCAAGGATGTCGTGTCTGTCTTCTAGCGTATCTCTGAGCGCAGAATCTGCAGTACTGAACAGGCAGTAGCCCTTAGGGCGTTTGGTAGGAGGTTCGACGAGCGGTTGCTCTAGGAACACACGACGCGGGCTAATCTTCAGGGAAGGGAACGCCGACCGCGTTCTCCATGATGCGCCGCTCCGCGCTGCGGAGAATCTCACTCAGGGTAGACGGCTTGATTCCCACGAGTTGGCTGAGGTTCGTCAGACTGATCTTCCGGGGAAATTCGAAGTACCCCTGCGCAACGGCTGTCGCAATGATCTCTTTCTGTCGTCCCGTCAGGGTGGCCTTCTGATCCAGCGGCGAAACGTCTTCGATCCGCGTCTCGACGCCGTCATGACTCAGTTTGGACAGAATCTGTCTCAGGTCGTTGGTTCTCCTCACGATGAACCGCCACGATGCGGGCTGGTCCTCAGCGTTGAGCGGACAGTCTAGACAGATTATCGCAGAGTCGCTCGATGCCCGGCAGATACTGGGTCTGTCAAGCACCAGCAACAACGGAAGCGTCTCGCCACCGTCGTCCCCTTCCACGGCCTGCCTGACTCCTTCCTGCTTTCGGATTGCTGAGACAGTCTTCCTCACAGCTTCGGGTTCACCCTTCATTTCCAGGAGCAGGGTCATCCCCTTCTTGTTGAACGGCTTACAGTCTATGACGTTGACCTTGGTTCCGAACTCTCTTGCCGCGTCTTGCAGCCCGTTCTCCGCTCTGACTTCCAACGAGACTTGCCTTAGCATGCTCCCGAATATGTTAGGGTAGTACCTCCCTATTTAACGCGACAATACAATTCCCACTCTTGAGAATGCACTTCTGAACCAGCCTCCCCTAATCTCTTGGGAGCTCCATTGACCCTGGGCGCCCCTAATCGTCATCCACAGCTTCAAGGGCTGTGAACTCGAACATGAATGCGAAGGCCTTCGGGCACGACTCGCCTGCGAGAGCGGACTGCTTCCCTAGACTCTCCTGCTAGGCGGGTAGAGGCATCAGCCTTGCTCTCCGCTACAAGGCAGACGCTTCGTACACTGACAGGTCCTCAAAGAACAGGTGTTTCGTCGCGACCTTCGCCAGCCTGAACCCATGGCGCGAGCATTCGGCCTCGAACTCTCCGATGATGGCTTGGTCGTTTAGGAGTATGACGATTCTTCCGGTCAGCTTGACCGCCCGCAGGGCATCTCGGAGGAACCTCATTGGCACTTCCAAGGCGGCACCGCCCTCGGTGGAGGGGTCTTCCGCGACTTCGACGGGGAGGTAGGGAGGGTTGAATGTGACCAGATCAAAGGAGCCCAACCGAAGGCAAGACGCCCCGTCGGCCATCAGAAAGTCTGCACCCGAATCTCTCCAGTCAGTCATTCCAGGCATGACTATGTCTGTTCCGACCGCAGTCTCGAAGCTCTGAGCAAGCACGATTAGATTGCCACAGTTCCCCGCGCCGATTTCGAGGGCGCTTCCGCCTGAATAGGTCTTCAGGACCCCTTTGAGCAGTGCAGAGTCTTCGGAGGCTAGGTAGGGCCTACTCATTCGGCGATGTCGTCGCCCTTGAACGATCTGTACTCCTCGGGCTTGAGCACCTGGGTGATGTTCTGAGTCTGGTAGAAGTACGCGGGAGTTCCGTCCGGAGACAATGCCAGGCTGTTGTCGGAATTCTGGAGCCTGTACACCTTTACGACCGACGGCTTCACGCCCAGGACGGTCCCGTCATCCAGCGCGTAGTAGCTGAATCTCTCCTGAAGCGTCTTGAACCCAACTAGCTTTCCCTTGGGCTGAGGTGAAGGAATCATGAAGAGCCTTTCCAGAAGGGGCGTTAAAAGCGTGAGCTATCTGGCGATTCTCTGAATCCCCGAACTGTACTGGGCTGCTTTCTTGGGCGCGTTCACCAGCTCTCCGGGGACCCCCAAGACGACCGCGGCCTCCCTGAGGACAGCCTTCCGGACGCCCCCTCTGATCTTGAAAGAAACGGGGATTGATCTTCCTAGGCCGACGACCTCCTTCTCGGCGAACGGGAAACAAGGTTCCAGCCACTTCGAACAAGCGTTCACATCCCTGGTCATCCCCTTTGTCTGGTACTCTCTCACGTCCTGGTCCATGAGGGCCGCGGCCGCCTCCTCTCCCTCGTCCGTCAGGGTGGCTTGGTACTTTGCATATCCGCCGAAGAGCTCGTCGGCGAGTTGTCCGAGCATAATTACCTCCGCTCCTCCTCTTGAGGCGCTCCTGGAGACGATCGAGTACAGGCACCAGAGGCTTCTATCCATGAGAGAAGTCTGGAGGGGGAGGTCCATCTCCTTCAGTTCGTTTGTAACTGCCTCGCGAGTGAGCTTCGTGGCTACCATCTCGACTCCCAAGATGGCGGCTCCCCGGCTTGCGCTGCGGCTGTCAAGGGCCTCCTCGGCGAAGGCGCTGTAGGCCACGACCTCCGTCAGCCTCATGGCGCACGAGGCTATTATCGAACTGTCGAGGCCTCCAGAGAAGGCGACGGCGACCCTGGAACGCCCTTTGACCATGCCTGCCACGGAGGCATCTATCGCACGAGCCAGCCTCCTCCCAGAATCTTCGAATGTCCCTGGGCGCTCCATCAGAACCTGGCCACCTGTTCCTTGATTCTCTTCGCGACGGTCGTCCCGACCTTGTCCACAGCAGCGAGCTTCTCGGCGGGAGCCTCCTTCATGTCCTCAAGCGTCCTGAATCCGGCAGTGTAGAGAGCTCTGGCCCTCACCCTCCCCACCCCCTCTAAGGTCGTCAGCTCGACCAGCTCCTCGCTGACCCCGGCCTCCACCCTGAGCCTGAGCAACTCGGCCTGTCTCACTATCTCGGGCCTCTTGAAGAGCTTCGCCAACTCCTCCAGACCATGGAGCAGCCACTCAGCGTTGTCCACCGCCCTGTGCATGTCTCCGGGCTCGACCCCCAGCTTCGAGAGGAGCTGCTCCTCTCGCCACTCGTCGATCCATCCGTAGAGCGCCATCACGGTCCGCATCTCCTGGAGGGTCTGGTCGTAGTCGGAGAACGAGCGGGGGCTCGGACGCTCCAGGAGTTCGGACCCATGCTCCTCCATGAACGCGCTCGCCATGTCGTAGTCTTTGCTCCGGAGCGGGAACTTTGGAGCGAAGTCAGGGCTCCGCGCAACCAGGTGAAGCAGTCCCGCGGTATAGCTCCTTCCGGGCTCGCCGCCTTTCAGAGCTCCCCTGAACAGGACCCCTGTGGCTGGGTCGATGTAGAGCATCGATACCCTCCTCCCGAAGTCTGTCGCGTAGAAGAGGCTCCCTCTGGTCTCCACGAGCCTCTCGGCGTGCAGGTATCCCAACGCTCCGTCAGTCAGCCTCCCCACCTTCTCCGTTCCTGCCTGGATCGCGAGCAGCGTCCTTCCGAAGAGGCCGTCGATGTCCCCCCTCGAAAGACCCGTGCCTGTCGCCACCGCGGCTAGCGTGTGAAAGCGCATCGCCCCCTCCTCCGAGAGCATCGATTCTATGGGCTCCGGCGGGTCCTTCGCATAGTGCTCAAGGACAGTCGCCGACGGCTGCGACGGCGGGGGGATGATGACGGTCTCGCCATAATCATCGTACTGGGGCCTTCCTGCTCTCCCGGCCATCTGCCTGTATTCCAGGACCGAGATCTCGGTGTTTCCCCCGCGCTCCGCATCGTACCTGGTCATGTCTGCGACCACCACCCTCCTCGCCGGGATGTTCACGCCGGCGGCAAGCGTCGGAGTCGCCGCGAGGATTTTGATCGCCCTCGCCCTGTAGTACTCCTCGACGATGCGCCTGTGCTCCGCGTCGAGCCCGGCATGGTGGAAGGCCGAACCCTTCGCCACTGTCTCGGCGAGGAGGCTGCTCAAGCTCGTCTCCTCCCCGGACGTAAGAATCCTCCTTGCCGCCTCGGAGACTGCCTTCTTCTCCTGCTCGCTCAGATACCTCTGCGTCAGCTCGGCCGCCTTGGTCGCCAGACTGACGGCCCTCCTCCGCGTGTTCGCGAAGATCAGCGCCTGCCCGCCGGCCTTCAGGACGTCCACTGCGACGTCGATGGGGGCTCCGTAGGTAGACCTTGGGATCGGCCTCGCCTCGCCGTCAGTGAACACGATCCTACCGTAATCGTAGACCGCTTCCCTCAGGGGGACGGGCCTCCAGTCGAGCTTCACCACCTTCGAGCGTAGCCAATCCCCGATCGTGCTCGAGTTGCTGATCGTGGCCGAAAGCGAGAGCATCTGTACGTCCAGCCCCAGGTGCATGATCGTGGTCAGGATCATCTCCAGGGTCGGGCCCCTCGAGTCGTTCCCGGCCAGGTGGACCTCGTCTGCTATGAACAGACCGACCGAGCCGAGCCAGCTCACCCTGTGGCGCATCACGGAGTCGAAGCGTTCGTTGGTGAGCACGATTATGTCTCCTCTGCCTAGGGATTCCCCGCTCGAGTCGTAGTCGCCGGTCGAGATCACGGTCCGAATGCCGAACCGCGCAAGCTCGGAGAACTCGGCGTACTTCTCAGAGGCGAGAGCCCGGAGCGGGGCGAGGTAGACGACCTTCCTTCCCTGGAGCTTGGTCTTTACAAACGCGGCCATGATCGCAATCAGCGTCTTCCCAGAGTTGCCGCACCAGAACGCCTTTCCATTCCGCCTTACGTACAACAGATGGTATCTGGGCAGGGTCAGGCAGTAGACCATCTCCCCATCGGCACTTTCGAACGCAGGCCTGCTGGGCTTCCTGTAATCGATACCATGCTCCGAGCTCTGCCTGCACGCCACGGTGTAACATGGGTGCCTAGAGATAATTCGGTGCCCATCCGGCATGGCGTGAGTGGGCGTTAGGCCCTTGAATCTGACCGAGCTGCTTGTTCCCGCCTTGAGGAGCAATTCCTGCAAATCATCCGCCAAACGCTTTGAGGTCGTGTTGAAAATGCGACTGACCCTGTCCCTACCGATGTTACCGTCCCCCCGATAATACGAATCCAAGAAGACACTGATGTCGTCTGGGGGGAGGGTCTTCACGAAGTCAGGAACGAATTTCTCGTGAGCCCTGCCAAATTTAGAGAGATATCGCGCGAGCTGCGGACTACTGATACTGAAGTGTCTGTGACTATCTGTTCCTGTGACGTACACATTCCCTAGGCCTAGCCTTTTCATCGCCTCTTGAACGGATGCAGGATCATTTCTCTGACACAAGGTCACTTCGTAATCTCCATGACCGAATCTAGTACTACCTTCTGCAACATACCAACCGAAGAAATTCAGCCAGTCACGCATTGGAATCTTTCTAGCTGACAGAATCCTTCCTGACGAAGGGAGCCTGCCCCCCCATAGTCTCATGCTTGGAAGTGCGAAGAACTTCTTGGAACGGCCCTTCCAGATCCCATCTGTCTTGAACTTCCAAGACTGACGGATTTCTCGTGCTGGCCTAAACTGGTATTCATCCGTCGGCCGAATTGGCTGCTGAGACGCATCAGGAAGACTACTCGAACGTTTTTTCTCGTTACGAACAAACATATTGTGGTTCTCAGTGACCCTGAAGTCAATCTCCTTACCTCTGACCCGGACCATCATGCCACGGTAGAGATACTCCGTCCTGTGGACGGCCTTGACGTATTCTATCTCGAAGGTTCTAGGGTTCATGGAAACCACTTCTTCATTCGGTGTGGTGTCTTTGAATAGCTTCCAGCCTCGTCTTGCCAGAACCTCAGTGCTTCCATCATAGCAGGCCGTCGGACTGGAGACGACTAGGCTCTTCCCCTCCAGGAGTCCTGACCTGATCGCCTCCTCCTGCGGCGGGTACAGCTCGGTCAGGCCCTTTCCTTCGATATAGCCGAGTAGTTCGGGAGGAAGCTGGATCTCGTCGAACCTCAAGGGCTGTCTCCCGGATGCTAGCCACCGAGTCTCCTGAGGAAGCCCGGCTTTGACTCGTAGACCATACCTTCCCTGATCATGGTCCTGATTATCCTCTCGGCGTCCTCGTCCGCGAACTTCGCCTTGAGCAGCTCTTCCTTGAAGACCCTCCTCTCCACTGCTCTCTTCTCGGTTCCCTCCAGCGACTTCAGGATCTCCATGGCGGCCCTCAAGTTCCTCGTCTCCCCCGCGGGCTTGCCCAGCTGGATGCCGAAATCGGTCTTCTTGGTCTTCGCGTCCGTCAGTACATCCGTCACCATCCTGTTCATCAGGGCGGTCGCGGCCATGGCGTCCTCTTCTGTGACATCTTCCCGCAGGAGCATCCTGGCCCTCGCTGAGGCGACCCGGATCAGCGATTCCAGGGTCCTCGGCGTCGCGGGTATCTGTTCTCCCTCCTCTTCGCCCCCTCCGCTCTTCCTCAGCTCGAGGTAGTAGTCCTTCAGCCTGGCTATCGCCTCCTTCGTTAGAGTGGGTGTGACCTTCTTGGCATATGCGATGTACTTCTTCAGAAGACTGAACTCGACCGGGGGCGGGGTGGCGTACGACTTCCGTGTGTGGACTGAAAGGATGTGAGCCGCCAGCTTTTCGTCCTCGGCCGGCGAGGGCTGGTCTCTTATCACAAAGATCAAGTCAAACCTGGTCAGCAGCGGTATCGGGAGGGTGCTGATGTTCTCCGTCAGGTTCTGGTACGGGTTGTACCTCCCCAGGACTGGGTTGCACGCCGCGAGGATCGCGGTCCTCGCGTTGAGCGTCGCGTAGATTCCTCCCTTCGCTATTGTTACCGTGTTCTGTTCCATCTGCTCGTGCAGCGCGGTCCTGTCCTCGGGCTTCATCTTGTCGAACTCGTCGATGGCCGCTATGCCCTGGTCCGCGAGGACCGTGACTCCGGCCTCCAACATCAGGACGTTCTTCTCCCTGATGACGGCCGCGGAGAGCCCCGCGGCGGTAGTCCCTCTGCCGGATGCGAAGATCCCCCTGGGGGAGACCTGTGCAGCGAACTTTAGCATTTCAGACTTCGCCATTCCCGGGTCACCGACGAAAAGGACGTTGATGTCTCCCCTGAGCTTGGTCCCGTCCGGGAGCGTGGTCGAGCTGCTGCCTCCTAGCAGAAGCAATATCGCCTCCTTCTCGGGAAGGTGCCCCAATATCGCCGGGGCGATCGAAGCAATCAGCTTGTCGTACGCGTCGGGCGATGCAGCGATGCTCCTGATCAACGCTTCGTCCTCTTTCGTAAGCTTGACCTGTTCCGGCCCCTTCCCCTTGACCTCGACTAGGTTGCAGTCGATCTGAGACGTGAAGAGTCTGGTCCTGACCTGTCCCAAGGTGTAGTCCGGGACGGCTCTCACTATGCCAGTAAGCACGACCCTGTCCCCCGGCCTGGCCGTGTTGACTATGTCTCCCTCCAAGTTGACGTCGAAGAACTGCGGAAGCTGGCCCGGCGGAAGCTCCTCCGGCAGCTCCTGCACTCGGAGAATCTGGAAATCGATGAACCTGCTCTGCTTCCTGTCGAGCTCGAAATTTCTTGCTTCGTCGCACAATTCGCATTTCGGGGGCCGCTTGAGCGGGAGGTCATCTTGGTCCTGATAGGTAAGATGCCCGCTCGGGCAGATCCAAGCCGCCGAGGTCATCAGCGGTCTCAGCTCAGAGCTCCTGACTACCATCCCGGCGACAGCCAGCATCTTGTCTAGGTAGGATGTGTCGACCTTCCGAAGGGGGACTTGGTCGGGTATCCCGCGGATTCTGACCATGAGAGCCTTCTTTACCCTGTCAGCGTAGAGCGCGTTCTCGCTCCTCATCGTTTCAAACGCCGCCGTCTTGAAGGAGGCCAGCGCTGAATCGGGCCTCAGCAGAAGTGCGTTCGCGAGGTCATCGTCATACTTCAGGAGGTCACCAAAATCGACTGTCAAGGACTTGCCCTCGTTCGAGATCAGCTCGGATATCTTGGCCCTGTAGATTGGGTTCCCGGACCTGTCGGTGACGGTCTTCAGGAAGTCCTCGAACATCTCCGAGAGCCGGCCGCTGGCTAACATGGCTCGCTACGTCGCGCTCCCGAGCAGTGCCGCCCGCCACTCCTTTGAGAGAGACTGCGAAACCGAGAAGAAGGCGTCCTCTTCGGGCGTGAGCCGGTCGGCCAGGGAGGAGCCCTGACTCGACGAGCTCGATAGCGAAAGCAGCTTGCTCAGCCTCATTCCGATCAGGTCATAGCTCCCGGCCCTGAGCCTGTCGACCTCTTCCCGCTTGGCCTTTCCCTCTGAAAGGGCTTGCGTGAGGAAGCTGAGCCTTCTCCTCATCCTGAAGTAGAAGTCTTGGGGGAGTCCCGAAAGCTGGAGCATTCCCATCATCTTCTCCTTGCTCAGGGCTCTGAAGAGCTCCGCTTCGAAGGGCTCCTCGTTCAACACGGCGAGATTGAGGCTCACGAGCTCCTCTCCAACCCACCTGGGCAGCTCCACCGACTGCCCCTCCGCCAGTTTCTCTATCCTATAGTCTCCCACTTCGATGTTCTCCACCGATGACTTCATGATGACTCTGCTATTCTCGAGCAGGAACCCTCTTTCTCGTTCCTCTATCATCTTCAGAAGGCCCTGCCTTCCTGCTTCCAAGGTGCCTTGCGCAGATTTCGAGTTGGATAATTAAACCTTGGGCGAGAATTTCGCGGGCCCATCTGGGTCTGAAAGAAGATCTGCCAAGGCGACACGCCAGCATACAGGGAAGGAATCAAGATTGATGGCGACGACAGGTGGCTAGCGATCATTCAGAATGCGAAGCATCTCCAATCAATTGACAGGGAGGAGTCGGAATGACCTCGATAAGCAGAGAAGTCAACAGAACCACTTCTGACCTTGGAACGGATATATACGCAGGAGAGGCAACTCAAATCGGGTCAACTGAACCCCGCGCTACCAATCATGGTGTTGCCCTGACTTGCCAATAGAACAGTTGATGTGGGTCGAGAAGTATAGGCCTTCGAAGCTCGACGACCTCGTCGACCAGGAGGCTGTCAGGCACCGCCTCAAGCAGCTCCTCGAGAAGAAGGAGGAACTTCCGCACCTGCTCTTCGCGGGTCCGCCCGGTTCGGGCAAGACCACCACCGCGCTGATCATCGCTCAGCAGATCCTCGGCGAGAATAAGAGCGAGTACTTGCTCTCTCTGAATGCGAGCGACGAGAGGGGGATAGACGTGGTCCGAGAGAGAGTAAAGACATTCGCGCGCTTCGCGGACAGGAGGGTGGGCGTCCCGTACCGTCTGGTGATACTTGACGAAGCGGACGAGATGACACACGACGGGCAGACCGCACTGAGGAGGATAATGGAAGAGGCCTCGGCCTACACGCGCTTCATTCTAATCTGCAATTACTCTTCAGGCATCATCGAACCGTTACAGAGCAGGTGCGCCATCTTTAGGTTCCACCGGCTTGACGAGTCCGCAGTCACGGGGTATCTGAAGGTGGTGGCGAAGGGAGAGAAACTGAAGGTGGCCTCCGAAACCGTCTACGGCGCGATCTATGAGGCGACCCAAGGAGACCTCCGGCAGGCGATCCACATGATGCAGGCTGCGTCGGCCTCCTCCGAGCTGACCCTCGATGCCGTGAAGTCGGTCTCTGGGGCGACCGTCAAGGCCCGCGTGAGCGAAGTGATGAAACTGGCCCTGGAAGGGAACTTCGAGGCCGCGAGGACAAAGATGGTCGAGCTGACAAAGGTGTACGGCATCCCAGAGAGGGACTTCTTGCGCTTCGCCAACGAATCCCTGAATTCGATGAAGGTCGACGACCCGGCGGGCGCAGTCTCGATACTTGCCGAATACGACTTCCGTCTAGTCCAGGGGTCCCAACCGGAGCTGCAGCTCACCGCGATGCTCGCCCAGCTCTCGTCTCTGAAGAGGAAGGCTGAGTAGCTCGGACCTCTCTCTACCACGCGGCATAAAGGACATCGAGCCCGAGGAGTACGCACTGCAGGCCCGTGTGCAGCGGGCGTTCGAGGAGGTGGCAGATCTCTTCAACTTCAGAATGATGGAGCCCGCCCCGCTGGAACGCCTGTCAATTCTAAGGGCCAAGAGCGGCACCGAGGTCGACCAGGAGATCTACGCCTTCAAGGACAAGGGAGGGCGCGACGTGGGTTTGAGGTTCGACCTTACAGTCGGCATGACCCGCTACGTTTGCGCAAGACGCGACCTCAAGCTTCCAGTCAAGCTCGCCTCCCTTGCTGGCGCGTGGAGGTACGACGAACCCCAGCACGCCCGGTACCGGTGGTTCAGGCAGTGGGACCTCGAGATCTTCGGCTCTCCTTCCCTCGAGGCGGATGCGGAAGTGGTGGAAGCGAGCTACCGTCTCTTTGAGAGGCTAGGCCTGAGGAGCTTCAGCGTGCAGATTGGAGACAGAGGCACAGTCCAGCACTTCGTCAACAAAGTCCTTGGCATCAAGGAGAACAAGAGGGCGATCGAGATGATGCGCGCCTTGGACAAGGTCCAGAAGAGAACATTATCCGACCTCAGAAACGAGTACGCTGAGAAAGGGTTCAGGTCTGAGGACATAGACAGGCTTTTCGAATTCGGCAGCATCAGGGGTCCTCCGGGGAAGGTGCTGTCCAAGCTGGACGAGAGCAGGATTGAATCTCCGACCCTCGAAGCAATCGCCGACATGATGAAGGGCAGGGGCGTAGAGGTCGAGTTCAACCTCGGCGTGGTCAGGGGCATCGACTACTACACAGGAGTAGTCTTCGAGGTCGTCGACAATACCCACTCCGACTTGGGTTCCCTGGCCGGGGGCGGAAGGTACGACCTCCTTCCGGGAGCCTTCGAGCGCCCCGACCTCTCTGCGACTGGGGCGGCAGGAGGGATGGAAAGGATTGCCCTCTCGCTTTCGCGGGACGCCGTGCGTCCCTCCCCGCTGGTTTACGTCGCCGTGGCCGGCAAGAAGGCCCAGGACGAATCGTATAGGGTCCTTCGGGAGCTACGGGCCAACGGGGTGCCAGCAGAATCTGCCCTGCAGGAGAGGGCTCTCGCCAAGCAACTGGAAGATGCCAGTCGACGGGGGGCTTCCTGGGTCATCATCTTGGGCGAAAGGGAGGTCCAGGTGGGGAAGGTGACACTCCGGAACATGACGAGCAGGACCGAGGAGCTAGTCTCCTTTGCCACAGCCCTCGACCGCCTTAAGCGTGCCTGAATCCGACTGATTCAGCTCTTCGGGATAGTCTTTAATCTGAGTCTCCGCATAGTTGCAGGTCGGCATGGAAAGAGCGATAGTGTTGGTCAACCTGAGTCCGGGGGCAGAGGAGGAGAGCGTCACCGCTCTCAAGGAGATGCCGGGGATTGTCTCAGTCTACCAACTCTACGGTCTATACGACCTCCTGGTGATAATCGAGGGAGTCGACGACCAGGCAGTGAAATCAATCATCGCTGACAACCTGAGGTCGAAGGCAGGCGTGGTCTCAACGATTACGATGAAGATTATTTCGTGAGACGCGCTCAACGCTTAAACGGGTTAGGAACCGGGCGGGCTTCAGTTGGCACCTAGAGTACTCGTAACGGGCTATGCCGGTCAGATAGGCTCCGAGCTGGTGCCGTACCTTAGGTCGCTCTACGGGAACGACAACGTAGTCGGGGGGGACCTCCGGGCCACCAGAGATCCCCTGTTGAAGGCCGGGCCCGTCGAGGTTCTCGACGTCTCCGACGCCCCCGCTCTGACCAGGGTGGTCAAGGAGCACAATATCGATATTGTCTACCACCTGGCCGCACTGCTATCTGCGACCGGAGAGAACAACCCGCAACTCGCGTGGCAGGTCAACATGGACGGGCTCAGGAACGTGCTCGAAGTCGCGAGGACCAACGGCCTCTCCAAGGTCTTCTGGCCGAGTTCCATAGCCGTCTTCGGGCCTGACGCTCCGAGAATCAACGCGCCCCAGAACACGCCGTTGAACCCGACGACCATGTACGGAATCACCAAGGTCGCTGGAGAGCTTCTCTGCAACTATTACTTTCTGAAGTACGGTCTCGACGTGCGCTCCCTCAGATACCCGGGGCTGATAAGTAGCAAGGCGCCCCCAGGCGGTGGGACGACCGACTACGCCGTTGAGATCTTCTACTCTGCCCTGACCAAGGGGAGCTACTCATGCTTCCTCAGGGAGGACACGGTTCTTCCAATGATGTACATGCCCGACGCCCTGCGCGCGACGGTCGACCTCATGCAAGCCGACAGGAAGAACGTCCCCCGACACCTTGGCTACAACCTGGCAGCCATCAGTTCCTCCGCGGGCGAGCTCGCCTCCGAAATCCGAAAGCACATTCCTGGCTTCAGGGTTGCCTACTCCCCCGACCAGCGCCAGATGATTGCGGATTCCTGGCCCACGTCGATATCCGATAAAGAAGCCCGCCGTGACTGGGGCTGGTCGCACAAGTACGACCTAGCAATGATGACCTCGGACATGCTATCCAAGCTGGGCCCGAGGCTGACATCCGAACAGAAAGACGTTTAGCCCCTCCGCCGGACCCACAAATCGAGATACATGCGCAATCCCGCTTCGTTTCTGAAACAGGAATACAACGACCTCGTGAGGCAGGAGATAGACTGGAGGCTCAGGATCCTCAGCGGACCGAGCACTCCTTGGTGCTTGGTTGACGGGAAGAAGGTTCTGATGTTCTGTTCGAACAACTACTTGGGGCTGAGCAATCACCCGAAGCTGAAGGAAGCCGCCATCGCCGCTGTGAAGACGTACGGGGCGGGGTCAGGGTCAGTCAGGCCAATCGCAGGGACCATGGAAGTCCACGTGGAGCTCGAAAGGCGCCTCGCACGGTTCAAGGATGCTGAGGCCTCACTCGTCTACCAGACCGGGTTCGCAGCCAACGCGGGCCTGATTCCGCAGCTGGTCGGAAAGGGAGATCTGATCATCAGCGACGAGTTGAATCATGGCAGCATCATTGACGGCGTGCGGCTCTCGCACGCCGAGAGGGGGGTCTACAAGCATGTCGACGCCGACGACCTCGACCGAGTTCTTGACGGGGCCGAGAAGGCTTCTCCCGCACCCAGGCGGATTCTCATAATCACCGACGGCGTCTTCTCAATGGACGGAGACATCGCTCCCCTGGACAAGGTCGCAAAGATGGCTGCTGAGCACGGAGCAATGGTATACGTCGATGACGCTCATGGTGAGGGCGTCCTGGGAGAAGGCGGCAGGGGCATCGTTTCGCACTTCAAGCTCCCCAGGGACAAGGTTCAGGTCGAGATGGGTACCTTCTCAAAGGCCTTCGGCGTGGTCGGGGGACACATTTCGGGGTCAAGGGACTTGGTCAACTTCGCATACAACAAGTCTAGGACCTGGCTTCTCAGCGGGTCTCACCCGCCAGCGGTCGCAGCTGCCTGCATCGCTGCGGTGGACGTGCTCGAGCACGAACCACAGCACGTGAAGAGGCTCTGGGACAACACACACCGCTTCAAGAAGGTGATGAAGGACCTCGGGTTCGACATCGGAAGAAGCGAGACGCCCATCACTCCGGTGATGGTGGGCGAGAGTGGGAAGGCCAAGAGACTCAGTTCGCGCCTCTTTGAGCTCGGCGTCTTTGCGCTCCCAATCGTCTATCCTATGGTCGCACAGGGAAAGGCCAGAATAAGGACCATCATGAACGCGGCTCTGACGAACGAGGACATAGACTTCGCAGTCAACGCGTTCGAGAAGGCCGGCAGGGAACTAGAAATCATCTAGAGAGAAAGGGTCTCCTAGGTTCCATCCGTCGTCCTTGTACTTCGAAGTGGTCAGGTCGAGGGTAGACTCCGATTCTGTCCTCGTGAGCCGGTCTTCCTCGAGCGCGTATCCAGAGCCCTCCACCAGCTTGGAAACGAAATCGCGGGTCTCGACTCTGCAGTTCGACACGGGGGCGAACCTGCTCCTCGGATACCGGCGCATCAGCTCTTCTGCGCCCGGCCTCGTTAGCGCCTCGACCTCCTCCAAGTCTGCGTCGATGAGGAGGGTGCCGTGGCAAAGGACGCCCCTTTTCGAAATATATGCCGCCATGCCACTGATCTTTCCGTGCCTGTCGAATATGCCGTTCGGGGGCTCGAATTCACAATCCACGTGGCAGGCTCGGAGCGCTCTGATGATCTGCGATGCAAACGATACGAAGACCCGGTTTGCATCGCCCAGCCCCGCTCCCGTCCCATCTGCCCCCCTCGGGATGAAGAACGACCAGTTCAGGTTCCCCGGCCCGTTGTAGACTGCCCCTCCGGCGGTGAACCTTCGCACAATCGGGATGGACTTCCCGCGGCAGTACTCGACGTCGGTCTCAGAGGTAGCAAGCTGGGCCCTACCAATGATCACGGATTTCTGGTTGTTCCAAACTCTGAGGATTGGGACCCGGAGCTCCATGAAGAGAACCTCTTCGAGAGCCAGGTTGGAGAAAGGATCGCCGAGCGTCACTTCGAGGAGTCTTCCGACCAACGGTCTCAACGGCACGGCGCATAGATTAAGAGCTTTGAATCGGACACCTATGCGAGGTTCAGAATGCCATTCAGGTTCCTTCCTGACATCGCGATTGCCGACATCGCCTTCGAGGCTGAGTCCGACTCGGTCAACGGGCTCTTCGAATCATCGGCCCTTGCGGTCTCCGACATCATGGTCGACCTCGAGACCCTGCGGTCTGAAACGACCAAGAAGGTCAGGATTTCTTCCGAGGATCTCGATAGACTCCTCTACGACTTCCTCACCGAGATTATAATAGTCAAGGACGTGGACTCCCTACTCTTCCGCGAAATCAAAGTTGAGGTCGCCGCCGACCAGAAGTCGCTCGAGGCGACGATGAAAGGAGAACCGATTGACAGGGACAGGCACCTGCTCAGGAACGACGTCAAGGCGGTGACGATGCACATGTTTGGGGTCAGGCGCGAAGTCAATCTCTGGAAGGCGACGGTCGTCTTGGACATCTAGCCGCAATCCGCATTCGCGCGCAAACGCTTAAAGAAGCAACGAGGGTCGCCGACTCGGATTAGGTACAACATTCGGCATGCCACAAATCGATTCGATCAAACAGATCTCAGATGTCGTCTGGGAGATCCCAACATCTTACAAATCCGGGATGCTCGTTCCGGCAAGAATCTATGCCACCAAGAAGCTGTTGGATGGGATGGACGCAGGGGTCTTCGAACAGGTCACCAACCTCGCGTGTCTGCCGGGGATCGTCAGGAGCGCATATGCGATGGCGGACGCACACTGGGGTTACGGGTTCCCCATAGGTGGCGTGGCGGCATTCGACACCGAATCGGGTGTCATCTCGCCAGGAGGGGTTGGCTTTGACATCAATTGCGGAATGCGACTAATTAGAACCAACTTGTGCTATCCAGAGGTCAAATCCAAGGTGAAGGAGTTGGTGGACCTCATGTTCAGACTGGTTCCCGCCGGGGTTGGCGTTAAGGGGACTTTGAGAATATCAGAATCGCAATTCGACGAGGTTATGAAATACGGGGTCAAATGGTGCGCCGAGAACGGTTTGGCCTGGGAGGACGATCCGTCCCACGTGGAGGAGGGAGGCTTCATCAAGGGCGCTGACCCATCGAAGGTGAGCCGCCAAGCGCGGAGCAGGGGAATTGAGCAACTCGGGACCCTCGGCTCGGGAAACCACTACCTCGAGATTCAGGTCGTCGATCCGGCTCGGTTCTTCGACCGCGTTCTCGCGAAGCACTTTGGCATCGTCGAGGAGGACCAGGTGGTTGTCATGGTCCACTGCGGGAGCAGGGGGTTCGGCCACCAGGTGGGGAGTGACTATCTCAGAGTCTTCGACGGCGCGATGAGGAGATACGGCATCTCGGTTCGGGATAGGGAGCTCGCCTGCGCCCCCTTCTCGTCCAAGGAAGGGAAGGACTACTATGGCGCGATGGTCTGCGCAGCTAACATGGCCTTCACCAACAGGCAGGTGATCGTTCAGAAGGTCAGGGAGGCCTTCTCCCAGGTCTTCCACAGGGATGCTGAGGCCCTCGACATGCATCTGATATACGACGTTTGCCACAACGTAGCCAAGGTCGAAAGACATTCTTACGACAGGGTCAGCGCTGACTTCCTCGTCCACAGGAAGGGGGCCACCCGGAGCTTCGGGCCTGGTCACCAAGACATACCTGCTCCCTACAGGGCGGTTGGACAGCCGGTCATCATAGGGGGGTCGATGGAGACAGGTTCCTATCTGCTCGTCGGCACGTCGAAGGCGATGGAAGATACCTTCGGCTCTACGGCCCACGGCTCGGGACGGACGATGTCGAGAACTGCTGCCAGACGCGAGGTGAGGGGGGCTGAGCTTCAGAGGAAGATGCTCGAAAGGGGGATCTACGTGAAATCGGCCACGATGGACGGTCTCGCAGAAGAGGCGGGTATGGCCTACAAGGACATCTCAGAGGTGGTGGAGACAATGGATCGGGCTGGAATCTCTAAGAAGGTAGTGGCCCTGAGGCCCGTCGGCAACATCAAAGGATAATCCGTAACCGTGAAGCGCGTGACCGTAGAAGACTACAGCTGAAACATCCCGACCTGTACAGAACCTTCAGACAACGAAGGTCAAAGACTTCTGGGACTCTCCATCTCAACATTCTAGTGAGCCAAGACAAGGCCATCCAACTCTATTTCGCCAATGTCGCTAGCCTAAGAAGGAACGACGGTTACCTCTCCAAGGAATCAGCGCACGCAGCCCAGAATGCAGTTCGAGCCTTCCTCACGTGGCGCGTGCGCCCAAAGAGCGTCTGGCCAGACTGTGTGTGGCCCTGCTATCATAACCCACGGATCAGGTCGTGGGTCCTCAGGTGAGATTGGTACCTTCCCTCGTCAGGGAGGATTAGGCCGCAAGCGGGGCACTGGTAGGCGCCGGGAGGCACGCGATAGTGGGTCCGAGTCCTGTTGGCCGCTATTGGGTCGGGCGAGTGGACTACGATCCTGTCTTCCTGTCTCTCAACACCATAGTATTTGGCGTCCTTCCTCTTAGAAACGAACTTCTCCACGAGATGCACCAGCTGTGCGACGCCCAGTTTCTGTCCCGATATCCGGTCGATGACAATGCTGTTGCCTTTCACCAGGGCGAGGCTCTTACCCTGCAACTCGTCAGAAATCGACGCCGCCAAAGCCAGCAGTTCTTCCTGGGTTAGTTCGGAACAATCGATTTCAATCATTGCGTACTGCGAAGTCGCGCAAGGAGTCTCAGATAACCGTGCTGCTGACTATCAAAAATGACGCAGCAGAATCCTTAGCTAAGATTCTCGAAGAGAAAGGCGAAGGTTAGGTGGGGTTCTTCAGCCAGCACATTCCTTGTGATAGCTCTTTTTCATCAAGAAGCCCTTCTTCACTTCTTGGCCTGCAGGAATCTCTTTGCCGCATTTTGCACAATTCATATCTGAGGGTGTCCATTTGGCTGTTTTAAGGGTGTCAGCCTGAGTGTCCCGAGGCTTAACGGGGCCAAAACCCTGAGCCATGCCCCGAAGATTCAACAGCACCCTAACGGATTATCTTAAAGTAGCGGACTGAACCTAGTGTCGATATGACCGTTGAAGGTGACGTGACCTCAACGGACTATCAAAGGCTAGGCTAACCTATGTAACCGGGCCTAGCCTCGCGCCTGGGTTGGACCGTCGTTTCCTGTGACTGCTCCGACATCGCCTGGAGCTGACTTATTACCTTCTGAGTGTCCTCCGCCTTCTCCTTCAACTTCGAAGTGTCTATCGGGAATCCTACTGCTGTGGACAGGACCTCAAGAACAGACTTCGAGGCTCCGGCGTCGACGACGAACCCCGAGGTCTCACCCAGGAGGCACGCACCCAAGCCCGCGGAGAGCCGCCATCCCAATCAGCAGGCCATTCATGCCGCTGATCCCGCCGTCCTTCATCAGATTCACCCCCATCTGGGAGATTGAATCTGACATCGTCCTGGACGTGGCCGCGCCGTAGACCTTCGGGGACGCGGAGAAGGAACCAGTGATGTAGGCCGCGAGGGCGTAGACCTTCTTTACCCCCCATCTCTTGGCCCTCTTTACCACCGCATCGGAGAGCTCGTACTCCCCGTCCGAAGTTGCAGGCTGGGCGTCGGCCGTGAACACAAAGAGGTCCTTGCCCTTCGCCGCTTGGCCGAAATAGAGCTCCCCTTTCGTCTCCTCGACAGTGCCGTCGGCCCTTACGTTGACTTGGGGAGGGAAGCTTTCACTCTTGTACTCGGCGACCCTCTTCAACTTGAAAGCGCTCACCAGATGGTCGGCGGCCAACTTCCCGACGTACCCGCTCCCAGGGAGTCCACAGACTAGGACTGGGTTGGTCGCCTTCGGCGCGCGAATGACCTTCTCCCTGATCTCTTCCTTCCTCTCAGTCCTGCGTGCCACTACTCCCCCTCCTTCCTGCTCAGTTTCTCGCTGAGATCCACGAGCTTCCCTCTGTCCTGGACCTTAATTGATGTCTTGAGTCTGAAACGCAGCCCGAGCTGTCTGAAGATCGAGTAGAGTTCGCCCCCCGAGACACGCTCCGCCAGGCGGCCTTCCCGTATCATGCCGGCCAGTTCCTTCACCATCGCCTCGGTTTGCTTCGGGTAGAACCCATACGCAGCCTCGAGAACTTCCTCTCCCCTGTCGTATAGCATCTCCTCGACCAGTTCCCTTTCAGTCTTGTCCTTTTTCACAGGAGCGACGGTGGCCTTTAGGCGCCTCCTAAGCGCCTCAAGTTTCCTCTGCTCGAGCAGTTTGATTTCCGCGTCATCTTCCAATGTCTTCGCTTCGACCGAAGCCGGCGCACATAAAACGATTGCTCAGTGATGTCGCGGCATCCCAAGCGCGACGGCGGTGAGGAGGAGTGCCCCTCCCGCCAAGGTTGCCAGCCCGAGGCTTTCTCCCAGCACCAGGACTCCCCCGGCGGCGCTGACCACGGGCACGAGGTAGAGCTGCACGCCCAACTTCGAAACGGCCTGCCGGTCGACCAGGGTAAAGAAGATCAGGTTCGCCACGACCGTGCTCAAGATTGCAAGGTAGATGACCGATGCCCATCCGACCTCGGAGATGCTCTGGGCCTGTTCAATCAGGCTCCGGGAGATCAAGGGGAGAAGGATTGCGGTCCCGAGGAAGGCTGCCCAGGCAGCGACGGGGAAGGGGCCGTACTTACCGACCAGTGGCTTCGAAGCGACTGTGTAGGTCCCGCTGGCGAGCGCAGCCACGACGACGAGCAGAGGACCAGGGCCTGTAGTCAATGAGAAATCCTGACTGGAGATCAACACTGCTCCCGCAATCGCCAGGACAAGGGCCAGACCGAGCCTCCTGTGTATCTTCTCGTGAAGGACTATCCCGGAAAGGAGAACCGTAGTCAGCGGAGATAATGATATCAACAATCCGGCGAGGGACGCGTTCACAGTCTTCTCGGCTGCGTTGAGCGAAAGGTGGTATATGTCAACGCTGGTGAGCGCGACGACGAGTAGCCTCGGGAAGTCCTTCATATCGAACTTGGCCTTGGGCCTGGCCAGCATAGGATAGAGAACCAGGAACGCCGCAGCGACTATGACCCACCTGAGCAACGTAAGATTGTTCGAACTCAACTCGACATCCGCCCTCTTGATTGCGACGAAGGCCATGCCCCAGATGACGCTCAGGACGACGATCTGGGTGTAGCCCCTGAGGTTGACCAATCGGGGTCCCCCGAGGGACTCACGCCTTAAGGAAGGCGGAGGACGATGGGAAAATGCCGATCTTCGATGGTTACACTTTGCCCGAATTCAGCCTAGACGGTTGGCCTATGGCTGGGTAATCTTGATCGATTGAGTCGGGCAGGACGTCTCGCAAGCCATACAGAAGATGCAGTCCGTTTCCCTGATCGGTTCGCACTTATCCGTTCTGTACTCGTTCCATTCCGGTGTCCCCTTCTCGAGCACCTTGTCCTTCCCCGTTCCCGCCTGGCCGGGATTCAGGATCCACTCGAAGACGAAGACCGGGCAGACGTCCATGCAGACGCCGTCGGCCACGCACGATTCCCAGTCAACCGCGACCGCAGTCCCGTGTATCCCATGCTTGGTCGGAAGCGGCTTGCCCTCGCCATCCATCCTCGAGATGCCTGCGGCCCGAACCTTGTGCCCGTTATGCTCTCCGGTAATCGGGAACTGGTCGGGCTTCGAAAGAAAGTTCGGGTCTATCGGAGCTGATTTGTAACCTGGATCTCTCGTCATTTTGACAGAAGGCGTTTCTGAGAGGGGATTATAAGTCTACTCGCGCTGTTCGAGAACTTCGAATTTTCCGTCGCTCTTCAACTTGTAGACTGTTATCGGCTTGAAGGTGAAGATGCCCACTTCAACGATGCCAGGGACTGCCTTCAGCCTGACCTCCATGGCCTTTGGCTCCTTGATCGGCTCGAACATCGTGTCGAGAATCAGGTTCCCGTTCTCGGTGAAGTACGGATACCCCTTCGGTAGGAGCCTCTCTTCAGGGACGCCCCCGAGCATCGAGAGCTTCATCTTTGCACTCTCTCTGGCCATGGGTACCACCTCGACCGGCACTCTGACTCCCTTCTCACAGAGATGCCTTGAGAACTTCTCCTCCGACGCGACTATTGCGACTTCCTTCGCACAGCTCATGATGATTTTTTCCCTGAGGAGGGCCCCGCCGCCCCCCTTAACGAGGTTCAGGCCCAGGTCGACTTGGTCTGCTCCATCGACTACGAGGTCCACTGATCCCGTGAAAGGCACTAGACTGATGCCGTTCCTTGAGGCGACCATCTCGATCTGAGCGGACGTGGGGACCCCGTTGATGCGCTTCGCCTTCATCATGACCAGAGGCGACAATTCCTCTATTAGAGCAGCGACAGTCGAGCCGCTTCCTAGGCCGAGAGTCGTCCCCGCCCCGATCTTCTTTGAGAGGTCCTGGGCTACGCCTTCCAGAGCCTGTCTGAGTTTGTCCATCAGTCTTCCTGCTGCTTCTTCTCGATGTCGATCTGCTCTAGCCGCGTCAGGGCCTCCATCACTTCGTCCCTGATCTCCTTGACCCTCTTTTCGGACTCGGACATCTCGGGCCTGGCTCTCTTCTCGACTGCCCTCTCCAGGTCCGTGCCGCGGTCCACCTTTGGAGCGACTTCTTTCTTGATGATCTCGGGCGCGACGACCCCTAGCCTTTGCTTCGCGATGTCGAGCCTTCCCTCGATGTTCTGGATCTTCTGTTCGAAAAGTGTGACCAGCTCGTTCCTCAGGCTCTCCAGCTCTCCGACCTCGACTACCAGCTCGACATCTTTCAGCTTCGCTTGGAGGTCCTTGATCTGCTCGCTGTACCGCTTCGAAATCATCTCTCTCTCTTCCTTCGTGATTCTGCCCTCGTTTTCTGCTTCGTAGAGTTTCATCAGGGCTGACGAAAGGAGATCTCTCTCTACCATGGTTGTCCTCATCTCTCTCCTAGAGCGGTCGAGGTCAGAGGATGAAACCGTCGAAGTCGTCATCCCGCCGCTCGCGTCCCGGGAAACCGCGACCACCTTCTCCGGCTTCGGTCGCGAGTAGAAGACGAAGTACGTGACCACGGCACCGAGGCCGAGCCCCACTGCGCCGGCGACCACGGCAGTGATCAAGTCGACCATGGAGACGATTCCTTGTCCGTCCTGCACGTGCTTCGGTATTAAAAGTAGATTCCGACGGTTCTGTCCGTTAGACGGTTGGTTAGGGTAGTCCTTCGGCCTGTCTAAACTCGGTTGGTGGCATCCCCGCCTTTGACTTTGAACCGAGCCGTAATGACCGACTCCCCAACGTTGAGTCGCGGCATGGCGTGAAACGCCTTCGCAAGCTCTTGCAGTGCGCTTTTCAAGATGATGCTGCGCTTGGGACCAAATTCGTGGCGGATGACAATCGTGACCTCATCATTTTCTCGCGTTATTCTTGTTCGGGGGCCTGAGCCAAACTTGGACCTCAGACTCAGGGCCTCCAGTATCCCTTCGGGCGTGGAGTCTTGCAGCCAGAACTCTGCCATCTCTTTCCACGTTGGGAATATGACCTCTCGCCCCAGTCGTTCCAGCTCTATATCATCCGCGATATCGACAAGCCTCCTGTATTCTGACCTGTGAATCCAAATGAACCCGAACTCCGCCGCTTTCTTGTCCCATTCAAGATCCCCGTAAAGAATCGCGTTGGCCAATGAGTTGACGGTCGTGTCTTCTTCAGCGGCCTCCTTCTCAAGCGAATCCGCCAGCGATTCTGTGAATCTGAACGTCTTAAGGCGAGTCTTACGATTCTTCATATTGGTCTTTGACAAGACAATTGTCCCTGATAGAGAGTGCCAATAACTTCCGATTTAGGCCTTCTTGGAAGCGTTCTGAATGAACGTCCTCCACTTGTCCGTCCCCTCGACTCTGATTCCCGCCGCGCGCAGATGCTCGAGCGGGCGCGGAAGAGTCTGAGAGTGGACTGACCTTCCTGACTACTGGAGAAGGAATGTTGGAGGCTCTCAGCTGGGCGGTGGGGAGATCATTATGATGTTGTCCCCCCTGACGATCAGCGTCCCCAAGGAGTTCGACGCACCATCCTCTGCGACTTCTTCGGCCCTCTCGAGAGAGAGGTTCATGTGCTGGTCGAAGCCCTGTAGAGAGCCTCTGATTACCTTCCCTCCCTTCAGCTTGATGAGAACGACTTTCCCGACGCTCTCATCGAGCACTTTCACCGCCATGTCTGCTGACAAATGCGTGTCCTTGTTCTCGCCTTCGAATGGATTTATTTAAGCAATCAGATTTGCGGCAGTGAATGAAGAAGTGGGTCCTGTCCAGGCGAGATTCTGCTGAGATGGTCGAAAAGATCGAGTCCTCGCTCGGCAAGGCTCTGAACCTGCCCAAGTCGGCGCAAGCAGAGTGCGCGGAGCCTGAAGAGGGTGTTGTCTTTGTGAACCTCGACAGCTTCACCTTCGTGAAAGCAGGAGACAGGTTCGTCCCCTTCCTTGGGTCGCCCAAGATCCTGGAGATGTTCCCTACGGCCGTGGTCGACGAAGGTGCTATCAGGTTCCTCTTGAATGGCGCAGACGTCATGCGACCTGGGATTAAGAGGCTCGACGAATGGGGCGCGTCGGGGGCTGTCGTCGTGGTGAAAGAGGAGAGGAAGGGACGGGCGATTGCGATTGGTCTCTCCACTGTCTCTAGTTCTGAGGCCTCTGCGATGACCAAAGGCAGCTGCCTGAAGAATCTCCACCACGTTGGCGACAGATACTGGAGCCTTCACAAGACTGTCTGAGTTTGGAAGAGCACGCGGTCATGGCGGGCGCGGCCACGAACCATGAGTAGTTTCGGCAAACCCTCCCCTTATATGCCGAGCACGGATTCCACACCTTCTGAAGAATACTGTACAACTTGGTCTAACAAATTCGCGGTGTTGACAGAATTGCGGGATTGGTTCACGCTTAATAATGGGTTTCGGGTCAAAGGAGAAACAAGTTATCAATGTCAGGTGTAGTGCAGGAAAAGAGGCTGGAAGGTAAGAGCAAGGAGATACTGCTGAAGGCGCTTGCGTTGAGGAGCATCGAGGACATCCCAAAGATTCAGGAGGACGTGACGAACAAGACAATAGTGATTCTGAAGGTCACCCCGCTTGCTCAGAAGAGTCTGGAAGAGTTGAAATCCTCGGTCGAGCAGCTCTACGAGTTCGCCACTTCTGTCGGCGGCGACATCGCGAGGCTCGGAGACGAGAGGGTGGTGATTACACCGCCGGGGGTCCGAATCTGGCGCGGTCTGCAGTAGCGGAAAGCGAGAGCTGACCCATTACTCGAGTTCAGTGTACATCTCTCAGCCCTGCTCCTATCCGACTTCCTGTAGACCTCCCCCTCCTTCAAGGCATGGAGGTTCATTGAGGGATGGCCGCCAGCCCGCCCCCACCTGTGCTTCATTCACGACGAACGTGGTCACTCCCTTCCGGCTGGACTTGGGCCCCTCACCCACGAGTGGACAAGCTCGGAAATCACTCGCCAATAGGACGGTAGTCGGTCCTGTGAGTAGAAGGAAGACCTAGCATCTCTGCTGGCGTTGGACAGATAGCGTTGACGTTTTTTTGCCTTAGTAGACCCTGATTGCTTCCTGGACCGCAGGATGAAGGGCCGGCACCCTGTAGATCCTCTGGATGGCATATGCTAGGTTCTCCGTCTTCCTCTTCTCGCCGTGGTTTACGAGGACAACCTGCAGCTTGGGCCTGAGCTTTCCGACGAACCTGATTATCTGATTGTAGTCGCTGTGGCCGCTGAAACCTTCTACCTTCTGCACCGTTGCCCTTATGTCCACAATCTTGATCTTGCCGCTCTGGTCCATCAGGCTGGCTTGGCTGCTGCCGTCCAGCACCCTTCGTCCGAGAGTACCTTGGACCTGGTACGAAACGAAGAGGATCTTGTTCTTGTCTGACGGGGCGATGTTCTCGAAGTAGTCGAGAACGGGTCCCCCTTCGAGCATCCCTGAGGTGGCCATTATGATTGCGGGCCCCTCGCGATAGGCCTCCTCCCTGTTCGAGGGGTGTTCAATTTCGGTGAAGTATTCGGATTTGAACGGGTTGACGCCCTCCTCCAAGATCTTGGTCCTTAACTCTCTTGATAGGTAATCTGCATATGAGACGTGGATCGCTGTCGCCTCCGAGATCATTCCCTCGGTGAAGACTGGCGCCTCGACCAAGACCTTGTTCCTCATATACTCGTCAATTACCAGAAGAATCTCCTGTGCCCTGCCGACTGCAGGGACAGGGATCAGTACCTTTCCTCCGCCCTTGAGCACGCTGTTGATTGACTCGACGAAGTTTGATTCCACTTCTTCCCTGATGGGCATGATATCCTCCTTCGCCCCGTAGGTACTCTCGGTGATCAGCGTCTCCACCCGAGGGTAATTCCAGGTGGCCGAGTCGAAGAGCTGAGTCCTTCCGTACTTGTAATCGCCCGTGTATACGATGTTGTGGGCCCCTTCTCCGATGTGCAGGTGGACCGTTGCAGATCCGAGGATATGCCCCGCGTTGTTGAAGACCAGCTTGATGTCGGGCGAGATGTCGGTGACCATGCCGTACGGCAGGGTAATCGCGTGTTGAATCATGTCCCTGATGTCTTTCTGATCATAGATCAGTCTCCCTCCCTCAATTTGCGCTATCTTCACGAAGTCGTTCTGCAGCAAGGTCATCAGCGGCAGGGTCGGTTCAGTGCAGTAGACGGGCCCGTCGTACCCGTACTTGTACATCGCCGGGAGGAAACCCATGTGGTCGAGGTGGGCGTGGCTGATTACAATGGCGTCAATGTCTCTCGGCGATACGTCGGCCCAGTCGAGTCTGGGATAGGCGTCCCACGCATTTCTCGAGCCTGGATGGATGCCGCAGTCGAGAAGCACCTTGCTCTCGGCCGTCTCGACGAGCAGGCACGACCTCCCGACCTCTTGGAATGCTCCGAGCGTCTTGATTGTAACGTGCTCAGCCGACGTGAGCCTGGGCCTGAAGATGGCCTCCCCGAGTTCCCTGTAGAACTTCTCTCTTACATCGCTTCCGACCTTCATGGCGTAGTATACGTTCTGGATTGCTGTGGACTTGATGTGAGGTGCCTTCCTCACCTTCACCTTCCAACCAGTCTGTTCCATCGAGGCTCCAAGGTCAAAGCCCGTCTCCTGCGACAAGAGTCTCGGGTTCCCAGCTTCCACTGTTATCTCCCCCAGTGCGTCGTCGAAGAAGAAGTTGCTCGCTTCAGCCTCCGCTGGAAGAGTCTTCTCGAGTATCTGCCTGGCTTCGCTCTCCGGTTTCCTTATCGACTTCTCTGTCCTAGTAACCACCCTCTTCTTCAGGGAGTTCACTATCTCTGAGATTACGTAGCTGTTCTTGTGAAGGAATGCCGGGTTCTTGGTGTAGAGGGCTATCCTAGGCCCCTCGTACTCAATCCTTGTTATCTGAGCCTCCGCTGGGATAGTGTTCAGTATTGCACTCATCAGGCTTGCACTGTTCGCTTTCTGTTCCAAACCTAATCGTTAGTCTTGAACTGAGCAAGGAGCTTTTCCTTCTCCTGCTCAGGTATCTCCCTGAATCCAGACCTGTCCAACACCGCGATGTCGAAGTGGTCGCCGGTGAACACGTTCCTCCTCGTTGCCGCGATTATCGCTTTTGCGGCTATTGGGTAGCATTTTGACGCCACCATGTCTTCCTTGTACTCCGACTCGAGTATCCCGTATGCCACGGGTGAGCCGCTCCCCGTCGCGACAACCTTCTCTTGGTTCATGGAGCCGAAGAAGTCCACGCTGAAAATCGAACCGCCCTTCGTGTCGACCCCTCCGACCAGGACGTCTGCGATGAACGGGTAGAGTCTCGACGAGAAGAGCACGTTTGAGACGACCTGCGCGGCGGCCCTGACTGGCATCTGCCTGCCCCTCTCGATCCTGTAGATGTTTGTGTAGTATTTCAGAGTGTCAACGACATTCTGGGCGTCCGCGACCCCTCCAGAGATTGTCATCGCGATGTTCTCGTCGATTCTTAGGAGCTTCTTTCCCCTCTTGTGGGCGATGAATCCCCCGGCCGTGACCCTGGTGTCGGTGGCAAGCACGACGCCGTCAGAGCAGACCAGACCCACTGTGGTGGTACCATGATAGACTGCAGCCCCCAGCGTCTTCCCGCCGATTGCCTTGGAATCTCTTGAAATCATGCTCACAAACGCCTTCAGAACGGGCGAGACCGCCGTGAGCCCGTTCCTTATTTAATGTTTCCCGGCGGATCATGAAAAAGTGAGTCTCTTCCCCACGTCGACTCAACTATCACGATGGCGGCGCAGGCGAAATCGGCATCTGCTGTGCGAGAGCGACCGCGAGGGGCCCTTGTCCTGACCGTGGCCCGCGGAGAAGGACCTGAGCCTCCTGATCCTCGTACGCAGCGAGCTTAAATCGACTCTCCAGTCTTCATCGAACGTGGCCTCATCCCGTCACCTGATGGAACTTCCAACCAAGGTGCTCATCGGTGAGGGCGTTCTGTCAGAGCTTGGCGAATTCATCAAGGATTCGGCTGGCAGGAAGAAGGTCGTAGTGGCATCGGGGTCCAACGTCCAATCAAAGGTTCGAGACACTGTTGATTCCATCCTGGGTTCGCGGGCGACATGGGTCGAGGTCGTCGCCGCGGACACGGAGAACGTCTCGCGAGTGATGCGCGAGAGTGCGGGGTCGGGTTGCATAATTGGGGTCGGCGGCGGGAAGAGCGTCGACGTCGGCAAACTGGCAGCCTTCCGTAGGCACCTTCCCTTCTATTCGGTGCCTACGAGCGCTTCACACGATGGGATATCGAGCCCGTTCGCTTCGCTCAAGGGCCTCGACCGCCCCTACTCGGTCATGGCGAAGCCCCCGGTGGGAATCCTCGCCGACATAGATGTGATAGCATCCGCTCCGAGACGCCTCCTGTCCTCGGGCTGCGGCGACTTGGTCTCAAAACTGACAGCGGTGAAGGACTGGCAACTCGCAAGTCGTGCAACAGGCGAGTACTACGGCGGCTACGCAGCCAGCCTCGCTCTGATGAGCGCGAATGTCGTGATCGATGGTTCCAGGAAGATTGGGAGGTTCGGAAGAGACAGTGTCAGAGATCTGGTCGAGGCTCTGATCAGCACAGGGGTCGCGGCGGGGATAGCCGGCAGTTCGAGGCCATGTAGCGGATCGGAGCATCTCTTTAGCCACTACCTGGACCTGCTCGTCCCAGATTCAGGATTGCACGGCGAGAAGTGTGGGATTGGAACGATTATGATGGCGAAACTCCACGGGCTCGATTGGCGCGGGGTCCGCTCTGCTCTAATCAACGTCCACGCGCCCGTGGCCGCCTCCGAGATCGGAGTTGGTGATGGGAAGGTTGTCGAGTCTCTAATCAGGGCCAGCTCTATTCGTCCTGATAGGTACACAATCCTCTCACGGAGAAAGATGACAAGGAGCAGCGCCACTGAGCTGGCGAAGTCGACCGGTGTAGTCTAGGCTGTCTTGGCGGGAGCTGCGGCCTTCTTCCGCCTCGGCTTTGGCGCAGGCCCAGCGGGCGCCTTGGATTCCTCCTTCGGGGCCTCCTGTTTCTTCTCGACGGGCTTCGCGTTGGCGAACTTCTCCACGAAGGTTAGCTCCGCGACCGTAGGGACGAACTTGAACACGTCGTTGGACAATCCCCGCTTTATGATCTGCAACCCCTCGAGCAGGAACAGCTCCTCCGGGACCGACAGCTCTAGGTCCTTTTCGCTTAGCTTGAATCCGACCTTGCTTCCCTCTCCTCCGAACCTTCTATCGACTAGCGCCCTTATCTTGTCGTCGTCAGTCTCGACCTTCTTGATGACTTCGAAGTCGTAGACTATGGACTTCCCGGCGAGCCTGTGATTGAAGTCCACCTGGGCCCTTCCCGAGCCGATGAACCTGACTATGCCCATCCTATTGTCGATGTCGACCGAGTCGCCGACCTCTATATCGTGTGCCTTATCGCCGAACTTTCTGAGGGGGACCATCCTCATCTGAGTCGGGTCCCTCAACCCGAACGCCTTCTCCGGCGACAGTTCCACTTCCTTCCTCTGTCCCACGTCCATCTTCTTGACTTCCTCGTCCAGACCTGAAATGAGCCAGCCTTCCCCTACCGCCTCAAGCCTGGGTTCATACTTCCTCGTGGCGTCGAAAACCTTGAGTTTCTTCGCCTCTTCCTCGAGGGTTGTCTCGATTCCTTCGCCTGTATCCTTCACCTTCGCTGTATAGTTGGCGAAGATGAGCGTTCCCTTCTCAAGCGCCATGGGCTTCGACCGACCACTCAGTTGGGTTTAAAGGCTTTCACGCGTTTCTGACAGATGCTAGTGTATCGCCAACGGCCTTCAGCGTCCTGCTCACATATTCCTCGTTAATCAGGCCCATGCACCCTACCCTGAACACCTTGCCGGCGAACGGACCGAACCCCCCTGCGACGACGATCCCCTTCTCTTGGGCGAGCGACTTCCTGAACTTCGCGTCCTCGACTCCTTGGGGGTAGTACGAGGCCACGACCGTCTTTGATCTGACGCTCTTCTCGGCGACCGGTTTGAGCCCCAGCCCGGCGAGCCCATCGTAGAGAGAAGCAGACATCCGGTCGTGTCTCTGGACCCTCTTGGCAAGACCTTCCTCCAGGAGTTCTTTCAGAGCCTCGTCAATTGCGTAGATCAATGGCAAGACGGGCGTGAAGGGCGTCTCCCCTTTTGCTCCGTATTCGATGTATCTGGGAATCTCGAAGTAGCGCGTTTTCGGTGGCGATGCTTTCATGAAGTCCACTGCCCTCTTGCTGACTGAGAGAAGGGCGAGCCCCGGCGGAGCGGCCACGCACTTCTGACTGCCAGTGATGCAGATGTCCACGCCCCATTCGTCTACAGGAATAGCGTAGCCACCGAGACTCGAAATCGCATCGATGACCGCAAACGCGCCATGGTCGCGTGCCATCTTCGAGGCCTCCTTGAGGTAGGGAACCGCCACCCCTGTACTGGTTTCGTTGTGGACGAGGAACAGCGCCCTGAAGCTCCTCTGCTTCTCCATAGCCTCCCTGAGCTGCTCGAGAGAGGGTGCCTTTCCGAACTCTGCGCGGACCTGAACGGCCCTCCCCCCTGCCATCTCGACGGTCTCAGCGAGCCTGTTGCTGAACTCGCCGAAGACAGCCACCACTGCTGAGTCTCCCGGCCTGATCAGGTTCAAGACCGCGGCTTCGACCCCGCCCGTCCCGGACGAGGAGAGGACGACCACATGGCCTTCGGTCTGGAACAGCTGCTGTGTCTTGGCAAGAACACCCCTGTACAGCTCCCGGAAAGAATCCCCTCTGTGGTTGATTATCGGCTTCAGCATCGCCTTCATGACCCGTTCCGACACGTTGGTCGGACCTGGCAGCATGATCAACTTCTGGTCGCTACTCATGACATCATCCCCCTAGATCTTTGCGCATAAGAGCTCTTACCCTTTCAACGCCCCCGAACTGTTTGACGAGTTTGGCTACCTGGGGAGGGACGAGGTTCTCCCAGTCCTTCCTTTCTAGGATTCTGTCTCTGACGTTCGTCGCTGAGTAGTTCTTCCGGTGAAGGTAGGGGACCGCCGCGACACCGATCTTCTCCTCCTTGAAGAGGGAGAAGGTGAGAGCGTCGTTCGTGAATACCGTATCGAACTTCGGAACCATCGATTTCACCGTTGAGACCCAGAGAGAGTGGGAATCGGCGTCCACGATTGGAATCGCCATCCACTTAGACGGGTCTACCCCGTTCCCGTCGAGCGCACTCTTGATCATGGTGATCCTTTCCCCCGCTGTAAACGGGTTGTCTCTTTCATGGTTCCTCTGCGCGCTTCCGACGATGATGTAGAGGTACTGGACCTCGTTCAACGCGTACCTCACCGCAGCAAGGTGGCCTAGGTGAAACGGCTGGAAGCGGCCGACAAGTAGCCCGACTCGCATTCCCTTTCGTTTTCGGCGACCTTCCGAGGTCTATTTAAGAAGATGTCACGTATCGCTTTATCTCACTGGTTTTCTGAGCCCAGGGTGGAGTTCCTCGCCGTAGACGGTTCCTACGGAGAAGGGGGCGGCCAAATTCTCAGGACCGCGCTCGTGTTTTCAATCATCACGGGCAGGCCGGTCCGCGTGTCCAAGATCAGGGCCGGTCGGGAGGTCCCTGGTCTGAGGAGGCAACATGTGTCGTCGCTGAGGGTTCTCGGTGCTGTCTTTGACTCCAAGCTGGACGGAGTCGAAGAAGGGTCCGCCGAGGTCTCGTTCGTGCCTGGTCCTCCCCGCGCCGACTCCATCTCTCTTGACATGAAGACGGCCGCAAGCATAACCCTAGTGCTTCAGGCAGTGGTGCCGGCCGTCGCCCTCACAGGTTCCCGACTCACCTTGGAGTTGGTGGGAGGGACGGACGTTCCGTGGAGCCCGACCTTCGACTATTTCGACACCGTCGTGAGAAAAGCATACGGAGCGATGGGAATCAGGTTCTCAACAAAGATCATCCGGCGAGGTTACTATCCGAGGGGAGGCGGCCGAGCCGTTGTGAAGGTGGGTCCATGCGAGGGTCTGCGGCCTCTTCAGCTGACAGAGTCGCCACGGGTGGAGGCCGTCGACCTCACGAGCAGATGCGCGATGCTTCCCCGGCACGTGGCAGAGCGGCAGCTAAGCTCGGCTGTCGCGGCGCTGGACGAGAGAGGTATCCGCATTGGACACAAGCTGGTCGTAGAGGAACAGGCGGACTCGCCTGGCTCTTCGGTCTTGGTCTCCTCCTCGGGCGATTCATTCTTCCTCGGGTCGGACGAGCTGGGCGCTAGGGGGCGCCCCTCGGAGGAGGTCGGGAGGGCGGCGGCCGAGAGGTTTGCCTCCGTTGTCTTGTCCGGGGCGTGCGTCGACGACAACTTGGCTGACATGCTCGCACCGCTACTCTCCCTCGCGTCCGATTCATCAGCCCTGCGAGTCGCACGCGTCTCGAAACACATGGATGCCGGCTTCTACATCGCCAAACTCTTCTCATCCTGCGAATACGGAGTCCTGGAAGAGGGTCAGGGCGCGGTCGTAGTCGTAAAGCCCGGGTGACTCGCGGGCCGCTTTTCCGGCACAACGTCTAAAAAGGCGGGCCTTTTTGCTGGGACGAGTAACTATGTCCTATGAACAGTACCTCCCAGGCGCCACGGCAGTCGGAATCACCTACAAGGACGGCGTCGTTCTGGGCGCAGAAAGGAGGATTACCTTGGGTAGCTTCGTGAGGAGCAAGTCAGGGCGGAAGGTCTTCAAGGTCACTGAGACGGTCGGGGCTGTCTGCGCAGGCATGGTCGCCGATATGCAGAACCTCGTGAAGGAGGTGTCGGTCTACTCCAAGTTGAAGGAACTCGAATCGAGGAAGGCACTCCGGCCCAACTCGGTCGCGAAACTGATGTCCACGCTCATGTTCCAGAACCGCTACGCGCCCCTGATGACTCAGGTCATTTTGGGCGGTGTAGGTGTAAAACCTGTCGTCTACGTGCTCGACCCTCTAGGTAGTGTGATCTCGGACGTGTACGCGACCGTAGGAACGGGAGAGGAGACCGCAATCGGTGTCGTCGAGGCGGGTTACAGTCCGGCTATGCCTCAGAAGGATGCGAGGGACCTGCTCGTCGCAGCGATAAAGGCTGCGATAGCAAGGGATGCGATGAGCGGCAATGGGATCGACATCCTCACAGTGGACCGCACGGGTATTAATGAGGAAGCGGTGGACCTCTAGGCGGTCTTGAGATTGTGGACCTACAAGGGCGTGAAGGTCCATTGGCTCGGGCATGATTCATTCGTGCTGCAGGGGTCAAGGACGGTCATCATCGACCCCTTCAAGGCCAAGGGTGACTACAAGGCTGACCTGCTTCTGATTTCTCACGAGCACGAGGACCACCTCAGTGAGGACGACATCAGGCGCTTCACGAACGCCTCGACCACAATCGTCGCCCCGAGCATCTGCGAGAAGCCACTGCGGAAGTTCTCTCAGGAAAAGAAATTCGTCGTGCCTGGCTCGAAAACCGAGATCAAGGGTGTCTCTCTCGAGACCGTCCCGGCGTACAACCTGAACAAGTTCAGAGAACCGGGCAGGGTCTTCCACCCGAGGGCTGATGGCCGCGTCGGGTACGTGGTAACGTTGAATGGGGTCAGGTTCTATCATGCAGGCGACACCGATGCCACACCGGAGATGAAGTCACTCAAGGTGGACGTCGCATTCCTCCCCGTTTCAGGAACCTACGTCATGACCGCAGAGGAGGCGTCTGAGGCAGCGAAGGCGATGAAGGTCGACGTTGTCGTCCCGATGCATTTCGGAGCCATCGTCGGAGGCAAGGCCGACGCTGAGAGGTTCATGAAACTCGTCGGAAGCAAGCCAGCGGTCCAGATACTCGAGAAAGAGTGAACTCTACTCGGGCACGCTGTCTGTTCTTAACTTCCCGTTCTCCATTTTGATGAACAGATACCTGTTGTCTGCGAAGACGAGAGTCAACTCATTCTCCTTCTCTTCGACCGTGAGCAGCGCCTTTCCGACGACTCCGTCGAATTTGGCCATGCTGGCTTCCATCTTGCCTGAAATCCGTATTTCTGCGTTGCCGCGTCACTCGGGAATGTAGGAGGTCAGGCGGGCTGTCGAGGGCTCGTGAGAGATCTTTTCGACGGGCAGGCCTGTAGTTGTGCGTATCATCTCTCTAATCACCTCGTCGAGGCTACCCTTCCTCTCCTGGAGTTTGAGCTGCTTGAGCGCCCTGTGAGTGTCCTCGTGGACCTTTACGGTCTTGGCCAAGACGGCTTCCTCGCTGGTCCGCCTCTATTTAGGCTGAGGATGTTTTGACTCGGTATCGTCGCGAGTTCATCATCTGCCCACGGAGCTAACCTGGGCTATGACTGGGACGGCGTTCACCTCATCGTCGAAAGTACATATTCAGCCCTCGATTTAGGCTTTATTTGGCGCATGCCGACCCAAGGCCGTGGGTTTCCTCGAAGGCGTCAGAGTGGTCGACACTACCAGGCTGCTTCCTGGGGGCTTCTGCACGATGCTCCTTTCGGACATGGGAGCGGAGGTCATCAAGGTTGAGCAACCGGGTCTGGGCGACTATATGCGGGCGACTCCCCCCACCAAGGACGGCGGGAGTCCTGTCCACGCCACCGTGAGCAGGAACAAGCTCAGCATCGGGATTGACCTGAAGACAGAGGAGGGCAAGCGTGTGTTGCGCAGGCTTCTGAAAGAAACCGACGTCTTCGTCGAGGGGTTCAGGCCCGGCGTGATGAAGAGGCTCGGTTTCTCCTACGAAGCTGTCAGGCGCATCAACCCGAAGATTGTGTACTGCGCGATCTCTGCTTACGGCCAGTCGAGCCGGCTCAGCTCCATGCCGGGCCACGACATCAACTTCCAGGCGATGGTCGGGACGCTAGGCTATTCTCACAGGGCCGAGGTGCCGCTACTCCAACTGAGCGACATGGTATCGGGAATGTACGCGGCGCTCGCAATCGCGGGCGCGCTGGCGGGACGGAAGGGGGCGGTTTTCGTCGACGTCCCCATCGTGCCGTCTCTCCTCTCTTGGATGGTCCTGCCCGCTTCCACATACCTGGCCACCGGTCGCCCTCCGAGGGAGGGCGACAGCCTGATCTTCGGATCGACCCCATACTACAACCTCTACCGGACCTCGGACGGGAGGTACATCGCCGTCGCTGCGATCGAACAGCAGTTCTGGCACAACCTTACGGAGGCGGTGGGCGCTCTGGAGCTCGAGCAGAAGAGGTTCGGCACCATCCAGGAAAGGAGGGAAGTGACCAGCCGGCTCAGACGAATTTTTGCCTCGAAGACCAGAGACGAATGGGCACGCCTGCTCATGGACAAGGATACCTGCACAACACCGGTGCTGTCGGTGGAGGAAGCTCTGACCAGCGGTTGGGCAAACGCCGCATCGATGCTGGTTGAGGTCGCAGGGGACGGAACGGTGCTCAACGGCCCTCTACGCTCGAGACCCAGGATGCGCTCGGCCCCCTTCACCGCCGCGCCCTCCTTGGGCAGGGACACCAACTCCCTGATGGCTTCGATGGGTTACAGCAAGAAGGATGTGGCAAGGCTCAGGAATCTGGGAGTGTTCGAATGAGTCGCCGCCGAAGCGGTACCATGCGGCAACGATATGCGACGGCGGACAGGACTTCCCCAAGGAAGCCGCGATAGCAAAGCATTTCGCCAGCGAAACAGCGGTCCGGGTCTGCGAAGGGGCGATACAAATTCACAGGGAGCACAGGGTCATCGAGCTTCTCCGAGTGGAAAGGTACTTGAGCGACGCGAGGATACTTTATAGTCGAAGGCACCTCAGAGGTCCAGCGTTGAATCCCCGCAAGGGAACTGTTCAACGCTCAGGGAGGCTCCCTAGATGACCAGAGTCGCGGTCGTAGGGATCGGGCATTCCAAATTCGGCAGGCGGACCGACGTCAACATCGCCGAGCTCGCATTCGAATCGATCAAGCAGGCGGTCGACGACGCGGGTGTCGATAAGAAGGACATCAAGAACGTAGTCGTCGGCAGCCTAGGTGGATGGTACGAAGAGGCGCTTCCTGCGGTAGTCGTCAACGAGTACGCAGGCCTAGACGCCGTCGGAACCATGAGAGTCGAGGCCGCCTGCGCCAGCGGAAGCGCAGCGGTCAAGGCCGCCTACAACAGCATACTGAGCGGAGAAGGCGACGTGGCGATGGCCTTGGGCGTGGAGAAGATGACGGAGGTCGACAACTCGACTTCAATCGAGCTGATCGGGAGGGCCGGCTCGTACATGTGGGAGTTCGAGAACTACGGCATGACCTTCCCTGCCTACTACGCCCTTTATGCCGTGTCCCACATGAACAGATTCGGGACAACGGAGGAGGACATGTCGAGGGTCGCGGTGAAGGCGCATCACTACGGGGCGATGAACCCACTCGCCCAGTTCCAGAAGGAGATTACCCTGGAGAAGGCGCTTGCTTCGCAGGTCGTATCGTGGCCCCTGAAGCTGTACGACGCCTGCCCACTCACCGACGGCTCGGCCGCGGTGATTCTCGCTTCGGAGCAGGTCGCCAAGAAGCTGACGGACACACCGGTCTGGATCAGAGGAGTCGGCTATTCTTCGGACTCCGCCAACCTAGGCCGTAGGGACGACTACGTGAGACTTCGAGCCTCCGTCGAAGCAGCAAAGAGAGCGTATGAAGTGTCGGGAGTCAATCCCGGAATGGTCGACGTGGCCACCTGCCACGACTGCTTCACGATAGCCGAGCTGATGGCATACGAAGACCTGGGGTTCTGCAAGAAGGGAGATGGAGCCAAGATGATTCGTGAAGGTCAGACGGAAGTCGGGGGGCGGATTCCGGTGAACCTGGACGGCGGCCTGAAGGCCAAGGGGCACCCGATCGGGGCGACCGGGGTCTCCATGACCGTGGAGATTACGAAGCAGCTCCGAAACGAAGCCGGCAGACACCAAGCCCCAATCAGGAACGGGATAGGGCTAGTTCACAACGTCGGCGGGACCGGCCACTACGCCTTCGTCACTATTCTCTCGAGGGATTAGAATTGCAGGAAGACCCCATCCTTCATTCGCGCAGGTCGGTAACCCTGAGGTTCGACATTCCGATTTCGAGGACGCATGAATTCTGGGATGCGCTTAGACAGGGGAGGTTCGTAACAACGAAGTGCGCCAAGTGCGGGCAGGTGAGCTTCCCCCCTCAATCCGACTGTCCGAAATGCATGAACGGCGAGTTCGTATGGGTGGACCTCGGCCGCGAGGCGACCCTCGTGACATTCACGTACGTGGAGACCACACCCGCCAGCTTTGCAGAGGACGGCCCCTACATTGTGGCCATCTGCGAGCTTACAAACGGCCTCAAGGTGCTAGCATGGCTCGAGGGAATCGATTACGAGAAGGCCAAGCCCGGCATGAAGGTCAGGGTCGTGGGCAGGACGAGCAAGGAAGGGAATCCTTACTACGTGTTCGTCCCGGCTTAGAACTCCTTCGGGACGTCCCTCATCACCTCTGCGACCCTGGTGAACCTATCCTTGTACATCAGGATCTTGGTGATCGAACCCTTGAACCTAAGCTGGCCTTTCAACACGGCCGTCTGGATGTCCATTTCGCCCTTGACTACCTTGGTCCAAGCATCGTAGGTTCCGTCGAAGGAGAACTCCACAGGCGTCCCGGCTGCCGCTTTCAGCAGCGTGGTCACCCCGTTCTCCACGGTCAGGACGTAGTTCTGTCCGATGTCCGTGACGTTGAAGGCTATGGTAGTCTTGACCGACCTCGTGCTCTCCAGCCACTTCTGGTCCTGAGAGAGAGCCGCCTGGACCTGTGAGAAGTAATCGTCGCTAAGGAATTTCGCCATCTTTCGTCGTCCCACCTTCAGACGCTCTGCTTTTGAGTTTACCGATGGATCCTGAAGTCAAGACGGTCGCCAGCCGCTTCCCGCCCAGGTATAGCTCGCCGCTCATCTCCCGCAGGAGTGGGGCTACAGCGTTCGTGGTCTTCACTATGACTGCGCGCGGGTCCCCCTCCACGAGGATGACGGTCACCTTCCCATGCCTCCTTTCCAGCATCACAGAAAGGCTTCTCCTGTCGTCGTCCGAGAGCTCTCCGTCGGCGACAAGGAGCACGTATCTCTTGGACATCTAGCTCCCGCCGAACAGAATCTTCGAGTAGAATTCTTTCGCCCCGCCTCGGAGCAGGAAGACTCTGGGCTTCACTCTGATCCTGACGGGGTCGGCTGTCCCCGCTTTCAGCGTTCCTTCTACGAGGCGCTGTTTGTCGAAGCGGAGGTAGAGGGCGGAATGCTCGTCCATGAGTTCGCTGATGTCGCATTTCAGCCTGTCCTTCGTCAGCGCCGGCAGATGGGCCGCGATGCTGCTGAGAGCCGCGGCCGCATCCTCTCCGATGAAGTGATATCGCACCTTGGCGATAGCGTTTCCGAAGTGTCCCTCCATACGCTCTTCCTCAGGTACTGCATCGACCGACAGCAGGGAGGAAATCGCCTTCGTGAGCGTCTGAGGGTCTTCAGTGGCATGCAGGATGTACGAGACCTCGATTGACTGAACTAATCCTTTCAAGCCCGTCTGCGTTCCGCAATCGATAACTAATAGCAGTTTGCGATCCATTGTCGTGCCAAAGAGACTTACAGTGGAGGACATTCTCTCCGATGAGCTGAAACGCGAGATGAACCTCGACACGGAGACATACGTCGTGCTTGACGACTGGGATTCGGTGATGCACAGCGTCTACCAGATGCCCATCGAGTACGCGGGGTATACGCTCAAGGTAGGCGATATGAAGATTCTCAAAGAGATGATCGACTCGCTCGCTGGCTCCGACTTCGACCAGGTCAAGAGGAGCGAGAGCCGGAAGAAACAGCTGGAACAGTTCACGAAGACGCTCAGCATGTACTACAATCTTGTTTTCACGAAGGGAGAGAAGAAGGTCGGGTTCGGAGCTCTGATACACTTCCCGAAACTGAAATCGAACCCTGAGAGAAGCGGAGGCATCGTCCTTGCCGCCAAGATCGTCGTGTCGGGGAAAAAGCGCATCGCAACCTTCGAACGGGGGAAGTTCGACGATTTCCTTGTCGAGGTGCTGCCGTTCGTCAACCTCCTCGGCGACCTCTATCGACAGACGAGAAAGATGTAGCTCCCGATGAAACAGTACGTCCTAGGCGTGGAGAGCACCGCTCACACTTTCTCCGTCTCAGTGGTCTCCACCGAGGGGGAAATCCTCTCAAATGCAAAGAACGTCTACAAGCCCGTGGCAGGAAGTGGAATACACCCATTCGAGGCCTCCCAGAGTCATGTGAAGGCCGCTGGAAAGGTGCTCGAGGAGGCCATGAAGGAATCAGGGATAGCGCCAGCTCAGCTTGAGGCCGTGTGCTATTCGATGGGGCCCGGACTCGGGCCGTGCCTTAGGGTCGGCGCGGTGGTGGCTAGGACGCTTGCCTCCGCACTCGACAAGCCTCTCGTCCCGGTCAACCATGCTGTGGGGCACATCGAGCTCGGTTGCCTGCTGACTGGCGCAAAGGACCCTGTGGTCCTTCTCGTGTCAGGGGGACACACGATGGTCATCGCCTTCTCTGGCGGGAGGTGGAGGGTTCTAGGGGAGACTCTTGACCTGACCCTGGGTCAATTGCTGGACCAATTCGGGAGGCATTCGGGCCTGTCGTCACCGTGCGGGGGCGCAATCGAGACCGCGGCTACCAACTCTTCAGACTATCACAGACTTCCCTACTCGGTGAAGGGGAACGATGTGTCCTTCTCCGGGCTGCTCACGGCTGCAAAGAACATGATTGGTTCAGGGGAGAGCTTCGAGTCAGTCTCTTTCTCGATTCAAGAGACTGCCTTCGCGATGGTCGTCGAGGTCACAGAGAGAGCTCTCGCCTTCACCGGAAAGCATGGAGTCCTGGTTGTTGGAGGGGTCGCCGCGAACGCGAGACTGTCAGACATGATGACGAAGATGGCCGCGAGGCACTCCGCGTCTGTCAGCTTGACCCCTGTAGCATATAGCGGCGATTGCGGTGCGCAGATTGCCTGGACTGGTTTGCTGGCACACAGCAAGGGCGTTCAGGTGCCGGTCAGAGAAGCCATCATTCGTCAGTCGTGGAGGCTTGACACAGTCGATATCCCTTGGAGAAACTGAGAATCCTAAGGGCCGGCTCCTATACCAGGGCGCAGAAGCCGACATAGTAAGCGGCACCTGGAGGGGCCTTGCCGCGGTATACAAGGTCAGGAGACCATTGCCCTACAGACTAGCTGAGCTTGACATCGCGATAAGACATCAGAGGACCCTTCACGAGGCCGAATTGGCTCATTCTGCAGGGAAGGCTGGAGTGCGTGTGCCGAGGCTCTACTACGTCGACGCCCCGCGCACAACTCTCGTCATGGAATACGTGGAGGGAAAGAGACTGAAGGAATTTGTGTCTTCGGCCCCCGAGGAAGAGGCGGGGAATTTCTTTCGTGCGCTCGGCAGAGACATCGCCCGGCTCCACTCCGCGGGGATAACTCACGGCGACCTCACGACAGCAAATGTCATCATAAGGGATGACGAGCTGGTCTTCATCGATTTCGGCCTCTCCAATCACTCTTCTAGGCTGGAGGACCACGCGGTCGACCTCAGGCTGATCAAGGAGACTCTGGTCGGCGCCCATCCATCAATATCCTCCATGGCCCTTGAACGGCTTTTCGAAGGGTATTCCGAGGAGACAGGGGCGAAACGGACGAAGGCGGTAACGAGACAGCTCAAGAGCATCGAGCGGAGGGGGAGGTATGCCAGGCTCTCCTAGCGTCTGGTTTGCGACCTCGAACGACCACAAGTTCGAGGAGGCCAGGTTTGTCCTTCAGGAGTTGGGAATCGCCCTGCGCCGCCTCCCGTCTAAGGGTCCGGAGCTCCAATCCAGCGACCCCTCAGAGGTCGCGGTCCATGCCGCGGCCGGGGCCTATCGGACCTCGCAGAAGCCTCTCTTCGTGGAGGACACAGGGCTCTTCATCGAATCCCTCCGGGGCTTCCCCGGAACCTGTGCCTCTTTTGCCTTCCAGACTCTGGGGCTGGAAGGGATTCTGAAGCTGATGGAGGGGATCAACGCCCGAGACGCCGAGTTCGTGAGCGCGGTCGCCTACTGCGACGGCTCCTCCGAGCCCCACGTCTTTGTGGGCCGGCTGAAGGGAAGGGTGGCGCTCCACCCCTTAGGGGAGCGAGGATTCGGTTTCGATCCTGTCTTTGTCCCTACCGGGGTAAGGAAGACCTTGGCTCAGATTACGTTTGCCGAGAAATGCGCCATCTCTCACAGAGCGAGCGCCCTTAGAGCCTTCGGCGAATGGCTGAGCCTGAATCGCAGCGGATAACCTTTATCAGCACAAATCAAAGGACTCGGTAGGAAGGTTACACTTTGGCCCGCATTCACTCGCACAGGCACGGTAAGTCGCACCAGACGAGACCGCCCAGCAAGGGTCCTCCCAGCTGGGTGAAGTCCACCCCTGAAGAGGTGCGGACTACCATCCTGAAACTTGCCAAGGAGGGAATGCCTCAGAGCAGGATAGGCCTGGCTCTGAGGGACGATTACGGAGTTCCGCTGGCGAAGCCCCTCCTCGGAAAGTCAATTGGCAGGGTGCTGGCTGAGGGGAAGGCCTCTCCAAAACTGCCACAGGACCTCCAGGACCTCATCGAGCGCGCCCGGAGGGTCCAGGTGCACCTGAAGACGCACCACAGTGACAGGAAGAATGTCCATTCCCTTGAGCTAGTCGAAGCCAAGATTTATCGTCTCTCGAAGTACTACAAGGAAAGGGGCATGCTGCCGACCGACTTCAAGTATACCGCGATCGTCGCCCAACTGGCCTAGCCGGAGGCAGACCCACATTGGTGGCCGACCTCGATGGCCTCCTCGGCAGGTACAGAACTCTTGCTCCGGAGTTCCTGAAGCTCGCCCGAAGCGGACGGAGGATACTCGTCATTACCCACATCGACGCTGACGGACTTGCGAGCGGCTCGATCATCTTTGCCTCCCTGATGAGGAAAGGGGCCAACATCACGCTGCGGACTGTCCCGGACCTTGATTCCGAGAAGATCCGCGAGCTCGAGGCGCAACGGTACGACTTCTACATTTTCACCGACCTCGCGTCTACCCTCATAGCAGAGTTGGGGGCCGCCTTTGACGGCAGATACCTTGTGATTGACCACCATCAGCTCTCCGAGGATGAAATGCTGAACCCGGCAGTCGTTAACGCTTGGGCATATGGATTCGACGGCGGCAGGGAGGCCTGTTCGTCCTCGATGGCCTACTTCTTCGCAGTTTCGATCGACCCCTCAAACAGGGATCTCTCCCCACTGGCGGTCGTGGGGTCAGTGGCAGACAGGCAGGACACTGGTCAGGGGAGGTCCCTGACGGGCCTCAACAGGGCAGCAATGGAAGAGGCCCGGTCGTCAGGCCTCCTGACATTGTCTAAGGATCTGATGTTCACGGGGAGGGAGACGCGGCCCATTCACGAATCTATCGCACTGACTTCGACCCCCTTCCTGAAGGGCCTGACCGGGAGCAAGGACGCCGTGCTGTCGGCGCTCCACGAGTCCGGCCTGCAGCTCAAGGATGGCGGGACTTGGAGGCCGATCTCATCCCTTTCTGCTGAGGAGAAGATGAAGCTGACGGAAGTCATCGCGAGCATGCTCGGACCGACCGAGGGTGCGACCGACGCCATCGCCGGCTTAGTCGGCGAGGTCTACACTCTAGAGTTCGAGGACTCCTTCACGTCGCTCAGGGACGCCAGGGAGTTTGGCACCCTGCTCAACGCCTGCGGTAGGATGGCGGTCCCAGGAACGGGCATCTCAATCTGCCTCGGCGACAGGTCTGAAGCCTTGAAGGCAGCGATGAAGACCCTCTCGGAGTACCGATTGGGACTCAACAAGGCCCTCGAAGCCCTGATGGGCGACGCCTCGAGGCTCGAGCACTTTGGCCCAGTTGTGTTCGTGAGGGGCGAGGGGGTCGTTGACGAGAAGCTGCTAGGGCCAGTGATTTCAATCCTCACTTCATCGCCCGGCTTCAGGGATAAGGTGGTGGTCGGCACCTCCTCCAGCGGGGACTCTGAGCTGAAAGTCTCTTCAAGGATTGGGGACTCTTTTTCAGGAACCGTGAACCTGGGACTGGTGATGCGTGAAGCCGCGGAGGGGGTAGGCGGGGTCGGAGGTGGACATACGATGGCTGCAGGCGCGAGAATCCCGGCGGCGGCGGCCGAGGCCTTCACGAGGGTCGTTGCGGAAAGAATCCTCGTATGAGGACCACGATCAGGCTCTCGATCAAGTGTAATGATGTCAATGTGTGCCACCAGCTAGTTTCAGTCCTGAAACCAGACAACGATGGGGTTCCTCGTGGAATGACTCTGAGGATGAGAGTGAAGGAGGGGACCCTTCAGTTCCTGATAGCGTCAGATTCCCAATCGGGGGCCATTTCGACAGCGATAGCGGTGCTCCGAGACGTCCTCCTGTTTCAGGAGGTATGGCTTTTATCACGCGTCAGAGACACCTGAAAGTATGGAGGGACTGCTGCGGTGCTTGACGTAAAGCTAGTCAGGGAAGATCCGAATGCGGTAGTCCGCAACCTCGAAAGAAGAGGAGCGCTCCAGAAGGTCCCTCTTGTCGACGAGGCTGTGAAAGCGGATGCGGAATGGAGGAGGTTCAAGATCGAGGTCGAAGGGCTCAGGCACAAACAGAACGAACTGACCGCCCAGGTCGCTGCGATGAAGAAGAGGGGAGAACCGATCGAGGCGAAGCTAATGGAGGTGAGGAGCATCCCTCAGGAGATAGAGGACTTGGAGGCGAAATCAGCCGAAAGGTACGCAAGACTGAACGGTATTCTGATGAGCATGCCCAACGTGCTCCACGAAAGCGTTCCGGCTGGGAAGGACGAAACACAGAGCGTTGTCGTCAGATCGGTGGGCAAGAAGCCCAAGTTCAGTTTCGAACCCAAGCACCACATCGACCTGCTGGCAGGGCTGGGCATGGTGGACATGGAACGGGCGGCCAAGGTCGCCGGAGCGAGATTCTCCTTCCTGAAGGGTGACGCTGTGAAGCTCGAGCACGCTATAATGCAGTACGCACTCGACTTGCTCAGGGAACGCGGATTCACTGCTGTCGAGCCGCCCTTCATGCTCAACCGCGCAGCCTACGAGGGGGTCGTTAACCTCGAGGATTTCGGGCCCGTGATTTACAAGATCGAAGGTGAAGACCTCCACCTGATAGCGACCTCGGAGCATCCACTCGTGTCAATGCACATGGATGAGATACTGGAGGGCTTCGAGCTGCCCATCAAATACTGCGGGTTCAGCCCCTGCTTCCGGGTCGAAGCTGGGGCGCACGGGAAGGACTCCAAGGGAATCTTCCGCGTGCACCAGTTCTACAAGGTGGAACAGGTCGTCTTCTGCCGACCCGATGAGAGCTGGAAGCTTCACGAAGAACTGGTCTCGAACGTCGAGAGGATCTATCAAGCCTTGGAGATTCCCCACCGGGTCGTTGTGCTCTGCAGCGGCGACACTGGCTTCATGTCTGCGAAGACCTTTGACCTCGAAGCCTGGCTCCCCGGTCAGCAGAACTACAGGGAGATGGCTTCCGCGAGCAATATCACCGACTTTCAAGCTCGAAGGCTCCACATCAGGTACAGAGAGAAGCAGAACACACCAACGGCCTTGGTCCACACGCTCAACTCGACGGCGGTGGTCACTAGAACGCTGGTTGCCCTGGTCGAGAACTTCCAGCAGAAGGACGGGACTGTGAAGATTCCTGAGGTTCTTAGCCCCTATATGGGGGGCATCGATTCACTTCGTCATCAATGAGGTTATAAGCGAGATGACGGCGGGGCGCCGTTAATTGCCGAAGAGGGTAGCGAAAGTAAGGGACAAGTGGAAGCTGAAGTCCTGGGTGGTCGTCAACGCGTCCCCTTCCTTCGGTAACGCTCCGATAGCTCGCGTTCCGCTCACGGACATAGAGAAACCCGCGGGGAGGGTCGTCGAGACGACGCTATACGACATATTGAAACAGGACCCACAGCACTACAGCTTCAAGCTCTACTTCCAGATAGACAAGGTCGAGGGCGAGACCGCCACAACTGTCTTCAAGGGGCATGAGTACTCTCGCGAATTCCTCAGAAGCCTCATCAGGAGGGGTTCCTCGATGTCAGACTTGATCAAGGACTACACTACGAAGGATGGCTACGTCGTCAGAGTCTACTGCATAGCTCTGTCGCAGGGCTTGATGAACAGTTCGAAGAAGCACGACCTCAGGGTCGTGATGGACAGAGTGATCGCCGAAAGGGCCGCCAACCTTACCTACGACCAACTGGCTCAGGAACTGGTCCTTCAGAAGGTGGCATCGGACGTCTACAACGAGGCGAAGAGAGTTACACACCTTAGACACGTCGGAGTGAGAAAGAGCAAGCTGATTTCGAGGCCTGAGCAGAAGAAGGTGGAGCCGCTAACCCCGCTTGCCGCTTGAGACGATCTTCACAATATCCCTGTTGCTGAGTTTGTGCTCTGCCGATAGCCTCTTTCCATTCCGCGCGTCGATGGCGTAGAGGAAGCCGTCCGCTAGCTCCGTGTGAACCGTCCTCGCGAGGTCAAGTGCGGTAGAGCCTCCCTTCATGACGTAAGCGTCAGGAAGGACGTTGCCCTCCTTGTCTGAAAGCCTCGTCTCGTCCTCAACGGGGAAGGCCACGATCGCGTTGAGAAGCCCGAAGTACGCTTCGTTAATCGCTTCTTGGACTCCGGTGCCACCGAAGGTCCTCATTACTTTCTCGTCCACCATTTTGAGGGCGCTGGTTTGGGCAGGGGTCAGCTTCTCTGGTGCGACGACCTTGAAGCTCCCGTCGCCAGGCACGTACTGCACCAGTCCGTGGTCGGCGGCTCTTCTCAGGAGAAGCTCAGCCTCAGATGCGCAGGGGATCACCTTCCTGCCTGTCTCTTTCAGCCTGCCGATGTTTGGCGGAGATGAGGGGAGGTCAGACTTGTTGGCCGCAATCAGGGAAGGCTTCGTCAGCTTCCTGACCTCGACCACGAACTGCATGAGTTGGGCATCTGTCCACATGCTGGGCTTTTCAGTCCTCAGATGGCTGTGCAGAATCACCTGTTCGACATCGGCGAGGGAGATGGAAAGGCCTGAGAGCCTGTTGGCAAGATGCTCCACGATCTTCCCGCCTGTCTGTTCAAGTGTCTTCGAGACCCTCTCCCAGTCCTTCTTCAGGAGTCCATAGACCCAGAGGTCGAACTCATGCTCGACCATTTCGATGTCCCTGAGCGGGTCGTTTGAGCCTGGGGGAACCTTTCTGCCCTCCATATCCGTCGATCCAGAGGCATCCACCACCTGTATCAGGGCGTCGGCCTGCCTGACATCATCAAGGAACTGGTTCCCGAGCCCCCTGCCTTCTGAGGCCCCCTCGACGAGGCCCGCCACGTCCACCAACTTCACAGGTATCAACCGCGTGCCATCGACGCAGATGGAATTCTTCGGCTTGTCTGTGACGTCCATCTCCTTGCACACGCACTTCGTCCTGAGGTACGCTACGCCGATATTCGCCTGAATCGTGGTGAAGGGATAGTCTGCTATTGGTACGTCCTTCAAAGTCGCGGCTGCGAAGAAGGTCGACTTTCCGACATTGGGTTTGCCGACGACTCCTACAAGCACGCCCGACTCCGAAGCTCGGTCTGATATAACCGTCTGGCCGGCTCGCACTGCTGATGCGCAGGGCTTGCGTGGTGGGGGGGTGGGCCGACCGACGTCGCGGCGACCATGCGGTCGCGACGGTATTAGGTTCAACCGATATATCGTCCATCGCTCAGACCATGAGGGAGGGACTGAAGGATAGGGGATGATGCGATGGCCAAAGTTCTGATCTGCGATCAGGTGGAGACCGAGAAGCTGGCGCTTGGCGAAGGGATTGTTGTGGACTACCGTCCCTCGATCAGCCGCGAGGAACTCCTCCTAGCCGTAGGCGGGTACGACGCACTAATCATCAGGAGCAGGACCAAGGTTGACAGGCAGGTGATCGACAGGGCTTCCCAGCTGAAGTTGGTCGCCAGGCCCGGGACGGGGCTCGACAACGTTGACGTGGAGTATGCGAAGTCAAAGGGGATAACGGTGGTGAACAGCCCCGAATCATTAGTCGAGGCCGTCTCCGAACACGTCACGTTGCTGATGCTCGCGCTGAGCCGTAAGCTGGTGAGGGCCGACGAAAGCACCAGGGCGGGCAAATGGGAAAAGAACTCCTTGAAGGGGACCGAGCTCAAAGGCAAGGTGCTCGGCATTGTTGGCCTCGGCAGAATCGGAAGGAGGATTGCTGAGATAGCTGGGACACTTGGCATGTCAGTTCTCATTTATGATGTCATGCAGATCCCACCCGACGTCATCGCAAAGCTCGGATGCCGGGTTGTGTCCCTCGATGAACTATTCGGTTCCTCGGACTTCATAACTCTGCACGTCCCGATGACCGACGGAACCAGGCATCTCGTCGGCCCCTCGAGGCTTGCGCAGATGAAGAAGGGTTCCTTCCTAATCAACACCTCACGAGGTGGAGTCGTGGACGAAGACAGCCTTGCCGGCGCCCTGAGGGACGGCCGCATCGGGGGCGCTGCGCTCGACGTCTTCGAGAAGGAGCCCCCTTCCGGCGCCATACTGGCCGCCCCGGGGACAATCCTGACCCCTCACATTGGGGGGCAGACCGATGAGGCTCAGGCGGACGCTATCACCATCATAGGGGACAAGGTCCGCTCTTTCTTCGGTCGGTCCTGAGCACCCAAGAATGTTTATTTGCCGACCGAAGACGAGACGCCCAGATATCCATGTACCGTCAGATCTCCAAGACCTATCAGGACATCTTCCACGAGAAGACTGGAGACATTAGAGCCAGAGCAGTGCAACTCAGAAAGGAGCCGGCGATGATGAGGGTCGAACGACCGTGGAGGCTCGACCGTGCCAGGTCGTTGGGGTACAAGGCGAAGGAAGGTGTCATCGTCGTGCGCGCGCGCGTTTCAAGGGGAGGGATGAGAAGGCAGCGCCCAACCTCTGGCAGGAGACCGAAACACATGGGTGTCTTGAAGATGAAGTCTGCGGTCTCGTCTCAATCGGTCGCAGAGAGGAGGGTCTCGGAGAGATTCCCCAACATGAAGGTGCTGGGATCCTATCCTGTCTGGGAGGACGGCAAGTTCGCCTGGTTCGAATCTATTCTGATCGATCCGCTTAATCCGGGCATCAAGAAGGACTACAACTACAGACGCGTTCTAGGCGCAGTAGACTGACGCTATTTCTTCATCTCGCTGCTGTGACCAGGGAAGATCTTTGAATTCGGGTCCACGTACGCTTTTGCCACGTTGACTGCCAGCGCAGCCTGGGCATTACCTGTGGCGATGAGGTTGAGCTTCATGCCGTCGAGCGGCCCCGCAATGTCCCCTGCCACATAGACTCCAGGGATATTCGTCTCCATCCTCCCGTTGACGCGTATTTCTCTTCCCTCAATTTCGAGACCCCAGTCCTTGATTGGACCTAGATCAGCCCTGAAACCAATGTTGACCAGGATTGCGTCGACGTCGACAGTCGTCTCAGCCTGGGTTCTGTTGTCGAATATTACTGCCTTGCTCAGCCTGGTCCCGTCACCCATGACGCGCCTGACCTCGTAGAAGAGTTTGATCTCCACGTTCGACTTCATCAGGTCCCTGACACTTCCCTCATGGGCCCTGAAGAAGTCCCGTCTGTGAACCAGTGTTACCTTCTTTGCAGAATCCTTGATGCTGAGAGCCCAGTCAACGGCAGAGTCCCCTCCTCCGACAATGAGGATGTTTTTGTCCTTGAAGATGCTCATGTCCTTGACGAAGTAGTGGACTCCCTTGCCTTCGTACTCCGCCGCTCCCTGGGCTTCAAGCCTATTCGGCGCGAAGGCGCCCACTCCTGCGGCGATGAGGACGGCTTTGCTGTAGTGTTTGGTTCCCCTGTCAGTCCCTAGCTCGATGATCCCATCGGTCTTACGCAGTGTCGTGACGCGCTCGCCTAGCACCACCGTGGGATGGTATTGGAACGCCTGTTCAACTAGGTTCTTCACGAGGTCCTTCGCCAGGATTTTGGAGAAGCCCGGGACATCAAAGATATACTTCTCCGGGTACAGCACCGCAACCTGCCCGCCCGGCTCCTCCAGCGCGTCGATTAGCTTGGTCTTCATCTGTCTGAGACCTGCATAGAACGTCGCGAAGAGCCCAGTGGGTCCGGCCCCCACGATTGTCAGGTCGTAGACATCCTGGGACAAACGCTAAGGGGTTGACTCCGAGAACTATGTAAAAGCGTTGTCGCGATTCAAGCGAGCCCGTCTGCGACCGGGTCTTTGGGTTTGATCACTTCCCTGAGCAGGACCGTCGCATATTGTCCCCTGGCGAGGGTAAACGAAAGGTCGGCCCTGACACCTGCACAAGTGTACGAGGCATCCCTGACCACAAGGTGAGGTCTTCTGAACCCTCCTTCGCCGCTCACTTCCTGCATCTGCTTCACGTAGAATTCCTTCGCCGAGACCCGCTCCTGGGCCATCACTTCCTCAAGACACAGATCAAACCTCGACCCGTAGTTCCTGTAGGCGAATCCTGCGAGCTGCGCCATCGGGATGGCATAGGGAGGGGCGTGTTCCTTCACGCCGTGGACCGGAGACGTGGCGAGGTCGTCCTCAGAGGCCTCGCTCCAGTTGTCTCCTGATTCATACTTGGAGATATCGAGCCCCTTTGTGAGTGCCAAACTCAGAGTCCTATTGAAGAGGAACGACTGGTACGCCTGCACGTAGAGTCTTCTGAGTCTCACCGGGACTGCCCTCAAGGCCCCTGTCCAATCCTCGGGTTCCGAAGAAAGACGTCTGGCCACCATTCTTTCGATGTCCTGGTGGACCGGGAGCATCTTCGCCCCTTCGTCGTACCTTCCGTCGGCCATGGCACTCCTTGCCGCACAAGTCGCTTCGTCGTCGGTGGTGCGCGGCTTGAGCAGCATGTAACTCACAGCCTCTTTGAAATCCTGTCGGACCAGGGCCCTCCCGATGAAATGAGTGCCCACCTCCCTCGCCCCAAATCTCTGGAATCCGAAGAAGCTGGGCAGGCGCCTTGAACGCGCGAGAGCGAACGTCTCCTCTAGGCGAGCTGAAATGTCGGCGCAGCATTCCCGCAGGACCACTGTGAAGCGGTTTCCTCTGGCCATTCCCCGGGAAAGTGGCCGGGGAATGAAACCCATTAGCTGGGCGGTGAACCTCTCCCTGACGACTCGAGCCGGGCGCAGGGACCTCGTGCTTGTGGGGGTGGCATACTGCACCGCCACGGCCCTCTTGTCCTTCATGCCTCCATAGCTGAGCCTGCTTTTGAGAGCCTCGCTCAGAGACTTCTCCATATGCAGGGTATCGATTGAACGCTTCTCCACGCGGTAGAGGGGGTAGTAGTCAGGACGGTCTTCACTCGTAATCTCCAGCTTCGGGATGAGCTCCTCCACCCTGAAGTCCTCCTCCGATGACTTGGCCAAGGCTCTGCATGGCGCCCCTGTGCTCGCGTAGGTCTCGATGCCGATGGCCCTCTCCGCTTCAGGGACAGCGATCAATGCAACTCGGGCGCAGGAATGTGTGGTTTTAACATCTGTGGGAGTCGAAAAGAAGGTGAGGAGCAACCTTTGTCCGCGGGGCTTGGCGCCGCGGTAGCTCAGCCTGGGAGAGCACTCGGCTGAAGACCGAGTTGTCGTCTGCTCAAATCCGACCCGCGGCACTTCACTGTTTTTGGGGTTCATTGCGCCTTCACCGGAGGATCTGGGCGTAACTGGGGGGCCGGTCAAGAACAGATGCCGGGCGCCTGGTGCTTAAGCGCGCATATTCGACCAGGGCACCTGTCTCTAGAGGTGACCTCTTTCCCCGAGAGTGGCTCATTCCAGCTGGAGCGCGCACGGCGCGAAGATTGTCTTTATCTTGCGCCTCATAGCAGCTTGAGCTTCCCAGTAATCCCATCCAGCACTTCCTCGGGTCCTGGGCCAATCCCTAGGCACGTGACCGTCCCAGGCTCGAGCTGTGTGAGCCCCCTGTCCTCGATCAACGCCGCTGGGAGCTTGGCGGCCTTCGCCTTCTTGTAGAGCTCACGGAGGGCCTCCTCAGTCTGGACTTTCAGAACGATCTTGGCCTGGCCTCCCTCTTTCCATTCGCCGAACCAGTTTGGTCGCCTGTCCATGGTCTCTTCCGCAGCAGAGAGCGAAGCGTGCGCGACTTGGGCCGCAAGTTTCCCCTTCCCCATCTTCAGGTCAGACCGCACGACAATCGCCTGTTTCATCCTTCTTTCGGCTGAACGGTTATTACAACTGTGAATAAGCCTTTGCGAATGGTTCATCCTTCTTGGCGCGCAGGTTCGACGTTGTCGTCGCCGGTGGCAGCATAGCCGGTCTGACGTTCGCTGCTGAAGCTGCGAAGAGGGGCCTCTCGGTACTGGTGGCTGAGGAACACAACGAAATCGGCGAGCCGGAGAAATGCGACGGTCTCGTCAGCTTACGCGGCCTGAAGAGCTACGGCCATCCGCCGAGATCTGAGGTTGTTCAGAACGAGATTACTTCGGGTGTGATACACTCACCTCGAGGCAAGCACTTCACAGTCGACGCGACCGCCCTTGATGTCGTCGTACTCGACCGGAGTGCATACGACAAGCAGGTTGCTGACGAGGCTCGGGCCAACGGCGCCGAGGTGGTGACCGAGGCTAGGGCCTCGGATTTCCTTCAGGTCCAGGATGAAGTGTCAGTAGAGGTCGGTCGGGAGACCGTGACCGCAAAGTACTTTGTCGATGCCACCGGACCAGCCTCGAGTCCCGGGGCCGGAATCCTTCCCGCGGCAAAGTACGAGTTGGAGGGAGATTGGGTCAGGGAGCGCACAGTCGAAGTCTTCCTCGATGCCAAGCGGTTCCCAGGGTTCTTCGCTTGGGTCATCCCCTTCGGGCAGCGCATGGCGAAGGTCGGTGCAGCAGGGTTTGGGATCAGTCCCTTCAAGGCGCTCGATTCCTTCCTTGCCGACAAACCTCACAGGATTCTCCGCAAGGTGTCGGCGCCCATCTACGTCGGGGGACCTGCCCCTCGGTTCGTAAGTGGGAGAAAGGTACTCGTGGGCGAGTCGGCCGGCCAGGTGAAGCCTACGACAGCAGGCGGAATAATGACATCCGTGGCCGGGGCTATGATGGCCGCACGCTGGGTAAGCGAATCTCTCAGGCTAGATGACTCCAACCTGCTGGGTAACTATCAGCGCGAGTGGGAGGCCCAGTTCCTGCGGGAGATGAAAACGATGATGAGGCTAAGAGGCCTCTTCAGGAAACTCTCGAACTCTGACCTTGATGCCATAATCGCGACGATGGCGACCCCTAGGATACTTCGCAGGCTCTCCAAGGCCGACTTCGATTTCCATGGGTCCGCGCTGCTGGGGGTGCTAGGGATTCAGGGCCTCGCACGCGTCGCCAGGGTGGTGGCTTCCTCCGAGGTCCGTTCACTGCTCAGCGAGAATCGAGGAACCCCGCCAGCTCAGCAATCTATATGAGCCAGGCCCCAAGGGGTTGCCAGAGAAATGTCGCAAGCCACCGTGTCTCTTCCCCTGTGCGGCTCGTGCAACCGGCCCGTCAAGCCTGCCGAGAGGGCGACGAAGTTCCTCTGCCCCAACTGCCATGAGACGCTTATCTGGAGATGCGAGAAGTGCAGAAAGTTCTCCAGGCGCTACAGGTGTGTGAACTGCGGCTTCGAAGGGCCTTAGGCGAACCTGAATGGGCTCCTACGTCATACGGCTTAAGGTTCTACCGCAAGACACAACCACCGAGCACCAGAAGATCATCGATTCAGTGGCTGGCGCGCTTCCAGGCCAGGCGAGGATTCGAAGCCAGAGAATCGAACCCATAGCCTTCGGGCTCTCAGCCATAATCGTCGACGTCGTCGCGCCTGAAGAGGAAGGAGTTATCGAGAAGATTGAAGCGGCGGTCTCTGCCGCCCCGCTGGTCGGTCAGTCAGAACTGATGGGCGTCAGCAGGATGTCCAGCAAACTTCCTACGTGATGCGGCCTTCGGGATTGCTTTTATACCTCCCAAGCCATCCTTTTCATTGCCGTTTCTAGCACGATGTGTAGACAATGCGTTATCCTCTAAGATATGCGGCCTTCGAATGGATCAAGGAGAAGAAGAGCACCACCGACGACGATCTCCTAGAAGCCCTCAACAAGAACGGGAGCAGGTGCTCCCCGGACGAGCTTGACAAGCTCCTGATGCAGCTTGAGATCCTGGGTCTGGTCACCATCAGGTGGGTGGCGAAGGACAAGCGCAGGATCGAGATGGTCGAGAAGCCAAGCGAAGAGGCCCGCGTACCACACGTGAACGAATAAATCGAACTCTCCTCTGGGAAGATTCGGCATGGGCGTGGACTTCGGCGATTCCATACCGAGAGAGAAGATCAAGCTCGAGGACATCTCAGGGTGGACGCTCGCTGTCGACGGCTACAACACACTGTACCAGTTTCTCGCGATAATCCGGGGCCAAGACGGTGGCCATCTCAAGGACTCGAAGGGGCGGGTCACCTCCCACATCTCCGGCCTCTTCTACAGGAACGTGAACTTGCTGGAGCTGGGAATGAAGCTCGTCTACGTTTTCGATGGGAAGCCGCCCGAATTGAAGATGGAGGAAATCGAGCGCCGATCCGCCCAGCGTCGTGAGGCAAAAGACCAGTATCTGAGAGCGCTCAAGGCTGGCGAAATGGTCCAGGCCAGAAAGTACGCCGAGGCCTCTACAGTTCTAAGAAGGGACATGGTAGCAGACGCAAAGGAGCTTCTAGACGCGATGGGGATACCATGGGTTGACGCACCTTCTGAAGGTGAAGCGCAGGCGTCTAGGATGGCAGAGGAGGGGACAGTCAACGCTGTTGCCTCACAGGACCACGACTCACTAGTCTTCGGGGCCCCTGTGCTCGTGAGGAACGTCACGATATCCGGCAAGCGGCGTCTCCCGAGCAAGGGGATTGTGATCAAGGTCCAGCCCGAACGAATCCGGCTCTCGGACCTCCTCGCCTCAACAGGCCTCACGAGAGAGCAACTCGTGGATTTCGCGATTCTCCTTGGGACGGACTTCAACCCAGATGGATTCGAGGGCGTTGGCCCGGCCACCGCGCTCAAGTACCTAAAGAGGTACGGCAAGCTTGAGGAGATCGCCGAGCTGAAGGAACAGCTCCACGAAGTGAAGTATGAAGAAATCAGAGCGCTCTATCTCGATCCTCCGGCCGTAAAGGGGGTCACACCCGTGTGGGGACCTCCGGACAGGGACAAGCTTCTCTCCTTCCTCGTTGACGAACGTTCATTCTCGCGCGAACGCGTCGAGGCAGCCTTGGGTAGGATTCGACAAGCGAAGTCCACGCAGTCGGAGACGCTTGAGAAGTGGTTTGGATGAAGGAGTCGAATCTGCCTCACCTGAAGGACATCGAAGAGGCTGAGGGCAGGATTCGGAAGTACATCCCGCCAACGCCGCTAGAGAATTCGAAGGGCATCTCCAGCCTCCTCGGGCGCGATGTCTATCTGAAGCTGGAGACTTTCCAGCCCATCCGCGTCTTCAAGATACGTGGCGCACTTAACAAGCTCCAGTGTCTGAGCGACGCAGAACTCAGGAAGGGCGTCGTCACCGCGTCCTCTGGCAACCACGGGTTCGCTATTGCGTATGCGTCCCGCATCTTCGGTGTTAGGGCTTCCATCTGCGTGCCCGAGAACGTCAACCCGCAGAAACTGAGGGCCATCGAAGAACAAGGGGCCGAGATCATAAGGTTCGGCAGCGGGTACGATGAAACCTATGACAACGCAGTCGCCATTGCGAAGAAGCGGGGTTTGACATTCATTCACGCCTTCAATGACAGAGAGATAATAGCGGGCCAGGGAACGTGTGGTCTTGAGATCGTGAGGCAGCGACCCAGCCTCGATTCCGCGACCGTGGCCATAGGCGGGGGCGGCCTCATCGCTGGGATTGCCATAGCCCTCAAGGAGTCCTTAGAGAGTGTCCAGGTCTTTGGCGCCGAGACCAGATCCATTCCCTCTATGTACGAGTCCTTGGGTCAAGGGAGAATGGTCCATGTGGACCCACGTCCTACCATTGCCGACGGCATGCAGGCGGCGATTCCTGGCGAGCTCACGTTCGAGGCCGCACGGAGATACGTCGACAGGATAGGGCTCGTGACCGACGAAGAGTTGGAGGACGCGATTTACGACCTGCTTCTCTTGGGACGAGTCACTGCCGAACCGGCGGGCGCTTCCCCTCTGGCTGCGATGAAGGGGCCCCTACGCCACGAGAGGGCAGAAGAGGCGGTCCTGGTCATCAGCGGGGGGAACATAGCGTTGGACCTCCTGAGCTCGATTCTTACGAAAAGAGCGAAAGGAAGCTCCTAAGGTCTCGGGCCATCAGGAACGGGTTCGCCTGACCTTCCTCCCGAAGCGTTCTCGACGGGACGTCCCCGTAGTCATGGCCCGGATACACGAGAGTCGAACCGGGGAGCTCCATGATCCTATGTATGCTCCTGAAGATCGACTCGCCGTTGGCTCTCTCGAATTTCCCGATCGTGCCGATGAACAGAGTGTCCCCAGTGAAGACATTCCGGTCGTCAAAGAGGCATATGCTGTCTTGCGTGTGCCCGGGGGTGTGAAGAATCTTCAAACTGGTCCCGCCCAGCCTGATCTTCTGTTGATCTTTCACCCTAACGTCGCAATCCAACGGCGAATCCTCATGAGCGACGACCTTCGCACCTAGCATGTCCGAGAGCTCCCTAAGCGTCGTTGTATGGTCAAAGTGCTCGTGGGTGGCGATCGCATACCTTACTTTGGCCCCCATCTCGGTCGCGGCCTTGACGATTGGCTCAGTCTCCCACCCGGAATCTATGACGACCGCCTCGCGACTCTTTTCGTCGACCACAACATAGACGAAATTCGCCATTGGTCCCACCTTGATCTGCTTAACGACCAATCGGCCCATCGCTCCCCAGCAATCTCCGAGGTATTATTCTTGTGAACACCGCCAAGCGTCAGGCCGAGTAATGTCGGTGCTGAAACCTTCATGGTCTTCCGAATCTGACATTATTACGGCAAGATGCATGATGCCAACCTTGGCGAACATCCTGAACAGCGTCCATGGGGCGCAATCATGTGATGCATGGACGAAACCGCCGGCATTGTCGCTTGGAGCCATGCGAGAGGGAACCACAAGACGACGAGGCAGTCAGAGGACCAGCCTCTACGTGCCCATTTGATTTCGGACTCAACAATGTTAGAGCAGGTTGCTCTTACACTTCCGGAGGGAATCCCCGTCTAGATGGGCGATTTCTCAGAGGCCTTCAGGTTCGAGAGGATGCGAAGCGGCAACCCTGCCGTGTACCTCTTGAAGGAGCAGTTTGAGAAGTTCGCCGGTTCTCCTCAAAAACTCGATGTTTGCGAGTCGATCGCTCACTGTTTTTACCAGCTTGAGCAGTATGAGGACGCCGCTAATTGGTACGAGACCGCAGGGATGCTAATCCTGTCGGAGCCTAACACGCCGCCAGCGCTCAAGGCCATGGCGGCCCTGGGCGAATACGAAACGGCGCTGGAGTGCTACCGCCGCGGCGATGACGACGGGAAGTTCACCGAATGCTCGACCCTGATTGGAGAGCTCAGGCGGGCGTCTGCCTCGGCCTGAGCTGTCAGGCTAGCGCTTCGTCTCTTCTTCCTTGGTCTTCTGCCTGTTCGTCATTTTGGTATAGCATTCCTCGCAGACGGGTTCTTCCCGAGGCGTGATTCTGAATGTGTGGAGCACCACCTCGAGCTCCGGGTCGCAGAAGTAGCACTTGGGCTTCATGATGGTCCTCGCCTCCTCGCGTAGACCCTTCGCCTCTCCATCTTACCGCCGTCTCTGAAGTGCCACACTTCGGCATCGCCGTTCGAGTTCTTGCCCCAGCTCACCAGCTCCTCAAGCTCCTCCTTCTTGACCCGGGCCCTTCCGCTCTTCACCTGGATAAGCAGCAACTTCCCTCCTTTCGCCGCAAAGACGTCAACAGCGCCGTGGGATGCCGCGCTCCTTTCGACCAGCCACCCCTCATGCTTGAGGATATTCATCGTTCTGTACTCTCTTTCCCGACCTCTTGCGTATCTGCTAACCACCAAACGCTACGCGTCCTCTACTGGGCTGGCGTCAGTAACGCGCACGGATAAGCTCTTGCCACGGATCTCCACTCCTGACACGAGGAGGATCGAACCTAACACCACGAGCGCCCCTATCCAAGCAAGTGCGGTGAATGTCTCCCCAAGGAAGATCACCGAAATCAGGACGGCAACTACAATCTCCAGCATCAGGACCACTGCGGAGGAGCTTGCGGTGAGGTGGTTGAGCCCCTGCTGGTAGAGCACAAAAGGTATCACAGTGTTGAAGACAGCGGTGAAGGCCACCGCCCAAAGAGACTCCGGCGACAACGAAGGTCCGAAGCCCGCAGTCAGGGCAGGCGGCACGACAAGGATCGCAGTAACTGCAACGATGCACGCGGCCGAGGCCAAGGGGTCCCACCTTTCTTCGTCCATCTTCTTCTTGGAGTAGAGTATGTAGCCTGCCCAGGACACGGCGGCGATGAGGTACAGCGCGTCGCCAAACAACTGGCCGCTGGCCACCACGCGGAAACCCCCGTTTGTCGTTATCAAGAACGTCCCTGCGACCGCGAGGAAGATGCCGACCACCTTGAAGCTCCCCAGCCTCTCTCCGAGGAAGACCACAGCTCCGACTGCGGCGAAGACGACCGACATGTTGGTGAGCAGTGCGGCCACCGAGGCCTGAGTGTACTGTTGTCCGACGAATTGGCAGAGGAACCCAACTGCGTCGAAGAGGCCCACGACCCAGATGGCCCTGCTCCTGAGGAGATGCATCACATCTCTGCCCAGGGACCAGGCCGCGCCCAGCATCACTGGCGCCGCGATAGCGAACCTCAGGAAGACGAAGGTCCTGGGGTCCAGACCTCCCTTGATCCCCAAGGAGACCGCAGGAAAGGATGTCCCCCACAGCGCGGCGGCGAGAGCCGTCTCAGCGAGCGCAATTCCCGCCCCCCTCCTCAAGTCCCCCTGCGGGCATGAAGTCCGCAGATAAGCCTTGAGTCAGGATGGGTAGATTTATGACGACGGCAGTGGCGGCTCGCTTCGCTGTACCATGGAAGAAGTGAGGCGATCTATCAAGGGCCTCGAGGCCCACTTTTCTGACCAGCTTGAGCGCCGTGACAGACTCCTCAAGGAGAGCAGAGACGTCATCACCTCCAGCTCGAGGGCAATCATCAGCGTTCACCAGGGCAAGATGAAGGACGCCGCCAGGGAACTCTCGGTAGCGAGGGCCATCCTGAGTTCGCTGAAGAAGTCGGGCGGGGGTCCGGTTTCTCGGTATCTGATTTCTCCCGAAACCGAGTACGTCGAGGCGACGGCGGTCTTCGCCCTTGCGCAGGGGAAGACGATCCCATCAAGAGATGCTCTTGGTGCATCCCCCGAAGCCTACCTGCTCGGTCTGCTGGACACAGTCGGCGAGCTGAAGAGGCTGGTCCTTGATTCGATAATGAGTGGCAAGATGGCAAAGGCGAAAGGTTACTTCGCCATCATGGAAGACCTGTATTCAGTTTGTTCTCCCATGGCCGTGTATGACCATGTCGTGAACGGGACTCGTCGCAAGATTGACGTGGCAAGGATGCTCGTCGAAGACACCCGGGGTCTCATGACTGAGGAAGTCAGACGCGAATCGGTGAACTCTTCGCTAGTGCGCTTGCAGAAGAAGCTAGACCGGGCGACCCGCCGCTAGAACTCTTTCAGCAGCGCGCTGGTCTTGAGATTAGGATTCGGCGAATCGAGTCTGACGACCCTCAGCTTGATTCCTCGCGTTTTGCTCTCTCCCTCGATCTCTGACTCCATGTGATGCTGGTCGTAGCCCAGAGCTACCACGTCTGGTCTTACCTTCTCAAGTGTGTCGTAGACATTCCCCTCGACGCCCAAGATCGCTGCGTCCACCTGCCTGAGAGACGAGAGCAATGCCAATCTCTGGTTCTCATCCGAGATTGGTTCTCTCTTCTTCCTCTCACGGATAGTGCGGTCTCTCGCCACCACTACTACGAGGACGTCGCCTAGACTCTTCGCCTTGGTAATTGTATAGAGGTGGCCTCGGTGGATTACCTCAAACCCTCCCCCGATGAAGACGACCTTGATTTTCCTTCGCCCCTTCGAGGTGATGGATACCTGTCCTCTCTGCAATCTGACGAGGCCCCTTTTCTTGAGGGCCTGGACCTTCCTGCTTGCGTCCAGATTCCCGATGCCAAGGCGTTCCGAAACTCTCCTGATGGTAGGCTCATGCTCTCCGAGTCCCAGAGAGAAGACTGCGCCGAGAATCTGCTTTTCGTCCAAGTCTACCAGTCTATCTTCGCGACGCCCGCGAACGAGAGTGAGTCTATAAGACCTTCTGCGTATCCTACGCTGAGCATCGCCAATTCGTCTTGACCATTCGCGAGGAAGTTCTCGGCGTCCTTCATGTAGAGCTCCGCGTTCTCAATGACCGCCTCGTACTGAGGCCCAAGCTTCTCTTTGACGGAGTCCAGGGCGCGCCTCGTCTTTGCGACGTATTTCGGGACCAGCGTCTGCGCGGTCCGCAGGATCCCGTCCGAATTGCTCTGGACCTTCGTCTCGTCCAGTCCGAAAAGGGCGGAGATAGACTCAACTTCTGTAAAGTGAAGCTTCCCGGGGATCACGATCGAGTGGGGTGGCTCCCCGAATCTCAAACCGGCCAGCTCCGCGAAGGTCCCCGCGGCCTGATATGCGTCCTGCCTCCCGAGTCGCGACATGACTAGGGCAAATGTCGAACTGGTGACCACCCCGCGCTTGAAGTTCCCTTCAGCCAAGAGAAGCCCCCCGATTGCGTCTGCAGGGGTCACGCCCTCGCCGCTCTGGACATCGTACTCCAGCAGCACTAGGGTGTGCGCGCCTCTCATGAGGTTCTGGTGCAGGGTGTGGTACGCTTGGGTCAGCTTGTTGACCGCTTCCCTGGTGACGGTGACTGTGGTGGAGAACTTGTAGTAGTGTAGGCCCGATGAACTGGCCGCAGCGGCCGCGATGGTAGCGGCATGAATCACCTTCGTTTCGACGTCGGACCTCGCCGCCCTCGCCCTCAGCTCACCATGCGTAGTCGCGATCATCGGGTCTCCCAGAACGGCGAGGACGACCTTGCTCTCCGCTGCCTCGGCCAGGATCTTCTTCCCGTCCTCGACAAATGCTCTGTCCACTATAGTCAACTCCTTCCCTGACGCGTCCTGCAGCTCCTTCAGCAGCCTGGGCTCGTGAGGCGATGTGTAGTATTCGAGGTAGACGACGTCCGCGGACCGAAGCTCGTCCAGCCCTTCCAGGCTGATGCCCTTCGGGCCGAGTCCCAGGCCCACGAAGCTGAGTCGCCCCATGAAAGCGAAACGTCCGCCTTTGGTCTAATAAAGTAAATATCCACCTCGTCGGGTGGGCTGGCTCGACGGGCCCGTGGCTCAGCCAGGTTAGAGACTCTCGACTATAGCGGCTGGCTCTTAGCTCGAACTGGGAGACACCAGCATGTCGTGGGTTCGAATCCCACCGGGCCCGCTACCATCTTCGTTGGATTCGTGGCTCGAGGGGCGTGGCTTAATACTCACTGAGTTCCTCTGAATCTCCCAGGCGTCAGACGAATGGGCGTCATATCCCACTTCGAGAAACTCTTTGTCAACAGAGCGAGCGAAACATCCAGGAATTTCTCAGAATGACTCGCGAGGGCGTAACTGTGCCAAGCGGGACGAGCATGCTTGAGTTGGGCGCGGGGAAGGGCGCGCTCTCCTACTCACTTTACCAGAGCTTCGTGCCGAGGCGGCAAACTGGAAAAGCCAGGGGCTTCGAAGCGTAGCCGGGTCGTACCAGGTCCTAGATGGATTTGCACAACAGACCGGTCAGATCTCACCGGGCGTGCTCCTAAGATGGCCAATTGCTGAGCTCAAACCTGAGGGAATCCAGACGCTGGACAGACAGCAGTCACAGGGGTGCTGCAGAGGTCGACAGCACGCAGCTAGGGGCGATGATCACCCATCGCCTAGGACGGCGACGGAGGGAATTCATCGGCCTCAGGCTTCGACAGCCATGCTAGGTATTCTCGACACGACTCACTATTGTAGTGACACCTGCCAAAAGAACTCAAACCCATCGACAGGTATCGAGTGAACCCATCTGGGAAGACTGTCACCACTGAATCATAGTTGCGTGATAGTTCCCTTGCGGCGAGGTAGTTAGCACCCGACGAAACGCCCACGCAGTAGCCGCGGTTCTTTGCAATGGAAATTGACGCATCTTTTGCATCGCTGCTTCTAATCAAGACGAGCTCATCGATCATCGGGTTGAGACCTCCGTTCTCATTCTTGACTATCGCTGGGACGAAACCGTCGCCGATGCCTGGAATGCCATGCAATCCAGCGGCGCCACCGCTCATGACAGGAGACTCCGCAGGTTCGACCGCTGAAATGTGAACCTTCGGATTGACCTCGCGTAGGGCCTTGGCGACGCCTATGAGTGTCCCTCCAGTTCCAACTCCGGCTACGAACGCGTCAGCTACTAACGACCTCTCTCTCAACTGTTGGATAATCTCCTTCCCAGTGGTCAGGCGGTGACATTCGACATTCAGCTGGTTTGAGAACTGATCCGTACTGAAGCAGCGTTCATCCTTAACCATTTCATCTCTGATTCGGACCGCTTCCGAGAAGCTACCCTCAGAAGAGCACAGGATGAGCTTCGCGCCGAACCTTCGAACGAACTCCTTTCTTTCTTCGGTTACGTTTTCGGGCATGATGATTGTGGCATCGTAGCCCTTCCGCTTGGCATAGTAGCTGAGAGCTATGCCAGTGTTGCCGCTGGTTGCTTCTACGATCATCATCCCTTTCCTCAAGAGCCCACGCTTCTCACTTTCGTCTATGATGAACTTGATCATGCGATCCTTGATGCTTCCGGTCGGGTTGATACACTCGAGTTTCGCGTAGATGTTGTCCACTTTGATTAGAGGGGTATTGCCGACCTTCACTACACCCTCCTGCTTCATGAAGAACAGGAAGTCCAAGTGCCTAATTAGCGTTCTAATCCGAATTCGTAATCAGGCTGGAACTGTTCAGGCCGTGTTCGCGGGCGAATCCCACCGGGCCCGCTTGATTCTTCAAGATAAGATGTGTCTTGCGGCACAAGGGACGCAGCACCAAGACCGTTTCCTCAGGGACGAAATCGTTGTCGCGTATTTTGACAACCTTCGTTCGAGAGCGAGGAACACGGGAACTGACTTGGACGGAAGGACGACCACGCATCTGAGCAGCAAGACACAGCAGAACACCAAGTACTCGCTACGCAGCCTCATAGCCAAGCTAGGTCTCACAGACTCGGACCACGTCATCAGCGACCTTCGAGCCGAGATTGAACGCGACATAGAATCCAAGAGGAAGCTCGAAAGGAGACTGTCGGCACTAGCCAACGAACAGCCGCTAGCCATGGCAAGAATACGCATGACGTACTTCAAGGGAGTGATGCGAAGGGGCGGAGGCGTCTCCCTGAACGTACCATGCGACAATCACTTCCAATCGGAACACAAAGCCATAGACCCCTTGACGCTCCGAGACATCAGGAACAGGCTGACCAAGAGCCAAGGGCTAGACGCAGACCTCGCGGCGTTCACGGGAGAACGACCGGAAGAACTCTACGGGCACAGGATAAGCCAATTCCGAAAGCTGAACGACGACTACTACGCCCTCGACAGCATCAAGTTCCAGAACAAGGGAGGCGTCCAGCACTTCTGCATCCTGCCCACAGCAATCGCGGAGGCAGCCATCAACCGGAGCATGGCGAAGGGATGGACCATCATCCGACCCAACTGGATAGACGCATGGAGAGGCATAACGAAGTCGACGACAGTCGCCTTCGGCGTCCACCTGACGGCGAAGTACCTCAGAGAGCGATTCAAGACGATCGCACACGAAGCAGGCATGCCAGCGAACCACTACAACTTCCTAGAAGGGTCCAAACCGAAGGAGGGAGCGAACGCGGCTTTCTACGACCTCAGAGACGAGCAGAAGTTCCTCAGAGAATACGACCTACTCCTAAGCGAAGCACTCAACCTCACGCATGTCGGAGCACAGAAGACACAGCGGAGAAGCCTGGAAATCGAAGGCTCGGAGGAACTCAACCGCAAGCTGGACCTCATAATGGCAAAGCTGGGGATTGAGGGCTGAGAATGGAGGCCCTCTTTCCATGGGGAACAAGGGAAGTGGATGCTGACACAATGCCGCTTGGTGATGAGGGAATACAGCGTCTAGATACCTGAGGAGATAGAGAAACGGCATAAAGCAGAGAGGCAGGGGCCCGGATTCGCTATAGTTTCGTGAAACCGTGCCAAGCATTAGAGGGGCAGACGCCCGTAGGCTTGGCAGGAATTAAGGTCGAAGGGGAGAACAAGTGGATAACGATAATCCAAAACGCGAGTAGGGGAGCGAATACTTGTTGGGAGAGGCGGAGTTAGGCCAAGCCCCCGGGTGTCTTATCAGGTCGAGTATCATGTCGCGAAAGAGCCAGAAGGCGAGTATCAACCCTAGAGCAGTCAGGATAGCTGCAAGAGTCGTATATCCGAGATAGAATACACCAAGGGCAAGGAAGAATAACACGGCATCAACGCCAAAAGGAATACTCTCCCGTGCGTCCATGCCCTCCACAACTGAATCATGGAAAGATAACCATATCCAAGTCCTGATGCTTGAAAGGCAGACGATTACCCGTGAGGGCCTGTCAACTCGACAGAGCCCCCCCCGACGAAAGGTAACAGCGAGAAATCAGGTGTCAACCCGACGCAGAGGTAACAGAACCAACTAACCAGTTGGTCCGACGATGGTCAACAAGGAGAACAGTCAGCTGCCAAGTTGACAGAACAGGAAGAGGGAACCTGACCGCCATCTTCCCAGTTTTATTCCAATGCGCAACCCGGCACGGCGCTCCGCGCCGTGCTCCGGGTGACACCTCCTGTCTCGAACGGTTTCCCCCGAGACCCCTTTTCCAATTCAGCCGCAACCGGAGGAAGACTCCTCGGATGGGCCAGTCCATCCGAGGCCCTACCGGACTTCGACGCTCAGCACCCGAAGACGACCGCGTAAAGTCTCGCGCCGAGCGACCACAGATTATGCACGAAGAGCCACTTCTCCGACGGGTTTGGATTCTGGGCCTTAGCGGAATCAGGTGGAAGGGGCTAATCAAGCAAGCCACTCATTCGACCCATCGAGCGGGTAAGACGCAAGGCGTAAGTGATGCACCTCTCACGCGCCCCGTCTGATGAAAGCCTACAGGATGATTCTCGTGGTTCTCCTCGCGGTTCTTCTCGTTGCGTCCCTCGGGGTGAATCTCTACGAGTTCGGCCGTGTGAGCGACCTCTCTTCTCAAGTCAATTCACAATGGTCAAAAGTCCGACTTGGGTACGTGGTCATCAATGGGACGGCCTTCAACGAAGCCAACTCAAACACCACGTATGGCTTCGGATATACTGGCCGCACCACCTTTCGTCTTTCCGACGTGACCTACGTTCTCAGAGCGGGTTGTCCTGGCTGCAACGGGTCTCAGTCGTTCGTCTTCAAGGTCACATATCAGGGCACTGGTTCGCAGGGGTCTTGGAATGCCACTCTTGGCATCCCAATCTTCGTCGATGGGGTGCATAACCTTCCCCGAGCGGCTTTCACCAGCGGCACGAACCCAATTGTCGGGGTCATCTGGAGTCGAGATGGGTATTTCTACTTCCTTGTGAGCGTCCCATGACCGCCATGCAAAGGGGTTAACAGAATCCTCCAGCTTCAAGCCCCGAGTTGCACCACCAAAACTCAAAGCCCCGCTAGCGCACCAGAGCCCGCGCACCCAATCTCAATGTACGGAGAACTGGAAGGTCAACGCAAAGTTGTTCGGCGTTAGAAACTGAGTCGAAAGCGGCACTACCTTGATGAGATAGACCTGTCCGGCATGAAGTTGCGATGTCGGAATGACGACTTTGCCAGAGATATTTTGTCCACTCGTGACGGTCATACTCGGCCAAGTTGTCTGCGGTGGATTCCACGCCCAGAGTTCTGTCCCATTTGTTGCATAGACACTGGGATTGATGTACGGATTCACGTATGGCGCAATCGAATCACCGCATTCTTTCGACAGAGAACAAGAATGATTTGAAGCGTATGTGTTGACAAGGCTCGTCATGAGTAGTATTGACTGTCCAGCCTTGACCGAACTAGAAGCAAAAAGGAGGAGAAGGTAGGCGAACGTGGCTACGAGGAGTCCGAACAGCGCGCGCGCCAGCAACCAAACCTATGTCCAGCAACCCGACACGTGTTGACATCTCCCGAGTTGCACCGGTAGAAAACCCCTGACCGTCAATCTCCCGACGATGCACCAGAGCCGTAAGATTGGAACGTAATCTTGTCGATTATCAGGACAAAGTTGGGTCCGTCCTTTGTGTCGAGGAGTGACCCTGCGCCTCCTGCAGTTGACTGAAGACCGCACCACTTGTGGAATACTTGCAGGGTGTCGTAAAATGCTACTGGTCCTTGCTAACGTATAACGTAATTGCCCCACCATCGGACTGATAGCCCACACCTGCTCTTGGAGTTTCATGAGTGGTGAACCAGGGATTTGTGGAGGGCGTGCCGTAAGGCCCGCCTACAGGTGATTCCATGTTAAAGGTCATGTTTCCAACTGCCGAGGTACTGTTGAGGTAGTTTATGCTTACAACGTAAAGATTGTAGTACTCAGCTTTTCCATCGGCGAAGTGAATCCCGACCGAAGGTAGCAGGAATGTGCACAGATTGCCTGCGTTTCCGACGGATAGGACTGTAGCTCCGGAAATGGTCCACGCGATCTTGGGTTGTTTTAGACCGAATAATGCATGGGATATCGAGAAAACCGAGAAATTAACACCTTCGAACAATACGGAGGATTCATTGAATCTTGACCAGCTGGGGACAAAGGTTGCATACCAATATATTGTGCCATTGATTGTCCTTGTCCCGTTCGCTGTCAAGTTGACTGTCTTTGTCATATTCAGCACACCATGATCAGATGGGCTGCAGTTGATGGAGTTCACGTTAGATTGGGGGGTGGAGGAAGTGCTTGCAGGGAAAGCGTATGAGACGGATAGCGCCAAGCCTAGAGCGGCAATGGCTGCGACCACAGAGGACAACACCAACTTTCCGTTTGACTGAATCATCATTGCACCCCCAGTAAGATGAGACGGGAGTATAGTTCTACGCTTTAGAATGCGTCCGTTCTAACGTTAGAACTATTAGAGAAGTGTTGGGGCCTAACGGTCGGCCAATGGTCAAGATTGAGCGAAACCAAACCCGATGACATCCTCGAAGGAACGACTCGGAAGGTATTCAGGTTCGTACACCGTCAGCGGAAGCCCGTAGGCATTCACGACATTCAACGAGGGTTGGGGCTAAGCTCCCCATCCGTGGCTCATTACCACGTCGGCAAGCTCTTGAAGGCTGGGCTTCTCAAGGAGGACGGGGAAGGGTACACCGTTGACAAGACGGTCTTCGAGAACATGATTCGCATCAGAAAGACGGCGTTGCCCCTTCAAACGGCCTATGCTGCATTCTTCCTGACGGCACTCCTTGCGTTGGTCACAATCATGAGACCCAACCAGTTATCCTCTACGTACGTATTCGCGGTCGCTGTTGCCTTGATTGCCCTCATCATTTCGTCGTTCGAAGCCTACAAAGTGACGAGAGCCCCGTAGACGCGCTGCGGTCACCATCCACCGCGACGTGACACAACGTGCGGAGTCCGAACGACGTATGGAGTCCGAACGACGCAGAACTAAGTCGAACGACGCTAGACTCAAGAACCCCTGATTCTCGCCGTTCGCCATGCGGCAAACGCAACCAAAATCTGGACCCCAAAGGGTTACAAAGGAGACGGTTACTCCTGCATCCCTATTGTACTCTACAACATCTTATCAAGAGAGGAGAGTGCGTCCAAAGAACTGCTCCAAGAGTTCCATTGCGAAAGACAGAACGCTTCACTCCTGACCTCTAACCCTTAAGACAGACTGACCGATGCGCCCCACCCGAATGAAGCTCGCCGGCAAGCGCGCCCTGGTCACTGGCTCCTCTCAGGGCATCGGTGCGGAGGTCGCGAAACTCTTCGCGAAGGAAGGTGCGCACGTTGTGGTCAACCACAGACCCTCTGCAGCGCATGCAGACCATGTCGTCAGGGCCATCCGTCGCTCTGGAGGCAAGGCGTTTGTCGCTCATTGTGACGTCGCGGACCCAGTGAGCGTCTCCGCCATGTTTGCAGAGATCGAACGCGAACTCGGGGGTCTCGATATCCTTGTCAACACTGCCGGTCTTTCCGACAGTCGCATCTGGAACATAGATGTTCCAAGAATAACGCTTGACATGTGGAGGAGGGTCTTCGCAGTAGACACTTTTGGGACCTTCCTGTGCACACAGGGGGCACTCCGTTTGATGAAGCGTGGTTCGGTCGTCAATGTGGCTTCGACTCCAGCACTCTCTGGGGACAGCGAAGGCCTGGTCTACGCCTCGGCGAAGGGTGCAGTCATTTCCATGACCAAGATGCTCGCGAAGGCCCTGGCCCCAAGGGTCAGGGTCAACTGCATGGTCTTAGGTTCGATAAGGACGACTTGGGTGGACTGGATGGACGAGAAGCGACTCGAGGAATACAAGGGGGCTATCCCGATGGGAAGACTCGGCAGACCTATCGATGCGGCGAAACTCGCCCTCTTCCTGGCGAGCGACGAATCCAATTTCATCACTGGTCAGGTGGTCGTGCTGGACGGAGGCGAGGTTCTTCATTGATGTCTTCGCCAGCTTGATCTCAGCTTCTAGTACTCTGCAGCCATGCGGAGGACGTCATTCTCCTCGACCCTCGCGAAAATGTCGCTGATCTGTCCGATTGCAGGGCAAGCGCGCGTGCTGAGCGCTCGATGACGTTCTGGGGCATCGGAGCCAAGGATCATCGATGGGTATGAACGAATACTGATTGTTCCTGCTTCTTACAGGATTGTGGCTTCTCCGCCAACCCCCGACAGATAGGTCCTGTATCCCAGCTTCTGAATTGCCCGAAGCACGTTCTGCTCGTGCTTCTCTGATGTGTTGATGAATACCGAGGGGCCGGTCTGCATGGAAAAGTAGGCCTTTGTCCCGCCCTCCCTCAACTCCTTTACTCGCCCGATGACTCTCAAGGTGTCCTCGGTCATTATGATCAGCCTGTTCTCGCCCGTCATCGTCAGGCTGTGGAGCTCAAGTGTGTCCCTCTCGGCGAGGATTCCCAGTGCATCGAGGTCGTTCCCGAGGATTGCCCTTTCCATCTCGTCGCAGCGCTTCTGAGCCGATTCGATGCGGGCCTTGAAGAATGGGGACGTCAGGACCTCTCTGTGGGCGTCCTCGCTCCTCACCTTGGAAGGGAGGGGCACGATCACCATTCGGAGGTCCATGTCACGCTGGTCGGCGAACTTCTTTGCATAGGTTCCGGCGTCGTCGACTCCCGCATAGAGCCTCGAGAAGCCGCCTACAAGGGACCGCGAAGCGGAGGCGGCGAAGAGCCTCGCCGTTCTCGAAAGCGAGAGCATGTCTGGCCGTCCTCCGACCAGCCTGTTGTGCAGCAGCAACGTGAGGGCCGCTCCGGCCGAGGAGGAGTAGCCGATTCCTTTCGCCCTGCTTGACGGCACGTTCCTACTATCAATCCTGAAATGAGCAACATCCATTCCTGGTCTTAGGCTAGACACGACTGCTTTCAGTCTCTCGTTGGCAGAGTCGCTCCGCCTTCCTCGAATGAACACGCCCCCCCTCCTCACGTCATCAAACTGTGCCTCCGTCTTCATGCACGTTGTGTTGACAGATATGCTGTCATGGTACGGAAGCCTGAGGTCCCAGTTCTTCAGACCGTGGTACTTGACGAGGGCCTGCATGGTATAGGCTACGGCTCTGGTGACCGTCAAGCGCCGTGGACCTCGATTTCTAGGATTCCCACAGTCTCGGGGTTCTTCAGCTTCGAAACGATTGACCTCGGAATGTCTCTGGCGGCTGCGCTTGCGCAGACCGCCAGGGTCCGGCCACTCATGAATCTGCTCCTCCGGATCACGATGTCGTGAGGATGCCAGAGCTCCAGCCCCTTGTCGCCCTCTGCAGAAAGCTCAAAGCATTCATCGCCGACCAATATTCTGATCGTAACCCTGGCCTTCTCAGACCTGAGGGCGGTCTTGAGCGTTTCGCTGAGCTGGCCACATCCCTTGGCAGCTCCTACCCCAACGATGCAGTCTCCTTTCGCGGTCAGGTGTTCCTCAGTGGTGATTTCGATTGTGGTCGGGTGGAGAGATCTCACCATCGGGTGCCCGTGGAATCTGATGCGTTCCACAGCCGAGGCCGTCTTCGGAATGGAGGTTCCTTGGTGACTGCTCAGGCTAGGCGCACTCCTTCGATTGCTGGACGTTGCGGTGCAGGCGTCTCTCAGAGACAGTTGGCGCCGACATTGAGCTGAATGCACAGAACCTAAACTCCACGAGAGGCTTCACGGGTCCGGGGATCTCAGGCATAGAGAAGCTGGCGAACCACACCAGACCCCCGTTTCCCGATAACGCCTTTATACTTTCGACAACTCGCAGGCCGCGGGTTTCTCTTGACCACTGAATACGAGCAGCTCCTGTCAAAGATGGTCAGCGAGAAGAAGGCCACGGTGACCAAACTGACAGGCAAGCAGGGCAAGGACAAGGAGATTGCGGGCCTCGTGTCGGACATCAAGTTCCTGGAGGTAGAACTCCAGCGCTATCAGCAGGGGATGACTCTGTTCAGGACTAAGCCGCTGCCGAAGGTAGGTAGATGGGGCAAGCCCGAGACCGAGGAAGCCAAAGAAGAGCCACAGGCTCGTTGACGCCCACACTCTCCAAGAGAGGCTCGGAGCTATGACTCACGACGGAGCGCTGAGGAGTTGGCGCTTTCTGAATGCGACGCTTGATTGAGCAGACTCTGGGTCTATCCCATCGGGGGCATCCCGCCCATGCCGCCCATTCCGCCTCCGCCTGGAGGTGTCGGGGGTGCCTTCATCTTGCTCGATGCGATTACGTCATCTATCCTCAGGATCATACACGCCGCCTCGGTGGCCGCCTGGAGGATTTGGAGCTTGACAGCTAGGGGTTCTACGATTGACTTTCCGTACATGTCCGCGACCTTCCCGTTCATCACGTCTACCCCGAACCACTTCCCCTCTTTCCCGTGTCTTGCCCTGAGATCGACCTGTGTGTCGATGGGGTCCATGCCGGCGTTTTCGGCAAGCGTCATGGGTATCGACTCCATCGCATCGGCGAACTTCAGGGCAGCCAGCTGTTCTCTTCCGTACAGCTTCTGCGCCCATGTCCTGAGCTGGCATGAAACTTCTTCCTCTGGGGCTCCTCCTCCTGCGACTATCGCAGGCAGCTCCACGACATCCTTGGTTACCATCAGAGCGTCATGCAGGGCCCTTTCGGCTTCGTCGACTATGCGCTGGGTTCCGCCCCTCACGAGGATGGTCACCGCTTTCGGGTTCTTGCACCCTTCAATGAAGACCCACTTGTCGTCCTCCAGCTTCCTCTCTTCGACGAGCTTCGCGTACCCCAGGTCCTTGCTCGTAAGGTCGTCGAGGTTCGTGACCATTCGTGCACCCGTGGCTTTCGCGAGTTTGGACATGTCGCTCTCCTTCACGCGCCTCACGGTGAGTACGCCCGCCTTTGCAAGGAAGTGCTGCGCGAGGTCGTCGATTCCCTTCTGACATATGACCACGTTTGCTCCAGCATCCTTGATCTTCTCGACCAAACCCTTCAGGATGTTGCTCTCCTCGTCCATGAACTGCTGCATCTGTGCGGGGTCGCTGATCCTTATCTCCGCTGAGAACTCAGTCTTCTCGATTTCAAGCGCCGAGTTGACGAGAGCTATCTTCGCCTCTTCAATCCTCTTCGGCATGCCTGAATGGACGACCTCCTTGTCCAGGACCATCCCACTGATGAGCTGAGTGTCGGTGATCGCCCCTCCCGGCTTCTTCTCGACCTTTACGTTGTCGATGTCCGCCTTCAGCCCCTTCTCACCCTTCTCGGTGATCAGCATGATGGCGTCAACGACGACCCGTGCCAGATGGGGCGAATCCTCGTTCACGAGCTTCGTAAGCATACTCGTGTTGGCTACGTTCAGGAGGTCCGACCTGCTTGTCGGGTCGACCTTCTCCGCGATGTCTTCGAGAATCTTTTGCGCCTTCTCGGCTGCCCTAAGGTAGCCGTCTACTATCACCACTGGATGGACCTCTTTGTCGATCAGGTCTTCTGCCTTTTGAAGCAGCGCACCCGCGACGACCACCGCCGAAGTCGTGCCGTCACCCACTTGGTTGTCCGTCGCCTTTGCAATCTCGACCATCATCTTCGCTGCTGGGTGCTGGATGTCCAGTTCCTTCAACATCGTAGCCCCGTCGTTGGTTATCGTGACGTCGCCCATCGAATCGACGAGCATCTTGTCCATCCCACGCGGTCCGAGCGATGTCCGCACAACCTCCGCGATGAGCTTCGCCGCTGCAATGTTGTTGCGTTGCGTCTCCCTTCCTCTCGACTCGCTGGATCCTTCCTTCAGTACTATCACTGGTTGACCTGTTGCTGACATCTGACTCATAGAGGTTCACAACTTCTGTTTGTATATAAGAATTGTCGTGTCCGCCTCCGATATCCTCTGCAGAGGGTGTTAGGTTGACGTTTCTCCGTTGGTCACGTGAGCTTCAGCCCCTTTGTCACTCGCTTTCCAAGCTCAGGGTCAGCTCGGGAAAGGTTCTCGACCATGCGTCGCTGAATTGGTTTGTCTGCTTTTCCCAGCGAATCAGCTATGTTCTCAATCAGATGGTCCTGATCCACCTTGCTGAGTGAGCGATAGCGCACGCCTGCCTGCTCGAAGTCGTTCGTCTTGCTGATCTTCCGACGCGACATGTCACCCTCAAGGTGATCGTGAGTAGTGGCGATGGCTGCTGCTTCGCGTGGTATCCCGCCCGCCAAGGTGTTGGGTTCGTAGTTGACTGTTCCTCCACCGTAGGGTGCGTACTGCATGGCTCCATCGCGTTGGTTGTTGTCGACCGATGCCAGCGGTCGATTGACTGGAAGTTGTAGATAATTGGCGCCGAGTCGATGCCGCTGTGTGTCTGGGTACGAGAAGATCCTACCCTGCAAGAGTTTGTCCGCAGAGAACTCAATTCCAGGAACTATTGAGGCTGGGGCAAAGGCGGACTGCTCCACTTCGGCAAAGTAGTTCTCAGGGTTGCGGTTAAGCACCATCTTGCCTACAGGCATGAGCGGAAACTTGTCTTCAGGCCAGGTCTTTGTGGCATCAAGCGGGTCGAAGCTCTGCTTCAACTCATCAGAAATCTCCATGACTTGGACCTTCAGCTCGTATTCTACGGTCTTGCCTGAAGCAATTGCGTCATACAAGTCACGAGTGGCAATGTCAGGATCCTCGCCGGCTAGGCGAGTGGCTTCGTGTCGGTCAATAGCCTCCACCCCCTCTCTTGGCTTCCAGTGATACTTGACATAGACCGCCTTGCCTTCGGCGTTCACCCACTTGTAGGTGTTGACGCCGAATCCTTCCATCTTCCTGTAACTCTTGATTGTTCCTCGGTCTGAAAAGAGCCAAGTGATCATGTGGGTAGACTCAGGAGTCAGCGAGATGAAGTCCCAGAAGCGACTGTTTGCTGACGAGCTCGTGGGGTAACCAGTGTCGGGAGCAGGTTTGAACGCGTGCACCATATCTGGGAATTTCAGGGCGTCTCGTATGAAGAAGACTGGCAGGTTGTTTCCTACTAACTCGTAGTTTCCGTCTTCGGTGTAGAACTTGACCGCAAAACCCCTGGGATCACGAGCTGTGTCCGCAGATCCTCGCGCGCCAACTACGGTGGAGAACCGGACAAGGACGGGCGTCTTCCTCTTTGGGTCCTGAAGGAATTCTGCATGGGTGTATTTTGCCATGCTCTTGTACACTTGGAAATAACCGTATGCACCAGCGCCTTTGGCGTGCACTACACGCTCAGGTATGCGCTCACGATCGAAGTGTGCGAGCTTTTCGACCAGGTGCACGTCCTGAAGCAGCCCAGGTCCACGTTCGCCGACAGCTAGAGAATTCTGGTTGTCGGAGACAGGAGCGCCTTGATTCGTTGTAAGGTGTCTATCCTTCATCGCACGTTTGCTGTTCTTCTTCATGAGATTGCAATTGACCGTTGCGCGTCTGTTGGTTAAAAAACTTCCCAGTTGGGAAGATTGGGAGCGATTCGACGTGTGTTCTTCGTACTTAAGTTTCATTTCAGGTTCACCGAGACAAGAAGGAGACTACTGGTTCATCTAGTGGATCGGCCTCATTCTCGGCGCCTTCTGGGCACGTCAGATCTACAGATTCGTCCTTGAGAAAAAAGCAGCGACAGGGGTCGGAGATAAATACAGCAGGAGGAGGGCGCACAGAGTCGTTGAAAGCATCGCCGCTCAGGTTGACCAGAGAGCATGCAAGGGAACTCCTCGCCAAGATCGATTCTGCGATTGGGACGACGAGAGGGAGCGACTCACGAGACATCTTGGTCAAGGCGCTCAATTCCAACGTGCCGACTTACTCTTGGGTGGGCATCTACGCGGTGGACGGGAAGGACTTGGTCCTAGACGCGTGGTCTGGGCCTGCCGTTACAGAGCACACACGCGTCCCGATTGGGAGGGGGATCTGCGGCTTCGCTGCGAAGGCCGGCAGAACGGAGATCGTCTCCGACGTCAGCAGGGACTCCCGGTACCTTCCGTGCTTCCTTTCGACGAGGGCCGAGATCGTGGTTCCCATATTCAAAGAGGGAGTAGTCATAGGAGAGATTGACATCGACAGCGACCAGCTGGACGCCTTTTCGTCTCTAGACAGGGAGTTCCTCGAGGCGTTGGCGAAAAAAGTGAGCGACCACTGGTCTTCCTAAGTAACTGTCTATAACTTATGTTATATCCTTAAATAGACTTAGAGGGGGTTCCTCTCTTCAACTCTTGAAGCTAGAAATCAAGGATCTCCACGCCTCCGTGGAAGGAAAAGAGATTCTGAAGGGAGTCAACCTCACAGTTGCACAGGGTGAGACCCACGCTCTGATGGGCCCTAACGGTTCCGGGAAGAGCACGCTAGCCTACACTCTGATGGGACATCCAAAGTACCAGGTCACCTCCGGCCAGGCGCTGATCGACGGAGAGAGCATCGTCGGTCTTACCCCCGACAAGCGGGTCAAGAAGGGGCTCTTTCTGGCGTTCCAGTATCCGGTGAGTGTACAGGGAGTGAGCATGTTCTCATTTCTTAGAGCCGCGTACAACAATTCTAGGCCTCCGGGCACCGACCCCCCAACCATCTTCGAGTTCAGAGAGGTCGTCGCCGAGAAGCTCAAGATGCTGAGCATGGATGAGGCTTTTCTGACCCGGTACCTCAACGAGGGCTTCTCGGGTGGAGAGAAAAAGAGGGCCGAGATCCTGCAGATGGCGCTGATGCAGCCGAAGTTCGCAGTTCTCGACGAGACCGACTCGGGCCTCGACATCGACGCGCTTCGGATAGTGGCAGAAGGCATCAACAAGGTCTCGGGTCCCAACATGGGAACTCTCCTGATAACCCACTATCAGAGGATACTGAAGTACGTGAAGCCTCAGTTCGTTCACGTGATGCACCAGGGGAGGATCATCGAATCTGGCGGGGAGGACCTTTCCAGGCTGCTCGAAGAGAAGGGCTACACATGGATCAACGGCTATGGCGGCGAGGAGGAAGTGGCCCAGCCGGCCCCATAACCCTTTTAGCGGAGAAAATAACTTATGTTATATTCGTCGGCGAGATGATGGCTTCCAAGACAGACGTGGTTGCAGACGACTACAAGGAGAAGTACGGTTTCAGCGATCCCATCGACTCCTACGCGGTACGGGGCGTAAAGGGTCTCAGCGAGAAGGTCGTCCAAGAGATAGTGCGAGTTCACGACGAGCCAGCCTGGATGGAGCAGATCAGGATGAAGGCGCTCAAGCACTTCCTGGACAGGAAAGCGCCTTCTTGGGCTCCTGAACTGGCTGACATCGACTTCCAGAGTTTCTACTACTACGCAAGCCCCACGAAGCAAGCCGCGAGCTCCTGGGACCAGCTTCCCGAGTACATCAAGAATACATACGACAGGTTGGGGATAAGCGAGGCAGAGAAAAAGTTCCTCTCCGGGGTGGGTGCGATCTACGAGAGCGAGGCCGTCTACCACAGCATCCAGGGTGAGCTCTCGAAGCAGGGAGTGGTCTTCACCGACACCGTGACGGCTCTCAAGGAGTACCCTGAGATCATGAAGAAGTACTTCGGCACGGTCGTCCCGTATCAGGACAACTACATAGCCGCCCTTCAGACTGCGGTCTGGAGCGCCGGAAGCTTCGTGCACGTCCCCGAAGGGGTCAAGGTCAGCATGCCGCTTCAGGCCTACTTCAGAATCAACGAACGGAACATGGGTCAGTTCGAGAGGACCCTAATCATCGGAGAGCCTTACAGCGAGGTGACCTACATGGAGGGATGCCTGCCTGCCGACGAACTTGTCAGCCAGGGTTATGCGCTAAGACAAATCCAGGAGATCGAGCCGCACGAGACAGTCGTAACTCATACGGGCACAGAGAAAGAGGTCACGAAGAAGTACATACATCCGTATTCAGGACCAATGCTGACGATCGTCGCGCAGTCGAGCGCCAATTCGCTGAGATTGACTCCGGAGCACGCCGTGTTTGCGGTGAAAAGGAGTGTTGTCTCAACCCGGAAGAGCAGAAATGGTTGGTTGCCCGAGGCATCGACTGCGAAACTGCTGAAGGCAGAACCACAGTTCATCGGGGCAGGTCAGCTCGAGGTTGGCGATTTCCTCGTCTATGTTGTTCCAACAGAAGAAAGGGACGACGAGTTGCTTTCCGATTCTCTGCTGAAGATTCTGGGGATCTATTTGGCAGAAGGGTCTGTCTCCTACAACGCAAAGCTCCGGCGCGACGTCCTCCAGTTCAGCTTCGGCGAATCCGAATCCGAACGACAGCTTGTCTACGAGCTTGTCGAGCTGATTCATTCAGTCGGAGAGAAGGCCAGCATCCATCGTTCAAGAGGAAGGTACTACTCTGTCGATTCCTATTCACAGATGCTGATTGAGTCATGCATGTCAAATTGCGGATCAGGAGCTGCTTCGAAGTCCCTCTCCGAGCCTGTCATGGCCCTCCCTCCTCCGCGTCAAATGCTCATGCTTCGGTATTATCTGAAAGGAGACGGCAACAGATACGAGAAGAAGCGGGCCAGCTCAGTAATGATCCGCGCGTCTACTGCAAGCAGGATGCTTGCTTTTCAGTTGCAGGAAATATTGGCAAGGTCAGGTATTTTCGCGAACGTGAACATCCGTGAGAGCTCTGAGGATACGATTATGGGTAGAAAGATCGTGCGCAAGACTCAGTACATTGTCGAGTACACGGTGAGCAAAAGATGGAGCGAAGTTAGAAGGAGAGGCAACCACTTCTTCGTACCGATAAGGCGGATCTTGTCAGAGCGGTTCAATTCCGAAGTCTACAACCTCGGAGTCGAAGGTGAAGAATCCTACCTAGTCAAGGGGTTTGCTGTACACAATTGCTCAGCTCCTGTCTATTCATCGCAGTCGCTTCACTCTGCAGTAGTGGAGATAGTCGCGCAGAAAGGCTCCCTCGTGAAGTACACGACTCTGCAGAACTGGTCGAGGGACGTCCTCAACCTCGTGACAAAGAGGGCACACGCCTACGAAGACTCGACGGTCTCCTGGGTCGACTTCAACGGCGGCTCGCGGCTGACGAGGAAGTATCCATCAATCTACCTTCTTGGGCCAAGGGCAAAGGCCGACATCATCTCCGTGGCCTATGCAGGCGCGGGCCAGGTCCAGGACACCGGAGGAAAGGCGATTCATCTGGCGAGGGACACCACGTCCAAGATACTTTCAAGGTCCGTCTCCAAGGATGGAGGCCATACGGCCTACAGGGGTCTTCTGTACATCGCAAAGGGGGCGAAGAACGTGAAGTCCAGCGTCCGCTGCGTGAAACCTGACACCATGATTCTCGGAGACAACAAACCAATTGCCGAGTACATTGCAGGCGACCACGCAGTGGGAAGTCACGGCGAAAACACTGTCACGAGAACCTACGTCAATGAATTTGACAGCGACCTGGTGAAGATTCGTGCTGTAGGTCTGTTACCCATCGAAGTTACGCCCGAACATCCAATGCTTGTAGCGCACTCACGAGTCACATATCCATGTGTCATGCGCAACGGCAGACATGCGCATACGTCAAGAATAGAACTTGGCAGACCGGTCTGGAAGCCTGCCTTAGATCTGGCTGCCAAGCGCTCACGGGTTGACGGAGACTATCTTGCGGTACCTCGCATCAAGGGAACAGTAGAAATCACGTCGCTGGACCTGACGCCTTTTGCCAAGGGCGCTAGAGGACTGAACACGATGATAGGCAAAAGGCATCGGAGTATCTTCCTGCTGGATATCGACACGGCTTGGCTCCTTGGCATTTACGTTGCAGAGGGCTATTCAAGTCAGGACAAGATGAAATTCGAACTCAACTCAACAGAGACTGACCTGAGGGACAGAATAGCCTCGACGTTCCAACGCTTGGGATACAAGGTTCGATCCTACCAACGCAAGGAGGAGGAAGGCATGGAGGTTGTGGTGTTCGCTGAGGTTCTATCCAGGGCCTTTTGTGCATGGTGCGGAAAGGGCGCACCGAACAAACACATTCCGGACTTCATCATGCTGCATCGGAACCAAGCGATAGTCGACTCCTTCATGGAGGGATACACCTCAGGAGATGGTACGACCACAACAAACTCTGCCGGCAAGAGGAACGTGGTTCATGTGGTCACGACTTCAAGGCTACTTGCCACGCAGCTCCAGCTACTGGGAGCTCGAAGGGGACAGTTCTTCCGAATCACAAACGCAAGTCGTCCGGATCTCATCCAAGGGAGAAAGGTGAATGTTCACCAAAAGTATGACGTCAGGTCCAACCAGAGTCCGAGGATACAGGCACGAATGGACGACCGATTCGTCTATGTGCCAATAAGAAGGCTGGAGACA
>JBEKIO010000002.1:0-109182 GCA_050011715.1 Nitrososphaerales archaeon | reverse complement strand
TCCGGTTGCACATGTATTTTGCCACTGCGAGGTCGTGAGTGATCAGCAGCACGGTCAGGTTGAGCTCCTTCTGCATCTGGAGCAGCATGTCCATTATCTGGGCCCTGACCGAAACGTCGACCATGGCCACGGGCTCGTCCGCCACGACGTAGTCTGGCTTGACCACCAGCGCCCTGGCAATTACGACCCTCTGCCGCTGCCCTCCGCTCAGTTCCTGAGGATACCTGTCGTAGAAGGTTTCTGGCGGCGAAAGCCCCACCCTTTCAAGCATGGCGTTGACAGTCTGCTTCAACTTATCCCGTGGCAGTCTGTCAAGGTATCTCAGCGGCTCGGCGATCGCGTCTCCGACCGTCATCTTCGGATTGAGCGATGACATCGGGTCTTGGTAGATGAGTTGGACCCGTCTTCTGAACTTCCTGAGCTGATTCTTCTTTATCGAAAACAGGCTGACGCCGTCAACCGAAACCAGGCCTTCAGTGGGCTGAGCCAGCGCCAGGGTGAGCCTCCCAATCGTCGTCTTCCCGCTGCCCGACTCCCCGACAAGCCCATAGATGTCTCCCTTCTCGACGGTCAGGTCGACGCCGTCGACTGCCTTCACATATTCAGTACTCCTCGAGAAGAGCTGGGCGATGAAGCTCTTCTGCACTGGGAAGTATTTCTTCAGCTTCTTGACTTCGACGAAACCCAATTTCATCACTTCCTGTTAAGCAGGTGGCACGCGGCCATGGCTTCCTCTCCAGTCGAAAGCAATTTGGGTTCTTCACCATAGCACATGGCGAAAACGTACTGACAGCGAGGATGGAATGGGCATCCCTTAGGAGGGTTTGTAAGGTCTGGGGGAGAGCCCGGGATGACCTTCAGTACCCGCCTCCCTGCCTCTACGGTGGGAATAGACTGCAGCAGCGCCTGCGTGTAGGGGTGTTTCGGTTCCTCGAATATCTTCAATGTGGGAGCCACCTCGGCTATCTTCCCAGAGTACATCACCGCGACCCTGTCAGCCATCTGGGCGACGATTCCCATGTTGTGGGTGATGAGGATCAGAGAGAGCGAGTACTTCTCCTTCAGGTCCTTGAGCAGTTGCAATATCTGTGCCTCGACTATCACGTCAAGGGCCGTCGTCGGCTCATCTGCGATAATCAAGTGAGGGTTCAGGGCCAAGGCCAAGCCGATCATCACCCGCTGCCTCATTCCGCCGCTGAACTGGTGAGGATAGTCGTTAATCCTCGAGGGTGAGATGCCGAGGTCACGCATTATTGCCTCAGTACGCTTGATTGCCTCTTCCCCGTTCACGGAAGGTTCGTGCGTCCTGATGTACTCGACGAAGTGGCTCCCTATCTTCTTGACTGGGTTGAGTGAAGTCATGGGGTCCTGGAAGATCATCGCAATCCTGCTACCACGGATCCTTCTCATCTCGCCTTCTCTGAGAGAGGAGGTCTCTCTCCCTTCAAAGAAAATCTTGCCCGACCAGCGAGCCGGTGGGTTCCGCAGGAGCCCCATCACAGCGAAACCCAGCGTCGACTTGCCCGAGCCAGACTCCCCTACTATGCCGAGGGTCTCCCCTTTCTTTAGTTCTAGGGAAACCCCCTGGACAGCCTTCGCTGTCCCCCTGTCAGACGCGAACTCGACGTACAGATTCTCCATCCGCAGTATCGAGCCGGTGGTGATAGTCTTGGACGCCATTCTATCTCAGCTTGGGATTGGTCCTTTCAGCATAGCCTTCACTTATCAACGAGAACCCGAGGGTCGTGACTAGGATCATCAGGCCCGAGAATGCTATGACCCACCACGCGCCGGAGAGGACCGTGGACCTGCCGTAGTAGAGGTCGACCCCCCAGTCAGGCCTCGTGAGGTCCCCGACACCTATGAAGTCCAGGCCCGCTGTTATCAGGATGGCGTCTGCGAAGTTGATGGTGGCCACCGTGACGACGGATGGAATTATGTTCGGCCATATGTACTTGCGGATGATTGCCAAATGCCCTGCTCCGGAGGACCTAGCAGCATCGACGTAGGGGAGCTCCTTGACTGTCAGAGTCTGGCTCCTGACCACTCTGAAGTAGCTGGGCACGTAGACAACCGCAATGGCCAGTGCATAGACGAAGACGCTTGTCCCGAAGACGATCACTATGATCAGAGCAAAGATGAGGCTGGGAAAGGCGTAGATGCTGTCAAGAACGAGTGTGACAACCCTGTCGACCATTCCGCCCCTGTAAGCCGAGAGTAGTCCGAGCGGAATGCCCACGGCCATACAGAAGATGACTGCCAAGACCGCTACGACGAGAAGGAAGCGACCTCCCCAGACCACCCTTGCCAGCATGTCTCTGGCGCCGATGTCAGTTCCAAGCGGGTGCTGAGGAGACGGTGGGGAGTCGACCTTCGTTCCGAGGTAGGTGGGGTTCTGTGTTCCAAGGAAGGGCGCAAGGACACTCATTGCAACGACGAAGACTACCATGGCGAGGCCAGCCAGCATGAAGCCTCTGCCTGAGCCCTTGCCCACAAGAGGTGCGAACAACCTGCCGGCAACGCTGAAGCGATCACTCTTCTTCACAATCTCACCCTCGGATCCAGGTAGGCGTAGAGAATGTCGATGAGGAGCGCGACCGTGGCGATAAGGATCGCAATGAAGACTACTGCTCCTTGGATGGCAGTGTAGTCGAGGTAGTTGACCCTGTCGACAAGGAACCGACCGAGGCCGTCGATGTTGAACTCGGTCTCGGTAAGAACAGCGCCGCTGAGCAGAAGGGCGAACTGGAGCCCCATCACGGTCACGACTGGGAGAAGGGCGTTCCTCAGGGCGTAGCCGTAGACGACGGTCCGGCCCTTGAGCCCCCTCGCACGGGCGGCCGTCACGTAGTCCGCCCGCAGCGTTTCTAGCATGTTGGTCCGGGTTATCCTGATGAAGACGCCCGATATGACGAGACCCAATGCGGTGGCAGGAAGGATGAGATGGCTAACGGAGTCAACGAAGGCGGACAGGTTCCCGGCCAGGACGCTGTCGACAGTGTAGAGTCCTGTCTGTATGTGTACGGATCCAATCGTCAGACCCTGTGGTACTTGGCATCCCGGACACAGCCGCCCACTAGTGGGAAGCCAGTGCAGATACACGCCGAAGATCAGCTGGAAAATGAGACCCAGGAAGAACACAGGCCACGAGTAGAGGAGGATCCCTATCACCTTGACCGCCCCATCTGTCACTGAACCGCGCTTCGTGGCGCCAAGGGAGCCGAGCACGATCCCCACTACGACAGCGATTAGGAAGGCGTAGAGGGTCAATTCGATCGTTGCGGGGAACCTCGAAACAATCTGGGCGGACACTGGCTGAAAGTCGACCATTGAAAGGCCGAGGTTACCCCTGAACAGTCCCACGAAATACTCCGCGAACTGCACATAGAGCGGCTTGCTGAGTCCGAGCGAACGCTCACACGTAGCGAGATCCTGCGGGTCCAGGTTGTGCTCGAACTTCAGAAGGCAGGGGTTGCCAGGGAGGACGCGAATCAGAAGGAAAACGACGCTAAGAAGAATGAGGACAAGTGGGATAGTAAGCAGGACCCTGATGATAACGTAGTCCCTAAGTCCCAAACAAAAAGGGAAGGAAGCCTGGGGGTATAAAGCCTACCCAGGCTCATATTGGTTAGGTAGTCTCCTGAAGCAGCCAGTATCTGAAGTTGGTTGTTACGTCTAGGACGATGCCCGATACCTTTGGACTGCTGACTGCTACCGAGGTCCCCTGGAACAGGGGCACGACGGGTGCAGCCTGAGCGACTATGTTCTGGAGCTGGGTGTACATTGTTGAGAGTTGCGTCGAGGACGACGTTCCCGCAATCTGTGTTAACAGGTTGGTCGCTGTTGAGTTGATCCAGTTAGTGCTGAGGAACCCTATGCCATCAGCTGGGAAGAACGGAAGTGAGTAGTCATAGGGGTCCAGGTAGTCCGGATACCACCCGTAGATATACAACTGTAGTTGGTCGGCCTTAGTGCTGGCCTTGTAGGTGGACCAAGGTGAGGACGCCAAGGTGACCGTTATCATTCCTGTCGCCTCGAGGGACTGTTTGACCGCTGTTGCAATAAGGTCGGTCGACGTGTAGTGCCCTGTCGGGTAGGTGAGGGTAATGCTTAGCTTGTTGGTCGTGCTGTACTCTGCCTCCGTCAAAAGACTCTGGGCCTTTGCGATGTTGGCATTGCCGTAGTCCGTTTTGAATGCGTCCGTGTGGTATATCATGCCATTTGGAATCATGCTGTAGAGGGGGTCGGCCAGGCCGAGGAAGACTGTGTTGTCTATTAGAGTCCTGTTGACCGCCGCGGCTACCGCCTCTCTTACGAGTTGGTTCGAGAATGCGGGGTTCAGCTCATTGAAGACCAGGTACTGGATGAAAGTCCCGGGACCCTTCCAGACCTTGACCGCGCTATTCGTTTCGTAGGACTGGACGTCGGTGGCTGCCAGTTGTCTGTAGGCCACGTCTACCTCGCCATTCGTCATGGCGAGAGCAAGCGCGGACGAGTCAGAGTACATCTTGATGATTATGTTCTGTGTCTTGGGCCATCCGTTAGAATAGTTCCAGTAGTTCGGGTTGGCTGTGAGGTCTATTTCGACGTCCTTCCCTGCGGACCTCTGCCAGGATGTCAATGTGTAGGGGCCGAGCTGGTTCGGATTCTCGGTAGTCACGGTACCCGTGTAGTTGATGACGCCTGTGTTGGTACCTGGGTGGGGGTGGGTCGGCATGGTCGCGAGCTTGGGCTCGACCGGATACATCGTAGCGAATGCCATCATGCCGAGGAATGCTGTGAAAGGATAATTCAACTTGAATTGGACCAAGTACTGTCCTAGCACCTTGGTGCTGTTGATGACACCGCAGCACTGCGCCCCTGTGCCACCGATTCCTGCACCGACGAACGGACCAGCGGCCTCTTGAATGGCGAACTGCCTGTCGACCGAATACTTGACATCGGTCGCGTTGAACTTGGTCCCATCCGCGAATTTCACGCCCTGTCTGAGCGTGAAGTTCCAGACGGTCCCATCAGCAGAGGCGGACCATGAAGTGGCCAGGGCTGGAACGTATTGGGACGTCCCGGGCCTGTAGTCGACGAGCCCATCGCCTAGGTTCTGGATGATGTTGATGCCGAAGTAGTCGTAGGCATCGGCCGGGTCGATCGTAGTCTGGACGCTGTCAGTGGTTCCGATTATTATCGTGTTCTTGTACGTGGGTGAAGTCGAACTCGTGTGAGATGAAGTGGTGGACGAGGTCTTAGACGGACCGCCCACCGCATAGTACGCGGCCACTGCTGCGACGACCAATACTACGACGATGACGCCGACGATGACGGCTTGACTAATTGCTCTTCTTTGATAAGATTCTACAATCATTTTCAAGCGCCTTGAAGCTCAGGGCGCTGATAAAAGGGTTCGCAACCTCTCAAATTACCGATTGGGAGAGTGCCAGAATGCAGCAGCATGCTTGATCTTGAGCGAGATGGTTTCCATGAGAGGGAGTTCAGCGCGAAGCCAGAGGCAGGTCGAGGACGGTGAGGAGCCCGGGCATCGCGTTCCCGACCCTCTCGAGAGCGTGAACAACCAGGGCCACCGTGGCCGAATCGCCAAAGACCCCCCTCTCGAACCTGAGCTTGATGATCGGATCGCCCTTCACCTCGACTACGTCGAAGTCGGCCGATGTCATCGACATCTCCAAGTCAAGCCTAATCTGACAGGACCCGGCCGTCCCCTCAGCGAACTGTCTCACACCCATGACGTAGTCTTCCGACCCCAGGATGGGGAAGACACCGTGCTTCAGTCCTTCAAGCTTCATGCCCAAGGACAACGCAATCAGGTGCGCCGATTCTATGAGGCCGACGTGCCCGAGCCTCCCTTCCTGCATCTCCTTCTCGAACTTCTCCCTTGTCAGCCCAACTCCGGTCTTCGCCTGGAGCTGGCGCCGGCGTCTGCTGACGTCGACCGACCTGACAACATGAATGCTGGTCGGGCTCTTACTCGCAGAGGCGGCGACGGCCGGCACCCAGTCCATGACGAAACCTGGGTTCACACCCACACCCACAATCGTCACGCGCTTCTCCTTAGCCAGGACGTCGAGGGTCCTTGCTGCCTCCTCGCTCGCGGACTCAGGGTAGGCCATCTCCTCAGAGGTGGTCACAATGTCGAGACCGGCCGAAGCCGCGATGACCAGATCTTCCATTGTATCGGCGATTCTCGATTTCGTGGAGAAGACCGCTGCCTCGGCCTCCGCAAGCTGGAGGTCCCCGAGCGACGCGGAGACCCTTACTCCAAGAGGCAGGCCGGTCAATTCTGCGACCGTCCTCCCGACCTTGCTGGGATCGCTGTCGACGACTCCCACTATCTGGTGCGACCTGTCAAGCAGATACTTCAGAATTTCAGTGCCAATGGCGCCCATCCCGCAGAGGACGACCTTGACCACGACCGATCCGACGCGTTCACGGTCTTATTAACAGATGCCCGGAGCACGGCCACGTTCGGACGCCCTCGGCTATCTGCTCAGAGGCTGTGACGGGTGGCGATGCCGTCAATGGCGAAACGCGGAGCGTTGACTCCAGGAGACAAAGGAGTACTGCCTGCGATGACGGAGAGACGGGAGTCTCCTACTTCGCAATCTTCATGAATTGGAGGCCGAGCGTAAGACCCCGGTCAGTTGCTCGATAGTACCTCGCTCTAGTGGAGGCCGAAATCGGTTCCACAAGTCCCTCAGCGCAGAGTTCCGCGAGGGCGCGGCTGACATGGCTTACGTGTTTCCTCTCAATTGAGGCCAGTTCGGTCGGGGTCATGGGTCCTCTTGACAAATGAACCAGTACCTTACTGCGGACCTCGCTCTTGGAGACGAACGCGGTTAGTCGCCCGGACCCATTCAGCGACATGCGCGGCCAAAAAACCTCGACTTTGGTTATATTAACGTTACCAAACGAGGTTCTGTCTAATTATCGTTGGGCGGAGGGTTTCCTTCGGACTGTCCAAAATCGTTGGGTGGGCTTCACCGTAGGGCATCCTTGTCAGGCATTTCTTGGTCTATCTTCACGGCAGGGGGCGTCCATCCACAATTCGTGCAACTGATTTGGACGGTGCGCTCGTCTATGTCCTTGGCCTTGAAGCTGGTAGAGCCGCACTTGGGGCAACGATTCATCGGTATCTCTTCTCTTTCCACTCGTGCCCGCACTCGTCGCCCTGGGTTCTCTTAATTCTTCGGGTCATTCGTGAGGGCGTTAACTGTCGGGTCACAGGTAGCTGGCGACTACACGTTTTTGTGAACACGGGGCGTGATTCCTGAGTTCTGATAGTCTCCGTTATGGCCGCAGTATAGATGGCAGTTCTCGGGTTCGCCAGTGCAGAGAATTACGGGCGATATGCGGCTGCCGTGGTGCGCCTCCCAACAACCCCATCCTTCGTTTCGGCGATTGTTAGCCCGAGCGAGTTTCTTCCCACAGCACTCGCACCTGCCATTTGCGTCCTCAAAGGCTGCCTCAATTTCATCTTGGTCAAATTCGTAGATGTTAGGCACGAACCATGAACATATGCATAGGCATCTTGTTAGTTTTTCGGGTCATGGAGCCTGTATGGGAAGACTCCGCTCCGAGATTATTTCCCAGACGCCCCCCGCGTGCTTCTTGACATATCCCCAATGTGCTAGGTTGTCCAACCTCTCCTCGACGGTGAAGTGCAGAGAGTACTCAGGGTGCTTCTTGAGAATCAGTCTTATGACTTGTTCGGCCGTCGCCTTTCCGCCTAACTCCCTGAGCAGTTCGTAGACCATCTCTTGGCTCATACCGAATGACATCTTATACTTCTTGAACGGTTCGACCACCTCTATCTCCACGAGATGACCAGGGAAGACGTGGTGCCTGACGAAGAGACTTCTCATCCCCCTGATTCTTCCGTCGTCGTTGTCATACATGTGCAGGGTCGTCTCACCATTGGCTTCGATAGAGATTTCATTCCGTCTTATCAGTGCGTTGAACTTGGGGAAGGCATTCCGCATTGGTTTGGGGGTCTTCAATATTCCCCACCTAATCTCGCTCGGCGCGACCGTCTTCTGATAGGTCTCCAAGCCGCCGTGAAACTCGCCCTACCACTTATAAAACATCTGAACCCCTCTTAGGCGTTTGCCAAGAGGTCATCTCGAAGACTACCCCCGAGACAAGAAGACGATGCTCGCCAAGTCGTCACTCTTCCCCCGCTTAGACCCCCCATTGAAGGACGGAACCATTCGGGAAGCCATCAAAGAAGCGTTCGAGAGGGCACAGAGGACAAGGGGAGGGAAGCCAGGGAAACTGATTGATACACCCGAGAAACTCGTCGAGGTCTGTCTTCGACATCTCAAAGAACGAAATGACCCGATAATCGGCAGTTCTTTTCTGGCTTCAATGGACGCTGGTGACGTCTTTGAGATGGATGCTGTGTCTCACGAGATGCAACGATACAGGATGAAGATTGGGAACTTCTACCAATACCTCTTGCTCAGACTGATGCGTGCCTCAGCGAAGCGAGCCGACTCGCCGATACAGAACGCCACCGATGGCAAACGCGAGGGCGATGTCGAGGCGGACATCGAACCCGATGGAGGTCCTGAAATCCGTCTCTACATTTCCGTGAAGAAATCCAAAGATACGGTCGGCGGCCAGGATATTCCAAGTGCGATGGATAGGCTCGAAGATGTAGCAAGGGCAGACCAGAACCGCACCGCTCCTTACCTCTGCGTGGTGGCGATTGGGGGTCCGTCTAAGGGAAGAATTGGGAGCTATGAGAAAAGCCGGGAATTGAAATACCTCAGGGGGGGGAACGTGGTTTCGTACAACTGCGAGATTTGGGGGCCTGGGTTTGTCTTCCCCTACATAACGGGAAGGTCAGCTTCATACATCTACAAGGAGGCATCCAAGGTAGTCGGCGAGTATCTTCCGTTCTACTCTTTGAAATTCAGAAAGGAGTCATCGAAACTCTTAGTCGAAGCCTTGAAGGAAAAGGGAATCGCTACGCTGAGTGGAAGGATACTCAGCGACAGACTCTTCGACTATATGGTGAAAGAGGCTGAAGAGAGTGAGGATGATAAGGAAGAGGAGATTTACGCGGAAGAAGAGGGGGCTGACGACGAAGATGAAGAAGATTAGAACCCTTCGCGTATGACCTTCGTTCCGTTGAGGTTGGATTCCTTCTCGATGCGTTTGTAGGCTATCTCGCAAAACTCCTTGTTGTTATCGATGAGGATTGAGTTGCGGTGAAGGTTGATGGCCGCTATTCCTGTGGTTCCTGACCCAGCGAAGGGGTCGACTACCAAGTCGTCCGAGAACTTGCCTTCCTCCCCTTCTGTGAACAATCTAATGAAGAACGCTGGAAGACCTACGGGGAACACAGCAGGGTGTTGGAAGTGTCTGCCTATCCCAATCGGTAGGTCAATCACATTCTCGCCTTCCTGGGGTTCTTCAGATTCCTCGGGTGCTTTCCCTTCGATTACATTCGAGGGCAGAACCTTATCCTTGTTCACCCAATAGGTCAAGTCTCTTCCGAACCCGCTCCTGTTGGCCGAGTTCTGCCGCTTCAGGTCTTTGCCTTTGAGGTTAGCCAGTCTCGCTTCAGTCCATCCGCCGATTGGAATCTTGACCTGCTCCTGATACATCTTCGGCCTCGTGGTCTTTGCGAGGTGGAAGCAATACTCCCATCCGTCCCTTAGTCGGTTGTGCCAGTATCCAGGCATGGGATTGGTTTTCCGCCACAGATAGTCGTCTATGGACTTCCAACCCTTCTCTTCGAGAGCTTCGACGGTCTTCCAAACGAAGCGGTTCCTGACGCTATCTACTACCTTGTCCTTGATGTTGAGGACGAAGCTACCTTCGGGCTCAAGGACGTTCCACAAGGCCTCGGAGAATCCCTCGTCCCCCGCGAACCAGTCGGGGTAATCATCAGGGGCGATGCTATCGTAGTGTCTCTTCCTTGCGTCTGCATAAGGAGGGGAGGTCACTATCAGCGAGGCCTTCTCCGAGAGGGTCGGCAGAACCTCGCGGCTGTCCCCACAGATTATCTTGCAGTAGACGTGCTTCCCTTTCTCAGAGGGCGGCATAGGTTCGCTCACGGACCTGGAAGCCATGCCCTCCTTAAGCACCCCGCCCCTTCCCAGGCCGCTCTAAAATCACTTTGTCCCCATCTATTCTCGCCACCAATTCCTCTCCTGATTCGAAGGGAAACGCACTGTCCTTCACAAAGGAACTCGGAAGGTTGACCGAGTGACGGCCTTCATATTCGTAAAGTCGCACCTTAGCCTTGTCTACCACGGGGAATACCCGCGTATGGACGATATATAACACCTCCGTATGGTTGGACGTATGGTAAGTCCTATATACCACCGTGGTATATACCCTGGTATGAGCCCCGAAGAACTCCGAAGTGAGATGGGCGACGAGGAATATTTCCAAGCCCTCGAAGCTCAAGAGAAAGAAAGGGAGTGGATGGACAGATGAACCAATACGACTCCAAGCCTTCAATCAACGAGAGGGAGATGAGGGGCCAGTCTATCGCCCAGAACTTCGGATGGGTGCGAAGGGTCGATGAGACTACCTACGCGGTTCACTCCCAGAGGCTCGACAAGGAATACCGAGTCGAGCAGACCGAAACGGGGTGGCTCTGCGAGTGTCCCGACGCTCAGTTCCGCCTTTTGAAGTGTAAGCACGTTTGGGCGGTCGAGATTTCTTGGACTCTGAGGAAGAGGGTCGAGGAAGCGCGGAGGATTGAGCCTATTCAGGGTCAGGCTTGCGTCGCTTGCGGCTCTGAGAACCTAATGAGGTGGGGAGTCAGGAAAAACAAGTCGGGAGACATTCAGGTCTTCAAGTGCCGCGATTGCCGACGATGCTTCACCATAAACATCGGCTTCGAGAGGATGAGGCACAACCCGAAGGCGATAACGACCTCCCTTCAGCTCTACTTCTCTGGGGAGTCGCTACGCAAGACGAGGGAGTCGCTCAAGCTGATGGGCGTCGAAGTCTGCCCTCAGACAGTCCTCAACTGGATAACCAAGTATGTCGGACTGATGGAGAAATACGCTGACAGAATCGCCCCTCAGGTTTCGGACACTTGGAGGGCAGACGAGCTATATGTCAAAGTGAAGGGGAATCTGAAGTATCTCTACGCCATGATGGACGATGAGACCCGCTACTGGATTGCTCAGGAGGTCGCGGACACGAAATACGTCCACGACGCCCGACTCCTCTTCCAGAAGGCGAAGGAGGTCGCGGGGAAGAGGCCTCTGACCCTAATTACGGACGGAGCGCGGAACTACCAAGACGCCTTCACCAAGGAGTTCTACTCCAAGCGCAACCCTCAGTCAGTCCATGTCAGAGACATCAGGATTAGCGGTGAAGTCCATAACAACAAGATGGAGAGGATGAACGGGGAGGTAAGAGACCGCGAGAAGGTGATGCGCGGCCTCAAGCGGATGGACACCCCCATCTTGAAGGGAACCCAAATCTATCATAACTTCATCAAGCCGCACGAGGGGCTTCAGGGAAGGACTCCGGCAGAGGCGGCGGGAATCAAAGTCGAGGGCGCGGATAAGTGGAGGACGCTGATTCAGAACGCCTCAAAGAATCGTGGAACCGGTTAGACTATGCCCTTATCCTTCGCGAGTTTCAAGAGCTTCTGAAGGTTCTTTTTCTGAATCGCGAGAGAGGTCTGGCTTCCCCATGTGTAGGCTTCATCAGGTGCGCCGTGGTTCTTCTTGTAATACCCGAAGCGGATGAAGCTCTTGCCTGAATCCTCCTTAATCTCTTGAATCACCTTGTAGTAGTCGCCCCAAGGGAATGTCTCGATTATCGCAGCTTCTTTGACAACCTTTCCTGTCTTCTTGGTCTTCTTGTCTCTCTCTGTCCATCCTACTTTTCGGGGTAGTGGTTTGATTCCCATGACAGCACAACGGGCGGACGTGGCTTTGATAAGCTTGAGTCAGAGTCCACCCAACGAGTTTGGACAGTCCGAATGAAACCCTCCACCCAACGATAATTAGACAGAACCCCAAACGACGACCACTTCACTGCGTTTCTATGATTCCTCCAGCAGTCCGGAGTACGACTCGACCGTTTCTAGGAAGTCTCTAAGAGTCCGCAAAGGGACGACGGCGACACCCTGGACGAAGCTGCCCACGGATTCGGAGAAGCTCAGTATTGCCGAGATGATGGGCCTAGGGTCGTCCAGATTCCTCCTGAGCAGGCGGCTCCGCCTGAGCTGGGCCAAGGCGAAGCCCTCGAGCGCCGAGCGTGAAGGCGCCCTCTTCCAGTGCTTGCAGTCCAAGTTGATGACGAAGAGGGGGCCAGTGGCGACCAGGTCGATCTGGGCGCGTGGACGCGACAGGTAGACATTCTCCCTGACGGCGTAACCACTAGCCCTCAGAAGCTGGGCGCAGAAGCCTTCGAAGTCCTTCCACGTCAGAGAACGGGCGGCCTCCTCTTCTGGTACTCCGGACGCGATTAGGTCGAGAGCAACAAGGACTGGGCCCTCGCTCAGAGGACCAGCCTGGAATTCAGCCGGAAGACCAAAGAAGGTTGAATCGTCATCTTCGTTGAATTCAAGAGTCAACTGAACGGACTCCGAGTGACCTCTGGGCATCATCGAAACCAGCGGCATAAGTCACAGGATAAACCCGTCGAAGAACCCTTGGCGCGTACAAGGACGGCTCACTGAAAGTGAATGCAGTCTGGGCTATATGGACAGGCCTGGCAACCGAGTCCAAGCGGGACGCAGGATGATGCTCACTCCCGCGTCTTCGAGGACCGTCGGAGCCTCGATAAGACGTATAGTCCGTTGACTACAATTAGTGAGGCAGCTAGGACCTGCACCCAGTCGAGGGCAGGTGGGCTGACCAACCCGTTCGGAATCTGAATTGTGCTGCCTGTGATCCTGAACGTTCGGACAAAAAGCGAGTAGGTAGTACTGAGACTCAGCGGAGGGGTCTCGGATTTGGGATATGAAGTGCGCCAAGCGAGGTCCTGCGAGACGAGGTACAGAATACCGAGTGCGAGGAGGTCGAAAACTGCCAGAGTGACTGCTCTCCGGACCACGGTCGAGAACCCCCGTCTGGGGGTGATAAAACCTATCCGAGCTCAAAGGTTTAACCGCGCCCGCTAGCGGAAGTTCGCGCTGTGCGGCTTCCCGGAGCGAAGAATTCGCTCTACGTAGTGGCTTTCGTGCTCTTCCTGCTCATCTTCGCCTATTTCTTGCTCAACTACACCAGGAGGGTCGACGGGGTAAGCATGTGGCCGACGCTGGAGTCTGGGGACCTAGTAGTGATCCAGCCCAGCTCGATGAATAACGTGCACATCGGAGACATCATAGTTTACGGACCCCCATGTTCGGTGGAGGGCTCCTCGGTCATCCACAGGGTGGTAGGCGTCACGGAGGAGGAAGGCTTCATCACTCAGGGAGACGACAGGGCGACCAATCCGAACACCGACCAGACCAATCACGAGATTGCCAATGCTCCCATCACTCAGGCCTGTCTAATCGGGAAAGTTGTGTTCGTCGTCCCGTACATTGAGAGGCTGGCGTCACTCCCGTACGGACTGAACTATATCATCGCCGCCCTCCTCTTCCTGGCGATCGTCGTTACAGAGCTGGGAGGAAAGCGCGTCCCTCAAGAGGCGGTGGCAGGGGAGAAGGCGGTGGCAGGGGAGAAGGCGGTGGAATCCGCGCGCTAGGCAGGCGCACGTCCTTTGGAGTCAACAGGCCCGGTGGAGTCCGCCACGGTTTCGCGTTTAGAATCGCTGTGCCGGACGATGAGCTCGGAGCGAGGATTTGGGGGTTCTATTGCTTCTTCTTGCTTCTGGCAGGCTTTGCGCTGACCCTTGCCAGGATCTTAGATAATATGACTTCTTGCTTTGCTCTGCTTCTAGCTGCATCCTTGGCGATGTTGCTCTTCAATGCAGCCAACTCGTTTCGAAGAATGGCGACTTCCTTCTCTAGTCTCTTGGTACTTGCTTCGTGACTCTTGCTGAGGTTTCCGATGCCCTTTGAGCGTGTGTGGGCTGCCAGCTCATCTCGAAGCGTAGCGACCTGCTTTTCCAACCTCTTGGCACTTCCCTCGTGGCTCTTCCGGAAGTTGCCCACGTCCCTTGAGAGTGATTGGATGTGTTCCCTCAATATCCTGAGCTGTGTACGTCTTCCTTCGACCTGAGGCCCCGCACGTGTGGCTACTTCAGCCTCTGGTGTCCGAGTCGCCGCTTCACCCGTCTGCATGGGTGGCATGGCTTCTCCTGTGTTCGCTTCCTCGGTACCTCCACTGCCGCCTGTTTCTGAAGTCAATCCATCTCATGAAAGAGCTCGTTTCTAATTAACGTTTGTTTCATCTTGCGACGAATCCGGAAACCTCTTGAAGCTTCAGCGGTAGCGCGCGCGGGTCCTCCTCACATGTCTGTCCTCGCTGTCTTCATGGGCTTGAGTCGATAACGAGAGACCAAGTCGGCTGAGGTGTGACCTTAGCTTATCACGATTCGAATCGTTGGCGATGGCTTTAGGTTCTGGGAAGTCTTCGGTTGCTGGGCCGAAATCGTCTCCCTGTGTAAAGTCGGTTGCTGGGCTGGAGCTTATCAGACAATTAGGTAGAGGTGAGGAGGCGATGAGGTTCCGTTCACTCAGGAAAGGCGAGTCCAAGAGAGGATACATCATTGCAATAGTGGGGAGGATAAGTGGCTGACCCTGATTCAGAACGCGGGCGAGGATAAGTGGCTGACCCTGATTCAGAACGCGAGTCGGAGTGAAGGCGTAAGTAACAGGGCAGGTTCTACCGAAGGGTGAATGAACCGTAGAACTGTGGCCATCATCGTGATTGTTGCTCTCGGCCTTTCGGCCTTCATATTGCTCGCTCCCGTAATCCCATTTTCCGCCTCGTCGTGTCCTCCTCCCTGTAATCCCCCGATAAACCTGCCAAAGGAATACGAATCCATTTCCTTGAATCTCTTCGGTGTGGGGGGTTTCTACGTTCCCCAATGCGGGGCCTACCATTGGCAGAGTGGGAACTACGTCCTCAGTCCGTCTTGCGCCTACAATTAGAAAGCAACCGACTTTACACAGCGAGAAGAATTCGACCGAGCGACCGAAGACTTCCCAGTTCCTGGCTTTATGCTCTTTATATACTGACCGGGCATCCGCTCGACGAATGCCTCAGACAAAGGCGATCGTGAGTATCGAGAACGTGGTAGCATCTGCATCCATAAACCAAACGGTCGATCTCAACCTAATCACTAAGAACTTCGTGACGGTCGAGTATCACCCCGATCAGTTCCCTGGGCTAGTCTTCCGGCTCAGGAACCCCAAGACCGCGACTCTGATCTTCAGCTCAGGGAAGATGGTCTGCACGGGAGCCAAGTCTGAGGAACAGGCCCGCAAGGCGGTCGAGGAAGTGGTGAGACAGTTGAAGAAGGGCAAGATCCCGATAAAGAACGAGGCCGTAGTCGAGATTCAGAACATAGTCGCTTCGGCGAGCCTGGGTGGCAAGGTCCATCTCGAGGAGGCCGCGAGGGTCCTTCCGAAGTCGATGTACGAGCCCGAACAGTTCCCTGGCCTAATCCACAGGATGGCAGACCCGAAGACGGTGATACTCCTCTTTGCGTCGGGAAAGCTCGTCTGCACGGGCGCAAAGAAGGAAAGCGAGGTCTACAGGGCCGTAAACAACCTTCACGTGACTCTCGAAGAGAAGAACCTCATGGTCTACTGACGACCTCCCACTGATCTTGTTATCGCCTTCAGATCACCTTCGCTGATCAACTCCATCGAGAAGAGCGTGTCAGCCAGCTCCACGACGTCAGTCAAGCAGTGCAAGGCAATCCCCTCCTTGCTGAGCCTTTCTCTCGCGCCTTCCATCCTGTCGATCAGGACGACTGCGTCGGTGACCTCTGCACCCTCCTCCTGGATGGCCCTCGCCGAAGCAAGAATCGTCTTGCCGGTGGTCGAAAGGTCGTCGACCACGACCACCTTCCAACCGGGCCGTACCTCCCCCTCGATCACTCGCCCGCTGCCCGGTCTAGAGCTCCTCGCATATGTAAGCGGCTTCTTCAGCGAAAGCGCGACTGGTGCAGCCAGCGTGAGGCCACTGATTGGCACGCCACAGATTGCGTTCACCTTCGGAGCCTTCACCGAAACCAGTCGAGACATGGAATCTACCACAAGGCTGTAGAGCCCCGGGTAGCTCAGGATGCCTCTTAGGTTAATGTAATAGGAGCTCTCCCTGCCATCGGGAAGGCTGAACGTACCAAACTGAAGCGCCCCTGCCTTGGCCAACCCCTCGGCCAAGTTGCTTATCTGAGTGCGTCGCGTCTTCCAGGCCATGCGACTTGCCCACAGATTCGAACTTAAAAACCAACCCCGTGCCTGAGATGATGTTTGCCGGAACTCTGGATTCCTTACGGTTCTGTGGAGACCCTTGTAACAGTTCAGGCCGAGAACTTGGGTGCAGTCGTGGACCCACAGGCCGAGAACAGCGTCATCGAGAGAGAGAGGATGCTAGAAACAATGAGCCGGGCCTCCGCGGTCTTTATCTGCGACGCTTCCCCGACCACGGCCGAGCTCCTACGGGAACTCACGCCCGGGCTTGATTCCGCCTCTCCGCTGAAGATGTTCTCCGCTGCACCTAGGAGGATTGAGTACGCCGTGCCGGAGCTGAAGGGCAGGATCACAACGCTCCCCCCGCCTGTTTCTCCCAACGACGGGGGGACGGTTCTCGCACGGGAGCTGACCGAAAGAGGGACAAAGCTCTTCCTCGGAACCCCACGGCCTGATCCCATGTTCGGGATTACCGACGCAAAGGTTGAGGCCTGCCTGAACTGGATCGCCCACTCCCATAGAGAGGCTGCAGAGGCTAGGAAAGAGATGGAGCCCTCACCCTTCGAAATGACGAGGTCGAGGGAGACAATGAATAAGATCGCCGAAGAGATTGCAGAGGCGAGTTTCATCGACGTCATCTCCAGGGGGGGAAAGGCGAGAGCGGTGCTGGAGGACGCTCCTTTCGACGCAATCAAGAACGGCTTTCTGAGCGTCGGCGTCCAGCCCGCAAGGGCAATCGTGGTCGGGACAGGAGGAAAGGGTTACGATGACACCCTCTCGTCAGCGATAAGAACGACATGGAACGCCTTGTCAGGGGTAAGGAAGGCTGGTTCGGTTGTCCTGCTGGCCGAGTGCTCGGAGGGGCTTGGCTCGACTGCCCTCGACATGGCAGCCACAGAGAGGCTCTCGGGTGAAGGAGGAAGAAGGAGAGAGACCTATATCGATGGCCTCGAAGATGTATTCTACCTCAGCAAGCTGAGAGACGAGTACGACGTGCTCCTCCTTTCTGGTCTGCCCGAAGTCTACGCGAAATCGAAGCTGGGGCTTGCGACTGCCAGGGGCTCCGCGGAGGCAATCGGGAGGCTCCTGAACAAGCTCGGCAGGTCGGGAAAGATGAACGTAGTGACCCGCGCCGCCGAATGTAGGTTCGAGTCAGCCTAGAGGGAACCCTGCAATGGTCTGCGGCATGGGCATGCAGAGCAGCGCAAGCGCGAGTGCGCCCAGATACAGCCATTTCCTAGTCTCCGATATTCGGGAAATCTCGTCGAGCAGCTGAGGCTCGGAGTCCCGGCTCAAGCTCATGAGCAGAAGGACGACAAAGGCTAGCGCCCAGTAGGGGGGCACGTCCCCGTAGGTGGTAATGTCCACCGAGAACAGCAGAATGACGCTCAGATAGGAGGCAATTCGTGAGGCTCCGGGTCCCCAAGCGAGGCTCGACAGATGCCCCCCATCGAAGGAGGCAAGGGGGAGCAGGCCGACGAACGTCAGGATCAGCCCCACGGTGGCTCCATCTGATAGGGGAGAGAGGGCTGAGTAGCCAGGGGCGGCATGCGGCAAGAGAGGTCCAACGACCACGTCCAAGCCTAGCTGGATGATGCTAGGGCAGAGCGTCGCTGTTGCTGTGCTGTTGATGTGCTGACAGCCCTGCAGCGGCACCGCCGACTGGACGCTCACCAGAGCTCCAAGGACGTACAGCGCCAATGTGATGGCGAGGCCCAGAAGCGGGCCAGCGAGGATCACGTCGAAGAACCGATCTCTGTTGATGGCAGGCCCCCTCTGGCGTGAGATGATCCCGAGTGTTGGGAGAGCCGCGGTGACACCGGGGATCCCGGGGAGAAGATAGGGGGCTGGAGGCGCCTCGCCCTTCCTGCGCGAGACGTACATGTGACCGAACTCATGAGCGGTCACCACCGCGATGACCGCGCCCCCGTATAGGAGGATGACGGAGCATTCTGGTACGGACGGGGCATACTGCTGATAGATGACCCCCAACAACAGTCCGAAGACGACAATCGACCCCAGGGCGAGAAGGGCGAAGATCACTGGGATCCTCGACCCCCGCTTTCCAACCGTCTGTGCCTTCCGTACGAAAAGGAGGGCGTCCCCCTCGCTTCCCGCGAGCCTCGGAGTGAATCCAGATGCCGCGAGCTCTCGACAGAGTTCGACGAACTTCCCCTTGGAGTCAGGTCTGTATACGACGCTGAACTCCATTTCTCCGTCTGGGAGTTGGAAGCTATCCTTTACCGTAAACTTCGAGCGGACGGAAGCGTCCAAGTCGATGCGCTGCGCCGTCAACCGGGCAGCCATTTCCGCGTCCGATAATAAGGAATCACTCTGGGTTCAGCAAGACTTAACCACCACCGGGGTCAGCGCAGGGGTGGGTTTGCAGAAAGCTGTCGTAGCGAAGCTCGGCGATTATGAGATACGCCAGTGCGACCGGGAGGACGTCCCCTCGGTAATCGAGGTGAACATGAAGACCCTCCCCGAACACTACTCTGACTACTTCTACTACGAGATACTATCGGAATTCCCCGAGACCTTCTTGGTCGCTGAGCTGCACGACGTGCTGGTCGGGTACATCATGTGCCGGATAGAATATGGCTTCTCTCAGTTGAAGCGGCTGGGACTCGCACGGAAGGGGCATGTGGTCTCAGTGGCGGTGAACGAGGAGCATCGCGGTAAGGGAATCGGGACAAGCCTAATTCTTGCATCACAAGGTGAGATGGTGAAGAAGTCGGCCACCGAATGCTACCTCGAGGTTCGAGTCTCCAACACCCAGGCGATTGGACTGTACCAGAAGCTCGGATTCAAGATCGAGGGGCGGTTGGAAGCATACTACAGGGACGGCGAAGGCGCTCTGGTGATGGCCGCCAAGATCGGGAAACGAGACTGGATGTCGTCTTTTCAGGCCTGATAAAAGACCCGAAAGCTTGAGGTCGACTCGCCGCAGGACCTAGAAGATCAAGATCTTGCTTCCACGATTGGTACTTATATGTGGCCCTAGAGTCCGAAATACAGTTGCTCGCGCAGCTCCTGATCGGGGCGTCCTTCGCCGCGGCCTCATACCAGGACGTCAAGGAAAGGGCAGTGAGCGACATCGTCTGGGTCCCGGCGCTGATCGGATCAGCCTACGTGATCTACTCGGTGCTCCCCAACCCCGAGCTCCAGCTGATTAAACTCGGACTCGTCGGAGGAATTGCGTTGCTTTTTGCGTACTTGGGCGCCGTCGGGCAGGCCGACTCGATCGCCCTCGTCTTTGTGGCGGCAGACCCCTACCGGTTTTCCCCAATTCTGCCTCTCGTTGGAGGGGCGGCGGTCGCCCTCGTGCACATCGGATACGAAGCGGCAATGGGGAACGCATCGGGATCTAAGACGATCCCGATGGAGAGGTTCCTGAAGGAGCAGAAGTGGATACCGGAAGCCGTCATCTCAAACGGAGTCAGAGAGGAGGTAAACAGCGACGTCAACGTCGCAAGAAACGAGGTTGAAGCGAACCCGAAGCCCGGAGCCATGGTCGAGGTGAAGTACGGGGTCCCGACGGTCGCATACCTAGGAATCGGATACTTGGCTTACCTCGCCTATCTTCTGATCTTCAACCAGACGGCGCTACTTTCGCTACCTTAACCTCCCAGGCGCTAGTGAGGTTAAATGCCGATTGACCCGGATGGTGTGGTCCCATGGCATTCCTAGTTCTTGAGGGGTTCTCAGGGACCGGTAAAACGACCCTGGCCCGTCACCTAGAAGAGCAGGGCTGGCTCAGGCTCCAGGAATCCGCCCACGCGCTGCCCGACCATGTCCCTGTCGCCGATCAGGGCGACACGTACTCCGACTACAGTCTCCTCGGGACCACGCTGGCCTACAGTTCGGCTATCTCCATGCTGAGGGAGACGCGCGACATGGTCTCCGAGGGCTATCTCCTCTCAGACTTAGCCTATGCGAAGATCAGGTTCGAGTTGAAGAAGAGCACAGCGTATCCGGCCATGCTCACTGTTTGCCGAGAAGTCTTGAAGAACCCCAGGATCAGGCCCGACCTGTACATCATCTTGGAAGCGCGGCATAGCACACTACACAACAGACAGGTCGGAAAGAAGGAGAGAGGCAGAAGAATGGCTGAGCTCTTCAGGGTTAGGTACTACACTGCCCTGGCTGAAATCCACAAAGACCTTTCAGAACTGAACGTCGAGAAGGCTTACACGGATTCCGACTCCAGGGTGACACTCAAGGCTGTCCTTGCCCTAATGAAGAAGAGGAACGTGTTCAAGCAGTGAATGTCAGGGGTCCCGACTGGACGAATCTGCTGTCGGATGCGACCGAGAGGGTGCAGAAGTCTGTTTTGGAGATTGTAGCCAGCAAAGACACTAGACTTATCGTGGGGACGGGCGCCGCAGGGGATAAGACCCTGCTCGCAGACAGAAGGGCTGAGGATGACCTACTCTCGGTCCTGCTCCGGGTCGAGGGGCTGAAGGTTCTTAGTGAGGAAGCCGGACACAGGGGAGACGCCAAGGCCAATCTCATCGCCGTGGTCGACCCCCTGGACGGCTCAGCGAATTTCGAAAGGGGGATACCCTTCTACTGCACCTCAGTCGCGATCGCCGACGGCCCTATGATTCAAGATGTCTTCTTCGGTATTGTCAGGGACCTGGTGACAGGCGACCTCTACCTCTCCGAAAAGGGCAACGGAGCCATGAAGAACGGCGAGACTATCAGGGTATCCAACCCCCTTGAGCTCTCAGAGTCGGTAGCAGCAATGGACCTCAGCAGGGCCCAAGTCGAACTGCTCAGAGATCTTTCACCACTCATGAGTCGGGTGAAAAGGCAGGTGCACTATGGTGCAAACGCCCTCGAGCTCTGTTACCTTGCGGAGGGAAGAATCGACGCGTTCGTCGACATCAGGAAGAGAATGAGGATAACGGACTTCGCCGCCGGCTACCTGATCGCGACCGAAGCAGGGGCGGTGATAACGGATGAAGCGGGTCGAGAGCTGAGATGGAAGTTGGACCTCTCTGAGAGAGCAGCCTGCGTGGGATCGGCGAACGCGAGGCTTCACAATCAGATACTCGAGCTACTTCCTCCCTCCAGATAACCCCGTCCAGATAATCCCTCGCCCGACTGCTGACGTGGAAAGGCTCTTGTCGCGCGCGCTCGTACTCTGCTAGTGCACTTCATGCGAGGTTTTGTTAATTAAGGCGAACCGAAGTGGCTTAGACACTTGATATTGGCGATGGTTTGGGCAGGATCTTCGGCGAGGCTGGACGAGCTCGCCAAGGACCTCGGCGCTGAGCGGAGGAATTTCGACCTCGGAAAAATCCCGAAGTTCCTGGCACCGCTGAAGTATCTTGTCTGTTTCCTGATGACACAGGTCTTCCTCTTCTCGCGCAAGCCCACAGTCGTGTACTGCCAGAACCCGCCAATTCTCGCTCCTCTGGCCTGCATCCCGTACTGCGCCATAACAGGCAGGAGGCTCGTGATTGACCACCACAACGTGTGGAGCATGAAGACGTTTGGCGCAAGCGCTCTTTCCGGTGCCCTCAAAGCAATGGAGCATCTAGCGGACAGGACCGCCTTCCTCAACACCGTGCCGCACGACTACTGGAGAGCTGTCATCAGCGGCGAATTCTCAGGGCGCGTGCTGACGATCCACGACTATGTCGAGAGGAACCCGTTCTCGAGGAACGAAATCCTGAGGAGGCGTGTGGCCTCTTCCGGGCTTATAGGAATGGCCGCCTCTCTCTCATTCCAAGAGAGGGTGGAAATCGAGGCTATGGGAGTAGAGAAAGTGCAAGGTGTAACGCTCGCCATGACCGGTCCCCCTGAGAGACTCGGCAATCGCCTAACGCGCCTAGGGAATCTTCGCAGAGTGAAGTTCCTTGGGTACCTTCCAAAGACAGAGTACGAGGAATTGAAAGCCTCTTGCGACTTCGGCCTCAACATAACCGACGAGCCCTTCACAGTGAACCACACACTCTTCGAATACGCAGCCGCCGCTCTACCGATCATTTCGACCAGGAGCAAGGAAATCGAGGGTGTGTTCGGGGATTCGATTCTCTACGTGGAGGAGTCTGATGCAGGAGCAGTGGCCGAGAAGGTGACAAAGTTCGCACAGGATCCATCTTCCCTTGCCGAGTACCGCGAACGGATCTCGCGCCGCTTCGAAGAGCTGACAGTAAGTGCCGAACATGAGCGTGCACTGTTGCGGAGTCTCCTCAGGGACTCCTAGACAGTCAGGTGACCCTTCTGCGAGCGGGCAATCAAACGAGGAGGATCTATGGTGCCAGTGATGTTTCCTAATACCCATCGACTCAGGGCGCGACGGCACCAGCTCGACGCATGGCAGTGACAAGCATGCGGGGGAGCGCTGACCTGGCCGAGACGAATTCTCGTACCACCTTAAGAACGAGGATGTCGAACCTAATACGGACGTGGTCATGAGTCCTTCCAACCTCCATTCTCAGCACGAGATATGCGCAGGTGGGAGCATGAGAGGACAGGCCATCGGTATGATGATATGACCAGCCGAATCGGACTGCGTTCAACGGGTCTGACTGTCTTTGGGGGATACATCTTCAGCGCCTTCACCGGCCTACTGTTCCTGATAATGGCAGCAAGGTGGCTCCCCCCGGCACAGCTCGGCCTCTGGGAAGTCATCATCGACCTCGTCACATTCTCGTCGTATCCACTCGGGATTGTGACCTACTGGACCACCCGAGACATTGCCAGGGGGAGACTGGTGGGTAGAACCTCATTCGCCGCGGGCATGGCGATGAGTGTGCTTGGGCTCTTACTCTATTTCGTCGTTTCCATCGTGACTCGTTCGAGCCGAGCGGGTCAGGCGGCCGCTTCATTCCTTCCCTTCCTGCTCGGCAGCCTGCTTGTTCCGCTGAGCTATTTCAACGCGGTCACCACATCGATCGTGGCGGGTTACAGGCCAGCCGTCCAGGGCTACCAACTCTTCGTTTCGGAGCCTGTCAAGATCGTGGTTGCATACGAGGCGCTGTACGTGTACAATCTCGGCGTCGAGGGCGTCATTCTGGGCCTCCTAGCCTCATACCTCATCAACTCCACGTTCGGTGCCTACATGGTGAGGGGGGCGACAAGAGAACAGCTGCAACTGTCAGTCGCGAAGCGGTGGCTTAGGCGATCCTGGCTTCCCGTCGTCAACTCCCTTCCTTCACTCCTCTTGATCGCAGACACCTACATAGCCTCCTTAGGCTTCGGAACGGCGATCGCTGGCGTCTACCAGCCTGCCTTCACTGTCGCCTCGATTGTCGGCTACTCGTTCTACCTTGCCTACGCCCTGTATCCCCTTCTGTTGCGGGGAGGGAACGAGACACTACCGGCCATCATCATTGAGTTCCTGCTACTCTTCAGCATCCCGATGGCTGTGGGCGGGGTTGTCCTAGCCCAGCCGATTCTACACTTGTTCGGCGCGAAGTACTTGGCGGGGAGTCTCGGGCTTTCGATCCTTTCAGTCATGTTCCTCTTCCAAGCGGTATCCCTCACTGTCGACCAGACCCTCCGAGGCACTGAGAAGGTGGACACGGGGGACGAGAAAGGATTCAAGAGCCTCATGAGAAGCAATCTGCTTTACGTCCCACTGGTCAACTTGTGCGCTGCCCTGGTGTATCTCGTTAGCATGTTCACCGTGCTGTCATTCGCCTTCGCGAACGGGTTGGGGAACTCGGCTGCCGTCGCGCTCTGGGCCGCGGTCCAGCTTTGCACGACGGTCTTCTTCCTCATCATCAAGGGCAGACGCGCCAGCCGTTCGGCGAAGCTCGTCCGGGCTGGATCGCCTGTACCGTACTACTTAGGGGCCGCTGCGGTGATGGGGATCGCACTGACCCTGTTGTCCGGAGTGCTCCTGGCCTCGAGCGCAGGGACCCTCGTCTACGGGCTCAAGCTCTGCGCGACGATCGCGCTAGGAGGGACAATCTACTTCGGCCTTCTGTATGCGGTGGAACCGAGGTTCAGGGTCATGGCCCGCTCACTCCTAGGACAGAACCACCTACAGGCCTCCAGCGCCGCGCCTGAACTCTAGGCCCTCGGGACCCGGCTCATTTCAAACGATGCCGTCCTTGAGCATAGCAAGAGTCGTGAAGGCGTAGTCAGGTCTTGCGTCCCCCGTCTGGTCTCTCCCTACCAATGCCGTGGCGACACCTGTCCTCCTTCCGCACCGAACATCGTTGAGCCCGTCTCCAGTGAAGAGTGTGTCCCTGGGCGATGATGACAGCGATTGAAGCGCAATTCGAAGCTGCACGGCTCTGTCGAGGGAGTCCTCCCTAGTCACCTGAACGTCGAACAGTTCCCCTAGATGGTGCCTGCCAAGGATCTTGTCGCATGCTGCCGACCCCTGCATAGTCACCAAGCCCAACTCAGCAACCTTCGAAATGTAGGAGAGGAGTTCGAGGGCCCCGCCAATTGGAGCAGCTGCTGGCACCGCCTTCAACTCGTGAAGGTCGAGCGTCGCGAAGATAGTATCTCTAATAGACGGACGAATTGAGACGAGTTGTTCCACCTTGACGAACAGAGGCGCATTCCCGATCGTGGCCCCGGCCATCTTGCCGACTTCCTCGCGCACCTTGACCCAGTCGACGGGAATCGTGAACAGGGTTCCGTCCAAGTCAAAGATGTATGCAGTGTAGTCTTTGAGGCCCAAAGGATCCTTTCCTTCCATCAGGTGACAGCCTCTTCAGAGGAATAGGACGTACGGCCATTCGCGACCTCTCTGGGTGTCTCTTTGCCCCGTCTTGTCGCCACTCTGGCACCTGTCCGCAGCCGCGATTCTGACGTCGCGTTCTTATGAGCGTGAATACCTGTCCAAGGTGATTCTTGGTCTGTTCCTGCACTTCCGCACGGCCCTCCGTGGTGTCTGTCTCCGTGATGCTCTTCGGCTTGACGACCGCAGGGTACGCGCCATGTCCCTCCCCAACGATTGTCTAGGCGCAAATGATGTGATCGGCTTGAGACGCTTTGGCGTCGAGCATCATCTTCGCAGGCACGTTCAGGAATTGTGCGCGTGTGGATGCAGGTAGAAAGAAGATCCATTTCAGGCCGCCTACCGGACGGCCTAGGATCTTGTATTTCAGATAAGCGCTTCGAATGAGTCTGTCGTAAACGTAAACCATGACACTCCTCTTAACCCCCCTTCCGAAGGAGCCGACGAAATTCATCAGGGAGTCATCGATGGCCGGGCGCAAAGGCAACTGCAAATACCCACGTCTCCTCATTCCGAGAATGGCGTTGCTGCCCTTGGGAGGCCAAGATAGCTTATCGACAACAAAGCAACAGCGAAACGCGACGAGTTTGTATAGACGGCCTCTCCTCGAGGTGGAACGCTAGTGTGCTCCTCAACGGATCTCTCGAATGACGCCTTAAATCTTCGGACCACGGATAGCAGATTGTGGATTCAGGACTGAGTGAAGGAAAGACCGTCAGAACAAGAATGGAAGCGAATCAAAGATGAGTGATGCGTATGGCGGCGAGGCACTACAGAAACCCTGGTTTAAGTCGGAGTCAGGAGGACCAGAACGGTCGGAAGTAGATGAGTAGTCCAGAAAAGAGAGTTCTAGCGATCATCGCCTCTTACGAACCGGCTCAGCGCACCCGGCTTTCCTTGGAATCACAGAGTCTCCCACCGGCAAGAATAGTGGTAGCTGACAAGATCTTCCATGACCGACACGTAGGCATCAGAGTATCTAAGGCGATAAACACCGCACTGGATGGCTTAGACATGACAGAATTCGATTGGCTCCTTCGTGTGGATGGGGACACTCTGTTGCCTCCTGATTGGATAGAGAAAGCTTCGGCGTTAGGGGCCGATGTGGTCGGTACGGGCGGAGTGCTGCTTGTAAGGATGAGTGCCTTCAAGGCTGTTGGCTACAGGTTTCCAGTATTGGAGGCTGAAGATTCGATGCTCATTCTGAAGCTGATGTCGTTAGGATTCAAGAGAGTCCCCTATACAGAGCCGATATCCTTGCGCGGAATGATGAGAGGAACTGATAGTTCGATGCTCACCTTCTTTAGAAACGGTATTTGGAGATGGAAAATGGGTTACGAGCCCATTCACGCCGTATACATTTCTGTGGCTGCTTCCGCGCATCACCGTAACCTAAGATTCCTGTTTCAAATATTCGGATATTTCTTTGCAATGTTGTCAAGACCAAAGAAGTGGGATATAGATCTGGCTCGATTCGTATTCGATAGGCAGCTCAGAACGGACAGGGAGAAGATGAGGCGGTTGCTCCGCAGGTGAGTGTTGCTTACCTGCTAGAATAGATGACGACAAGTAACAAAGAGCAGTTGGGCGATCTCTCCTTATCGTCTTCGGTTCCTTCAGTTGGCTGACTAATTCTAGGATCAGTCTTTGCAACAATCTCGGGAATCGTCGCCACGACCTGAACGGTGTGGCCTGCTGAACTTGGGTGTACTCCTGCGCTGTCGCAGCGGAGTGGAAGCCAACTATCACCAGCGTAAGGACCTCTTTCGCGATTGTGGGCGGAGGTTTGTGCAACCGAACCGCGGGTGGGCGGCGCTGGAATTCAAGTCCTGCAATTTGATAACGAGCGAGTAGGGTGGTCGCCTCCATGCCTTTCGCATCGGCAAGGAACCTGCTAGTAAAGGCAAATCAGGCAAGGGTCTACCCGCTGGTTTCTTGGATCACAACGACCCCTCCTTCAGTTGTGCATTCTCTAGAGGTAGTTCAGACGTTTGAGTCCAATCAGCAAGTCTTTAGCCGACTCCTCGGGGGAGGCGTTCTCCGTATCCACAACTATGTCTGGAGAAATCGGCTCTTCGTAGGGATCTTGAATCCCCGTCATATTGGTGATTTCACCTCTGCGGGCCTTGGCATAAAGTCCCTTTGGATCCCTCTTCTCGCAAGCCGAGAGTGAGGCTTTCACGTAGACCTCCACAAACCGGCCGGCCCCTATGGTTTCCCTCGCGAATTCCCTTGAGACCCTGTACGGTGATATTAGAGCCACTATGCAGATGACACCGTTTCTGGAAAGGACCTTCGCCAGATAAGAGACGCGTCTCGCATGCTCTTCTCTATCCTGCTTCGACAGGCCAAGATCTCTCGAGAGGCCCTTCCTTATTTCGTCACCGTCGAGGACTTCGACAAACCTTCCATAGTCACCCTCCAGTCGCCGTTTCAGTGTCAGGGCGATGGTCGACTTGCCCGACCCAGGCAAACCTGTCATCCAGACTGTGAACCCTCTCCTAGCAGGGTTCTCGCTATCGTTTGAGATAGTCCATCAACCCGTCTGGGGTGTGTTCGTCGATGCCTTCCTTTGCGGGGTCCAACCCCAACGCCCCGAGCAGAATCGGTGCGATCTGTTGAACACCGGCACCCTGAATCTCTTTGGCGCCCAAATCGCGACGAGGATCGTACATCATCATGACACCATCCATCGAGTGCACAGAGTCATCTGGACCTGTGTCATTCTCAGACAGATACAGCCCCTCATGACCCACAGTTCCCGCGGACCTCCAATCTAAATTCCCAAAGTACACCATGAGGTCGGGCGCGTCACCGATTGCGCCATGGTACAATGAGTTGGGCTCGAACACCTGGTTACCCATAGGATTTCCCTCTCGGTCCACAATTTTGAGCACCTTCTCAACCAATCGTCTCTTTTCTGCTTCGTATGATGAACGTTCGATTATCCCCTGCGCCTCTCTCTCCTTAACGTTGAAGAAGATCCGGGCGTAGTAGCCGCCCCACCCCCAAGCCTTTGTCTTGCTCCAGTCTATCTCGGCCTTCTCGATATCGGTGACCGAACTCGGCACATTCTTGAACGCGAGGTAGCCTTCTCTCTCGAGCCACTGGTTGACGCAGAATCCCCCTTCCATTGCTTTCGAGCCATGGTCGGAGAGGACAAAGGTCAGGCATTCGTCTCCGAAGATAGACAACAGCCTGCCAATCCTGTCGTCCACCATGCCATAGTATTCTTCGTCTATCTTCTCGTACTTGTTCCCAGGGACATATCTGGGGTGGGTGGGGTCGAAGAACTTCCAGAAGGCGTGATGTAACCTGTCGAAGCCAATCTCGTGCATGATGAAGAAATCCCATGGATGGCTCTTGGCCAGGTGCTCGGCAACGTCAAACCGCTTGCGAGTCATGTCGAAGAGTTCTTCTCTGATCCCATCCCGGTCCTCTGTTCTGAACGTCACGTCGAAAATATACCGCCCTCCAGCAGCCTTCAGGACTTCCTCTCGGAGCTCTGGTGGGTAGGTGAAGGGCCTCTCGATGCTCGGCGTGATGAAACACGAAACGGTCAGTGCGTTCGGAACCGGTTTAGGAGGATATCCCGGCGGTACGCCGAGAACGATGCTTCTCTTTCCGTGTGACGAAAGGATCTCCCAAACCGTCCTCTCCTTGACGTGCGTCGAGTTGACTATGTACGCATCGTTGTAAGAAAAGCCTTTTCGGTGTCTGAACCCGTAGATTCCTAGCTGTCCAGGGTTCTTGCCCGTCATCATGACCATCCACGCAGGGACGGTGATCGGCGGGTCGCAGGTCCTCAACTTGCCGTGCAGGCCTTTCTCGTACATCCGCTTGATGTTCGGAAGCTTGTCAAGGAGTTTGTCGAACAGCAGCTCAGGTGGGACGGAATCGAGGCCGATGACCGCAACTTTCAGTCTATCTCACTCCACAAACGGTGCCTTCGACTGTGCGATCACCTGCGCCACCTCTGGCCGCATGAACTCCTTCGGCGGAGTCTGTCCATCGGCGAACATCTTCCTCAGTTTTGTCCCGCTGAAGTTGAGCCTCTCTTCCTCGCCGTGTGGACAGGTTCGCTCGGTCGCTATGCCCCCACATTTCTTGCAATAGTAGAATTCTCTGAAGAAGAAGGGAGTGATGCCAAGGTCTGGGAACTCCTTGAAGATCTCCTGCGCGGCGTACGGCCCATAGTAGGTACCCACACCCGCGTGGTCTCTTCCGATGGTGATGTGAGTGCAGCCGAAGTTCTTCCTCATTATCGCGTGCATTATCGCCTCCTTCGGCCCAGCATACTGCATCTCGTAGTGAAGCACGCTCAATACAACCGAACCCTTCGGATAGTAGTTGTCAATCAGGGCTTGGTAGCTTGCAAGTATGACTTCGTCGGTGAAGTCGCCCGGCTTCTTCCTGCCGAGGACGGGATTGACAAACAGCCCGTCTACGAGCGCCAACGCGCTCTTCTGAAGATACTCGTGGTTTATGTGCGGAGCATTACGCGTCTGAAAGGCGACGATCGTATTCCAACCTCTCTCCCTGAACAGGAGTCTGGTTTCCTCGGGCGACAGGGTACGATCCGCGAACTTGCCGTAGTCATTCCTCGCGACGGCCTTCAGCTTTCCCGGCATCACCCTCGAGGACCCTTCGTAGACCTTGGAGACGCCAGGATGCGCGTCATCCTCTGTGCCGAACACCTTCATTGCATATTCTTTCTTCGAAATCTCGAAAGTCTCTCCGCACTCGATGACGGCTGCGGGCGTTCCTTGCTGATCGGCCAGCAGTGCCTCGTCGCCTGTCGTCAACCGAACCTGATCTGAGATAGGCAATAGGACAGGAATCGTCCACGGTACGTCACTCTCCAGTCGCATCTGGTCAATCACGCTGATGTAGTCGCTTTCTCCCATGAAACCCTCAAGCGGGCTGAACACCCCATTCGCAATATTCGCAACGAGATTTCGCATCTCTTTGCCGATGGTGATTGTCTGTTCTGGAGTGAACCCCGCGAAGACTGACAAGTCAGCAGATTGCCTAATCTGCACGAGTCTCCCACCGTGCGGTGCGCTGACCACTATCCGTTCACCTAGAGATAACCGAGTGCCTTCAGTCGGTTCTTGATCTCCTCGATGTCGGAGCTCGTGAAGGCTTCAGGAACGTGTGAGGTCTCGTGCATGGCGACCACTTCCCGCAGGACGAAGGTCACGTAGTCCGACACCGATTTGAACCCGGTCTTCCCTGAAATGAGTGCCTCAAGCCTCGCGTGGAGCGTCTGGGGTATGGATACTGTGGTGTACTTGGTCGGCAACACATTTAGGCAAGATACCCAATTATATATAATTAACGGCTTGGATCTCTCCCCAGGACTTGCTTTAGCCATGGGATCAAGATATGACTTGCCCAGTTAGCCATGACGTTATCTCTGTTAACAATATGCGACGTTACCCCTGATGCTTAACAATTAACTACGCGTTTCTGGCGACCATGGTGATGCACTCGAAGACGGAAGCTGCAGTGCTGTGCGGAGGCCGGGGAGAGCGGCTGAGGCCTCTAACAGACTACTTCCAGAAGACGATGATTCCGATTGGCCCGAAGAAGCTGCCCCTCCTTCTATACGTCATCAGCCTCCTAGAGCACCACGGAGTCAACAGAATCACGATGTTGACCGGCTATCGCTCCGAGGACATTAAGCGATACTTCGGCGACGGAGAAGCATATGGAGTGAAGCTCAAGTACTCGGAGGACCCAAAGGGAAGGACAGGAGGTCTAAACGCGGTCGCAAACGCCCTGAGCAAGGGCGCAATCTCGAAATGCAACGAGCTCCTTGTCTGCTGCGGCGACATCCTGGCCGACCTCGATATCTCCAGCCTGCTCACCAGGCACAGGAGCATGAAGGCGGACGCTACGCTGGTACTCTCCAAAGGCTACACTCTTCCGGTCGGGACGGCCAGGGTAGGAAGGGGAGGACTCGTGGCTTCTGTCGATGAGAAGCCGAGCCTGAGACTCAGCGTGACTACGGGTTACATGGTACTGGGACCCGCAGCGATGGCCCTGGCGCGAAGACTCGCGAGCCGAGAGAACACAAATCTGATGACGCATCTTCTGCCCGCCATGCTGGACAAGGACCTGAAGGTGGCGGCATACTATACGAAGAAGGTGTGGTACGACGTCGGAACACTGTCGAGCTTCGAGAAGCTTGACACGGAAATCGAGAAGCATCCATTGAGCTTCCTCGTTAATCCTTAGGAATGCCATACTCCTCAACGCTAACGGATGAATGGGACCATCTGGTCAAGGAACCGGGAACGGAACGCCGTATCCTGTTTAATTATATATAACTAAGACTTAATTACCTGTGATTACCAAGGTCCGCCCATGAATAACGGCGCGAAGGCGGGCGTTGGAATAGCAGTTCTGGTGTTATTAGTCGTAGGCGTCTACTCGGCAATGGTTCTCACTCGGGGCTCAACGACGACCACCAGCACGTCAAGCACGTCAAGCACGTCAAGCACGTCAAGCACGTCAAGCACGTCAAGCACGTCAAGCACGTCAAGCACGTCAAGCACGTCAAGCACGTCAAGCAACTCGATCGGTGTCGTGAACCTGGGCTACTTCCTCAATGTCAACCACGCTCCTGCGATACTCGGAGTGTCGAGTGGATCCTTCCAGAATGCGTTGGGACCTTCGACGACCCTCAAGACCTTCCTCTTTACTTCAGGTGGACCGGAAATGGTCGCCCTCCTTGCCGGCAAATTGGACATGGCGTATGTTGGTCCAACTCCTGCCGTCAATGCGTACGTTCAATCCAGTGGAACAGGAGTCACGATTGTCGCTGGAGTCGCCAGCGGCGGAGCTGTCTTCGTTGTTCGGAGCGACTCTGGGATTACTCCAGGCAATGTCACGGAACTGAGCGGCAAGACATTCGCGGCGCCGGGGCTCGGCAACACTCAGGACATCTCTCTCAGATACTACCTACTGTCACAGGGCTATAGCGTGGGTCCCTCGGGCAACGTCGCGATTGTCGACACCGCGAATGCGAACATCGTTACACTGTTCGCTGAGGGCAAGATTGATGGTGCATGGGTTCCAGAGCCTTATGGCGAAACCCTCATGCAGCAGTTTGGCGGAAAGCTGTTTCTTGACGAAAGAAGTCTATTTCCCGGGGGCAATTTCTCGACGGCCGAACTGGTGGTCAGAACCCAGTTCCTGGACCAGCATCCGGATGTCGTCACAGACATAGTCTCCGCTGATGTCAACGAGACGATCTGGATCAACAGTCACCTCTCGCAGGCCGAGACTGACCTGAACGACACGATGGTCGCCCAGACCGGGCAGGGGTACAGTCAGAGCATCTTGAGCGCGTCGTTTGCCAGACTCAATTTCACGTTCGACCCGCTCGAGTCGTCAGTGCTCTTGCAGGCACTGCACGCCTACGACTTGGGAGACCTGACGCAGTATAATCCGGAGAGCATAGCCGGAATATACGACCTGTCAATTCTGAACAGCGTGCTGACTGCTAAAGGCTTGCCGACCGTCTCATAGGCGCTCGACAGTTGGTCGAGACGGACTCGTTTGAACCTGCGGGAATACGCGGACTCGTAGGAATACGTTCGGTCATGAACCTCCGGGAATACTTGCGTTCCATTGAGACGAAACGCATATTGCAAATAAACAAGCTCAAGAAGTCCTATCAGAGTACAAAGGGCAACGGTCAAGAGAGCCTTCTCGTCTTCGATGACATCAGTCTAGACATAGGAGAGGGAGAATTCGTCACCGTCATAGGGCCGTCAGGATGCGGGAAGACAACACTCCTCAACATCATTGCCGGACTTGAAGGGTACGATTCAGGCGAAGTGATTGTCACTGGTCACAAGGTTTCCGCTTCGGGGCCGGACATAGTGATGATCTTCCAGGAAGACGCCCTGTTCCCTTGGCTGAACGTGAGGGAGAACGTCGAGTTTGGTCTGAAGCAGCGCGGCGTCCCGAAAGAAGAACGTCGGATGACCGCGAAGCAGTACATCGAGATGGTCGGGTTGACTCCTTTTGCAAACTCATTCGTGCATCAGCTCTCGGGAGGAATGAAGCAGAGAGTGGCCATTGCAAGAGGTCTAGCTCTCAACCCGAGAATCCTGCTAATGGACGAGCCCTTCGGCGCGCTGGACGCAACGAACAGAGAGATCCTTCAGAGGCAGATACAAGAAATTCATGCTCAAACTAAGAAGACGATAATCTTCGTGACCCATGACGTCAGAGAAGCGGTCTGTCTGGGCGACAGGGTTGTCGTTTTCACGCATGCTCCAGCGCAGATCAGACGGCAATTCGTTATCGACCTCCCGAGACCGCGAAGGTCGGAAGACCCCGCGCTTCGAGGTATGACCAATGCCGTTCTGAGGGATCTGAAAGGAGAGAGGGAATTTGCAGAAATCGAGTCCGGAAGCGTCGCAGGGTAAGGACACCGGGCGGAGAAGCCGAGTAGACCTTACTGGTCTAATCGACGTTGTCATCGCCTTGGCCGTCATCGTCGGTGCTTGGCAGGCTTTCTTCTGGCTCGACTTAAGATACCACTGGCTAGGCCCCTATTCGCAGCTTCTCTTCCCGTCTCCGATGACGACACTGGCGACCTTTGAGAGGCTGATCAGCACGGGAATGCTGCCGACTGCAGTCTACACGACTGGTTATCGTCTGGCAGCCGGCTTTGCCTTAGCGATGCTCTTGGGTGTCATAGTAGGTATAGTGATGGTGAAATTCAGGCGTTTCGGCAAGACGATGGCATCCTTTGCTTTGGGTCTGCAATCCTTTCCTTCAATTGCATGGGTCCCGTTCGCAATATTGATCATTGGAATAAGCGATTATGGGGTCCTCTTCGTCATGGTCATGAGTTCGGCATTCTCGGTAATGTTGTCGACCTACTCAGGGCTAAGGAATATTCCCCCGATCTACATGAAGGCGGCGAAGAGCATGGGTGCTAGAAGACTCTCGCTTCTCCTTGGGGTAATGATTCCCGCAGCAACGCCCTCGCTCATAACTGGAATGAGGCAGGCCTGGTCCTTCTCGTGGCACGCCGTGATTGGAGCAGAGGTGGTGATGATTTCGGTCGGGGGATTGGGCGGGATACTCTACTTTGGAGAGGAGTTCATCAGAATGGACCAGGTCCTCGCCTGCATGATTACGATTTTCGTCATAGGCTTCGCGGTCGACAGGTTGATCTTCTTCAGGCTGGAGCGGCGAGTGCGTTCCAAATGGGGGTTAGCATCTTGAGCGGGCCAAGATACGAACTCCTACGAGGGAAGCTGTCCCGATTACCATAAACATTATATCTGCAACTCCGGCAAGTAGGCGAGTTTCATGGCGAACGACAGAGTTGTGGGAGGAGCGTTATTCGGTGGGAGCGTCATCGGTATCATTCTCTACGCCTTGCTCCTATTCTACGCGTGGGAGATTACCATCAGGGTAACTGCATTCATCGGCGTGGCTCTGATCCTGGCGATCCTTGCCTGGATTGGGTACACGATGGCCACCACACCTCCACCTGAACCGATAGCGGAAATCCCAGAAACGGGAGCGCCTTCGGGAGAAGCCAAGGTCGAGACGAAGACAGAAAAACAGTAAGCCCTGTCTCAGGAAAGACAGACCAGCCGTTGACGTAGATAGCAGACTTCGGTTGCATGCCATTCCCTCCACATGGGTCTTGATGAAATCCCGTGGTGGGTCGGCACGCGAGCGCGCCGATCCTGTTGCCTTCCTTGACAGCTTCTGGCTTGTTACTGACCATTGTCAGAAGTAGCCCAACGATTTGAGTCTCTCTTCGATTGCCTTCTTTTCCTCAGTGGAGAATTCAGCGGTCGGCGCTGAAACAACGGTTTCGCTCTTTAGTGCGCGCTCCAACAAGAAGACTATCGAATCATCTACGGAGACGAACCTCTGACCCATTTCGCGACTTACGCGTCCTACTAGCTCCTTTGGGAGCCTGACCATGACGAAGTCATCCTCAGACATGGGGTCCCAAGACCAGTGAGCGTCTTATTATCTTTCTGCATTGCCGCAGGTTGTTGGCCTCTCAGACACTCGACACACTTGTTAGGCTCGAGCATGCGGAAGACGCGAGAAGTGTGGTGGAGCTACTGAAGAGGCCCTTTGAGGTATTAGACTACTGGCGCTAGAGCTCTTTGCCAGGCTTAGATTGAAGAGAGGCGGCAATGTCTTTGTCGGTTACGCCCTTCTGTCGGTCTTCAATTAGACCAGCACCAGGGTCTAGCACGAAGCTACCGCTTTGAGTGTAGATCTTCAGCTTGCGGCGATACGCGGACTCGAGCGTTTTCCGTTCGCATTCATTGGCTGCGTACTTCAAGACGTGCCAGGGAGGCCCGAAGCTCTCGGCCGTGACGCATTTCGAGCCCAATTCGATCCTGGCTCCGTACAGAGCACTTTCAATTACAAGTGGGATTTCGCACAAGCTCACTTGCCCTTCACATTGTCGAAACGGCTGCACGCCCTCAGGATACTTGATGTAGAGAGGAACCCTCAGCAAAGCGTCATCGAGGAAGTAGCCGTGATCGTACTTCCCCATCTCTCCGAGCAACTGTCCATGGTCAGAAGTGACAATGTAGAGCGTATTCTTGGGAAGACGTTTCATTGACATGATGATGTCGAGCGAGCGGCTGATTGCCAGGTCTGCGTGCCTCCGGTATTTCTGCAGCCAGTTGAAGTCATGTCGGTACGGCTTCCCAGTCAAGTAACAGTACACCGACTCGATTCCTGGGCCCGCGTCATTCCAGGAGTAAGGTTGGTGCGCTTCCATCAGATTCAAGAACAACATGAAAGGTTCGTGAACCCTCCAGGTCTCAACGGAATGCATAATCTGTTTACTGCCCTTCTCAAGCGGAGTGCGCATCAGCAATCGAGGTGCTCGTCCTTGGACTGATTTGTAGATGTGACGTATCAGAAGCCTCGTTTTCCTGTCCCGTATCATCCTCTGCGACGCGCGAGGCCAGCTTCCACCCGCCTCTTTGAAATACGTCCTAACCCCCGTGATCGAACCGGTTTCATCGAAGATATCACAATGGCCGAAGGGGAAACCAAACAGTGGGGACACAAGAGGGTTGGCTGTAAGAGAATACGTCAAGTATCCACGGTCTGCCAATTCCCCCAAGATTCCATGCGTCTCCACAATCAGGTTAGCAGGCCTCAGCTTCTCAGAATTCTCGAAGTACGTATTCAGAGATTCGCGTATTCCGTGAGAAGAGGGAAGTCTCCCGGTGAACATCGAAGTATGCGAAGGAATGGTCCAGTTGGACGGAGCAATCGCGTTCTCATACTTGACGAACCCAGAATCCTCGAGCTTCCGGAGACCATACGAATAGTCTTCTCTTAGTGTGTCCAACACCATGAGTACTACGTTGAATCGCAATCGGATGACAGACCTTCGCTCCCCCGTGAGTCCTCGTGCTTTAAGCGATTTGTCTGCAGAGGGTAGTTGAATGACCTGCTCATCCGACAGTCGCTCCGATTCCACCCCGTGTTGAGACGGAGTTTGTTTCCAATGGAGCGGTGAGACGCCCCTTGTTCAATGAAGTGGTCGCCAGATACAGGTTTCAGGAGCCTCGAAGGGATTGCTACCGAACCTCACAATTCTGGACGAACTCTCGGCATCAGAGCAGAGTCGACGTCTAAGCCTTCGCAGCGGCCTTGGCAGCGGCCTTCTCGACCTGGCCCTTTTGGGTAATCTCGCGAACGATACCAGCTGCCACAGTGCTCCCCATGTCCCTCAGGGCAAATCTTCCTAACTCAGGAAAGTCCTTGAAGGTCTCGAGCACGATCGGCCTTAGGGGCTGTATCCTCACTATAGCCGAGTCTCCAGTCTTTATCGTCTTCGGCTTCTCCTCAGTCGGCTGGCCAGTCCTAGGGTCGATCTTTGCAACAAGCTCGGAAATCGTTGCCGCGACCTGGGCCGTGTGGGCGTGCAGGACTGGGGTGTACCCCGCCGCTATCGCAGTAGGGTGGAAGACGACTATAATCTGTGCAAGGAACTCCTTCGCAATCGTGGGCGGGTTGTTTGTGGGCCCCAGTACCGAGCCCCTCCGGAAGTCGGTCTTCGCAACCCCCCTCAGGTTGAACCCGATGTTGTCGCCGGCCATTGCTTCGGTCATAGCCACGTGGTGTGTCTCGATGGACTTCACTTCGGCCGTCAGGCCTTCAGGCATTATCATTACCGAATCGCCGACCTTGATCTTACCCGTTTCAATCCTTCCGACAGGGACCGTGCCGACTCCGGTGATAGTGTAGACGTCCTGGACTGGAAGTCGCAACGGCTTGTCGATGGGCTTCGCTGGCTCCACGAACTGATCGAGCGCTTCCATGAGGGTCGGACCCTTGTACCAGGGCATATTGGTGCCCTTCTTGACCAAGTTCTCTCCTGTCCAACCGGAGACCGGGATGATGTTGATCTTGGCGACCGGGAACCCGACGTTCTTCAGGAGGTTCTCGACGTCCTGTTTTGCTTCGTTGAATCTTTGTTCGGAGTATTTCACGGTCTGGTCGTCCATCTTGTTGATGCACACTGCCATCTGGCGCACTCCGAGAGTGAACAAGAGGAACGCGTGTTCTCTCGCCTGTCCGCCGGGAGCGAGCGCGACGTCCTCTTCGCCCTTCTTAGCGGAGACTACGAGAATTGCTGCGTCTGCTTCAGACGCGCCCGTGATCATGTTCTTGATGAAGTCACGGTGGCCGGGCGCATCGATCAGCGTGTAGAAGAACTTCGGAGTCTCGAACTTCTGGAAGGCGAGGTCAATTGTTACTCCCCTCTCTCTTTCGTCCTTCAACTCATCGAGAACCCACGCGTACTTGAAAGAGTCACCCGCGCCAGTCTTCTCAGACTCCTTCGCGAATTCATCTATCATCCTCTGGTCGACCACACCTAGGTCGAAGAGAAAGTGACCCATGGACGTGCTCTTGCCGTGGTCCACGTGGCCGCAGATGATCAAGTTCAGGTGGGGCTTATTCGCCATTCTACGTCTCTCTTTACATGAAACGACCCTCCCTCACTGTATTTAAGCGTAGTGGAGTGAAAAAGGGATTCTGTTCCATCTCTGATTGTCTGTTCGGTTGTTCGCGGTTGTGTTTATCGACTGCGTTCACTGCGAGCGCGGCTGATGAGTTCGAAGTCTGAGGAGTTTGGCGTTCTTGGGTAACCCGTGGTACGTTCTTCGCTGTGCCTTGGGAGAATAATGGTTAGCGAAGTGGGCGAAGGCAGCCTTTAGGTCCGGGGGAAAACAAGGAGCATCGAGCTTTCCGGTGCCCGCTTCACCTTCTACGGGCTTGTACGGATTAGCTCGATGACAAGTAGCTCCAGAGGATTACGCCCACGAGCATCACTATCGAGCCTGCGAAGCCCGTTATCAGTGCGCTCGCAGCATCCGAGCTCAGTCCGAGGCTCATGACGAAGCTCATCACGGGAGCTCTGACGAGCCAAGCGAAGAAGCCCAGTGCGTAACCGAGGAGCCAGAATCCGAACAGGATTGTTCTTCTTCCCATGCCGTATCGATAGATGATATCGACCTCAAAGTCGGTAAATGGGTGGAAGATGGTATTCCTTCACGGTTTTGTGGAAATCTTTAGAGCAAAATCCCCGCGAGGGAAAGCAGGTAGGTCGTGGCTATGCTCGCGCAGACTCCAAGCGCAAGGAAGAGGACCCCCTCCAACACGACCCCTTTATCTGGCCGCAGGTACTCGTCACTGATGCAACCAAGCATCAGCTTCCCAAAATAGGACATGGGATCTCTGGCCATTTCGGATGGCAGAAAAGGCAGTCTTGAGTTAATTAACGGTTGTGGAGGCTAAATCTGGCAGAATGGAGCTGGTCTTCAGGTCAGTGCTTGAGACGATGTAATAGCAATGAGTGGTCAACAATAATCATCCCGAGTAAGTGTTATTATAGTGAGGTCAGATTCCTGATTCGGCAAGGTGTGTGGCCTTGCTCGATAGTTTTGCCTCAAAGCTCGACAGGGCGAAGAGGGTTTCCACTTTCCGGGACTTCATCCTCCTCCCGGGGAGGAGCAGGACGGAACCGGGTGAGATCGACCTCTCGTCGAGGCTGACGAAGAACATCAAGCTCGAGGTGCCTCTGGTTTCCTCGCCGATGGACACGGTCACCGAGTGGCGTCTCGCGGTCGAGATGGCGCGGGTCGGCGGGGCGGGAGTCATCCACAGGAACATGTCGACCGAGAGCCAAGTCTGGCAGGTGAAGAAGGTGAAGGCTTCCAAGGTGGACGCGAGGAGCTGCGACGAAAGGGGAAGGCCTCTGGTGGGGGCTGCGGTTTCACCCCTCGACGCCGAGAGGTGCAAGGCTCTTGACCGAGTGGCGGATTTCCTCGTGGCCGACGTGGCGCACTTTCACAGCTCCAAAGTCATCTCATCTGCGAAGCGACTCCTCCCTGACCTCAGCGCCGACTTCATCGCCGGGAACGTGGGGACTGGGAAGGCGGTGGCGGACATTGTCGACGAGCTTCCCAGGGTGGAGGGATTCAGGGCAGGAATCGGTTCCGGCTCGATCTGCATCACTTCAGAAGTCACCCGCGTCGGTGCCCCAACACTATTCGCAGTCGCAGAGGTCGCTGGTGCCATCGCTGAAAGGAAGCTCGACATCCCAGTGATCGCCGACGGCGGAATCCGAGGGCCTGGTGACGCGGCCCTGGCATTTGGGGCAGGGGCGTCCACCGCGATGCTAGGCTCGATGCTGGCGGGTACGGAAGAGGCGCCGAGCAAAGCGGTCGTCAGGAACGGGAAGAAGTTCAAGATTCACAGGGGAATGGCGAGTGCGGCAGCGAGACGGGTGAGGTTTGCGATCGACAGGTACGCGGTCCCAGCGAAGGGGCTAGACGAAGGTGTCGAAGCATATGTGGCTTACGCCGGGAGGGTGGAGACAGTGATTGCAACGATGGCGAACGGCCTGAGGGCAGCCTTCGGGTACGCGGGAGCAGAGAATGTGCAAGGGATGTGGAGCGACGCGACCTTCGGAGTGATAAGTGCGATAGGGGCGGGGGAGCTGGGGGCACATTCGCTTGAAGTCAAGGAATAGGACGACGAATCAGGAACTGGCCGGCGGGATTTCGGTCCTCGACTTCGGGGGGCAATACGCCCACCTAATCTGCAGGAGGGTGAGAGCCCTCGGGGTCTACTCGGCGCTCGAGCCCCACGACATCCCTGTGGAGCAGCTGAAGAAGCAGAGAGTTGCCGGCGTAATACTGTCTGGTGGTCCGGCCAGCGTATACTCGGAAAGAGCCCCGAAGACAGACCCGAAGCTCTTCGAAGGAGAGATTCCGGTCCTAGGGATCTGCTACGGCTACCAGCTCATCGTGAAAGCCCGCGGAGGCGATGTCCAAAGGGCCGAGCGAAGGGAGTACGGAAGGTCGAGCTTAAAGATCCTCGACAGGAGAGGCCTCTTTGAAGGTGTCAAGAAGGACCGACTGGTCTGCTGGATGAGCCACACAGATTCTCCCACAAGACTGCCGGCTTCGCTCAAAGCAATCGCATCCAGCGCCAACTCGCCCTACGCCGCGGTCAGGTCGTCGGACGGGCACCTCTACGGCGTCCAGTTCCATCCAGAGGTCTCGCACACAGAGCGGGGGCAGGCGATCCTGGCGAACTTCGTGTTCGGCGTGTGCGGCGCACGTCGCAACTGGAGCCTCGAGGGGTTCATGAAGAGGTCGGTCAAGTCGCTCGCCAGACTGCAGGGCAAGGTGCTCTGCGCGGTCTCGGGAGGGGTCGACTCGTCCGTGACCGCCGCGCTGCTGCACAAGGCGATAGGCGACAAACTGACGTGTGTTTTCATCGAAACAGGGCTACTGCGGGCAGGCGAGGCCGAGAGCGTGAAGGGGTTTCTAGGGCGGGACCTAGGAGTCAATGTCGCGTTCGTAGACGCATCCGCCACCTTCCTGAAGGCGCTGGAGGGTGTGACCGGCTCTGAGGAGAAGCGCAGAGTGGTCGGTAAGACGTTTGCTGACGTCTTCGAGGAGTTTGCGAGAAGGGAGGGCCCGTTCGCCCACCTGGCGCAGGGGACGCTATACCCTGACGTGATCGAGAGTGGAAGGTCCAGAGGACCGGCCGCGGTTATCAAGACGCACCATAACGTGGGGGGGCTCCCGGAAGGACTTTCCATGCACGTGGTAGAGCCCGTCAGGGACCTGTACAAGGATGAGGTCAGAGAGCTGGGCCTGCTCTTGGGGTTGCCTCACGAAATCCTGCAGAGACATCCCTACCCCGGGCCGGGACTCGCGGTGAGAGTCATCGGCGAGACTACGCCGGACAAGTTGAGGATCACGAGGGAGGCGAGCAGGATCGTCGAGGAGGTAATCGAGGAGAAGGGGCTCTACTCGAAAGTGTGGCAAGCCTTCGCCTACGTGGGTGACGACAAAGTGACCGGGGTTCTGGGCGACGAGAGGCGCCTCGGGTATCAGGTCACGGTAAAGGTGGTCGAATCCATCGATGCGATGACCGCCGACTGGGCGAGACTCCCCCCGAAGGTCCTAGAGAAGATTTCCTCCAGAGTGACCAACGAGGTCGAGGGAGTGGTGGGAGTCACCTACTCGATCTCTGCCAAGCCGCCCGCTACTATCGAACCACAGTGACCCATGTGAGTGCCCTTGGTCCGAAGACAGAGCTCGCCGAACTCCACTCCCATCTCGGCGGCTCGGTAGACCCTGCCGTTATGTGGGAGATTGCGCATGCCCAGGGGATCAAGCTGCCCACCAAGGACTACTGGAAGTTCGTGGACCTGGTGACGGTCACTCGACGGAGCAAGAAGTCGCTCGAGCACTACCTCTCGCTCTTCCGCCTGACGGAGCTGATACAGTCCAGCCCGATCGCGATAGAGCGCTCAGTCTACCAGACGATTGCAGGGGCATACAGAAAGAACAACATCACCCTGCTGGAACTCAGGTTCAATCCAATGAAGCGAAACCGGGGAGGCGAGCAGGACCTCGATCAGATAATGATGGCAGCCGTGAGGGGGATCGACAGGGCTTCCCTGGAGTACCCGGTGAAGACAGGGATAATCGTGTGCCTCGACAGGGGGTTCGGACTGAGGCTCAACGAAATACTGCTTGAGAAAGCGATCGCCTATTCAGAGAGAGGAGTCGTGGGTATCGATATGGCTGGTATGGGGAACAAGGGTTTCAGCTACGTTGGCTACGCAGGCATCTTCAGGAGGGCCAGGAGGGAGGGGCTCGGGTTGACAGTCCACGCCGGAGAGGACGAGGGGCACGACTCGGTTAAGCAGGTCCTGGAGTACCTGGAACCGGATAGGATCGGGCACGGGGTGAGGGCGACAGAGGACGCTGGTACGATGGAGCTGCTCAAGAGAAAAGGGACCGTGCTCGAGGTCTGCCCGACTTCAAACCTGCACACAGGGGTGGTCAAGGACCTCGCGGAGCTAAAGCGCATCTTCGGAGCATTCAAAGAGTATGGCATCAGATACACCATCAACACAGATGGGCCCGAGATGCTCAGGACCAACCTGAGGGGGGAAATCGACTTTCTGCTCCGGAACGGTGTTGTCGGCGAGGGGGATGTTCTGCGCTCCAACCACGTCGCGTTTGATTCCTCGTTCGTGAAGTAGACTGCTGGCTTGTCCGGAGGTCACCCTTGAAGGTGAAAAGGTTTGAAAAGGCGAGCCCCGAAGGCGCACTTCTGATGGAGCCAGCCGAGAAGCAGGTGGAAGTGGGCGAGTTCGTGATAAACTACGCGACGGCAGGGAATGGGGAACCCCTTCTTCTCCTGCACGGAAGTGAGCCGGCAGAAACCTGGCGAGTATGGGACCAGATTCTCGGCCTGGCCGATGCCTACCGCATCGTAGTCCCCGACTTGGTCGGCTTCGGCAAGTCCTCGAGGCCCATGGAGACACCCGACTATCGGGCACAGGCGCAGGTGGTGGGGGACTTCGTGGAAAGGCTTGAGATCAAAGAGATGTCCATTGTCGGGAGCGGCTGGGGCGGGCAAGTGGCCCTCGAGTTCGCACTTATGAGATCCGAGGCAGTGAAGTCCATTGTCCTAATCGCAAGTTCCTACGACAAGAACCAGCTGAGGCGCCTGGGGAAGCTGAGGAGACCGACGCTCATAATCTGTGCCGAGGATGACATGGTAATGCAGCTGAAGGCAGGGTACCTGCTCAGGGACGCAATAGGGACGTCCAGGCTCGAGGTGCTGGACGCGCTCGCCCGGGACCCCACTCACGACTTCCGCATATCGCACCGACTCCAGAGGTTCAGGGCCCCGAAGGTGCTTCAGCTCATGAGGCGCTTCTTGTCGAAGCCCGAGGCGATGGTCGCTGAGCCGCCAGAACTGGAGAACGAGCTGAGAGGAGTCGAGATGCGCAGGGAAGAAAAAGAACCAGGCGAGGGCTCTACCTAGACGCCATTGCTACGCGTTCCTGCTCGTTCTTCTTCTTTACGGAGTGGCTGTTGGAGTCACCAGCCGCTGCCTGGATGATCTCGTCCGCGAGGACCTCTTCCACGCTCCTAGATGATCCGAAAGCCGCCTCTCTTACCCCTTCAGACATGAAGCGGAGGGCCAAGTCGATCCTACGGACAGGGGAGATGTCGACCGACTGGTGATAGACGACCCCACCGTAGCTCAGCCTTGTCGTGTCCTCGTTCGGGGAGGCGTTCTCGATGGCCTTCACCAGCTGCTGGACCGGATTCTGGCCGGTCTTCAGTTCGATGATTATGAATGCCGTCTTCACAATGTTCATCGCCTTCTGCTTCTTGCCCCCCATCCTGCCAGTGTTCTTCGCGTACTTCTTGCCGAAGTGGGTCATGTGGTTGACGAGCCTCTCGACTATGTTGACCCTGGTCTTCGCAAACTTCTTGTGCTCGTGACGTCCTCCGGAATGGGGCACCAGTACAGGCCGCAGGCCAATGACATTCTGGAGACCTTGGTCTTCAATCTCGACCCCGGTCATGTCCCACCTGTTCCAGAGAAGCAGGTTCGGGTACTCCAATGATTGCCTGCTCATGACTCTATCTCCTCGGTTTCTCCTTTCTTCCGTACACAAGCTCGTTCAGCGAAACGCCGTTAACTTTGAAGACGGTCCACCGAACGCCGGGTATGTCGCCCATCGCCCTCTTCATCGAACCACCGATTCCCTGCAGAAGCACCTCGTCGTGTTCGTCGACGAAGTTCAGAGCGCCGTCACCCGGGAGGAAAGCCGTGATCTGCTTCCCGTTCTTGACTATCTGGACCCTGACGCACTTCCTGATGGCGGAGTTGGGTTGCTTCGACTCAATCCCGACTTTCTCCAGCACAATGCCTCGTGCCTGCGGGGCTCCCTCAAGTGGGTCCGACTTGTAGTCGAGCCCGAGCTTCCTTCTCTTGTACCACTTGTTCGACCAGCGGAACCTCTGCCTCTTCTGCGAGACCTGTCGGGCAGCGAATTCTCCGCGTGGGGGACCTGTCAATTTTCGAGCCGCAACCCTTTCTCATCGTATAAAAGCGTTCAAAGCTCGCTGGTAATCTGGACGTTGTCGACGTCGAAATACCGGCGCGCCAGGAGCCGTACCTTCTCAGCGTTCCTGCCGCCCATCCCCAGGACTGCACCCTTCTTCCGATGGTCCACGACGACTACGACCCTCTTCGCACCATCGAGCCTCTTCTCTATCCTGACCTCACGGACGTACTTCGCGCCTAGAGCGTTCTTTACTAACTCCTCGATGTCGTCAGCCCACTCCACTACTTCGACTGGCCTCTTGACGGCTCTTTCGATCTTCTTGACCGCCGCGCCCTCTTTGCCTATGGCGAGCCCCATCTGGCCCTTCGCAACAACGAAGATGACCCGGTTCGCCTTCTCGTCGATAACGCAATCGCGGGCAGTGGCCCCGGTCATCCCCTGAATCATCGACAGCATGGCCAGTTGATCCGACGTGAGTTTGATTTCTGGCACGAGTGGTTCACCGCATCAACTGGTTGACGTCTGCCTCGCTTACGGAACGCAGGGCGATTGCCGACACCCTGTAAGGCCTTCCTATCATCCTCGCAAGCTCGGCGGAGGAGTGCGGCAGCTCTACCACGGGGACTCCGTGCTTCTTCGCCTCCTCCCTGAGCTTCGCCCCGAGGCCCGCCGGGACTGAGCGGGTTAGCAGGATGGCCTTGCTGCCCTTCATTGACGCAAAGCTCTCTTTGGCTCCCACTGCAGTCTTCCCCCCCTTCATTGCGTCCTTCAGTACCTTCGAGAGATGCGCGTTGTCAACCATCGCAATCAGCTCATGTAGAGGTCAATCATTCCAGTCCCGACCGGGATGGGCAGCCCGACAATCACGTTCTCTGTGACTCCCTTCAGGTCCTCGACCTCGCCCTTCACCGCTGCCTCGGCAAGCGTCGGGACGGTGATCTCGAACGCGGCCCTTGCGAGGACGCTGCTCTTCGAGCCAGCGATCCCGTGTCTTCCTATCTGCTGGATGTATCCCTTTGATGTCATCAAGTCTGCCACAAGAAAGATGTGGCGTACGTCGACCTCGAGGCCCTGCTCATCCAGCGTGCTCATGACCTCTCTGACCAGAGTTGCCCGGGCCGCCTCGATGCCGAGGACCTGCGCAACTTCGTGCACGTTGTTGGTGTAGACTCTCGTAGGGTCGACGCCTTGGACCAAGACGACCTTGCCCAAGTTCGAACCGGCTGTCTGGATGAACCACTCCTCGCCCTCCTTGACGACCGTGACCCTAGTAATCCCAGGTATTCCCTTCAGCTTCATGTTAAGAATCTTGTTCCTGAGGGTGAATAGGGCCGAGAGGTCAGCGCTCTCCATGCTGACATGAATGACGTTCTTGTCCTTCCTATCAGGCTGGACGTTCCTCTTCCCTGTCTCGATGACTTTGCTTATTTCCTCGGGGTTGGTGTCCCTGTCGGTCATCATCTCTGGGCTGAGGTGGAGTTTGATGCCCTCGGTCGGGTCGACTTCGCTGAAGGCGACGACGTTGCCGACCTTGCTGAAGAGTATCTCCTTTGCGACCTTGACCGCCTTCTCGTTGGACGTTGCGTATTCCTTCGTGAAATAGATGTCCATAGACGGGGTCGCTGGGATCTTCCGCGCGTCCACCAGCTCCATTAGCCTCGGGAGGCCGAGAGTGACGTCCCTCTCCCTCACCCCTGCGAAGTGGAAAGTCCTTAGGGTCATCTGCGTGCCCGGCTCGCCAATCGACTGAGCAGCCACAATGCCTGACGCTTCGCCAGGCTCGACTCTCGAGTAATCCTGGGCCTCATCGACCTTCTCCAACGTCTCCCTGGCCCCGTCTTCTGTGAGATGAGAGCTCGCGAGCTTGTCCTTCAGCTCCCGGGATAGCCGATCGTTGAGTCCCGGTTGGTACTTCTTGAGTAACCTCTGGATGATTTCGTCGTCCAGCTTGGCCTTCGACTTGTGAAGGAGCTCCTCAGTCTCTACCAGCCTGTCGAGGTTAATCGGGCGGCCGTGGTCGCTCTTTGCCGGGTCGACGCCGTCCTCCCCGTACAGAAACTGGATGACGTGTCCATGGGGGTCCCGGACAGTCAGGTCATACTCGACCTTGAGGTGTTCCAGCGCGTTGACCAGCCTCCTCTGCATGTAGCCGCTCTGCTGGGTCCTGACCGCCGTGTCGACTAGCCCCTCTCTTCCTCCCATGGCGTGGAAGAAGAATTCGGTGGGAGAGAGGCCGTCACGGTAGTTGCTCCGGACGAAGCCCTTCGCTTCGGGCGAGGTGTCATTCCATGGGAAATGGCTGAGAGCCCTCCCCTTCATTCCTTTCTCGATTCTCTTACCTCGGACCGACTGCTGGCCGAGGGCGGCTGTCATCTGGCCGACATTGAGGCTCGAGCCCCTCGCGCCGGTCCTTGCCATTATCATCCCGGAGTTTTCGGCAGGAAAGGAACGGTCCGCGATTCTTCCGGCCCTGTCTCTAGCGCGCGCGAGCTCGTTGACGGTGTACGCCTCTAGCGAGTCCTCTGGCGAGAGCCCTCGCGTCAGCTGGAGTGTCCCCGCCTTGTACTTCTTAATCAGCTCGGAGACGCCAGTGTAGGCCTCGTCCAGGGTCTCTCGGATATTTCTCTTCGCCTCCTCAGCTAGGTCCAACTCGTTGAAGCCGTAGGTGAAGCCCCTCCTGGTGAGGAAGGTCTTGAGGACCTTCAGAATCGAATTGAGGAATCTCCTGGCTTCCTCGTTCCCGTAGTCTTTGGCGATCCTGTGAAGCAACGAGTCTGGCTCCTCTGCCCCTATGACCGCCTTGTCGACGACGCCCGAGATGAGCTCCCCATCCTTAATCATGACGTCGTTCGAGGCTCCTGTCTTGGACGATTTCGCCCATTTCGACGTGAGGACACAGTTCATCCCCTTTGGGATGAAGAGCGAGAAGAGCTGCTTGCCAGTGTACATGGGGTGGGCGCCCTTCACCGCGGGCTCAGGGAGGTCTCCCTCGTAGTCGCCGACCAGCGCCAGGTTCGAGAACTCGCCTGGGGTGAGAAGGGTCTCGTCTCGGGTAAGGAAGAAGGCGCCAGTGATGAAGTCCCTAATCCCACCGATTATTGGGCCGCCGTACCTGGGTGATATTATCTGGTCCTGGACCTTCATCAACATAAGTGCTTCGGACCGCGCTTCCTCGCTCTGGGGAACGTGCAGGTTCATCTCGTCACCGTCGAAGTCTGCGTTGTACGGCGGACAGACCGAAGGATGAAGTCTGAAGGTCCTGTACGGCAGGACTCTGACGAAGTGCGCCATGACCGACATGCGGTGAAGGGACGGCTGCCTGTTGAAGAGGACGACGTCCCCGTCCATGAGGTGCCTCTCAACGATGTAGCCGGGCGCGAGTGTATCCGCTAGAGCCTTCCTGTCGCTCGCGAAGTCTAGCCTGATCTTTACCCCGTCGGGCCTGATGACATAGTTTGCGCCCGGGTGCTCGAAAGGTCCCTTGATCACGAGAGGCTTCAGGTTCTCGATGTTGGCGGGAGAGACCTTCTCTGGTATGGTGAGTTTCTTGGCCACCTCGTAGGGAACTCCCACTTCGCCGATGTCGAGGCTCGGGTCCGGACTGATGACAGTCCTGCTGGAGAAGTCGACCCTTTTTCCTGAAAGCGAACCGCGGAACCTTCCCTCCTTGCCCTTGAGCCTTTGGCTCAGCGTTTTCAGCGGCCTTCCTGAGCGGTGGTGCGCTTGCGGGATCCCTGAGACCTCGTTGTCGAAGTAGGTGGTGACGTGGTAGTGGAGCAGGTCGACCAAATCCTGGACGATCAGATGTGGCGTCCCGGACTCCTTGCTTTCCCTGACTCTCTGGTTGACCCTGAGAATGTCGACAACCTTGTGCGTCAAGTCGTCCTCGGACCTGATTCCCGACTCCAGCGTGATGGATGGCCTCACGGTGAGCGGCGGAACAGGAAGGACCTGCAACACGAACCATTCGGGCCTGGCTGCCTTCGCGTTGAAACCGAGGAGTTTGAGGTCCTCGTCGTTGACCCTCTCGAGCCTCTCCCTGATGGCGACCGGGAGGAGGCGAGTCGCGCCTCCCTCTTCTGTGATCTCGTGGAAGATGGTCGGTTTTGTGAACTCAATCTGATACTGTTGTTTGCCGCAGTGGGGGCAGAGTTTGACCTTCTTCGCCTTGGTCGTTATCTCCTTCGCGATTTCGTCGGCGAGCGCCGGAGTGAAGTCTGTTCTGGCGGAGACCCGAGTCCGGTAGGCATCCAGCTCCTGCTGAGGGATGAGAATCCTTCCGCAGGTCCTGCAAGTGGTCTGAATCAGCTTGTTGATCTCGTCTACGAATGCTATGTGGAGGACCGGCTCGGCCAACTCGATGTGGCCGAAATGTCCAGGACACCGTCCCGCGGTGCTTCCGCAGGTCCCGCACTTCTGTCCAGGTTCCAGTGTCCCGAGTCTGCTGTCCATTAGGCCGCCCTGAACCGGCATCCCGTCCTCGTCGTAAGTCTCGGGCTGTGTGACCTCCGCGACCGAGTATTTCCTCACCTCGCTAGGCGAGAAGACCGCAAAATCTATCCCGCCGATGGTCTTGAGCGCCTGTTCCATTGACATTCCTCTACACCTTGTCCTTCAACTGGAGCCTCGGTGCTATATTCAGGCTCATCATCTCCTGGAGCAGGAGTTTGAAGGCGTACGCGACGACCACCGTCGAAATCTTAGCCTGGTCCCCGTCGATCTTGCAGGTGTACCTCCTCTGTTTCGCGTCGTAGTACGCTATTAGACCGCACTTTTCGCAGACGTAGATCTCGGTCTTGTCTGCCTCGTCAAGAAGCCTGTCCTTAAGGACCATTGAGGCACCGTATGCAATCAGGCAGTCCCTCTCCATCTCTCCGAACCTCAGGCCGCCACCCCTGGCTCTGCCCTCAGTCGGCTGCTTCGTCAACATCTGGACCTGACCTCTGGCCCTTGCGTGAATCTTGTCCGCGACCATGTGGTGGAGTTTCTGATAGTAGACGACGCCCACGAAGACGTCGGTCGCGAACTTCTTCGCGGTCTTGCCGTCATACATCACCTCCCTTCCTGTGGCTTCGAAGCCCCTTGCTCTAAGTACCTTCTCGAGCTCCTCGATGTTCTCTCCGGCGAATGCCGACCCGTCAACCAGCGAACCGCGGAGGGCCCCCGCCTTTCCTGCGATGGACTCGATGAACTGGCCTACGGTCATCCTTGAAGGGAAGGCGTGCGGGTTGATTATGATGTCAGGAACGACACCCTCCGCCGTGTAGGGCATGTCCTCCTGAGGGACGACCAGGCCGATCACTCCCTTCTGTCCGTGCCGAGAGGCGAACTTGTCCCCGATTTCGGGAATCCTCATGTCCCTAACCCTGACCTTGAACATCCGACCCCCTTCGACGTTCTCGGTCATGAAGATCGAGTCGACGACTCCGGTCTCTGAGGGTCTGACAGCCACAGACGTATCCCTCCTGTAGGGGCCCTTGATTTCGAACTCCTTGTACTCCTCCATGAACCTCGGCGGGCTTGTCCTACCGATGACCACATCGCCCCCCGTCACCTGCGACTCGTGAGCGACTACCCCGTCGCCTTCCAAGAGGCGGTAGAACTTCTCACCTCTGTAGCCCCTTATGTTTGATTCCGCAGCCGGGACCTCAAAGGTATCTCTCATGCCGCCCAGATACTGTTTGGCCTCACCCTCATAGAGTCTGTAGAAGAATGAGCGCGCGAGTCCCCTCTCTAGGCTAGACTTGTTCATGATGATCGCGTCTTCAATGTTGTAGCCTTCGAAAGAGAGAACGGCGACCACGCAGTTCTGCCCCAGTGGGCGCTCGTCAATCTTCAGGAGGTCGAGTGTCCTCGTCCTGACTACCGGTGCCTGAGGGCTGACCAGAAGATGCTGCCTGACGTGTGGGGAAATCGGATACGTCGGAGAACTAAAGCCGAGGCTCTGCTTTGCCATGGCCGATTCGTAAGTGTTCCTAGGCGACTGGTTGTGCTCAGGGTATGGGATGATAGAAGCGGCGATCCCGAACATCGCAGCAGGGAAGAGTTCCATGTGCGTGTTCCTCGTGCTGACGTCATCCGTGCCCATCGCGACCAAGCAGTTCTCCTCTTCGTTGGCGTCGATCAACTCGACCACTCCCCGCTCAACCAGTTCGCGCCATGACATCTGGCCGGAATCGACCTTCTCGATTAGCTCAGCGTCAAGCAGCGACCTGCCGTTCTCCACGACGGTGAGGGGCCTAAGGACGCGACCAGAGCTCAGGCTGATGTATAGCCTGGGGTAGGCCTTTTCGTTGACAGGGGAGACGTAGAGGACGCTTGCGCTCGGGTTGATCTGGCCTTCCCTCCTAAGCTTCCTAAAGGCCTTCGCGAGCCGCTCGCCGTCATCCACGTAGCCCAAGAACCTGCCATCCATGAAGATCCTGCAGCCGTTGACCTGGGTCTTCTGGTCTGTCTCGCGGATCTGTTTGGCTCCGAGCTCCCAGAGCTTCTCCTCGACCTCCTGCGTCGGAACGCCAACGGAGATGATGGCCGAAAGGGCCAGATTCTTGACCAGGCCGCAGTTGACGCCTTCGGGCGTCTCCGAGGGGCAAATCCTGCCGAAGTGGGTCGCATGGAGGTCCCTAGCCTCGAAGTTGGGCTGGCTCCTGCTGAGTGGCGACTGTACCCTCCTCAAGTGGCTCAGGGTGCTGAGATAGTTGGTCCTGTCAAGGAGCTGTGTGACCCCGACCTTGCCTCGTCCCCAGTTTCCTGTGGCTATTGCGTTGTTGAGCTTGTCGGTTATGATCCCTGTCCGGATTGCGGCCCCGACCACGTTGCCCCCGCGCTTCTGACCGGTCCTTTCGAGCTGGTACTTCATATCCCTGACCAAGTTCCTAAACGCTGTCCTGAACAGGTCGGCCAACATTTGACCCGCGAACTTGATTACCTTATTGCCATAGTGGTCCTTGTCGTCTGCGCCAATCCATCCGAGCCTGAGTTCAAGGAGCTTGCAGACCGCCTCGCCCATGAACATCGCTTTGTCGTACCTCCTGTCCTCGGTCTTTCCCAAGTGCGGAAGGAGCCCCCAGTCGAGCATCGATTGCGCCCGTTTGACCCTGAACTCTTCAAGCATGCCATGGGCGACCCTGTTTCCGATGTAGACCAGAGAGTCCTTACCAGTGGGTGCCTCGCTGGCCTTGTCGAAGGAGACTTCTAGGAAGTCCTGAATCTCGGCCTTTGGCGAGACCGCGTCCGCGATGTCCTTGTCTGACTTGATTCCTAGTGCCCTCATGACGATTACGAACGGAAGGTCGACAGGGCAGCTCGGGACCTTCACGTTGATAGCGCCATCCTGCTTCAGAGTCAGCTCGAGTTTCGACCTGTAACCCACGACCGAGGAGTAGACCCTCGATTTGTAAGTGGTCGCTCCAGAGAGCTTCTCTGAATCGACGAGGATCTTGTTGGGCGAGAGGTCCTCCAAGCCAACGATGACTCTTTCGGCCCCGTTGATTATGAAATAGCCCCCTGGATCGATCGGGTCCTCGCCCGACTCAATCAGCTGCTCCTTGGAACGAGTAGAGAGCTGGCACAGTTCGGACTTAACCATCACGGGCAGGTCCCCGATGTGCTGGCGTGCCGTATCGCGCGGGAGGCCCTCCTCCTCGATAGTCATCTCGAGCAGGACTGGGGCAGAGTAGGTAAGGTTCCTGAGGCGTGCTTCCATAGGCAGGATGCTGCTGACCGAACCATCGATTTCCACGACCCTAGGGGAACCTAAGGTGATCCTTCCGAACCTTATCTTGTACGGTGTGCTGACCGTCTCTACCTCGACCTCGCCGATCTCGTCGACGATGTTCTGGAGGCCCCTGGAGACGAACTCGTTGTAGCTGTTGAGGTGCTGCTTCGCGACGCCTTCCCTCTCGAGCAGATCGCGGAGGACGATCCAGGAATTGGACTTCTGCATCTGTTTGCTCAAGCTTAGCCCTCCACCACGTACCTGTAGTATGTGCTGGAACCCGCAGTCTCACTCCTCCTAGATATCCTCACGAAATCGCCAGGCTTCGCTCCAATCTCCTTGGCTATCGGGTCAGTCACGAGGATGTACGGTAACTGACTGGGAGACGAATGGAACCTTTCAAGCACCTGCTGCGACTCTTCCTTCGTCAGGAGCTCGTGCTTGGGAATCAGGAAATGCGTACTGACCTTGAAGGGCGGGACCTCGTCCTCTACTATCTTCCGTTTTACTGTCCTCTTGGCGGTGGACTTGGCCGCTGCTAAGTCGATTTACCCCCATTCATAACCAATAGTAACTGACATGCACAATACAATGCGCAGGGCCCAATGAGAGGCGGCTTTGAGCGCGTATTTAGATTTTTCCAAAGTCGGTTCTGCTAAGTTGATGGGCCATGCCTCAGGATTTTGTCCCTGTTAAGCGTCGGGCCACGTAAACATGCTCATCGCCTTGGGCATGCTCCTGAACGGAATGACGGAGATTGTGATAACGTCGAGGGATCGAGACAGCGCTGCCGATCTGACCAAAGAGATCTGGCGAAGCTTCCTCCCGAACAAGGTCGTGCTGTCGGCGGACTCCGGGACCTATGGGCAGCTGTCAGGAATGACCACGTTGCTGGAAGGGAGAGAACCTAGGGCAAACCCGAAGGCCTATGTCTGCAAGAACTTCGCCTGCGAGCTCCCGGCCGAAAACGTCGAATCGCTGAGTCCAACTGTCTGAGACTGGTGGTTAGCCCTTAAAACGGTCAACGGGATGCGGTTGGTCCATGGCAGGAGCATGGGAGATCCGCGGACTCTTCGGCAACGAGTTTGCCATGGAGCAGGCGGTCGAGGAACTCAGGAAGGGCGATGGCTTCGAATGGGAGGTGGTGGACAGGAGGAACCTGTCTATCAAGCTCGTGAAGAGAGACGCTGAAACGGAGGAGATTGTGAAACGGATTCTCGAGATACACGATGGCTTTGTCGAACACGAAGGACCTCTGGGGCAATACGACAGGATCAAACAGAAGGAACGGGATAAGAAGCGAATAAGAGACGAAAAAAAGCGGAAGCGCCGAGAAAAGCGCTAGCAGGGAACTCCAGAAGCACTAGACTCCAGGAAGAGTGACGATCACGACGCATGGAGACTTGCTCACGATGTCGTACTCGTCTTTTGTAAGGAAGCTGTAGAACCCCGTTTCCCTCCTGCTGAATATCACCATGATATCGATGCCCTTGTCCTTCACGAATTGGGCGACGTCGACTCCCACTTCCCGAACGGGAAGTATTTTGGGGTTGATGAAACGGCCGAGTGTCTTTATCGCAAGGCTCGTGAAGTACGAGAACTCCCTCTCCTCCTTTCTGAGTGAATGGGCCATGTCTACCGCATTAAGAGGGACGGTTGGAGGGAGCTCGATGATCTTGGCCGCCGCCAGCGACAGGGTACTTCGTAGCAAGCTCTGCGTAACAGAGCCCCGTGCTGACATAGACCACCGCCGCTATCCCAAAGGCGATAGGAGATGCCACGCCAGCGAAAAGTATGATTACGCCAAGGATTACGTAGATATCAGCGCCGACGTCGGCGTAACCCATCGAGAAGGAGCCCCAAATGCCCACTTCCCTCTTCAGCTCGGTCGAACTCTCCTCTTCTTCCCGGGACAAGCATCATAGCACTCTCCTTTCGGAGCGGCGCCGTTTCGGGCAACGATTTAACGATTCTGAGGGACAGCAAGCGGCTAATCACGCTGAAACTCAGGTCGGACGAATGTGAAGAGGGACCTAGCGGTCCTTCACACCTCGATGCTCACTTCTCAGGTGGATTTCGGAGTCATGACTATCATTAGGTGGCTGTTCGCCCTAATGGCATCGACGCTCGTTCCTGCCATACATGCGACCGTTGAGGGCAAGGCAATGCTCGAGCGAAGGGGATCCGACATGGGCCTGCACAGCGTGATGCTGAGGCGCGGTCCAGCTCTCAGGACACTCGCCGCAGGCATAGCCCACCCTATCTCTAGAGTGGCTGGAATCTTCGAGATCTCGGCGGCGACATTCTTGGTTCCCTGCGCCGCAAGCCTAATCCTATGCCTAGAGCTCGCTCAGATGGGTCCTAGGAAACCATTATAGTTTCACCCGGGGGCCGTCGGCTCGCTGCGGGGGTCGCCCAGCCTGGTCAACGGCGCGAGGCTTAGGACCTCGTCCCTCAGGGGTTCGTGGGTTCGAATCCCACCCCCCGCACTCTTACAGCCGTAAGGATTCCCAGCGGCGTTCTGAGGATTAGAACTATCTAATGCCGTCTATGCTTACACAAACGGGAGCATCAGTAGGCAATGAAAAACGAAATCGCAGCCTTCGCTCTGATAGTTACTCTCGTCGTAGGAATTGGAATTGGTTACCTCGGGAGTATTTCCCCGACGAACACCCAAACAGCAACGAAGACGGAGACGACAACTGCATCTTCAGGGCTAAGGTGTTCCACTCCATCTCCTTTGCCAGTCCTCCCCGTTGGATACCAAGGATATAGTTGGGCCGTTCATTACTCTGGTCAGTGGAACGCCACGTCTGTGGGGATTACAGGTAGCGGGAGTGTAGCGCTTAACCAGTGCTATTCTTATCGAGGGGATGGTTACGTATATGTCCCCGCCTGGACTACCAACGGGGGAACTACCCTCGTCGTAACAGCTCACAAGATGGACGCCAGCGGCGGAACTATGACGTTGGCGATGAACGGTCATGTGAAGAATACCTCTTCACCATATGGGATGGTGGCGGTTGAAGCCTACGTTCCTGTCGCTAATTGCAACACCTTCGTAGGCTGTGAACCTATAGACGTGCCAATTGTTCTGAATGCGTTCGTTAACCAATCCTCGGAGAGCCAGAACTGTGGTATCACGACCCAAGGATATCCGCAAGCAGTCGTCTGTGAGGTCAGCCTAACCGCTGGAACTTCTGGAACCATCGTGTTGAATATGACCAGTCAGAACGGCGACAGTATGGTCGCGTTTGGGGCATATTCCTCTGAAAGTCAGTACGTCCAGTTCACTTTAGCTTATCCTTGCTCGTATAGCGCGCGCTGTCCCGTCCTGTCTTCGGGGTCAGTCTACAGGTTCAACTACACAGTCGCGCCGAGCCTTCCCGCGCAAAGAGAGTCAATCCTGACAATCGTGGTGACCAAAGCGTGCTGCTGGCCGTAGTGGCTTAGAACTGGAAGAACCTCCGCCCAACATGCTGGGTCGAAGTCCCACCCCCCGCACCGAGTCTACATGGAACGGACTGAGAATTAGACCTCAGAGGGGGTCTCAACTCCAAGTCAGTTGCGACAAAAGCGATTCGAACCATCCAACTCTTGCTAGAAGGTCAGATGTTCTCTCATTTCCCGAGCCTCTCTTTGGCCCACTCGAGCGTCTCCGTGAGGCCGTCAGAGAGTGAGGTCGTTGGGCTCCAGCCGAGAACGCTCTTTATTCTATTCAGGTTTGGCGTCCTGCTAAGAGCCCCCTTGGGTTTGGAATCGTCAAATCTCAACGGTATATCTTTCTTCGAGAGAAGGACAACAAGTTCCGCGAGGCCTCGGATGGTGATTTCTTCCGTTGACCCCACGTTGACCGTGAGACTACCCCGTTTTCTGACATACTTTTCCAGTCGCATGAGCGCATCGAGCGCGTCATCTATGAAGACGAAGCAGCGTCTCTGGTTCCCGTCTCCCCAGACGACGAAGTCCTCATCTGGATATTTGACTGCCTTTCTGATCAGAGAAGCGATTACCTGGCTCCTGTCAGGTTTCAGGTAGATGTTCTTGCCGTAGGCATGGAAGATTCTGGCGACACCGTAGGAGATACCAGGCATCAGGGAGAGCTGTTTCTCCGCGACATATTTCGCCCAGCCGTATCCCCCCTCTGGGTTCACCCTGCGCTCAGAATCCTCCTCCCTGAATTGAACGTGAGAACCGAGCTGTTCGTCAAACGGGTAGACTGAAACACTCGAGGCGAAGATCACCGTCCGGACCCCATTCTCGAGGCAAGCCTTGAACACGTTGGCGTCGATGACAAGGTTGGATTGCAGCGCAGCGAGCTCCCGCGCGTTCGATCCATGAAGGTAGCTTACGCCCCCGACTTCCGCGGCGAAATGGAAGACCGTCTCGGCCTTCCGAAGAGACTCTTTCGCGAACTGATGGTTCCGCAGATCGCCTAGGGAACACTTTTGTTTTATCCCCAAATCCACGAGGTTCTGAATTGAACCGGACGAGAAGTCATCCATGATTGAAACGTCACGGCCATCGTCCATGAGCCTTTTTACGATGTGACTGCCGAGGAAGCCGGCCCCACCTGTGACTGCGACTTTTGACATTCTGTGTGACCAGGTATTTCGCTCTATCTTTCCTGCCGACCGACCTCTCGCAGAGTCCACTTGGCAGTCAGTCTTATCGCTTCAGCGGGAGATAACTTCGGCTTCCAACCGAGCCCCCGAATCTTCTCTGTTGACAGGTAAACCACAGGGTTGTCGCCTACCCATCCCCGCGCACCGCCCGTGTATTTCTTTTTCACCTTCGAGAGCCCCATCTCCTCGATCACCAGGTCCGCAAGTTCATTGACAGTGGTCTGCTCTTGGAGACCGAGGTTGAAGATATTCACCCTGTCTGAACCCCTCTCGTAGCCGAGCATGACCCCGTCGATGCAGTCCGTCACGGACATGTAGTCCTTACTCTGCTTTCCATTGCCAAGTATCTCCAGTTCAGAAGAGTTCTCGAGTAGCTTGTGTGTAAAGTCCCAAATCGCTCCCCTTCTGCATCTTTCTCCGAGGACTGTCCCGAACCTGAAAGCCCAGACCTTCATTGGACTGAACTCTGCGAATGCGGAGGCGTACCCTTCTCCTGCGAGTTTGGCGGCCCCGTACATGGAAGTCTGGATGCCGGAGTATGTCTCGGGGGTTGGAGTGACCTTTGCTTCCCCGTAGAGGGCGGAAGTCGAAGCGAAGACGAAGTCCTGAATGTTGTTCGCAACCATGCTTTCAAGGACATTTAGAGTACCAACAATGTTGTGCTCGAGGTCTGCTCGATGATTGTGGAGACTGACTCGCATCAGTGCGTGAGCAGCGAAGTGGAAGACTGCGTCGCACCCGCGCGAGCACTTCGAAACAGTCTCGGGGTTCCTGAGGTCCCCCTGAATTACCTTCAGACGCGGGTTGCCCTTCTGATGGCTCAAATTGGAGCGATGACCCGTATGAAGATTATCGAGGACCACGACCTGCCATTCATCTTGGAGCAGTCGGTCGGCAAGATGACTGCCGATGAACCCCAACCCACCAGTGACGAACGCCCTCTTCATGCTTTCATGTGACCCCTTGGGCCTGTGTGCATGAACCAGTTGATTGAGTGATCATCCTGGTCATCTGACTCCGCTTGGCGCCGAGCTAAGCGCCATCTTCGGACGAAGGATGGGGCTGGGCCAGGACCGCATACGAAACAAAAGGAGTGTCTGACAGTCTGTTTTTCTCAGTGTGGCTTCCCATCGCCTTCACTTGGTGGTCTCGTCTTTTCTAATCGCGAGGAAGTCCTGCCACGCCTTGTCGAACTCCTCTATCGTCTCCTCGGTCCGTCTGTTGAATGGCATCTGTGTCAGAATCTTGGCGGGTACAGTAATGACGTGGGCGCCTGCTGCTACGGCCAGGGCGACGTCATCTGGGGTTCTGATGCTCCCGACTATCAGTCTCGCGGAAAGATTACTTTCCTTTGCGACCGCCACATATTCCCTGATTATCTGCATTGGGTTCTGACCAGCCTCCTTCGACCTGTTATAGAAGAGGGAAACATACGTTGCACCAGCCTTCGCGGCGAGGATCAGTTGGTTGAAAGTCATCATGACAGTCATGTTCGTCTTGATCTTTTCTTTCGCGAGTTGTCGCACCACTTGCAGCCCTCTACCATCACCGTGCATGGCAACCTTGACGACTACGTTCTCGTGCCACGAAGAGTATTCCCTCGCCTCCGCCAGAAGCTCTGATACGGTGCTCTTCGTCGTCTCTACGCTGATGGGCCCGTTGACAATAGCACAGATCTCCAGAATACGCTTCTTGAAATCGACTCCTCCCTCGGACAGAAAGATCTTCTGGTTTGTCGTGACCCCCTCGGCTATCCCCCAGCGGGTGAACTTTTTGATCTCCTTCAGTGAAGCAGTATCTAGGAAGAATTGGACCATGCGGGTAGGCCTACTTGCGGGCTCACACATACGAGACTATAAGAATTTGCCAGGTTATCATCTATTCCAGTGCCAAGATAAGGCGCATTTGACTGTCTGGGGTCACAAAAGAAATAAAGTCTCAAGAGAACGGACAGATTGGCGACGATTCGACCACGTCCAGGGCACATGAAATGAGAAAGAACAGAGCAGTATTTCTCGACCGCGACGGGGTTCTGAACGACTTAGAGTACAACCCGGAAGAGGGAAGGATCGGGAGTCCACTGACTGCGAAGCAGCTCAGGATCTTCCCGTACGCAGGCGAGTCAGTAAGGAGAATCAGGGAACTCGGTTTCAAAGCAATACTAGTCTCTAACCAACCCGGGGTGGCCAAGCGCCAATTCACGCATTCTGAACTCGGAAGGATGAATATGAAGGTCAGGGATGAGCTCGCAAAGCACAAGTGTTCGTTTGATGCAGAATACTACTGTCTCCACCATCCCGATGCTCTTATTCGTAAGTACAGGCTGGACTGCGATTGCAGGAAGCCGAAGCCAGGGCTGCTCTTCCGAGCGGCGAAAGACCACGATCTTGACCTCGGCAATTCATTCTTCGTCGGCGACGCGTTGGTTGACGTGAAGGCAGGAAGAGCTGCGGGTTGCCGGACAATCCTCCTCGGACACTCTACGACTTTCCTCATGATGATGATTGAAAGAGAAGACGCAAGACCAGACTTCATGCTGCCTTCTCTCAAACAGGTCCCTGACCTTTTGCGGAACTTGAAATCTAATGGCGCAAGAGCAGGGAAAAAGACCCGAGACTAGCAGCGAACTCCTGCACATCCGAGAAGATTTGAAGGCGCACCAGGGCTATACTCTGTCCTGCCTCTGAGGGCAATTCTCCTTCGCCGAGCACATGTACCCAATAGGTCGCTGGCTTTCGTTCTTTCCTCTACGGCGAGATGAGATCCTTCAGCTGTTCGCACATAAGGTGTGTCAGGACTAGATGCATCCCTTCGACGTGAGGGGTGGAATTAGCCGGGACGACGATGCACGCGTCTGAGGCAGTCTTTAACACTCCGCCGTCGAATCCGGACAGCCCGACGACCTTCCCACCGTTGTCCTTTGCATATTTCACGGCCTTGAGCAGATTCTGGGACCAGAGACCGGCTTTGTCGCTCCCCGAGCCCCCGTGAACGCTTATGGCCACGAGTACGTCCCTCCTCCTGAAGAAATTCCGGAGCTGTTCATAGTAAACGTCACCCCATCCGTTGTCGTTTGTCAGGGCGCTTACAAGCGGGATGTTGTCCACGAGGGCGAACGCGCGGAACTTCCTAGCCGCCTCGTTCGACACCCATTTGTTGAGGTCGCAGGCGAGATGGGTCGCAGTGGAAGCCGAGCCTCCGTTGCCAATCGTGAAGACCTGGTTGTCGTTCTTCCAGGCCTCATAGAGGATTCCTACTGCCTTGTCTATTGACCCTGTGTCAAGCTTTTCCACAATCTGAGCAACTTCTTCAAGGTACTCGTGTGTTCGAGACAAGTCGATGGACTTCAATCTCGGTTGCGTCTAATTAAATCTGTCAGTTCTACTGTCGTCCTCAACGCTCGGCACGAGAGGGAGGGCTATTTCTCCTCTAGAGACTGGTTAAATATTTGAGGTGGAAGTGTGCGTTGGAGCGTCCTTAGCTTCTTTGATCGTCTCAAGAACGCCTTTCAGGCTGTCGCTCGGAGGGGGCGGGACAGACCTTCCTGCGTATTTCACCAAGTATGGCGGCTTCTTCATCTCTGGGGCCGTAGACAAGTACATGCACATAGTTGTGAACGACAGGTTCGAGCCGGGGATAAGGCTGAGCTACAGCCGGACAGAAATCGTTGATTCGCCTGATCTCATACGGCACCCGTCGGTGAGAGAGGCGCTGAAGCTCCTGAACCTGAGAGACAAGATCGAGATAGTATCGCTAGCCGACGTCCCAGCAGCGACTGGCCTTGGGTCTTCGGGGAGCTTCACAGTTGGACTGCTCAATGCACTATACGCGCACCAGAGAATAGTCAAGACACCTGAACAGATCGCGGAGATAGCCTGCGACATTGCCCTGAACCGGCTACACGAGCCCTCGGGAAAGCAGGACGAATACACGGCCAGTCTTGGGGGTATCAGGGCTTACGAGATAGACACACGGGGGAATGTCACGTCCAAGGAGCTCGACATTTCAGACCACACGCTGTCCGAGCTGGAGTACGTGATAATGATGTTCTACACAGGCATTACCCGAAACGCAGGGGAGATCCTTGGGAGGCAGCAGGGGAGGGTCTCCGATGGCGATGGCGAGGCGGTCGAGAAGATGCACGCAATAAAAGCGATTGGCTTGGAGAGCAAGAAGGCCCTCGAAGCCGGCGATCTGAGGAGATTCGGAGAGCTGTTGCACGAACACTGGACGGTAAAGCGTGGCATCACGGCCAGCATGACTACGGACCAGATCGATTCATGGTACTCCATCGCGAGAGAGAATGGAGCCCTGGGCGGGAAGCTCGTCGGAGCGGGGGGAGGAGGCTTCCTGATGCTCTATTGCGAGGAGGGGAGGGAGAAGGTCAGGGCTGCCCTCGCCAGCCAGGGGCTAACAGAAGTGAGGTTCAGGTTCGACTTCGAAGGCAGCAAGGTAATCTACAACGTCTAGAACCTCCGGTTGAGCAACCAAGGGGTCCACTTGGGTTGCAAGCCGTCATATTGGCTGGGGGTCGGGGGACGCGTCTCGGGCGTTTGACGCAGACTGTTCCAAAACCTATGGTCCCAGTGAACGGAAAACCGTTCCTCGAGCACGAGATCGAATTGCTGAAGCAAAACGGCATAACCGATTTCGTGTTATGCATCGGTCACCTCGGCAACCAGGTGGAGAATTACTTTGAGAATGGCAGCAAATGGGGAGTCAGAGTCAGGTACAGCTATGACGGGCCGAAACTGATGGGGCCAGCGGGCGCGCTGAAGGGGGCCGAACCGCTCCTCGAGGAATGTTTCTTCGTCACCTACGGCGACGCCTATCTGCGGACTGACTATCGGAGCATCATGAAAGCTCTTCTAGATTCGGGGAGACTCGGACTGATGGCTGTGTATGAGAACCACAACAGGTATGGTAGGAGCGACGTCGTCGTGAGGAGGGGCTATGTCGCGCGTTATGACAAGAAGGGTCGGGGCAGGGGTATGGATTGGGTGAATTTCGGGGTCTCCGCGTTCAGAAAGCACGCTCTGGCTTTTGTTCCATCAGGGAGAGAATGCAGCGAAGAAGAGTTCTACGGGGAATTGATCAAACACGATGAACTCCTAGCATTCCCCGTGAAAGAAAGGTTCTACGAGATAGGAAGCCCTGGGGCTCTGAGAGAATTCGAACGGTTCATCTCCAGCCAACGCTGAGACAACACCCAGGGATCGAGAGACGGCGCGAATCAGCTCATGAAGAGACAGCTACGCGTACGAGTTTATGATTTCGACGCACTTCTCAATCCCATTGTACTTCTTCGAAACTAGCCCGATAGCCTCCACGTTCCTCTTGTATTTCGGGTCCCTTGCACACGAATCTATGGAATCCGCTATTCTCTGAGCGTCCAGGGCCTCTGAAGGAACTGCAATCCCGAGTCCGAGCCTTTGGAACTTGTCGGCGTTCGCCAGTTGCTCTGAGTGATTGTGTATCGGGACAAGGACCGCTGGCTTCCCTGCGTCAATGCACTGTCCTATGGTTCTGTGACCTGACCTCGCGACTAGCACGTCTGAGAGCAGGAACAACTCGTCCTTGATCGGGCACCAATCGTAGAGCAGGGTCCCGTCGGCTAGCCTTCTGGGCTCCCCCGAACCACCTAGATAACCCATTGAGACGACGACCTTGTACCTGCTGGAGAGCACACCAGCCGACCTGAGGGCTGTGTCGATGAATCTCTTCTTCGTCGCGTCTGGACCGCTTATCTGGAAGAAGACGAGCGGCCGCCCGTCAGATCCCAGCACTTCTCTCGCCTTCCGAAGCCTACTCTCGTTCACCTCCAAGCCCGGGGATGTGAATCCCACATATCTGACTATTCTCGATAGGTCAGTCCCCGCGACGTTGGCTTCCCCGATTGTATAGGGAGGAGGGAGGTCTGTCAACAACACCTGCTCGCTCAGAGACCACATAAGACCCAGAACATCCCCCGCAATCCTCTCGTAGAATCGCCCGAACGCATCCCCCCTGAATCTCGGGGGGAGAATCACCTTGAATTGGTTCAGCATCGTGATGACAGGATATGATTGCGATTTGGCCGCGAGGACGGCCGAGAGCCTTGAATCCGACACTGCGACTCTGGGATCGAACTTCGCAATGCTCTCCGCCTCGAATGTGACTTGTCTCATGAAGGAACGAAGCATAAAGGGAAAATGTAGCAGGAAGTCTCTCCCAGAGAAGCCGCCCTCTTCAGTCCACTCCACGTCGAACGACGGGCACTCTGTTGCATCTGCCCCAGGCTTGTGCGTCCTAATGTACTCCAGACCTTGGGCCGAACACGAGTAGCGGAATCTGTTCCCGTTGGGTCCGAGGCGCTCGGCGATGTCGAGAATTCTGGTCGCGTGACCCAGCCCTGACCCGAAAACGGCGAAGTAGATGCTGTTCAAGACCGTCGTCTGCTCGTTCGGTTATTGCTGCGCCTATTTATCCGCGGGCAAGTTGGAACGACTGGTTCTAAGGAGGCATGAATTCCCGAACGTCTCAGGCGATGCCCGCCGTTCCAGAATCTACAAGTTGATTCTGTCAGGGAGAATGGGGGGCGAGGGCCGAGGAAATCTCGTCTGGTTGCTAGAGCAGCCGGATAAGTGATGACTACTTTGCACCTAATTCCTTCTGGACGTAGTCTACCAAGACTCCTGATGCTTCCCTGGTTATGGGAGGCCCATGCCCGGGAAGCAGGACGACGTACCGATAGGTGGAAATCTTCCTAACTGACTCCTTCGCTTGCTCCACGTTGACAGTCATAGAGCCGGATGGGAGCCGAGGCATTCCCCTAGAGTCAGTCCTCAAGGCATCCCCGACGAAGATCGCTTCCTTTTCCCTGTACAGGCTTATGCTTCCGTCCGTGTGCCCAGGAGTGTGGATCACCGTGCAGTCGAGTATCCTGTCGGAGTCATTGAGGAGCACGTCTGGTCTCACTGGCGTGAAGCGCAAAAAGAGACTCATCGCAGCGAAGAGCACGCCGGTGGCGCCCTTGACTTCTTTCAGCTTCTTCTCGCCAGCGAGTCTTGGTGCGTCCGCTTCGTGAATGGCCACCTTTGCGTCGGTTAGATCCTTTAGTCTTGCAACGCTTCCAGAGTGGTCTATGTCTGGATGAGTGAGAACTATGTACCCGAGCCTTTTCGGCTCTATCCCAGCTCCTCTGATGTACTCGAGTATCCTCTTCTCATTCCCGGGCATCCCAGTATCAACGAGGGCAGCACCTGCGTCAGTAAAGACCAGATAGCAGTTGGCGCCGCGCACGCCCTCAATCCTGTGTATGCCCCGAGCAATTTCCATGACAAGCGGATTGCACCACGAATCATTAACGCTTTCCTAGGACAGATTTGAAGAATGACACTAGTCTACGTCCGCGGATATGGCGTTTTGTCGTCAGCACTGGTCCAAATCGACCGGGGACTTGCCCTGAACGCCGAGACAGCTTTTTATGAAGGAGGAAACGGGATGAGAATAATGAACTGTCCACAATGTGGGGCTCAACTTCCAGACGAGGCATCATTTTGCTACAAATGCGGAACAAGGATTGGCGTCGGTTCAGGTGGAGGGCAGGGAGCAGGTGGCTCTAGCGCATCGCAACCAGGCGCGGTGCCTCCAGCTTCTTCCAATCCGCCTGTGCAGATTATCGCCCCCACCGGAGCAACCTCGATAAAATGCCCGAATTGCGGTGCTCCCATTTCTCCGAAGTTCGGCGAGATGGTGATAACCTGCGAGTATTGTGGCAGCGGGGTCGTCCTTGGGAACCAAGGGTGGACCAACATACAGAAACATACCATACTTCCATTGAAAATCGCCAGCATCGACCAGGTGAATGGCATCATAACTCCGCTCATGGACAAGGGCCTCCTACACAGACATCTGCAGCAGGATTCCAAACAGGAGGAAATGAACTTGTCATACGTACCTTACTGGATTGTAACCGTCTCCGCACGCACGTCAGTTGTGGCCGCCAACGTGGCAGCCCAAGTTGGGCAGACCGCCACGACAGCGGCATTGATGGGCATCATACTTGGCGGAATGGGAGGAGGTGGCGGTCGCGGCGGTTTCGGGGGAGGAGGCCGCAGGCGAGTTTTCTCGAGTCTGGGAGGGGAGGTAAGCGCCCTGTTCCAGAGTGCATCTGCGTTGGCACCAATCAGGGCCTTTGGGATGGGGATGGGCTACGGCGGCGGAATGAGGAAGGCCGAACAGATGGACGCAAGCTATGACTTTCCAGTGGTTGCACTAAAAGCCCTTCTGGAGTACCAGCCCCGAGACTATCAATTCGACCTTGACGACAGGACATTGTTCGACATCGCCAAGTTGCCCAAGAGTATCAAAGCCCTCAATGGGGACATAAGCGAGGATGTTGCGAAGTCTCAGGCGAAGACCCTAGTCGATCAATTGCAGTCAGAGAAAGCGCACGCGAAGTATCACATGATTCAGCAATTGACTACGGAATCGGACATCGGAGACGCAGAGTTGCTCCACGCACCAATCTGGTTCGTCAAGTACGATCACAAAGGAAAGAAGATCATACTCGTCATCGACGCGAACTCCGGCAGAGTAATCAACAGTCTGGGGTTGTAGAAGAGGGTCGTAATGACCCGACGGCCAGCTGCCGTACCATCAGAGAATGCGCGCTTTAGGTCTCCCGCCATTTCATCTTGAACGAGACGAGCAGCAGGAGGACGGCGGCCGCTATGAAGAAAACCGCGAAGCTGAGGACCGGAGCAATCGAGTAGCCTAGCCCAAGGGCGCCCTGGAAGAGCGACGACGCTTCCGTGGTCGGGAGCGCGCGCACACACGTGTGGATTCGTGCTTCAGTGCGTTGATGCACTCACAATTGAACTAGAGGCAGATGGCGACTGAAATCTGGTCCTTTGCCGTCTGGCCATCACCATTTCGACAGCGCACACCGAGATCCCAGCATACGCGATCCCGCCCACCAGGTCGACCAAGAAGTGCTGCCCCAAGTAGATTATCGAGAAGTACACGCCCCCCGCGATGGGGAGAGATACAAGACCGTATTTCCTGCCAAGCTTGAACATGAATATCGAAAACAGCGTCGCATAGGCCGCGTGCAGGCTTGGAAAGGCGGCCACTACGTCGGATTCCCCTGAGAGAAGCACAGCCTGCACATTTTGGAAGACAGTCGGAAACATCTTGTCCCCGGTCCCAAGCAGGTTCTGCGCCGTGCCCGCCAACCACGGGGGTTTAGTTGGAAGAATCACGAAAGTGAGGAGGGCTAAGTAAGACGTCAGGACAAGCGAATATGTGTACCCACGGTAGACGGCCCTGTCCGTGAACCAGAATAGAACGAAGGCAATTACGATCAGGAACGCGTGCATCCCGTAAAAAACTGTTGAGACAAGCGTGGTAGCAGACGACGCGAACACTGTCTGGACACCCGCAACGAAGTTGGAGCCAACCAGCGCCTGGTCTAGTGGGGCCATTGAGACCGCATTCCCCGAATTGACCAGTGCACCGTTGATTCCCTGTAGTGATTCATAGGTGAGCAGCACGGCGACGATGAGCGCGGAACTCCTCATGAACTCCTTCGACCCTGTTGCCAGGCCTATGAAAGGGAGGACAAGGACCGCTACCACTCCAAAGCTGACCTGTGGGAGCGTCCCGAATCTCAAGTAGGCAGCCGCTACAACGGTTACGTAGATCAAGACAGCAGCGAGAAGGGCAGAATCGAGGCCGAAGAGACCAGTCCTGACCTTCGGGTCGCCAGTATCTATCTCGTTCATTGCTCCATTTGCGACCTCACGCTTAGGTTAATTTAAACGGTGTACGCGACGACGCGAAGGACCATCATCATCGGAGCGCCAGCCACTTCGCGTCCGACGAAGGCCCAGGAACCAATCGACCGCGCCAAGCTATTCAAGCAACGACGCCAACCAACTTGGTCGGTCTTCAGAATCTCTTAAGATTCGGTGAATGGTTCCCAGAGGATTGACTCGCGAGTAGCGGGTCAACTCCGGCACGCGCATTCGTTGAACCGATTCTGCGTCAGTCTACTCCGGTGGATTTCCTGAGCCTTTCGACCATGTCGGTCCGTTCCCAGGTGAAGTCCGGGTCTTCCCTGCCAAAGTGGCCGTAGCATGCGGTCTTCCTGTAGATTGGTCTGAGCAGGTTCAGGTGGTCGATGATCGGGCCTGGCCTCATGTCGAAGACCTTTTCTGCGCCTTCGGTAATCCGGGAATCCGGGATCTTTCCGGTCCCGAAGGTGTCGACCATGAATGACACGGGCTTGGCTACGCCGATCGCGTACGCGGTCTGCACCTGACACTTCTCCGCAAGGCCTGCAGCCACGATGTTCTTGGCAACATACCTAGCCATATAGCTCCCCGAACGGTCAACCTTGGTCGGGTCCTTACCCGAGAAACAGCCTCCACCGTGAGAGGCGACGCCCCCGTAGGTGTCCACTATGATCTTCCTGCCTGTCAGGCCTGAGTCGGCGAGGGTCCCGCCTATGACGAACCTGCCTGTCGAGTTCACCAGGAACTTCGTGTCCTTGTCGAGCATGTTACTGGGCACTGCCTTCCTGACAACCTTCTTCACCACGTCGCGTTCCACGACCTGCGGGTCGACCTCCTCGCTGTGCTGGGCTGCAACCACGACCGTGTCGACCCTCACGGGCCTGCCGCCGTCGTATTCGACGGTGACCTGCGACTTGCCGTCGGGACGCAGGTAAGGAATGACGCCATTCTTCCTCGCACTGGCCAGCTCCCTGGCTATTCCGTGGGCGAGCATGATAGGAAGTGGCATCAGCTGCGGGGTCTCTCTTGACGCGTATCCGAACATCATCCCCTGATCTCCAGCCCCCACATCTCCGGCTGGCCTAGTCACTCCCATCGATATGTCGGGCGATTGCTCTTCGATTGAGACAAGGACCCCACAAGTCTGCCAATCGAGTCCGTCCTTCGCATTATCGAAGCCGACGTCTCGAAGAACGTCCCTGACTATCTGTCTTATGTTGACGTAGGCCGACGTCGTGATCTGACCCGTCACCATTACCGTGCCTTGCATAATCAGGGTCTCGCAGTCGACCCGCGCCTTCGGATCAGATGCGAGGATGGCGTCCAGGACAGCGTCGGAAATCTGATCGGAACATTTGTCAGGGTGTCCTTCCGTGACGCTTTCTGAAGTAAAGAGGTGCCTGTTCATGTTTGCTGAAGTAAGCGCGCAAGTAATGGCTTATATGGGTTCGTGACAATGATATTCTTGAGAGAATAATGGCGGTGCAACTGATAGACCCCAAGCAGCTGAAGCGGATACGCATGCAGCTGAGTTACACTCAGGCAGGCCTCGCCGAAGCGGCCGGGGTTAGTCAGTCGATAGTGGCCAAGGTGGAGGCAGGTGCAGTCGACCCCACCTTCAAGACACTCAAGGCTATCTCGGCAGCTCTGAATTCGAGAATCGCCTCCACAGGGAAAAAGGCGGCCGACATCATGTCCTCACCGGTGATAGGCGTGAGCAGTGATATCAGGCTCTCCGAGTGTGTCGCGATAATGAAGAAGAACGGGTTCTCACAGATGCCGGTCTTCTCGGGAGACAGAATGGTGGGGACGATAACCGAGGGCCGAATTCTCAACATCCTAGCGACGGCTCCCAATCCAGCCGAAGTCTTGAATCAGCACGTCAAGGACCACGTCCAACCCGTCTTTGCAGTCGTTGGCAGAGACACTCCGGTAGAAGCACTCTTCTCTCTGTTCGGCTACCTGCCCGCCGTACTCGTAGTCTCAGGTGAAAAAGTGCTGGGGATAATCACGAAGATCGACATGCTGGCGGCAGGGACTTGAGTGGCCGAGTCGACGGCCCCCTAGCCCAAGCCGGAGGCGTCTGAAAGGCCTGCTCTAATCGAGGTCCCAGATTGTCAGGTAGGGGACGACCTGCCTCGGAGCCTGAAGTGAGGAATGTTCTGAGACTCTTCTTGTAGAAGATAAAGTATGTGATAATGACGAAATCTACCAGAATTGACAAATGCATGATCGTGCAGTAGATACAGACGGTCTTCAGAATGATGAATTCGACCGTCATTAGGTAGGGGACTATCGCAAGCCCTACGAACCTCCACGCAAACAACACCTTGAAAGCCCTCCCGTAAAGCCGATCGCTTCCGAATGCGACGAGGAGGATCAGAAACAAGTTGACGATAAAGTAAGCGACTGCCAGAACATCGAGGTTGAAACCATAGATTGAGTTGTAGGAACTCGAGAGAACAGCCCCGCAGTTGAGCGATATCCCCCAGAAGGTCTGGTTAGCGTGGCAGCCTGGAAGCTGCTGATGAAGCAAGTAGTAGAGGTAAAGCACGATTGAGGAAGCGATGAGCCCCACGATGGACATCACTACCAGGATCAGCAGCTTCAGAGGACTTGCTCTCATTTAGTCCCAGCCGCTGTAGGTTCGTCTGGAGAAGAGAGTGCTTGGAGACAGGGCGAAGGAGGCGTCGCTCAGAAGGAGCTCGGAGCCAGAGCTCGCGGACGAAGGAGTGTACGAAACTAGCGTGTCCGTGAGCGTCCTTATACTATTTTGATCGCAGACTGAGGTCGGGTCGTTGCCTGTAATCTTGCAGACAAGCGCCGTTATGGCGTTCGCCCCCATCTTGATTTGTGATCCCAACGCGTCACCTTTGCTGATGCTCGTCATTATCTGAGTCCAGTTCTTGCCGGCGAGAAGACCCGGGTTGGCATCCAAGGAATAGGGCGCAAGGTACTTGTTCCCAAAGTTGAGGAATGGGTATGCCTTATTGAATTCGACTGTGTAATTTGATGGGACGGTCTGCAGGGGGGTATCCTGGGTTCTACCCACCTGTTCGTAAGGCCGGAGGACAACGTAGCTGCTGTTGTAGGTGCTACCTACGAACGTGAACGTGGCATAGTCGCCCTCGTCGTTCGCGGAGGTCGTATAGTGGAGGTTCGAGAAGTTACCGAACCTTGAGAAGGCGAGTATCATTGACCACCGCTCGATGGCGCAGTAGGGGCAGAACTCCCCACCGATGTAGACGACTATGGGCTTGCCATTCGAGAAGTAAAGTGAACCGGTCGCGTTCTTGAGCGTTGCCAACATCGTCACGTCCGACGGCCCGTAAGCGGCGTGGGCCAGCTGATTCAGTGTTGTCATGTCGGAGAGGGTGACGGGTTTGCCTATCTGCTTGTCCAATCCAGAGGTTGTAAGGTTCAAGGCGACGTAGACGCCAGCGGCTAGTGAAATCCCGACGATCGCCACAGCCGCCAGGATGGTAAGTCGCCTGTTCCGCTGCCTCTGCTTGACGTGGGCTCTCAAACGGCTCGGTCTGAGGAGTCCTCGATGTCGCCACTCTATAAGTCGAGCGTTGTCCAGTTGGGAACGAGCGAGCCCGGCCTTGAGGAGGAAGGGAATGGACCGTAAGAGGCCCCCAGCGAGGAAGGCTTTTAGTCGAACCATGTGTCGGCTAAAGTAGAAGGAATTCTTTGCTTGCAGACAGCTTCCGGGCCCGCGAATACCAAGAGAGGATAGCCAGAACGGCCGCTGACATCAACACCCTGGTCGTACTGCCGACGGGGCTTGGCAAGACAATGATAGCCATCATGGTCGCCGCGGAGGTGCTTCAGAAGCGCCCCGGTTCGAAGGTGATGGTGCTCGCGCCGACGCGGCCCCTTGTGATCCAGCACTTCCAGACCTTCAGGAAGAACATTCACCTGCCCGAAGAATCCTTCGCGGTGCTGACCGGGACAGTGGAACCTGGCTCTCGAGAGCTACTCTGGCTGAAGGCCCAACTCATCTTCGCTACACCGCAGACTGTGTACAACGATGTCAAACATGGAAGAGTCTCGCTGAAAGACGTCGCGCTAGCGGTCTTCGACGAAGCCCACCGAAGCGTGAAGGACTACACCTACACGAGGCTGGCAGAGGCATACCGGGATTACTCGGACCACCCCCTCATTCTGGGGCTGACGGCTTCACCCGGCTCTTCGAAGGAGAAGATAGACGAGATCAAGAAGAGCCTGTTCATCGAGAAGATTGAAGCGAGGACCGAGCAGAGTGAGGACGTCCGTGAGTACGTGGAACGGACCAACATCGAGGCAGTGAAGGTAAAGGCGTCGGATGAGTACTACGATGTCACGTTGAGGCTTAGAGAGATCTACAACGAGAAGGTGAAGAAGCTGCTCGCCGGTGGATTCCTGAGAGACAACAGGGTCTCGAAAAAGGCGCTCTTGGAGGCGAGGTCGACGATCTCTGCGAGGCTAAGGACAGCTCAGGCGCAGGACGGCCAAAGAGGGTACATCTTCGGTGCGATCATCAACCAGACCCAGGCCGTGGTCATCCTCCACGCCCTAGAGATGATCGAGACCCAGGGAGCCCCGTCCCTCGAAAGGTATCTGAGGAAACTGCGTGAGAAGGAAGACAAGGGAAAGGCGACCACTTCGCTGATCAAGGACCCGAGATGGCTCAAGATAGAGGAAGAGGCCGAGGCGCTGAAGTCTGTTGAGCACCCGAAGGTGAACGTCTTGCTGAAAGTTGTCAAGGAGCAGCTGGCGAAGAAGAACGACTCCAAAATCATCGTCTTCACCCAGTACAGGGACACGATAGAAGACATCGTGGAGGCCCTGTCACGAGAGGGGCTCGTGGCCCAGAGGTTCGTGGGACAATCGGACCGAGTCGGAAGCGAGGGGATGGATCAGCAGACGCAGACCAATGTTCTGGAGAAGTTCCGAGAAGGCGTGTTCAAGATCCTTGTGAGCAGCAGCATAGGGGAAGAGGGCCTTCACGTACCCGACGTCGACCTCGTGGTCTTCTACGAGGCGGTCCCGTCGGAGATCAGGTACATCCAAAGGAGAGGGAGGACAGGCAGGACCACCGAAGGGAAGGTCGTCATCCTTCTTGCTGAGGGAACGGTGGACGAGGCGTACTATTACAGCACGCTCTTCAAGGAGAACCGGATGAAAGAACTCGTCGGTCGGACCGACCAAAGGCCCCCGAGACGCCGCGTGAGAAACCCGACCCTCCTAGACTTCACCTGAAGCAGACCGCTTAGGCTTTGCCGCCCACGACTGAGACCCTGATCAGATTAGTGGTCCCTTTCACTCCTGGGGTCCCCGAGGTGACAACTATCCGGTCTCCCTTTCTCGCGAGGCCCAGCCGAACAGATGTGAGGCCCGCCTTTGCGAAGAGCCAGTCCACAGTCTTGGCCTTCCGCGAGACCACGGGGATGACACCACGGAATAGTTTCATCCTCCTAGCGACTCTCGGGTCGGTGCACATCGCCACTATCGGCTGGACTGGTCTGCACATCGCCACTCTTCGGGCGGTCGAGCCCGTCTGGGTAGGGGCGACGATCACCCTAGCGCCCACGTAGTCGGCAAGCCTGCAGGCCGCTCTCCCGATCGCCTCTCCAATGTCCCTGGTCTCAGACTCGGTCCAGGACCTGGCGCAGGATTCGGGCGACTTTTCCGTGGCCCGGGAGATCTTGTCGAGCATCCTCACAGACTCTACGGGATATCTTCCTACGGTCGTTTCGTCTGACAGCATCACGGCATCGGTCCCGTCCAGGATGGCCGTGGAAACGTCGGTCACCTCGGCCCTGGTGGGGACTGGAGAATTCACCATGCTGATCAACATCTGCGTTGCGACTATGACGGGCTTGCCCGCCTTGTTGCACTTCCTGATGATCTCCTTCTGAATCGCCGGGACCGTCTGTATGGGCACTTCGATCCCCAAGTCGCCGCGGGCAACCATTATTCCGTCCGCCTCGGCGAGTATCGGGTCGAAGTTCCTGACGGCCTCCCGCTTCTCAATCTTCGCGACGAGGAGCGGCCCGTCGTCCGGGAGGAGCCTCCTCAAAGCTCGCAGGTCGGCCGAAGTCTTGACAAATGAAGCAGCGACGAAATCGACTCCTTGGTTGATCCCGAACCTGAGGTGTGCGATATCCGCGGGCGTCGGGAACTTAACGCCAAGCCTGATCCCGGGCGCGTTGACCCCCTTGTCCGAGCCCAAGGTACCCCCCGCCAGGATGGTGCACAGGACGCCGTTCCCCTGCTTCTCGTCAACCCTGAGCCTGATAACACCGTCGGCGAGATGGAGGACGTCGCCTCTCTGTACGGAATCGATGAGGTCAGGGTTGTTCACGCTGACGCGCCTCGAATCGCCTTCCAGTACAGACTTGGTCAGAAGAATCTGAGAGCCTCTTGCGAGGTCTGCGGACCCATTGAGCATCCTGCCGACCCTGATCTTGGGACCTGGGAGGTCCTGGAGGATTGCGATTGTCTTCCCGGCCCGCCTCGTCTCCGACCTGATGGTCCTGATTTCGCTGAGATGGCTGGCTACGTCGCCGTGAGAGAAGTTGATCCTGAAGACGTCGACCTGGGAGACGAGGCTCCGGACGATACTTGCCGCGCTGCTCGCCGGCCCTATCGTGCAGACTATCTTGGTCCTTCTCACAGGGCAGAAGGACGCCGGTGATTCAATCTAAGGTTAGCGGATAGGCTTCAGGCGCGTCTGGACTGTCCTTCATGGCACGAATTTCGACCTGACCCAGTCCGGCTGATTCTCCGTTATCGTCCCCGGGCATCGTATTGTTTAATACCAATCAGACTTCAGGCAACCTCCGAAGAAGGTAATCGAGTAGCAGGGAAGAAAGTATGTCAGGGTCCTCAATCGAAGCAGTGAATCTTTCAAAGTCGTTCGGGTCCTTTGCCGCCGTCTCGAACCTCAGCCTGAAGCTCGAGGGCACCAAGTGCATCGGTTTCCTGGGTCCGAACGGTGCAGGCAAGACTACAACGATGAAGATGTTCACAGGCCTCATTTCGCCGACTCAAGGGAAGGCCCTGATCAACGGCGTCGACATCAGAGAGGACAAGAAGAAGGCCCTCGGCTCGTGCGCATCGCTGATAGAGACCCCAGAGATCTACCCCGCCTTGACTGCCCGGGAAGCACTGATGATGCTCTCTGAACTGCGGGGCGTCCCAAAGGAAGAGAGGACAAAGCGGATCGATGAGGCGCTCGGGAAGGTCAAGATGCAGGAATGGGCGGACAAGAAGGTGGGTAGCTACTCTAAAGGAATGAAACAGCGGGTAAACGTCGCGTCTACCATACTCAGCGACCCACAGGTCATAATACTGGACGAACCTTCAACCGGGCTCGATCCTCGGGGAATGAGCGAGGTAAGAGACATAGTGAAGTCGCTCGGAAACAGGCTCGTGTTCATGAGCTCTCACCTCCTAAGCGAGGTCACGGAGGTCTGCCAGGAGGTCGCACTGATAGATCACGGGAAACTCCTCGTGTACGATACGATCGAGAACGTGACCTCGAGGTTCGCAGGAGACGGAGGCGCGGCTGAAGCTGGCTTCTCACGCGACGTGGACGAGGCGGCGCTATCGAGGATACTGCGACTAGAGGGCGTGGACAAGGCGGAGAAGAGTGACCCTAGGCACCTCAGCATCAGGTTCACAGGCGGACTTCAAGCTCAGGAACGACTGTTCGCGCAGCTCGCCGACATGAACATCGGCATAGTGAGCTTCAGGGAGACTTCAACCGGGCTGGAAGACGCCTATCTGAGCCTGATCAAGGAGACTCTGTGATCGCGATGTCTGCGAATAGCCAGGGCGGCAACGCGAGAGTCAGCAGCCTGTCCCAAATGAGGATAGTGACGAAGTATGCCTTCCTGAACTACTTCAGAGCCAGAAGGTTCTACGTCATGCTGGTGGTAGTCTTGCTTATCAGCGCACTGCTCACCTTCGTGGCGGCGTACTACAGGCCTGCCACTTTCGGGTTTGGGACTCCGAGCTCGCAAAACCCGGCCTTGACATTCTACTCTGCCTTCTGGGGGAGCGTCCCTACCCTCGTGGTACTCCTCTCAGTGGTCTTCTTCGGGGGAGACGCGATATCAAGCGAATTCCAGAACAAGACTGGTTACTTCCTCATTCCCAACCCACTCAGGAGGTCGGTCGTATACATCGGAAAGTGGTTGGCCGCCCTGGGAGCCTCAACGCTAATCCTGGCGGTCTTCGCGCTGATTTCTTTGGCCAACGGGACGTACTTCTTCGGGGCCTCTGTTCCATACCAATTCGTAGAATCTCTAGCCTTCGCTTGGGTATACTTGGTTTCGGCGCTGGGCCTAACCTTTTTGTTCAGTTCACTCTTCAAGACCAGCATCATCTCGATACTGACGACAGTTATGCTCTTCTTAATCGTCTTCGACATAATAGACACAGTAGCCTCTGTGGTTGCCGGGATTGAACCCTGGTTCTCGATCACCTACGCGGGTGGCATAATCGCCAACGTCCTTGCGGTGCCATTCCCCCTCCACAGTGTCACCCAGGCCTTCGGAAGACGCTTCACACTCACCACATTCAACGCGCCGATACCGGAAGCGCTGGCGATAATGGCTGTATACTTCGTCGTCTCAGCAGCCCTGGGCCTGTGGCTCTTCGAAAGGAAAGAGTTCACTTCCTAGGTCGGAGACTAACCGCTCGTCAAGAGGAATTCCTTCACTTTCCCGCCAACCATGTTAACTAGCGCACCCCTCAGGATTCCGTCTGCATACTCGCTGCCGGGGTTGAGGCAGAGAGTCCTCCCAAGCCTGACAAAGCCCTTGGACTCGTGGATGTGGCCGTGGAGTCCAAGCAGGGGAGCATGCCTCTCGATCGATTCTCTAACTGCCGAGCTTCCTGCGTGGATGAACTTGATACCAAGGCCCTCTTTCACGTATTCGAAGTCCTGAGATACAGCCGGAGCCCTGTCTAGTTCCGTGTTGATTGGCGGCACATGGAGGTTGAAGACCGCGGTCTCCGTCCTCTTGACCTGCGAGGCCAAGGCCTCAATCATCTGGCCAAGCTTCTCCTCGCTCACTTCCCTCGGGCTTTTCCAGGGAGTGGGGTTGGCATATCCGAGAGTGATCATCTCGAACCCTCCCTCAAGCTGCACGACCCTGTTCTCCGGGTTGACCAGATGCCCCGAATCGGCAAGCAGCGAGTCGATCTCGAACTTGTCGTCGTTTCCAGGCGAGATGTAGCACTTGATGTTGGTGCCTTTCAACCTCTCTCCCGCGAGCTCGATCCAGGACTTCAGAACCGAGTTCATCGCCTCGTTGAAAACTCGCTCCTCCCTAGATTTGTCCGTCTGGAGTTCCTCGAGCTCCTTTGGGCTAGTAACGAATGAGTACTGGCCTGCGTCGAGGAGCATCTTCTGGGTCTCCTTCAGCCGGTCCTTCTTCACGGTGCTGTCCTTCTCAAAGAGCCTGAGAGTGTACGTCCCGTCATTCTCTTCGACGATGGGAATCAAGACTTTGCCCGTGATGTCTCCCCCGAGCACGAGACAGTCTGCATTGTAGAACTTCGCGGCATTGAGGAACTTCCTGAAACACCTGTCGGAGGCGTGGATGTCAGTTATGAAGAAAAGACGGGTCAAGCAACTCGTCGCGTCTGCCGTTTTGTATTTAACGATAGTTCCGCGGAGAGCCGTCCAAACAGGGACTCACCTTCTCGCCATTAAGCGACGGCTCATGGGAGCGTATCGGCTGAAGTAGGGGGAGAAGTCTTAAATCACAAACGAGGGAGTCTTCCTTAGATTGAATATCAAGGGCACCCGCAGATTGTCCGCAGTTGTGATTGTGGGTGTGCTCGCTTTGATTGTCATAGTCGCGTCAGCCTACAACATCTCAACCTCATCGAAAGAGTATCAGTTCACCTCGGCCACGCTTCAGGGTAGCTCCGGTGTGGTGTTCACGCTGGCTGGTGGCGGGACACTGAGCCTCTCAAACGCCTACCTCCGAGATAATCTCAATCCTACGGAGATGTCAGCGGGAGGGCAAATCAAGGTCGGATACAGTTTCATCGGCTATCCAGTGTCGATCGATTACGTGAACTCTTCATCGTAAGCAGAGCCAATCACCTGACTCGCAACACGTGGACAACACAACCTAAAGACACAACAGAACCTTTCTGAGAGGAAGAACTCATTAAACACCGCAGACATAAATCACTAGGCGAAGCTATCTTGACGAGTCATTGCCTGAAGAGCGTGAAGAGCCCATGAAATCAGGGACTGATGTATCTCCGATGTACATGACTTACTTCATGATGAACTGGGACAAGGTGAAGCAGGTCTCTTCAGACCAGGAATGCTCTCAGTGTGGGAGGACCATGAACCTAGTGGAGCAGCCGCTCAACTACAGGGGACAGAAGTATGACGGTTACGTCTGCCACACGGACAAGAGACTGATCTGGGTGAAAGCTGGCTAGACGCCTGAAGCAGTCTTCTCTCTGAATCCTTCCCCATACCTGTGAGGTCTCGTCATGTTCTTGGCGAGCTTCTGTTCAAAGACCCGGTCTAGGTCTGCATCAGGAGCAATCAGCCTCGACGCGTCGAGCACATAGAAGATGACGTCGATCAGTTCCTCTATCGTCTCTTCCGTCGGTCTGCCCTTCTTCCAGGAGTCCCCCGCCTCTCCCAGCTCGATGAAAGCGAAGAGTAGCTTGTTCGGAATCTCTTCAGGGGTGTTGCCGAAACCCTTCGCTACAACCAGCTCGCCCACTTTTCTCTTGGCTTCTTCGAAAGAAGGCATAATCGAGGCAGTCCCGAGAATGCTAAGAAGTTTAACCCTTCGGCGCGACCACAGTCCGGTAGTACCTACACTCGTTCCTGAGTGTGCACGACCCGCACCGCGGACCGACGGGCTTGCAGGTCGTCTGTCCGAACCTGACGAAGAGGTCGTTCAGGTCGAGCCAGTACCTGCGCGGCACCGTCCGAACGAGCTGTGCTTCGGTCTCCTCCGGACTCCTGGCGTCGACGAGCCCGAGCCTGTTAGAGATCCTGTGAACGTGCGTGTCTACCGGGATCGCCGGCTTGTTGAAGCCGTACACGAGGACGCAGTTGGCAGTCTTCCTTCCGACCGAGTGCAGCTTCAGGAGGTCTTCTTCGTTGTTGGGAACCCTGCCTTCGAACTCCTCGAGCAACTGTCTGGAGACCCTGATGATGCTCCTCGCCTTCACGTTGTAGAATCCGGAAGGCCTAATCAGCTTGCGGACCGTGTCGATGTCTGCCCGAGCGAGCTCCTCGGCCGTCCTGTACCTTGAAAACAGGTTTTCAGAAGCCTGGGTTGTGTTTTCATCCCTCGTCCGCTGGGAAAGGATTGTGCTGATCAGGATGCGGAAAGGGTCTCCCTTCTCGACGTCCTGAAGCTGCGCTAAGGTGGTTGCTCGCCTTTCCTTGGAGCCGTAGACCATTAGCCTGATTCTGCGGAGCGTTAGGCCTATGCTCGGCCTGCCTTTGTCACCCATGGTCCTTTTCTGTACCATTTCGCGCGCGCCCGCCTGCCTAGCTGCTCATATGCCGGTGGGCGTGCGTCTCTCCCTTGCCGGGTATGGCTTCAAACTCACCCCTCATCAGTCTCTGCTGCACATCCTCCTCGAATCCCGGAAAGTCCCCGGTCAGCGCCTCCAGTCGCTTCCTTGCAGCTTCTGAGAATTGAGGGGAGAAGTTCTGCCCCCCGAATCTGCCGTAGGCGACCCCTGAGAAGCGAATCTTCGCTCCCTTCAGCTCGATGTATCCGCGTATCAGGTTGGCGACTTCCCCCTCACTCACGTAGTTGACCGTGATTGTGTATTCAAGTAGGCTCAACGGCGCACCACCCCACCTCCGGGGCGGCTTAAATCCGACAACCGTGCGGCAAAGCGCAGACTTAAGACGCCTCTCTTTCCGAGCATCCATGTTGAAAGCGAGACTTATGGCAGTGGGGGGGTTAATCCTAGGTCTGGGTGCCACTCTAATCTTCGTGAGTCCGAACATACCCAACCTGGTATATGGCGCCAGCGAATATGGCTCAAGCGTTGGTATCTCCATGAGTGATGTCTTCTCAATTTCGCTTTGGTTCATCTGGACAGGAATTGTGCTGTGTCCGGTAGGGCTAGCAATCTTGGCGTATGGGGTCGGGACACAGAAATCCCCACCCGAGATTGTCTCGACTGAGACAGCATCTAGTCCATCCCCGGCCAGTGTCCCCGAAGAATCGAATCCGTAGACACCTAGGCCTCTCCAGCATAGGCAGGGAGGGACTTGTCTGATGGGGGCAGGTTCTCTTTCGGGTCGGCTTTCGCTGTAATCTCATTCCTGAAGTTACCGACTAGGTTTCCCCCGAGGCTGAGCCTTCGCATGAAGCGGCAAATTGGAAGAACGTCTCGTTTCACAGCCGGGCCTCCCTTCGTGAACTAATGAACAAGGGTCAAATGTAGAGCCCCAGGAGCAGACAAAGGTTAGCAGAATTTGTGCTAACTGACGGTGAAACCCGATGCGATCAGTATTCCCCCGATTTCTGTGCAATCACCCCAAGGGACCAGTGGAGAAGGGTCGGCAGGCCCGGTGAGGCTACGCAGGGGAAAGCCCACAGATCTTCTCTTGATCAAGGGTATGAGTATCGGGGCGCAATTCCCAGAGTGTCTCATTTAGTCTCAAGACCGGGTGTTTCCCTGTGTGAGGGCTAACATCGTTTCCCTTTTCCGTTGAATCTTATCTGGTCGGCCCTGGTGCTCTTGGTTGCCTTGACGTCCACAGCGCCAACCTGAAGCCAATCCCTTGTCAATTTGCCATAGATGCAGACCTGCTGCTAGGAGTTGGTTCGGCTACATCTCGAAGTCCGGAGGCCTGTAGCGGGCCTGCACCATCTCCTTGAGAGATGTGACGAGGGCGAAACTGGAATTCACGATGTCGGTCTGTGTGATCATACCTACGAGGTTTGTCCCCTCCATGACAGGGAGCTTCTTTACGCCAGCCGAGGCCATTATCTTGGCTGCAACCTCGATTCTCTCGCCAGGTTCTACCGTGACCAGCTTTTTCTTCTGAAGTGAGACGAGAGTCTTTGCAGGGTCGTGACCTCTTGCCACGGCCTTCGAAATGTCTCCTTCGGTAATGATCCCGACGGGCTTCTTCCCGTCGGTGATTACAAGAGAACCAATCTTCCATCTTGTCATCTCCTTGGCTGCCTCCCTTATCGTGGCCTTCACTGGAGTGGTCTTGACATTCTCCGTCATCACGTCCCTAACATAGATCAAGTTCTCACCTGACCACCAGGACTGGGCATTCAGAATGGCCCACTAAGCCGCTCGAAACGCTTCCCAGGATGAGCTTCTTAAATCCGGTCATCCCCCTTGTTCCGACGATGATCAAGTCGGCTTTTTCGCTTGTGGCGAACTCGACGATGGCCTGGACGGTCGAACTGGCCTCCAAGAGCTCTCCCTTGGCTCTCACCCCGTGTGCCTCCGCATGCTTGATGCCATCGAGAAGCACGCCTCGAGCCCTTTCCTTAGACAACTCTTCAATACCCTCGAATTCAGCCTCAGGGATTGGCATCGATACCGCACCACTGTAAGGCGGAAGGGAGGGGGAATAAACGTGGGCGATGATAAGGGTCGATCCGTACTTCTCTGCCAGAGAGCAGCCAAAGTCGACTGCCTTGACCGAATCCTTGGACCCGTCGAACGCGACAATGATTTTCCCGAAATTGGGTCCCTCAGGCCATGACATGGTCATCCCGGAGGACGGATTCGATATTTAACGCTCACCTACGAAGCTGGATTCGACTATTGATGCGTGAACCCAATTCCCAAGTTTGATTCCCACCAGTGGAAAACGTCTCTTCGTCTTTTATCGCCCCCGATGAGTCTCACGGACATGACTACCGCATCCGTTCAAAAAGAGAGTGCAGATACGCGCGCTGCACCTCAGCAGAAGTTCTGCGTTGTACTCTCGAAAGCTACGCTGGACATGGTATATCCGCGTTCATGTTGGCGAATACCGCTGCCACTATGGGCTATGAGTCGCACGTCTTCTTCACGTTCTGGGGCCTCCAAGTCTTGGACAAGAAGAAGGTCGCCTCTCTCAAGGTGTCTCCTGTCGGGAACCCCGGCATGCCCATGCCGAACATTCTGGGCATGATTCCGGGAATGACGGCCATGGCGACGAGGATGCTCAATGGCAAGATGAAGCAGGTCAAGATGCCGTCGATTCCCGAGATGATCAGCAGTGCAAAGGACCTAGGCGTCAAGCTGCACGCCTGCTCAACCACGATGGATGTGATGGGCGTGCCCAAGGAGAACCTGATCCCCGCGGTGGACGACATAATAGGGGCGGCCACGTTTCTACAAATCAGCAGCGGGGCCCAGACGCCTTTCATCTGGGTGATGAAATGAGCGCGCCTTCAGCAAGGAAGACAGTCGACTCTCGGGGCAGCTTCTGCCCTGGTCCCATCACGGACCTGTTCAAGGCGTACAGGCAGGCTAGCGTCGGTGACGTAATCGAGCTCTTGGCGACCGACCCGGCTGCTGAGAGTGATGTCCGAGCATGGGCTGAGAAGAGCGGAAACAAGGTCCTTGAGGTCTTACACGAGAAGGACTTCCTGAGAACAGTAATCGAAATCGACAGAAAGGGACGGTAGATGGTCAAGCAGCTGGCCGTCATCGGGTCCGGAACCGGAGGGACATTCGCAGCAAACTTTCTGAGCAACAAGCTGCGTGGGCGCATCCGCGCGGGAGAAGTCCAGATTCTGCTAATCGGCGAAGGGTTCAGGCACCACTTTCAGCCAGCGAGCTTGAACGTGGCCTTCAAGGGCAGTCATCCCGACGCTGAAAGCAGGTCCGAAATGGACCTCCTCAGACCAGAAGTCACCTACATACCCGACCCGGCAGGGAAAATCGACCTCGAGAACAGAAAGGTATTCACCGTCGGGGGCGACACCTTCGACTACGACCACTTGATAATGGCCATGGGTGCCGAAGTCTCCCCACAGACGATCCCGGGGCTGGCCCAGGGGTCAGTCAACTTCCACACGGGCCCCGTCAACGCGACGAAGGTGTGGGATTCGGTAAGGAACTTCAGGAAAGGGAGGATAGGAGTCCTCATCGCAGGGGTGCCCCACAAGTGTCCTCCGTCTCCTGACGAGGCGCTCTTCCTTCTCGACGAGTACTTGAGGCACAAAGGAGTCAGAGAGGATGTAGAGCTCACCCTGCTGACGCCATACCCCAAGGCATACCCCGCAGACAAGATCGCCCAGGTCGTCTCCCCTCTTTTCGAGGAGAAAGGGATCAACGTTGTCCCGTTCTTTAACGTCGACTCGGTCGACCCTTCAGCGAAGAAGGTCTACTCGCTCGAGGGCGACGAATACGCCTACGACCTGCTGATAGCGATTCCGCCCCACAGAGGAACTCGCGTGGTCAGGGAGTCGGGGTTCGGGGACGAGGAGGGCTGGATAAAGGCGGACAGGCGCACGATGATGGTCGAGGGACACGACGACGCCTTCGCGATAGGCGACGCGACGAACATTCCGATCTCCAAGTCTGGGGTCGTCGCCCACCTGGAGTCCAAGGTGGTCGCGACGAACATCGCATCCGAGGTGGAGGGGACGGGCAGGGTGTTCGAATACAACGGTAGGATCAACTGCCCCATGGAGGTCGGCGGCAAGAGAGCCCTCTTCGTGTCCGCGACCTACAAGAAGCCCCCCTCCGACCAGTCTCCCTCGCTTGTGAAGTACGCAATGAAGAGGGGTTTCGGTGCGATCTACTGGTCCGCCCTCTCAGGACGATGGGAGTGGATGATGGACGCCTACCTTGGCCGGACGAGCGAGGAGGTCGTAAAGGTGACCCAGCAGAGCGCCCCCCAAGCTTGACAACCAGATGAATGAGGACAACGAGGCCAGAATAGACTCAAATACGGTAATCTGAGCTTTCGTTCCGTTTGGAGATAACGGAGTCTGACCGGGTCCAATCGCTGGTGCAGGGGCTGGCCGACGAGTATTCTAGGAAGATCCTGCTCTCAGCCATACCAGCCGCGAAGTCCGTCGAGGACATGAGCAGGGAGAACGACATTCCCCTCAGCACTTGCTACAGAAGGGTCCATGAGCTCCTCGACGCGAAGATACTCATAGTAGAGAAGATCATAGTCACCTCAGACGGCAAGAAGTACGAACTCCTGAGGAGCGCCTACAGGGCCGTGACGGTCAGCTTCGACGGTGGCGTCATGAAGGTGGACGCGACAGTAAATGAGGACGTGGCGGAGAAGCTCAGGCGTCTTTGGACGAGCATGAGAGCGGAGAAGTGATTTCCAGCGTTGAGAATTGGGATTCATACTCTAAAGGTCGGAAGACGAGGCGAATGATGAAAGATGGATCTGATCTATCTAAGCGCGGCCCAAGGGCTGATTCTGATTCTCGGCGGGATTGTCGTCTTCTATGCCATGCGCGCTCATGGCAGGACGAAGAGTGGGGCGATGCTCCTGTTGGGACTTGGCTTCGCATTCGTGACCGCGGGCGCCGCAATCGCTGGAGTGATCTACAACTTGACCGGACACTTGGATATGGCGGAATCTGCGCAAGCAGTAAGTCAGGTCGTGGGCTTCTTCATTATCGTGTATTCTCTGACTAGAACGAAAGACTGAACATGGGGCGTTCAGAGACACCCAGTCCTGGAGATAAGAGGAGGTTCGGCAGGCAACGGAGAAGTTCAAAGGGGACTCGGTCCTGAAGGATGGTTCGCTGGTCCACGTCAGGCGAACCACGGGTGACGACCGTGAAGTGCTATCGGAGTTCTTCGGAGGCCTGTCAGAAGAATCGATTCTGTCGAGGTTCCTGAAATCCACGATCGACAAGGAGAGCCTGTTTGACGAGCTTCTCGCCCCTGACAGGAGGTTCAGCCTGGTCGCGATTAGGGACGGGAAGGTCGTCGGGGAAGCAGACTATAGTTCCGGGAGCGAACCGTCAGAAATGGGGATCAGTGTCGCGGATGGTTTTCACCGCAAAGGCCTCGGCTCAATCCTCCTGGCGCAACTCGCGCAAGCAGCGACCGACTCCGGAAGCACAACGTTCAGCGCAGCGACCGCAGCCGAGACGCACTACGCCCTGAACTTCGTGAGGAACCTGGGATTCCCGGTCCGGATGCACGCAGCCCCGGGATACGTCAGGGTGACCTTCCCGACCTCGATGCAGCCGGCCGGGCTCGCGGCGTTTGAGCGGCGTGAGGCTGATTCCGCGGTCGCGGCTGGGAAGCGCTTTCTCGAGGCGCGGAGCATCGCCGTAATCGGGGCATCCCGTGACAGGATGGCCATCGGGGGCGCGCTCTTCCGGAACATCATCGATGGCGGCTTCAACGGCCAGGTCTACCCGGTCAACAGGGAGGCGGCCATGGTGCAGTCGGTTACCGCGTACAAGTCCGTCCTCGACTGCCCTGACCCGGTCGACCTCGCATTCATAGTGGTGCCGGCCAGGTTTGTAGTCTCGACCGCCAGAGAATGCGCTCAGAAGGGAGTGAAGGCCGTCGTAGTAATCTCATCGGGCTTCTCTGAGATAGGAGGGGACGGGGTACGCCTCCAGGAGGAGCTCGTCAAGGTCTGCAGAGAGTCGGGGATGCGCTTAATCGGGCCCAACTGCATGGGCATAATCAACACGAAGCCGGGAGTCAGCCTCAACGGCCAGTTCGCACCGCCCAGGTCGATCCCGGGCAGGATCGGCTTCCTCTCTCAGTCCGGTTCCCTCGGCTACGCGATAATCGATCAGGCCAACAAGCTCGGGCTGGGCATGTCGAGCTTCATCTCCGTAGGGAACAAGGCTGACATATCCAGCAACGACATGATCCAGTACTGGGAGAGCGACGAGGATACCGACGTAATCTTGCTCCACTTGGAGTCCTTTGGGAACCCCAGAAAGTTCGCGAGGCTCGCGAAGAGGGTGGCCAGGAAGAAGCCCATAGTAGCCGTCAAGAGCGGCCGGTCGGCCGCGGGCTTCAGGGCGACGCAGTCCCACACCGGGGCTCTGGTCGCCGCCTCGGACATCACTGTGGAGGCGCTCTTCAGGCAGTCAGGGATCATTAGAACCGATTCAATCGAAGAGATGTTTGACGTCGCGGCCTTCCTCTCGACTCAGCCCGTCCCGAAAGGGGACAGGGTCGCGATCATAACGAACGCAGGGGGCCCGGCAATTCTGGCGGCTGACGCGTGCGAGAGTCTCGGCCTTCACGTGCCCGAGCTGTCTGGGCGAACCAGGGCCGAACTCGCGAAGTTCCTGTTGCCCATCGCCGGGACAAAGAATCCGGTCGACATGACCTCAGTTGCTCAAGCTGCGGACTACGCAAACGCAATCCACGCAGTGTCGAACGACCCGAACGTCGATGCGATGATGGTAGTCTTCATCCCCCCAATGGCTGTCAGGACCGAGGACGTCGCAGCGGCCATAATCAAGGCGACCAGGGAGCTCAGGGGCAGGATCCCGGTCATAGCGATCTTCATGGCTACGAAGGGTGTATCTGGACAGCTTTCTGACGGCGTTGTCCGGATTCCATCCTACCCATTCCCAGAGCTGGCGGCGCAAGCCCTCGCCCACGCTGTCAACTATGGCAGATGGGTGGCGACTGCTCCAGGCACCGTCAAGGAGTTCCCTGAGGCCAAGAAGCTGCAGGCCGCCGCTCTTGTGTCAAAAGCGCTTGCGAACAAGGAGAGCTGGTTGGGCCCCGCGAGCACAAGCGCCCTGCTCGGTTACTACGGAATCCCCATGGTCAGAACCGTTGAGGCCCGCGATCCGATCCAGGCCGCAAGAGCCGCAACCGAGTTCCCCGGCAGAGTCGTGCTGAAGGCGTCAGCCCCCGGCCTCCTGCACAAGACTGAACTCGACGCCGTCAAGGTCAGTCTCGAACCCAAGGACGTGGAGGCTGCGGCGAAGAAGATGGGAGAGCGCCTCGAAAAGAGCGGAGTCTCCAGTGCGAGCTTCCTTGTCCAAGAGATGATCTCAGAGGCGGTGGAGATGTTCGTGGGGATCACCAACGATCCCAACTTCGGGCCCCTCCTCGCATGCGGGATCGGCGGCGCCCTCGTGGAGCTTCTGAGAGATGTCTCGGTGAGACTGACACCCCTGACAGACGCCGACGCCCACCAGATGGTCAGGTCTCTCAGGACCTTTCCCGTGCTGGACGGGTACAGAGGAGAGCCTAAGCGCGATGTAAAGGCGCTGGAAGAGGTCATGCTACGCCTCAGCCAGCTCGTCGAGGACATACCCGAGGTAGCGGAGCTGGACCTCAATCCTGTGATGGTCCTGTTGGAGGGGAGGGGCGCGGTCGTCGTGGACGCCCGAATCCGGGTGGCAGAGAGTGTCCCTCAGCTGCCTATAGGGGCACGGAAGCGCTGAAGGACCCGCAGGCCGACTGAAGCGCGACCGAATGTCTTCGGGACAACTATTTTATCTGCCTCTCGGAGGCGCACGCTTAGCATGACAGAGACCGAGAAAGGGCCGGAGTCGAAGATCGACGTTCACTGGAAGGAAGAGGCGATGATCAACCCGCCTGCCAAGTTTGTGAAGCAGGCGAACATGGCCGACCCTGACATTTACAAGAGGTTCAGCGAGAAGAACTTCCCCGAGTGCTATAGAGAGTACGCCGATGTCCTGACCTGGGACAAGCCGTTCCACACGACGCTGGACACGAGCAACCCTCCGTTCTGGAAGTGGTTCGTCGGAGGCAAACTGAACGCGGCCTACAACTGCGTCGACAGGCACCTCGAGAAATGCAGGAACAAGGCAGCGATAATTTGGGTTCCTGAGCCGGAAGACGAGCCCTACCAAGTGATAACCTACCAAGAGCTGTACAGGAAGGTCAACGAGTTCGCCCTCGTCCTGAAGTCGCTCGGCCTCAAGGCAGGCGACAGAGTTACCTTCCACCTCCCCATGACCCCGGAACTTCCAATCTCGATGCTCGCATGCGCGAGGCTCGGGATCATCCACAACGAGGTCTTTGGAGGATTCAGCGCGAGAGCCGCCGCGGAGAGGGTCGTCGGTTCTGGAAGCCATGTCTTGGTCACCTGCGACGGCTACTACAGGAACGGGGGGGTGTCCGACAAGAAGAAGGATGCAGACCAGACTGTGGAAGAAGCGAAGAAGTTGGGGGTCACCGTGGACAAGGTCCTGGTCTGGAGGCGCCACCCAGGGAAGTACATCTCCACAGCGCCGATGGTCGAAGGACGCGACTACTTCGTCGACGACCTCATGAAGGAGTTCAGGGGCAAGACGGTCGCCCCCGTCTCAATGGACTCGGAGGCTCCGCTATTCCTGATGTACACCAGCGGTTCCACCGGGCGCCCGAAGGGGGCGCAGCACAGGACCGGAGGGTACCTCGCCTACGTAGCCGCGACCGCGAAGTACCAGCAGGACATACACCCAGAAGACGTCTTCTGGTGCTACGCCGACATAGGGTGGATTACGGGCCATTCGTACATTGTCTACGGGCCTCTTGCCATCGGCGCAACGAGCGTGATGTACGAGGGAGTGCCAAACTACCCGGACGCCGGCAGGCTCTGGAGGATAGCTGAGCGCCTCGGGGTCACTATCTTCCATACTGCTCCAACGACCATCAGGATGCTCAGGAAGTCCGGACCGGACGAGCCGCGGAAGTACGACTTCCACTTCAAGTCTATGACCACGGTCGGCGAGCCCATCGAGCCGGAAACGTGGCGCTGGTACTACCAAGAGGTGGGGAAGGGAGACGTCGCCATCAGCGACACATACTGGCAAACTGAGACAGGTGGGTTCCTCTGCAGCACCCTGCCAGCGATCCTACCCATGAAGCCTGGGAGCGCCGGACCCGGCATGCCCGGAATCTACCCGGTCATCTACGACGAAGACGGCAGAGAGGTCAAGGCCGGAGAAGGAGCGGGCAACATCTGCATCCGGAATCCGTGGCCAGCAATAATGCAGACCGTCTGGGGCGACCCTGACAGGTTCGTCCAGATCTACTACGAAAGGTACTGCAAGAACAAGGAGAGCAAAGACTGGAGGGACTGGCCCTACCTCACGGGCGACGGGGCGGTCGAGAGCGCCGACGGATACTTCAGAATCCTCGGAAGGATCGACGACGTCATCAAGGTGGCCGGCCATAGGCTCGGGACCAAGGAGCTCGAGAACGCAGCCCTTACGACCCCCGAAGTGGGAGAAGCGGCGGCTGTCGCCATCGAAGACGAGCTCAGGGGACACATCCCCATCATCTACGTGTCTCTGAAGCCGGGCTACGAACCGAGCAAGGAAATCGCCGAGAAGGTCAAGAACAACGTCACCAAGGAGCTGGGACCCATCGCCAGACCAAAGAGCGTCTACATCGTCTCCGACCTTCCGAAGACGCGCTCGGGCAAGATAATGCGTCGAATTCTGGTATCGATCTCCGAGAACAAGGACTTCGGGGACACCTCGACGCTGGCCAACGCCGAGGTCGTGGAGAGAATACGCGACGTAGTTCAGGGCAAAGAAAAGAAAGAGTAAGCCTCTGAGCCGGCGTCTAGCTCTTCGGCTTGACTGGGAATGTGGGTAGGACGGTCTTCCGGTAGACCTCGTTTAGGACTGTCGCCATTGACGCGTACATAGCGCTCAGCCCGCAGAGCACGCCTTCGTACCCCGTGAACTTCAGAAGGTCAGAGTTCCCTCCCGTGTTTAGAATGGCAGAGGCATTTGCAGAGAGCAGGAAGAAGAGGATGAAGAGGGTGCCGAACACGAACATTAGAGAACCGTTGAGCCTGAGGGTGCCCAGGAACATGAAGAAGCTGAAGAGGCCCCAGAGGAAGAGGTACGAGGAGAGCGAGGCTGCCGTGGGTCCGGCGGCTCCCACGAGATTGGGTAGGATTAGGATGAAGACGAGAGAAATCCAGAAGAAGCCATAGGCGATGAAGGCGGTCATCCCGAACGTATTGCCCTTCCTGAACTCCATGGCTCCGGCGATTATCTGGGCGGCTCCTCCTACGAAGAGACCCATCGCCAGGACCACCGAATCCACTGAGAAAACGCTCGCGTTCGCGAGGTTGAGTAGAACTGTGGTCATGCCGAAGGCCATTAGGCCGAGAGGTGCTGGATTGCCAAGAAGCACGTCTGTTTTCGACGGCTCGTTCTGAGCCATTGAAACGGCGGGTCTGACAGGCCGTATTTAGCTGATTCCTGAAAGCGACAGGCTGGCGAAGGCGGCGGTCTAGCGGAGCATCTCGGCCTGGATGAGTTCCGACAGCTTCTGGAAGTAAAGCCTCGTCGCTGTCGGCATCTTCGGAAGGCTCTGGTCGATCGCATCCAAGACGTACTTGACGGCCCTCTTCGAGGTCCTGAACTCGAACTTCATCGGAAGGATTGGGTCCTGGACGACGTCGATTGAATCGGTCAGGTAGCTCGGCGCTTCCACCTTCGCGTCGCTCGCAATCTTGTTGTACCACGCGGCAAGGATGCTGGGTTCGAGTCCCTCCTTCAGGCTCTCGATCTCGTGAAGGAGCCTGTTGAGCACCATCATTTCCTCGTTGGCCAAGGCAGATGTCGACGGAGCTGATGCTGTCCTGTCTCGCTTAAAGAATCGGTGTGTAAACTTGTTGAGTTTCAGAGTGTACACTTGGGTGCTTCGCAATGACCCGCTCTCTGTTCATGCCTTTGAAACCATTCTAGCGCGCATGCGTTGTCTCTTGAGCCTGTAGGAAGAATTAGAGTCGGGGTAAGAATGAAATTCTCACCGCTATCATTACTCCACTACCACTCTTTTCGACTTGCCCTCGTATCTCGGCAACGTGCCTTCCTTTACGAATTCAATCTTTGGCGCCAGGAAGATGAGGGTTCTGCGCACTTCGCTAGCTATCTTTTCTCTGAGTTCTGGCGTATCGGACATGGAACCCACCTCCACGGTTATCCGAAAGCCTTTCGGGCCGGTTCTGTCGACTTCGACGAGATAGTCGTTCACTTCAGGGAATCTGAACATGGCCTCCTGTATGGCGCTGGGCCAGATCTTTGCTCCCCTGTAGTGAATTACATCGTCCAGCCTCCCCGTAACCCACATGCAGCGGGGGAAGGCACTCCTTCCGCAGGCGCAGTCACCTTCGTCCAGTACCGTGAGGTCTCTCAGTCGATATCGAATCAGAGGCATGGCTTCTTTGGTCAGCGTAGTAACCACCATTTCTCCCTGTTCTCCCGGTCCGGCTAGTTCATTCGTTTCCGGGTCGATGACCTCGAGGTAGAAGTGGTCTGTCCAGAAGTGGAATCCGTTCTCGTACTCACATTCCTGCCCGCTCCCTGGTCCGAGCAGCTCAGTCGCGCCGTAGACATTCCTCGCTCCTCCGCCCTTCTTCTTCAGCCCGAATCCCTGCTCTATCCGCTGTCTCATTTGCTCCGTCCACACCTCGGCGCCCGGAATCGCGACTCTGATGGAACTCTCAGTTGGGTCGATTCCAATCTTTCGCATGCTTTCGAGCACGTAGAGCTGGTACGAGGGAGTTCCCGTCATGACCGTCGGCTTGAAATCACGGATGAACTGCATCATGGCTTCAGTCCTTCCCACGCCCCAGGGTATCACTGCTGCCCCCACGCGACGACAGCTCTGATGGAACCCCAACCCCCCAGTGAAAAGGCCGTAGCCGTAGAGGTTGAGGAGTATATCACCCCGCCTCACGCCAGCTGTTACAAGCGTCCTAGCCATCACGTTCATCCATGTTTCGTGGTCCCTCAGCGTATAGGGCCCTACCGTGGGCCGACCCGTAGTTCCGCTGGTCATGTGCCATCCGATTACCTGTTGCCTGGGAACGCAGAGAAAATCGCCTCCGTACGGATATGAGTACTGCCTTAGGTCATCCTTCGTGGTGAATGGGAACTTCCGAATGTCAGACAAATCACCGAAATCGGACGGGTCGACCTTCCTTTCTTTGAAGACCCTCCTGTAGAAAGCGCTCTTCTCATAGGCGTATCTCAGAATGGTCCGAAGCCTCTTCTTCTGCAGTCGTCTGAGCTCTTGCCTGGAGATGCGCTCTAGGCTTCTTTCCCAGTACTTGGGACTATTCGACCGTGGCATGCTCGCTGACCCACCCTGCCAAGCAGGTGTTCATGGGTGTTTCGCATACTCTGGAAATCCGCCTTATACAGGTCAAAACGCTCCTCGGCCCGATGCAGCGCGCGTGCGCGCGCCAGATCTCCGCCGTCTAGATTCCCGCCCTATGGGGGGGCTAACCCTTCCTTCTCGTAGTCGGTGATGATGCCATGCATCGCCCACGCTATTACCTCAATCGCCGCATAGGTCATCAGGAACACCGCTGCGAGGATCACAACTGCGGCGAGCGCTTCCAACCCAAGTTGATTGAGCGCGGTCAGACCACCTCCGAAGAGCAATCCGCTCGGTAGGCTACCGTTTCCTGAGGCAAGCGCGAATGCATTCTGCGTGAAGAAGGCAATCATCATGAGACCGAAGATTCCGCCGACAAAGTGCGCTGGAAACAGCGATATTGGATCTGAGAACCATTTGCGCTTGGAAAACCACTTCTCAGCGGTTAGATACAGCGGTCCAGCAATTATGCCAAGGATGACCGCACTCCCTGGGCTCACAAAACCGGCCAGAGGAGTTATGACGATCAGCCCCATCAGAATGCCGTTGCTCGCATAGAGCAGGTCTGGATTCTTCTTCGTCGCCATGTATCTGAAGAACATTATTGAGAGGAGGGCCGCTGCAGCCGACAAGAAAGTCGTCAGGACCACGGTCGTCGCAGAACTGTTGAATGCGAGAACACTTCCTGGATTGAAGCCGAACCATCCCATCCAGAGGAGAACCATCGCAAGGGTCAACCAGGTCGGACTCACTTCGTTAGGGACGACAACGCTTTCCTTCAGCCCTTTCTTCTTCTCTTCTCTCCAAACTCGATGGACAATGGCGAGTCCTGCTGCCCCAGCGGCAGCGTGCACGATCAGTCCACCCGCGAAGTCTCTAACCCCCAAGAGGTAGAGCCATCCTGTGGGATTCCACACCCATGCTGCCGGCAGATTCCAAATCACGATGAAATAGACCACAGAATAGGCAAGAAACGCTTCGAGTTTCACCTTTCTCAGCACCACCACCCCTACCAGCGCGAGGGTTACAGCAGCGGATGCGGTCTCGAAGAGGAAATAGGTGCCAGTCGTAAGGCCGGTCGAGAAGTATGCAGTGTCCATCGACCACCACACTCCGCTCAATAGACCGGTTGCGGTAGAAGAGAAACCTCCCAAGAAGACGCCGCCGTTGTAAAGCGGATTACCTACGATCCCACCAATAGTAGGGGCGAATGCCGTGTTGAATCCGAGGAACGCCATGAAGACCAGCGCGCTCCCCGTTATGAGCATCGCCTTGAGGAGGCTCCTCGAGTATCTCTTTCCTGCTTCGCCAATCTCCAAGAGCCCTACGGAGACGGTCATGGAGAATATGAGGAGACCACAGATTAGGACCCAAAGGTTGTTGACGAAGTTCACGTCTGTCATGAGAATCCTCTTTCAGCGAGAGACGAACGCCTTCTTGGAGCGATTTGCAGACAGCATCGTTCAACCAGTGCATGCCCGGTCAGATCCGGCATGAATCTACTCAACGCCATCACGCTTTCCAGCGTTTGGACAACTGTCCAGGACGAGGTCATGGCGGCTGCTTTCACCTTGCTCCACAGCTGGACGGCCGTCCAACGAGAGCTATCTAAGCGTTGTACCTAATTCAGGCTAAAGGAGACAACCCTCGATGCACGTGGAGGGTTCTTGCTAATAATATGCAATGTGGTCGTTCCAAAGGATGGCGTTGACCTCATATGGCGATGAGATACCTCTTGATTGGAGCCCAGATCCGTCCCTAAGGAACTGGAATTGCCACGAATGTCATGGTTTGAGACCTTCCCGAATCGACTAAATTCTACGAGAGGCTCTTCGGCATGGAAGAAGCGTTCGACGAGACACCCAGGACGGTCTTCAGAAGGCGCGACTCCGATGCAACAGAATCGCAGACAACATGAATTTAGTGCGCGCGCTGGCCCAATCAGGACTGGACCTCGAGGAGCACTGCATCCTCGTGTTTCTGAATGACGTCTTCTCTTGTCATCAGTGCGAAGTTGTGCCCCCAGGAAGGGTGGCGATGCGTTGGACTGTCGCATGCGCCGAAGAGGCAACCGAGCGTGCGAGCGCTGGAGTCGAAGTCGACGACCTCGGGAATTGCCCATGGTTCGTGTAGGGGAAGGCCGAAGTTGCTTTCCTGATTGCATAGGTAAGTGTTGTTCGACGGAAGGAAGTAGACTCGCTTACACTTCGGGCAGTACAACATTTTGCTCGTGCTCAGAACGGTTAAGCCTTCCAGCAGAAAGGTGTAGAACGAATATAAATCCATGTGCTTGGGCGCTGGACAGACATGAAGTCAAGAAGCCAAGTGGAGGACGAACGTCCTATAGGGAGCCATTCTAAGAACGAGGTAACCATAGATCAACTGGACAAGAGAATCCTAGCGCGCTTGCTAATCGAAGGCAGGACCTCTTTCAGGCAGATGGCGCAGGAATTTCATACGTCGACTTCGACTGTCTCGTCTAGAGTCTCAAGGCTCGAGAAGTCGGGCTTTATCACAGGTTACTCGGCAACCGTTAACTTCGAGGCTCTGGGGTACGACCTCACTGCGGTCACTGAGATTCGGGTCTCGAAGGGGAAGTTGTTTGAGATGGAGAAAGAAATCGCAAAACTGCCGGGCGTGTGCGCCGTCTACGATGTGACCGGCGAAGTAGACGGGATGATAGTCGCGAAGTTCAGGAAACGCGAGGAATTGAGCAGATTCACAAAGGGTCTGCTCAGCATGCCCTTTGTGGAACGGGCGAATTCCCACATTGTACTCAACACATTCAGGGAGGACTTCCGCGTCCCCCTGTAACTTGCGTCAGCGACATTGCAGACCGCGGCTGGATTAGGCACGCGTCCGAGACGGTCCAGCTCCGCACCGCATAAATAATCCAGTTTCAGGTGTCTGGTCGTCTGTCTTGGCAGCGCTGCCACCGCTCGACTCAGGGGACATCGCGTGGGTGCTAACCGCTACGGCCTTGGTGATGATAATGACCCCCGGACTCGGCTTCTTCTACGGGGGTCTCGTAAGAAGGAAGAACCTCGTCTCTACGATTGTCCAGACATTGACAATATTCGCCGTGGTGAGCCTTGTCTGGGCCGTATGGGGATACAGTCTCGTCTTCGCTCCCTCGGTCAACGGGGTAATTGGAGACCTTTCAAAGGCAGGTCTGGCTAACGTGGGCGCTGCCCCGAATCCGACTTACTCCAACACAATCCCCGAGCTTTTGTATTTCGCCTTCCAGCTGAAGTTCGCGGCCATCACCCCGGCGCTTATCATCGGCGCGTTCGCCGAGCGTATTCGTTTCAAGTCTCTTCTGATTTTCACTGTCCTCTGGACGACGTTCATCTACTGTCCAGTCGCACACTGGGTGTGGGGGACCACGGGTTGGCTGAAGGCGCTGGGAGTGATAGACTTCGCAGGCGGGCTCGTGGTTCACATCACGGCTGGTGTCTCCGCTCTGGCGGCAGCCATAGTGATAGGAAAGAGAAAAGGGATAGAAAGCTCGACTGAGGTTCGCCCCAGCAACATCCCATACGTCATACTGGGAGCGGCAATACTTTGGTTCGGCTGGTTTGGGTTCAACGGGGGTAGTGCCCTGTCCGCGGATGCGATTGCCGTGCAAGCCATCGTCAACACCAACATGGCCGCAGCTGCGGCTGCGGTCAGCTGGATGCTGGTGGACTGGTCACGGAAGGGGAAGCCTTCTGCAGTGGGGATAGCTGTCGGCGCGGTTTGCGGACTTGTAGCGATAACTCCGGCGGCTGGTTATGTTGGTGTTATGGCTGCCATCTTCATAGGGCTAGTGGTCGGAGTAGTGTCCAACTTCGTGGCGAACTGGAGGTCGAGTCGTAACCTCTTCGACGATGCACTGGATGTCTTCGCCTGCCACGGGGTCGGGAGTATGTGGGGAGTAATCGCGACAGGACTCTTCGCTTCAACTGCGATTAACGCGGGTGGCCCGAACGGAGCGTTCTTTGGAAACCCACACTTGCTGCTGGTCGAGGCCTTCGCAATCGCGGTCGTCGCTGCCTTCGCGTTCGTTGGTTCGTTCTTGTTGCTAAAGGTCGTCGACTTCATCACGCCTGTAAGGGTGAGCGCGGCAGATGAGGAAACAGGCCTGGACCAGAGCCAGCACGGCGAGGAAGCCTACACCGTAGGATAGAGCAACAAGGCAGAGTCGTCTGTCGACCTTCTGAGCTAAAGAAAATCCACGAGGTCGTCCACGTTTGGGATTGTCGCGACGGCGGTCCCCAACGCATCCTGGTCGACACCCGAGGTGACAGGGATCGAGTCGATTCCCGCCAGGGAGGCGCCCTCCAAGTCCGTGTCAACCTGGTCGCCGATCATCACGGCCTGCCTTCTCGTGCATCCAGCACGTTCGAGTGCGATTCTGAACATCAGAGGGGAAGGCTTCCCGATCACGGTCGCCTTCTTCTGCGTGGCGTATTCCAGTGCCCTCACGATAGGCCCCGTCGCGATAGCAGGTCCGTCGCTGTACATGTAGAGCCTCGCAGTGTGAGTCGCGACGATCGAGGCCCCGTTCCTCACCAGCCTTGCTGCCTTGTCGAGCTTGTTGTAGGTGAGCCTCCTGTCCAACCCGACGACTACGAACTGGGCCTCCTCACCCTCAGTCCGGGCGTGGCCGCACCGTCTCATTTCAGACTCGAGCCCCGCCTCGCCGATAAGGAAGTACGAGACCTTCCCATACTTCTTGTTGAGATACTCCGCCGTGAGGAGGGCGCAAGTCAGAATCTCCTCCCTCTTCACAGGTATGCTGAACTCGGTGAGACGCGCGTGAACAGTCTCGACAGAATCTGTGGAGTTGTTGGTTAGGACGAAGAGCTTCTTCCCAGACTTGCGGAGGGCCTCGATGGTCCTCGTGCCGCCTATCTTCTCCCTTTTCTCCTTGCCCCTGTAGAAGACCCCGTCGAGGTCGAATAGGAAGAGGTCCTTGTTCCTCAGATTGGGTCGTTTCTTCAACCCGTCAGAACCACCCTAGCGGCGCTCCCATCGACCGATGCAACTGACTTCGTCTTCCCTCTTGCTTTCCAGAAGATCTGTGCGTCGATTCCCGAGAGGACTGGGATGGCCTTCCCGTACAGGATCCCCGCCACGGAAGCGCCCACGACGGCTGCGAGGTCAGCGTGCTCAGTCACGATCGCCGCTGGACCGTTGCCCAACCTGATGGCCTCGAGGAGCCAAGACGACCCGGCGGTTGAACCCTTGCCCCGCGTGTAGAAGAGAACATTCCCCCTGATGTTCGCGCCTGCCATCCCGCTGCGAGAATCGGCGACAACACCGGTCCTCGGGTCGACCGCTCGGTCAAACGAGAAGGCTTGTCGGGAGAAGAGCGCCTCGCCGGAGGCCTTCCCTTTGACGAGCACATGGCACTTGTATGTCTTGGAGCTCACGCCAAGACCTCTCCGATAATGTCGTTCAGTGACGAGTACCTCACCTTGACCCTCCCATCGGCCACAAGTGTCTCAGCGAGCAGGGCTGAATTCGTCAGGACGACATTAAAGCCCATGGCCTTGAGAGGGGAGACGTCTGCGTCCGTCCCCTGGGATAGCTTCCCACCCGCAGCCTCGATGTCGGCGCGAATCCCAGCCCTGTCGGCCATCTCGTACGCCTGATGGGATGTGTAGACATAGAGCTTGATTCCCCGTTTCACCTTGCGGCCCTCTAGCAGTTTGGCAAGCGATCCCAGCTCGGAAACAGACAGATGGGGTGCGCCTAAGGCGATCAGGTCAGGGGTCTCCTCAGTCTGGTTCAGCTCGTCTTCGACATTGTCCAGGTCTGACCTAGAGACCTCGACCGTCTCGATTTTCTCGCCCCCCGCCGCCTTCTCAAGTGAGCTCGAGCCGGTGGTGACGCCCACGTAGTGGATCATGGCGGTGGGTCCGGCCGATGCCGCGGCTGCCCCCAGGTGTTTGAAGTCGTCAGAGGTCACGTCCTTGGGCGCACCGTCAAGGGCGGCGACCTTCGAGCCCGCGCTCCTTCCAATCAAGTAGCCAAGCGACCTGTAGTCCAGGTCGGAGAATCTCCCAGGTGGTGCCACGCAAGCGATCCTGGCCACCCGTTCCTCGTCAAGAAGCATCCCGAACTTGGGCGTCAGCCCGAGAATCGCGCTGGCGATGTCCAGCCCGGCCATCGCCTTGTTGCTCCGGCAGCCGATGATTGAGTTCGCGAAGACCACAGAGCTGGGTTCGGCCCAAGCCACCGTCTCGTCAGCCTTTGGGAAGTTGCAGACCTGGTATGGCACGCACGTCCAACACCGAATCCCTCCCAGTCTGTTGTAGGCCTCGCAGAGCCTGATCTGCTTCCTCGCGAATTCCGCGGGGACACCGAAGCTCTCCCAGCCATCCAAGTCGATGCTCGCCGGGTTCACGGTGGTCGGCACGCCGAACTTCCCGCCCGAGGCCGCGAACCGCTCGAAGAGCGCGATGCCAGAGTCATGAAGCCCGATGTAGTCTGCCTGAACATGGGCCGATTTGATTGGGACGAGTGATTCGGCTCCTACAGCGTCTCCGACCTCAACCAGTATCTGCATCGCGAGTTGATTCGCATCTCCCCCCTCGCCTTGGAGAAGCTTCTCATGAACCGAGTTCAGGTGCAAGTTCCGGGATTCGTCTCTGTGGTCGTCTTAAAACGATTCCCGGGACTAAACCGCCCGCCTGAAGTGCAGCATCCACGACAATTCTTGAAGAACAAGAGCGCTCACGTCTTGGAATTCGGAGAAGGCAAGATGTGGACCTCTCCAATCTCAATGGTTCTGTATCTTTGGTGGGTGATTTTGACGGGTGTATCGTTTCGGGTGATTGCTCGGCAACCTTGCGCATGACAGAATCAGGTATAGTGTGCCTGTTCCATCTGCCTTCCCTCGTTCTCACCCATAGAATATTGCCTTCAATCTTGTAGCTCGGTGCGCACCTGTGGGTAACTATTTCCTCCCCAATCACATTGGCCCTGCATTTGGGGCAGACGGCTATGTCAAACAAGTCCGAATCGCCTTTCGGTAAGAAGCTCTTCGAGGAGGGTGGAGAGAATCTCGTTGTCTCTTATCATCACCTCAAGCTGATGCCTCAGTTTGCGAATCTTCTCGTTGCTGATTGACTTCAATCTCGCGAGTTCTGAGATTTCTTCTCCCCTGCTTGCGTTGTATTCTGCCTGCAATTCCTTCATCCTCGCGATTACTTCCATCAATCGTTTAGCCTCGGGTGCGAGCAGCACCAACGCGCCTTCGCTTTCCAGCTTGCCCTTCATCTCGAACAGGGTCATGCTCGGCGTGGCTAGCCCTTCCTCCTCTGATACTTCCTCATGGTCTGCTCGACTTCCTTCGGAATGTCGGCGCGTCTCAGCTTGTTCCAATACGGACTCTTGCACTTAGGGCAGATTGTCGGCTCCGCGCCTTCCTTGAAGATGCGCGGAACCCACTTGTATCCGCAATTCACAAACACAAACCAGGCGAGTATGATTACGATTATGATTACAAAGCCGAAGATACGGACGAAGACGAGTGAACGAAGGCCGAGCATCACCCGAAGTGATACACCCGTAGGAATCACCCGCTAAAGATACAGAACCATCTCAATTGACGCAAATCCCTAAATAGAGTAGAGAGGCGCAGCTGCACGAAAATGCCTCAGTTCGCCAGGATCAAGCTCACGAGCACGAACCTACCTGAACTTGAGAGGGTCGCGAAGGACATCAGGGAGATTGCCGACAAGACAGGCGTGAAAGTGAGAGGCCCCCAACCGCTGCCGACGAAGAAGCTCAAGATCACGACGAGGAAGGCACCGACGGGCGAGGGGAGCCACACTTTCGACCACTGGCAGATGAGGGTTCACCGACGGATTCTTGACGTCCAGCCCGACGACAGGACCATGAGGCAAATCACGAAGCTCAGTATTCCAGAGGACGTGAAGGTCGAGCTGATTCTGACGGCCTAGGCCTGCTTCTTTACCCAGTCGATCGTCCGCTGACGACCCTGCTCTAGAGTCAATTCCTGCCTGTAGCCAAGGAGCGACTGCCTCTTCTCCGTCGAAGGATAGCTGACCTGCGGCTTACTTTCAAGTTCGCACGCGCGATTAGGCGAAAGCAAATAATACCATTTGTCAATACTGGCGGCGATATCATGGTCCGAAAGGTGGTAGTGGTCGGAATGGGCTACGTCGGGATACCCGCGGCGGCGCTCTTCGGCGACGTGCCAGGTTTCACGGTGGTGGGGGTGCAGCGCCGCTCCAGGCGCTCGGGCTGGAAGATAGACTGGCTAAACAAGGGAAAAAACCCCATCGGCGGCGACGAACCGGGCTTGTCGGAGCTCCTCCAGCGGGTCAACAAGAAGAGGACTTTCAAGGTCGTAGAGGACGTTGCGACGGTGAAGGATGCCGAGGCGGTCCTAATAGACGTCCAGACGCCCACGGAGGCTGACCACAGGCCGCGCTACGAGTCGCTAAGGGAGGTCAGCGCCGAGGTCGGCAAGCATATGCGCAAGGGGACGCTGATCGTCATAGAGTCGACCGTTGCGCCTGGGACGACACAGAACATCGTGAAGCCGATACTGGAAAAGGCCTCCGGAATGAAGGCTGGCCGGGACTTCTTGCTCGCATTCTCTTACGAGAGGGTAATGGTAGGGCGCCTCATCAAGAACATCGTCTACCTCCCTAGGATTGTCGGCGGAATTGAAGAGAAGAGCACTGAGCGCGCTATGGAGCTCTACGGTCACATAGTCAAGGCCAAGCTTTGCCCGACCGACGCACTCACGGCAGAAGTGTCCAAGACTGTGGAGAACTCCTACAGAGATGTCAACATCGCCTTCTCCAACGAGGTGGCGCTCATCTGCGAGTCGCTCGGAATCGACGCCTTCGAAGTCAGGGAGCTAGTGAACACGCTGCCGAACGACCCGTCGAACCCGATTTCGAATCCAGTCAGGAACATGCATTTCCCAGGGGCGGGGGTTGGGGGGCATTGCCTCCCGAAGGACTCCTGGCTGCTGAAGTACGGCTTGGACACGTACGGAAAAACCAAGGTCGAGCCCAGAATCATTGTCGGTTCTAGAGAGCTTAACGATTGGATGCCGGTGCACGTGACCGACTTGGTCGAAGAAGCCCTAAAGGAGCGCAAGCGGAAGTTGAAGGGAGCAAAGGTAGCAATCCTCGGCGTGGCGTTCCTGGAGAATTCGGACGACACAAGAAACACGCCTTCGCTGACATTATACAACGAACTGAAAAAGAGGGGGGCCAAACCTGTGCTCCACGACCCCGTAGTGCGGGATTTCGAGGTGCCCTTCACGAAGAATCTGAAAGGCGCATTGAAAGATGCTGACGCCGTCGTACTCTCGACCAAGCACAAAGAGTACCTCAAGCTCGACCTGAAAGAGCTGGCGAAGATGCTTCGGACGCCTGTGCTTGTGGACGGGCGCAACGCGTACGATCCTGGGAAGGCTAGAAAGGCCGGTCTCACGTACCGCGGAGTAGGGAAGGGGAAGCGGTAGTCGTTATGGCCACCCGCCTGACTCAGCGGGGTATAATGAACTCTAGATGCGTCTCCGTCTCGCCGCAGGGCGCGCGCGCAGCATCCAGACGCTTTTCCTATACGTGATGGCATGAGTAATGGTGAGTCAATGGATTATGATCACCTTGCTGCCACCCACCAACAGAACCAGAATGTGACGAATCCCCCTATGAAGCGATAGAGTTGAAAGGCCGGAGCCTAGATGCCGGGTTGCCCTGACCATAACTTCAGGAAGGCGCGAAGGACAATCTTTGAGTCAGGGGTCAGTCTCTGCCCAAGGAGAATTCGTCTGAGGTGGGACAGGGAGACGTCCTCGACGGACTCGAGCTCCACTGGGTCGATGGTCGCAGTCAGGTCGGTCTCTGAAACGAATAGTGAGACCCACTCCCTCTCAGTCAGACCCCGGGTTGTCATGGGAGGGAGGAGGAGCTTCGTGATCCACCTGAGGGGCGACCGGAGGCCCAGTTCTTCGCCGAGCTCTCGCGCTGCCGCTTCCTTGTATGACTCCCCGCTCCTGACGTGCCCGGTAGAGGAGAGCGTCCACAGTCCCGGTTGCCACAGGTCCCGCTTGCTCCTCTGTTGCAGCAGGACTTTGCCATTGGTCCTCAGTACGAGGACGTCAACCGCCCTATGAAGGAGGCCCTTCTCGAGACAGTCCCGAAGCGTCGCGGTCCCGACGACAGCGTCCTCCTCGTCGACGAGGTCGAGTGTCTCGTCAGCCGGTAAGAGCAACCACCCGACGCCCAATGTAGAGGAGGACTGTCTGCGTCTCCTTCATGGAAAAGACCCTCATTCGGAGGTCGGTAGCCTTCCACCTGATTCCGTGGAGGTAATCGGATTTCATGCTCGAGTTGGCGTTGGAAGACTGAAGTAAGAATATCCTGTTTGCCGAATGCGATTGTCCAAGGTTCTCTTCCCTTATCGATAGAAGTCAGTACCTGCTTCGCCGCCAAGTGTAGCTTCCACTTTCTCTAGAGAGCCAATCACCGCCCGCTTGCCGCCTGATTCGATGAATCTGACCGCTGCCTCCACTTTGGGACCCATGCTCCCTGCGGGAAACTGGCCTTGCGCAAGGTACTTCCTCGCTGCTCGGACGCTCATTCTTTCCACAAACCTCTGCTCGGGTCGCCCGTAGTTCAGGAAAACTCCGTCAACGTCGGCAAGAATCATCATTAGGTCCACTCTGAGCAACCGTGCGAGCAGGGCAGCCGCTAGGTCCTTGTCTATCACGGCCTCGACGCCGATGTATCTCCCCGACTTGCCGTCCTTGACGACGGGAACTCCACCGCCTCCCGCCGCTATGACGACAGTTCCCTCATCGAAAAGACACTTGATGGTCTCACTCTCAAGGAAAGAGACAGGATTGGGAGAGGGCACGACGCGTCTGAACCCTCTGTTGCTGTCGTTAATCATTGACCATCCATTTTTCTCCTCCAGCTCCTTCGACTCGGCTTCATCGTAGAACGGGCCAATTGGCTTCGTCGGCTTTGCAAACGCTCTGTCGGTCGCGCTCACGACAGTCTGAGTCAAAACTGTCGCCACACTCTTCGCGATCCCAACGGACTTCAGCTGGTTCTCGAGAGACTGCTGGAGCATGTACCCGATCATGCCTTGGCTCTGAGCCCCGCATACGTCAAGAGGCATCGGCGCTAGAACGCTCTTCGCCAAGTCATACGCCAGGAGTATGTTGCCGACCTGAGGACCGTTGCCGTGAGTCAGGGCGACATCATGGCCCTCTCTGATTAGCCGCACGAGCCTCCTGCTGGTGGAGTCTATGGCCGCCCGCTGCTCGGCCGCAGTCCCCTTCCCTCCACTCCGGAGTATCGCATTCCCGCCCAACGCTACAAGAATATTCATGGACTGTTCACCTAGAATCCGAGCTTCTCCAGCAGCTTCAGCATCTCCTGGTCTCCGCCTGCCGGGGGTTTCCAGTCAACCGGGAGCGCGCGCGCTAGACATCATATAAGCAATTCAGATTGCTCTGGTGCTCGAGGCTGGCAGGGTCTCCTACGGACACGGCTGGGAGCGCACGTGCGTGTTGAGCAGCCGCCCGGCGCCAACCTACTTGGACCTCCGACGAATGAGGACCAGCGACAGCGTCATTACAGCGAGCACGGCAGCAGCCAAGCCAGCCACGACAGGCAGCATCGACCACGATTGGCTGTGAAGGGGCTCGAATACCAACACATCATGGTACACGCTGACATAAAGTTCTCCGGTGGCCTGGTCCACGGCAATTTCGTAGGCGGCCGAGGTCAGTTGAAACCTCCCGACAACGCTTCCGGTCGAACCATCGATTTGGGTGACAGTGGTCCCAGGTTCTGTGAGGGTGAAGACGTTTCCTGTCCCCTCTTGAAGGGCGATAGCGAAGGTCGCGTTGGTGCTGTCAGCTGCGACTTTGATGCTTCGCTCGAAGGTGTTGTCAACTGTATTGACGACGTCCACTGTATTCGAGCCGGAAGCGATGTACAGGGACCCCGTCTGCTGGTCCAGGGCCATCTGAGACGGCCAGCACGGGGTGGGCAGACGGACGGTTGTGACTGATTCGAGGGACGCGGTCTTCAGGACGACGACGGAACACGAAAGGTAGTCTGCAACGTACACTTCCCCGGTTGACGTGTCGATGGTCATTCCATCGGGCAGCGTACCGACGGTCGCGTTCCTGAGCATCGTTCCGGTCCTTGGGTCGAATTGGTAGACAGCATTGTTGGCCGTTAGGAACAGGTCCCCTGTGACGCTGTCGAAGAGGATGTACCTGATTGGGACGCCGACGTTCATCAGCCGGGTGAAGCTCTGCGTTGTCCCGTTGAAGACTTCGATGGAATCGGCGCCTGCTACGTTGGTGCCCGCTACGTAGACGTCCCCGCTGGCCGGGTCGAGGGCCATCTCTCCAGGAGTCACGTTCAAGCCGAGGGTCGACGGCTCCAGGGTGTGGCTCGTCGTATTGATGATTCCGAAGGAGAAGCCTATGGGCGGGTAGTCCCCTGACATCCCGTCGATATAGGCGACTCCTCTTGCACTATCGATGACTATGGAGCGCGGCCAGGACCTCCCGTAGACTATGGTGACAGGACCCGACTGGGCGTAGGATGCAGGCAGGCACAGCAGCGCTAGGATTGTCAAGCTTGCCCAGAGGGCCTTCAAGTGATGTTCCGCTTCAGTCTATCCGTCCTAAACTTTGCGATGGCCCTAGCTCCGCGCCACGAACAGCACGTGGGGGAGCTCGCCAACGAACATTTCAAGGGCCTGTCTCACTGCGTCCGGAGAACCTGGGATGCAGAGGATGACCTTCCCCTTGGCCACCCCCGCCGTGGCCCGTGTGAGCATGGCAGCTGCCCCGATCTCGGCAAAGCTGGAGCTTCTGAGAAGCTCTCCGAACCCTTCCAGCTCCTTCTCGAAGAAAGGCCGAACGGTCTCTACTGTTACGTCCCTCTTCGACACGCCTGTCCCCCCAAGGAATGTCAGCACGTCCCCCTCTCCGCCGAGGAAGTCCTTGACTGCGCCCGCTATCATCCGGGCGTCGTCTGAGATGAGGAGCCTCTTCAGGACCCCATGCCCCAGGCCTGTGATTCGCTTCTCGGCCGCGTCCCCGGATTCGTCTTCAAACTCCCTCCCTCGCAGCTTCGACAGGTACCTGCTCGAACTCACTGTCGCCACTACGAATCTGAGCCTTCCCTGCCCCCCAGCCATGTGCTTCTCATGCGGTCTCAAGGGGCTTCTTCACCTTGCTCGTAACCCTGATCCCTTCTATACTCGTCACCGGATACTGACCCTTCTGGTCCTTCTCGTACTGTTTTACTGCGTCCCAAACGTTGAGAAGGGCGACTGCGACTGCGACGAGAGCCTCCATTTCCACTCCGGTCCGTTCGCGAGCCGAGACCGATGCTGTGACCTCGACCCCGTCATCCTTCAGCAGCGGGGTGACCTCGACCCCGTCGAGCCTGAGCTGATGGCAGAGCAGGACGATATCGGAGGTCTTCTTTGCGGCCGTCACCCCTGCCAGCCTCGCCAGCGAGAGCGGGTCTCCCTTCTCGACTGTCCCTTCCCTGATCCGCCGAACGGTGGCCGGGCTCAGGCGGATCGTCCCGACTGCCTTTGCCTCCCTCACTACCATGGGCTTCCCCGAGACGTCAACCTGCTTGAATGACACGGCCTCGAGTCTGCGGCAGCCGGTTATAGCTTCTCCTCGGGGCTGGGGAGCGGGACAGGGGGGTCAAAGCAACCAACTACGGGACAGAACCCATGCCGGCGCTAGCAATTTTTTCTGTCACGGACAGCGGTTTCGCCCGTTTGAATTCGGAAGCCCTTGGTGAGAAATTCGAACCTCTCATCCCAGCCTAGCTGATCGAGGCCTGTCCCTCGGCTCTCAGGCTCTTGTTCGCGATCGTCTTCCCGTACTTCACGGCAACGACCTCCGCCATGATGCTGAGGGCAATCTCGAAGGGGGTGAGGCTCCCGATATCTGCTCCGGCAGGGGTATGTATAGACCCCAGATAGGCCTCGGCGACCCCCCGTTTCCTCAGTTCCCTGATGGCGTCCGCCGCACGCTGTTTGCTGGCCATCATTCCGACGTACCCAACCAGACTCCTCCCTATGGTCTGAAGTGTGTCTGCGTCCCTTTCTCCTTTGGTCAGTACCACCACCGAGTCGCCCGGGTGAAACTCGAATCTCGAAAGGTCGTAGTCCGAATCCCTGATCAGTTTGTCGGGCTCCTGAGTTAGTTCCGGGCTATGGTCGATGACTACGACCTCGAAGTCCAATAGCGTCCCCAGCCTTACCAAGGCGTCTTCCACTTCGTCCTTCCCACCTTGGCCGACGAGCACGAGTCTCAGGGCAGGGAGGTATGGTTCCACATAGATCTCCATGGTCCCCCCGCAGTTCGTCTCGACATGGATTTCGTCCTCTGTCTGGCTCTTGACGACTGCCTCCACTGCCTTGTCGACGCTCTCCAGGTAGACTTTGACGATTCTAGGCGTCCCTGTGCTGAGCACCTTCTTGGCAGTGTGCACTATGGCAGCCTCGGGACAAGCTCCGCCCAGGGTCCCGTAGAGCACTTGGCCCTTCCCGGATATCACTACCTTGAACCCAGGCTTCCCTAGTGAGGACCCTTCGGTCTTCACCACAGTAGCCACTGCGAAGGGCTCCCCCCTGGCGGCAAGCTCGTCAGTCAAGCGGGTGAACTCTGTCGGCTTCATCTCGTGGTAAGCTCGAAATCCGCGTTATTTACTTTTGGAGGAGGAAGCCAAGTTCGCCGCACCCGGGAATACGGACCCCCAACCGAAGCGTCCACCGTCAGGTTTAACCTGAGTCCGATGAGTGTGAGAATGTCGACAGTCGATGATCACCGGGCTCCTCCTGGCCGCGGGACTCTCCAAGCGGATGGGGAAACCTAAACAGAGTGTGTTGCTGGCTGGAAGGACAATCCTCGACCTGTCGACAGAGGTCTTCCTATCGTCTTGCGTTGACGAGGTAATCGTCATCGTCGACCAGCCTCACTCGCTGAAACGCAAAACCGGCCCCCGCCTCAGATACATAGTAAACTCCGACCCCTCCCGTGGACTCAGTTCGTCCCTGAAACTCGGACTCCAGGCGGTTAAAGGAGGAAGCGAGGCTGTCATCGTGGGCCTGGGAGACAAGCCACTGGTCCTCCCGGAAACCGTCAATGCCCTGGTAGCGGCCTACCAAAGGACTGGTGCCAGAATCGTGGTCCCTGTCCACGATGGAAACCGTGGTAACCCGGTCCTTTTCCAAAGGGCCATGTTCGGTTTCATCCTCGAGCTTTCCGGGAACGTCGGTGCAAAGGAAGTCATTGGGAGGCACGAACAAGAGGTGTTTGAGCTGCCGGTCAAGGACCAAGGGATTCTCCTCGACATTGACACCCCCTCAGACATCGACAGAGCCCTTGCCCTCTTGGCGTCCAGAGACAGGTCACACTGAAGAGAATCCAGGAAGCAGGACCGCCTCGACCACCACCCCCTCTTTCAGCACTGCCACATCTTGGGGCACAATGGCAAAAGCGTTCGAGGCTGTAAGCAGGGACATGGATTCCGTCTCTGCGACCATCGGCTCTGCCGACATGGAGGAGCCTTTCCTAGACACCCTGAGGTAGACCACTTTGGTGAAGCTCCTGTAGCGCTCCCTCGATTCCCAATCCCCGGACAGCCTGACAGGCAACTTTGTCGCTAGCTCTGCTCCGCCCAGGAGCCTGCCTATCAGTGGCAGAACCAGCACGAGGAAACAGTTCATCGCTGCCTGAATCGGGCCCGGCATCATGAGTACCGGTCTTCCATCAACGACAGCCCCTCCAGTCACCCTGCCCCTGTCCAACGTCAGCCCGTGGAAGATGGCCTCCGGGCGAAGCCTCCTGATCGCCAGTTCCCCCACGTCGTGGATTCCCATCGACGTCCCTCCCATCATCAAGACTATGTCCGAACGGCGGAGAGCGGATGTCAGGGCCGCAGACAGCTTTCGAGCGTCGTCTGGGACGATGCCCAGTTGTACGGGTTCGCACCCCAGTTCACCGAGGATGCGAGAGAAGATTGGCCCATGGGTCTCCGCCACCTTTCCAGAAACTGGTCTGGACGCGTTCGTCAGTTCGCTGCCCGTCGCCATGAGCCCGACCCTCGGCCTCCTGTAGACGCTCACTGACCTGACCCCGAGTTGAACCAACATCCCCTCGTCCTGGGCCTTCAGCACCTTGCACTTGGGCAGGGCCAGATCGCCCCTCCTCAGGTCAGCCCCGGCCCTGTACACGTTCTGCCACGCGTCCAGCGCCTTCGTCGCTCCTACCTTGCGGCCGCGCCTCCTCGCGTCCTCTGCCTTCAGTACCGAATCCGACCCCGCCGGCAGGTTCGATCCGGTAGAAACTGCCATAGCTTCGCCGCACCCCAGCCTCGCATCCAAGGTATCTCCCAGGCGCGCCTCTCCACGGAGATTCAACCAAACAGGCCGCCCCCTCTTTGCCAGGGCCAGTTCCGCCGCCCTCACGGCATAGCCGTCCATTAGAGAGGTGTCCTTGGCCGGAACGTCTCTCCCTGCGACAACATCTTTGGCCAGGACGCGCCCGTAGACGCTTTGTGGGTCCACTCTTACGACCTGAGGCCTGAGCCTGCTCTTCGTCCCCAGCACTTCCAATGCCTCGGCGACTGCGATGTATCCCCTCGGCCCCCGCATGGGCTCTGTTACGCTGCTGTGTGGCTATATCCGTTCCCACGGCCAAGCTTAAAATGCGGAGGGAAGAGGAACGCACGCAGGAGGCAAGACACCAGTTGGAGCCATCGGAATCGAGGACCCTCTCGGGAGTGGACGTCAAGCCCTTCTATTCCCCTTCAGAATCAATCCCAGTGAAGGAGGCACCAGGTGAGTTTCCCTACACTAGGGGGATATACGGCGAGATGTACAGGAAACGGCTCTGGACAATGAGGGAGTACCTCGGCTTTGGCACTTCGGAGGAAACGAACAGGAGACTTAGGTTCATGCTGGAGCAGGGTCAGACGGGCCTGAGCCTGGCCTTCGATCTTCCGACGCAACTCGGCCTCGACTCTGACAACCCCAGGGCGCTGGGGGAGATTGGAAAGGTAGGAGTCGCGGTGAGCGTGATCGACGACGTGCGTAAAGTCTTCAGGGGAATCGACCTCGGGAAGGTGAGCACATCCATGACGATCAACGCCACTGCTCCAATCCTCTTCTCAATGTACGTCGCTATCGCAGAGGCGTCTGGAGTCCCCAGGGGCGAGATTAGGGGAACGGTTCAGAACGACATCCTGAAAGAGTACCTGGCGCGCAACACCTACATCTATCCCCCTGGGCGTTCGCTTTCCCTCGCGATGGATCTCGTCGAATACTCAGTGAAGAACTATCCGAAGTGGCACCCAATCAGCATCAGCGGCTACCACATTAGGGAAGCAGGTTCCACCGCCGTCCAAGAGCTAGCCTTCACCTTCGCCGACGCTATCACCTACACCGAAGCCGCAGTCGAGAGGGGTCTGGATGTCGATGCCTTCGCCCCACACTTCTCCTTCTTCTTCGCTTGCAACAACGATTTCATGGAGGAGGTGGCGAAGTTCAGGGCTGCCCGGAGGATGTGGGCGAAGATCATGAAGGAAAGGTTTGGAGCCAAGAACGAAGAATCAATGAAGCTGAGGTTCCACACCCAGACAGCGGGCGAGACGCTCACTGCCCTGGACCCGGAAAACAACGTCGTGAGGATCGCGATTCAGGCGCTTGCCGCAGTCCTGGGTGGCACCCAGTCCCTTCACACAAACTCCAGAGATGAAGCCCTCTCCCTCCCGACTGAGGAGTCGGCCAGGCTGGCTCTTAGAACCCAGCAGCTGATTGCACACGAATCGGGAGTCACGCTCACTGCCGACCCACTGGGCGGCTCCTACTACCTCGAGTACCTGACGGACAAGCTCGAGAAACTCGCCTTCGAGGAGATGGAGAAGATCGACAAGGCGGGGGGCATGCTGAAGGCCATAGAAAGTGGATACGTCAAGAGAGAGATTCTCAACGCCGCTTATGGCAAGCAGCTAGAGATCGAAAAGAAGAAGAGAATCGTGGTCGGAGTGAACGCATTCAAACCGACGAAGACTGTCAGCCACAAAGTCCACCCCCTCCCTGAGAGCACTCAGAAAGTGCGAGTGCGCCAGCTCGGCCGCATGAAGTCTTCCAGAGAACTGGAGCCCATCAGGGATTGCCTCGAACATATCAAGAGCGCGGCCCAAAACGGAGAAAACCTGATGCCCTCCATAACAGACTCAGTAGGAGCTGGATGCAGTGTTGGCGAGATCAGCGACGCTCTGAGGGATGTCTACGGCGTGTACAGGGCGCCCCCGCCCTTCTAGGTGATTAGACTTGAAGTTCGACCACGTGGCCGTTGCCGTCAAGAACATTGACCAGGCGCTGGCGGTCTACACAGCGTTGGGCGACTTTGACGTAAGGCGAACGGAGGTTCCGGGCCAGAAGGTGAGAATAGCCTTGCTGAAGGTCGGCGATGTCAACATCGAGCTGCTAGAGCCCTCCA
>JBEKIO010000001.1:0-133083 GCA_050011715.1 Nitrososphaerales archaeon | reverse complement strand
CCGTGTCCGTTACTTCCTCCTCCGCAATCCTTGCCGTGAACTCCGCCCTGACTTCCTTGATATCTCCTGCCTCTCCGAAAATCGATCACGAGCAGTCAGTCGTCTTGACAGCCGTGCCGTCGAGTGGCACCCCGACCTACTTCTACCAGTGGTACACGGGGTTGACCTGCGCAGCAGGCAGCGCTCTAGGTTGGACGTCATCGTCTTATTCGACTGGTGTGCTCGCATCGAACGCTTCTTATTCCGTCCTCGTCACCGACAGCAGCCAGGGAATCCCTGGAGCGAGCTCCTGCGCTCACGTCACTGTGACTGTGGACCCTGCCCTCGCAGTCACGATCGACCCAGCCTCTCAGAGCATCGACAACGGCCAGTCCATCACTCTGACAGCCGTGCCGTCGAGTGGCACTCCGACATACTTCTACCAGTGGTACTCTGGGTCAGGATGTGTCGGAAGCAACGCCCTTGAGGACTACACCGCCTCGTCCTTCTTTACTGGCCCCCTGACCACGACGACTACTTTCTCCGTGAACGTCACTGACAGCAGCATCGGAACGCCTGCCGCCAGTGTCTGTGTCACCGTCACTGTAACAGTCAATGCCGCTCTGACCGCCGCGATATCGCCAGCAGCTCCCAAGATCGACAGCGGCCAGTCCATCACTCTGACTGCCAACTCACTCGGAGGGACGACGCCCTACACCTACCAGTGGTACTCCGGTTCCAGCGCCACCTGTTCGTCCGACACCACCAAGCTGGGTACGGCCTCCACCCAGTCCGTCAACCCCACTTCGTCGACTTACTACTGCTACACTGTGAAAGATGCTTCGACCGGAACTCCATCCGCCAGTGCGACTTCAGCTACCACCCACGTCACTGTCGACGCCGCCCTTGTCGCAAATGCAATCTCTCCTTTTGCTCCCAAGATCGACAGCGGCCAGTCCATCACTCTGACTGCCAACTCACTCGGAGGGACGACGCCCTACACCTACCAGTGGTACTCCGGTTCCAGCGCCACCTGTTCGTCCGACACCACCCCGTTGGGCACAGCACCCACCCAGTCCGTCAACCCCACTTCGTCGACTTACTACTGCTACACTGTGAAAGATACTTCGACCGGAACTCCAGCCGCCAGTGCGGCTTCAGTTACCGATCTTGTCACTGTCAACCTGGCATTGACGGCTCCGGTCATCAGCGTGTCCCCCACCTCGATAAGCAGCGGTGGGAGTTCCACGCTCAGCACCACGACTTCGTTCAGTGGCGGGACTTCCACGTACACCTGCCAATGGCTCGAGAAGGCGCCTGGAGCGACCAGCTACAGCAACTTGGGCAGCTCATTCACGTGTACGACTTCCTCTCTTCCCACTGTGTCGACGGGCATTCTCAGCACGGTGGGGACCTGGGGGTTCGAGCTCGAAGTCACTGACAGTTCAACCGTACCCAATTCTGTCCTTTCGAATGCGGTCTCCGTCGCTGTCAGCTGAATGCAGCACTCTTCCGTGACCAGTGCGCCCCCACTCTCCGAGTCCTGATGTCCGGATGGACGGCTCGTTTCGAGCAAATCGGTGGCCTTGGCGGACTAGACTCTCGCCCTGAGGGATCGTGACCCGTGTTCGAGACCGTCACTACCCCGCCGCTTCACTCTTTCGTACGCTCGGTGGTGCGCCGCGCGGTGGCCTGAGTTGTTCACCGGGTCCGTAGGCTTCGGTTTCCGCGTCCATCCCCCGCCTGAGAATACTTCCTAGAGAATACTTCCTATGTGGTGGGACTGACGTTGCCCTGAATCCAGAGGGCGTAGCTCGACCACCAGGCGAACGTGTGGCTGGGGCCGTCGAAGTTGGGATAGCCGGGTGGTTGGTCGATGTCCGTGACGTCGCGGACTACGAGAGCGTAATAGGCTCCGGGGGTGATTCCGGTCATGACCGTGGTGGCGTTCAAGAGGATCATCAGGGGCACTGTGCAGTCGCCCGTGTAGTTGACCAGCGGACCGCCACGGTGGCCGTCGCCGGAGAAGTTCTCTGTGCCCATGACATCGGCGTTCTCACACCCCGTTTGGTTGCTGAGTATGGGCAACGTGTATCCCTTCGAAGTGGCCGAGGATCCTTCGAGCAGCGTGTTGAACGAACCCCAGGGCGTGGATTGGTTCACGGCCAGGGTAACGTTAAGCCTTACGGTGAAGTTCGCCGGAACGACGGTCATCGAAGGCCAGACACCGGTGACCGCGGTGTTGTGGGGGGACCAGGTGTTGTTGGCCTTTGCGGAAACTGGGACAGTGACCGACGACCCGTCGGCAAAGTCAAATTTGATTGTGAGGAAGTAGGTCGCGTTTGCGATCGGGAGATAGGCCTTGCACTTCGGCAACGCCATGGTGCAGACCCCTGTCAGGTTTGCCACGAAAGTCTTCGCGGCGGGAAGGACGAACGTCGTTGTGTAGTAGCTCCCAGCCAGCTTGTTGTAATCATAGCAGGCCTTGAATCCTGGGGTGCACACGTCCGTGACGGTCAGGAGCTGTGTCGTGGAAGGTCCCGAGTTCTTCACGGTCATCATTAGCGTGCCGTTGTTTATCACTGCAGGACTCACCGAGATGTGGTCCGCGGGCTTTTGCGTCGTGACCGTGCTGGTCGAGGTGGTCGCGGTCTTCGTCGGCGCAGCGACGAACGGGTTCTGGCTCTCTCCTGAGACGGAATTCATGTAGACATAGACCGCAGCAGAGAACTCCAGGAGCACAATCAGGACTATCGCTACGACTTTCGCGGTCACGCCCCTTCGCGAGACTCCTCTAGGCGTCCTCATCCACTGTCTACCTTGCCTGGTCTGTCGATATTTAGGAATTGCCACGCCTCGCACCCACGGTGGCGCCGTCCGACAGCACCTCCGAAGCTGGCGGTAGGCCCGTCGAAAGGCTCTGGTTCCAGGGTCGGTAACACCGCTCGGTGCTTCATCCTCCGTCGCACGAGGTAGGCAACTACAAGGACAAGCGCGATCAGCAGCAGCCACACCCACCACCAGGTGAACACAGTTGTCAGCGCGCCCGCACTCGCGAAACTGGCATGGCTTCCGAGTATCGGCGGGGTGGTTGTGTACTGGTAGGTCCCCGGGAGGATCAACGGGTAGGTGGAGGGAATCCCGAAAGTGGTCACAAACGAGCCATTGCCGTCAGTATACGCAGTGCCGAGGTTCACGTTTCCCAGGTAGACCAGAGTTGGTGAATTTGACAGGTACGACCTGCCCTCGACGGTGACGGAGTCCCCAGGAGCCCCGGAGACGGGCCTGGCCCTGATCCCTTCCAGTGTGGTGAAGACGCTCGTAAGGCTGGGAGGGGTAGTTGCGAAGGCGTACTGCGTGCCGTTGGGTTCGGGCGTCAGGAATCCCGTGACGTTGAGGATCCAGTCCCCTCCGCTGTCCGCCGTCACCACCGCTATGCTCGTGCCGTTCATCGTGACGTTGATACTCTGTCTCGCGGTGAAGTAGCTTCCGGCCAGTTCGACCGGGATGAGTCCCTCAGTGCCCTGCGGAGGGCAGACTGCGAGGGTTCTCCCCGACTGTCCGGTCGTATCAAAGGCGCCAAACACCAATTCTCCTCGGGCGACGCTTCCGTTGCTTATTCTCTCCTGCACCTGGACGTCGTAGACGCAACTTGTGACGAAGGTGTGGGTAGGAGCCGGACTCGTGCTGTTGGAACCGTCACCGAACTGCCAGAAGAAGGTCGCTCCGGGCGCACTGTTGTTGACGGCGAGAGACACTGTCCTTGGAAACGACGTGACGAGGTTGAGGTGATCAATCTCCTCGCCCTTCAGGGCGACACCCAGTTTGATTGTCACCCCCGCCGCGGTCGTTGCAGGCACGAACAGGGTCGCGCCCAAGAGCGCACACATCACGATGACTCCCACTAGGGACCTAGACCGTCTTAGATTGAAAAGCAATCAGGAGGAGTGGCTTTGTGATTCTTTTAACGGTTTCCGAAAAAGGGAGGGGAGCGTTGCCCCATGGGACAACGCTAGAAGACTACGTTGAATTCTGTGTCGTTCCCTTGGAAGTCAGAGCCCAGGTTTACGCTACTGTTGGTTCCCAGATTGAGGGAGTAGTAGCTGTTGCCGACTGGTGCAGTGCTGTTCTCGTTCACAATGGTGCCAGCGCCACTTGTAATCATGAAGTACTGGGTGGCGTTGTATGTGTTGGTCACCAGGTTGCCCTGGACGATGCTGAAGGTGGACGGGAAGGTGACGTTTCCTCCGCTTATCAAGCTGAAGGTACTGTTGCCTCCACCTGTGCTATTGATATCGAAGGAGTTGTTGAGTAAAGCGGATCCAGTGGCAACGAACACGGTGCTGTCATTGCCCGCGGTAAGGAAGAAGGTGTCGTTTCCACCTGAACCCATGATGTTGTAGTAGGACGTCCCGTTGAAGTAGCCGATGCTGCTAGAGTTCAGATAGAACAGGGTGTTGTTGGCGTTGTTGATTGCGTTGACTTGCTTGCCTTGGCCACTGGTGGTCAGGACGAACTTGGGGCCGGACCAGGTGCAAGGACCGGGTGTGGGGAACGGGCCACCGCAGGCAGCGAATGCGACGGGCGCTACCATCGATACGATGGGCACTATGACTAGGACTGCTCCTAGTAGGGATGCGGCGAAGATATTTTTTCTCGACTCTTGAAGATACTTCAAGACCCTGCTAAGGGCACGGTCAGAGTACTTATCCTTTTTCCTTCGGGAAAATCGTTGAGCGAAGGCCAAGTTGGAACCGACCGGCCTCCGGGCCTGCCTCCACCTCAGCTCCAAGATTGCATCCAAGCACGGTCTGCGCCACGACAGCGAAGGCGACGCTCAGAGGTCACATGGCGGGATCGCCACGAGCAGTCCTTCGTGAGCTTCGGCTCGGGCGCGTGAAGACGTCTCCATGAATGGTAACGAGTGCCCTTTGGTTGCCCTCACCGAAAGAGCGCACTCCACGCCAAGGAAGAGGTGTCCATTTGACTTCTCGAATAGTGGTCGTTTCCGTCCTTCTAATGGTAGTTGGCATGGGATTTGTGGTCCTCGACATCACGCTCATGATTCCATTCTGTTCCTGTTTGGATTGTCTCCCCAATGGTGGTGGGCGCGAGCCCGTTCCTTGCCCCCTGCCGTTCGATGCTGTTCCAATCATCGTAATGGGGGCCGTCATTCTCGTCATCTCTCTTATCGTGTTGGGCCTCTCGTCAAGCAGACCACGCACCACCAAGGGCGGGACAGAGCTCCTCCCCCCAAGGCGAAGAATCGAATTGAATCCCCCCGCGGAAACGAAACAGAACCGAGCCCTGGGTTCCAATACTTTTATATCCGTATCCATCGAGCCAAAATCGATGCTGTTTCCCTCCGCCACCAAGACGGCCGACGGATTGATGGGCAAGCTCGCGGTGATATCGATCCTTGCGATCATGATTGGGTTCTCTCTCCTCGTGGTTCCTGCCGCTAGGGCCACAGTCACCACCGTGGGCGTCGGTAGTTTTCCGGTTGCAGTCGCCGTGAACCCCCAAACAGGAAAGGTCTACGTGGCGAATTCCAACGACAACAACGTCTCGATTCTCTCTGGCTCGACCAACACGGTCCTCGCCACTGTACTGGTGGGCAACGGTCCCAGTGCAATTGCCGTGGACCCGTCGTCGGGTAACGTGTACGTAGTGAATAGTGGCGACAACAACGTCACGGTCATCTCAGGCACGACCAACAAAGTGTTGCTCAACATCTCGGTGGGCAACTCCCCAGACGCGATTGCGATCAACCCTAGCACTGGAATGGTCTATGTGGTTGACAACGCCGACAACAACGTCACGGTCATCTCAGGCGTCACGGCGTTGCGCAACATCACGGTGGGCGATAATCCCGATGCGATCGCGGTCAACCCCACTAATGGGACGATCTACGTGGCCGACAACGCCGACAACAACGTCTCTGTCATCTCTGGCTCGACCAACAAGATCATCGCCAACATCTCGGTGGGCAATCTCCCAGACGCGGTCGCGGTCAACCCCACCACGGGGGCGGTCTACGTGGCCAACAGCGGTGACAACAACGTCACGGTCATCTCAGGCACGACCAACAAAGCGCTGTTCAACATCTCAGTGGGCAGTACCCCGGACGCGATTGCAATCAACGCCACCACGGGGACGGTCTACGTCGCTAACTACGACGACGGCGACGTCTGCGTCATCCCAGGCTCGGCTCACAGTGTGTCGAGGAACCTCACGGTGGGCAGCAACCCAGTCGCGGTCGCGGTCAACCCCACCACAGGGGCGATCTATGTGGTCAACAACGGCGACAACACCCTCTCGGTGTTCTCAAGCTCGACGTCGACCTCGACCTCCAGCACGACTTCCAGCACTACCACGACCTCCTCGAGCAAGGGCTCGTCGGGAATCCCTGAATTCCCAGCTCAGCTGGGCCTCGTCGCTGTCGTCACGGGCATCGTCGTCGTGGCGTATGCCTTCGCCCGGCGAATCACTCCCCGTCGGCCGTAGACCTCGAGGCGCCCTGACGGAGGCGTCGTCAGATTCCTTTCCTGGCTAGGCCTCGCAGTGGCAACGACCTTCGCACTCTCCTCTGTCCAGGTCGCCACCTTCATCTCACTTCTCGATGGCAGCCTGAACGACACCTTCGGCACCGACTTCCACGCATTCCCATTTGCGGCCCTGCTCGGCGTTCTCTTCCTTCTTCGCTGGAACGACCTTCATTCGCTTCTTAACAATGAAGAGAGACTCGCGACCCGCTTCCCGACGCGGATGCTCGGGCTGGGTCTTGCACTCTCCCCTCTCTTGTTTGGCCGGTATTCGGCTGGTTCGCTCGAGCTGTCGGCCGTCAGTCTCGTTCTGGTCTTCTACGGAACCTCTCTCCTCCTGATCCCCACGACCATAAGGATCCTGTTCCCGTATGCAGGGCTTTGCGCTGCGGGGGTTGCCGCCCCGGCAGTAACCCAATACTACATCGGGGAACCCTTGGCCGGCCTTGCGGCATACCTATCTGCCGGTCTAGTAAGCCTCCGTGGAGTCCCGGTGACCTGGCAGGGTGCGCAATTTGAACTGGTCTCCAGGTCGGGGGGTCCGTAACTGGGACGGTGGCTCCCGGATGCTCCAGCGTGCTGTCGGTGACGACCTTCCTCGGCCTCTTGGCCTGATGTACTTCGACCTGAGAAGGGGTCTGGGATCCACGCTCAAACTGACCTTGGTCGGAACGGTCGTCCTCGTACTCCTGAACTCAGCCAGAATCGGGATCCTGGTCTGGACCGCGTATTCGGGCGGACCGGCCGCGATTTTGGGACTTCACAACTGGATTGGCTATGCCCTCTTCCTCGGGTTCTACCTGCTGGTGCTGGTGGTCCACTTTAGGATGGGAGGGCCTCAGCCGGTTGGGGTCTCCCGCGGGCAGAGCCAGGGTCCCGTCTGACGGAGGCGGACAGGGAGTTGCTTGGGAGGTCGACCCAGACGCGCGCGCTCAGGCGGAACGGGGAACCCACTACCTTATCCTTGGCGCTTCTCGTAGAATAGACCAGCACTTGAGGGATGGGTTTGAAGTAGCCCTCCGCTGAGCCAAGCGGGCCCGCGTGACACCGGAATTCCAGGTCGGCACTTGGATTCCTTCAGCTAGGAATGCTGTAGGGGGTGACGAGCAGGAAGGCGCGGTAGCTGTGAATTTTCGCTATGTATTCAACGAGGATCCCTGCACTGGGGTGTACGTGGCTCGAGACGACCGGCGCATAACCCAACCCCCCAATCGATTCGGTCAGCGTCTCCTCCGGCCCGCCAACGAACGTGATCGAGACTTTGATGAACACCCCGTTGTCTGCTGGGTTGGTCGCGGTCGTGATGGTGGAGCCTGGGCACCCGATGACTGAAGAAGGGCAGACAGTCTGGAACTCGACCCCTAGGTAAGTTATCGAATTGTTCACGAAATGGCTGTATCCCAGGGTCGGAATCACCAACAGATCGGTGATTTCGACAGCGGAGTACAGTTCACCCACGACCTCGAGATACAACAGTTTGGGTTCGACTTGCTGGGTCGTGACACTCGTATTCCTTTGAGTGACTGTGACCCAACCGTAGGAGATGGCCGCGCCTATGACCAAGAACGTTACTGCCAGGGAGGCGAGTGACCTTCTCTGCAATCGACGCGGGCAGAGCTACCGCCCCACCTAATAACGGTACGGATGCTGCAAGACGACACAGCTACGGTGACGTCTCAGGCAGCAGCATCCCTTCAAAGTCCCTGATGCCGCGCGGGGCGACGGCCCGACCAGAGTACTCTCATGAAGGGCTATGGGTCGTGCAGATCGTTTGACAGAAGGTTGGCGTTATTGTTCGCGCGCGTATGCTACGTGCTGAGGGTCGTTCAGTCGCGACGACAATGGAGCTGGACAAGAGACCCGACTCGTGACAGGGGCAGCATCGTGGATGGGGATGAGGGGCTGATTCGCAGTGGTGTGCCAGGGGGACTGCTTGTTCGCGGTTTCATGAGACGCCACTGCGTCGGAATGGAGTAACTGAAGGGGGGACGGACCGGGGCGCGACTTCGCTCTACGCCCACCTAGTGAGGTACTCTTTGACGAGAGATCGCCTGAGGTAGACCCACGCCACGCCTGCAAATGCTATGTCCACCCCAAGGCTTGCATCCAGAAGAGGCGTCCGGAGTCCCAGGTAGGCAGGAGCAGAGTAGTAGATTGAAAAGAGGGATGCACAGATTGCAAGATCGAGGACCGGGAGTGACAATCCACCCCAGTAAGACCACGAACTTCCCTTCAGGAGACCGTATGTTGCGAACAGTTGGAGAATCGAGAAGGCTTGCAGGAGCATTCTTAGGGTGGTGTCCTGCAACACCAGACTGGTCGTCCAGCTGCTTACCCCTAGGCTGAAGCGGTTGCTGTCCAGCGGTCCGGACATTACAAGGGAAATGACGATGTTGAAGACTCCCGTCATGACCCAGAATAGCGCAAAGAATGCCAATCCAAATGGCCTGTTTCGTCCTCTCCCTGCAGGGCTGTCAAGGCGGTCTGTCGAATTCTTGTACCCTCCGGGTGCTGGAATCGCGGTTGGCCTCCCGGATCCAGACGAATTCTTCAATCCCAATTCGCTCGCCCTGAATATATGAAATCATTAACCTTTCTGTGCGAGGCCGACGAACACGGATTCGCGGTGATTTCCTATGCTACGACCCAGTCCTTCGCCCTTGGTCAGTCGCCATCTGCGGGGATGGACGGAGGCGCCCGTCTCTCACCTTCTCTCTGTGGACGATGCGCATGGGGTCATCCACATTCCTCAATGATGGTATCTCTATCGAGGAGTTTCCTCGGGTCTTCCGCGCTCTTCGAGCGCTCTCGCGGCGTTAGAACCAGGGCGTAGGAGTCGGGCCAGAGAAGGGTTCGCGCCAAGACCTCGTTTTTCAGCCTGCTTTCATGGTAGCAACGTATAAAAGGGCGGCGATGCCAACAAGTTCGAAAATGATAAGCAAATACTTAGTATTTGCAACAGCTTTCCTACTCGTCTTATCTTCGTCTACAGTAGCTTTCGCAACCAATGGAACTTTCGCACAAGATCATCAAGTCGCTACCTCTGGCCCACTGGTCAGTTCTGTCCTAATCAGCGTGTACTCGACTGAGGCATCAATGGAAGGTGCGCTCACTGGAGGATCCATTCAGGCCGCTGAATGGTCGTTCTCCATCGGGGCATACACCTCAATGGCCGCTAATCCACATGTCATCGAGAACTCCACGCTAGCGTACTCCTGGTTCGGGATCGCCTTCAACTACTTGAAGTGGCCTGGTGACAGCGTCAACTTCAGAAGGGCGATTCAGTTCTTGCAGTGGTATGCTGACATCCAGGCAACAATTCTCCAAGGCGTTGAGGGAACGGCCACTGCTGACCCACTCGCGTGCGCAGCATACTCACTCGCCTGCAACCCCACCGTGATGGCATCCCACTATTCGTACAACATAACGAAGGCAGGTCTGGAACTCGAACAAGTGCCAGGACTGCAATGTATGAATGGTGTGAACCCATGCAACGGGGTGTATTCCGGGTCCTCATCATGGACCTGCACTGGCTTGGCCGGCACAGGATGTGCCGCCAGTGCGCCTTTCTCTCCTAACCTGTACTACAGGACTACGCACTACAGAACCCCATGGGCACTAGCCATAATCTCCTACGCCCTTACCATAGGATTCACAATCCACGGTGTATCGCTCACGAGCTCAACCGTTGGGGCAGCCTGTTTCAACCCGAATGCCCTGGAAGTAAACGCTCCAGGTGTCTATAACGCAGGCACGGGGTACAACAGCAACCCGAACTTGAACGCCACGAACATCGCCGCGGACCATTGTGACATGTACACCTATGGATTCGTAAGCTCGACACCAATTCTCAACGGCCTTCTAGAATCCTACGACTCCCAGTTCGCTGGAACGACCACGAATACGGGGAACATCTACGACAACTCCACGTTTGTAACACCCGCCGATGCTGTGGCCGGCTACGCAGCTGCCACAACTCATACGACGGTGAACAACCTTGACTACACCGTGAACAAGGTTCTGTACGCCCCAGACGCAGCTACGGCAAACACCTGGAGCCAGAACTTCCTGATCGCGTACGCCCTACAAATCCCAACTGTGCTAGGTTACTACGAGAACACCCTCTATGCCGACAACGCCAATGGATGGACCAACTTCGGAGCAATCCCATCAACTGGCGCGAACGAGCTCGGAGGTCTATACTGGACCTTGATGAACGTCCATGCGTGTGGCTCGGCCACATGTACGCTGGGCGCCGTTAATGGAGGCACTCTGGGAGGATCCGTCAACCTCGCACTGGAACAGGTCTCAGACCAAAGCGGTATGAACCCGATCTACAACGGCAACTGGGCATGGCAGGCGGACGTCTTCGAGAACGTTTTCGATACGCCACTTGCTACACCTCCATCTCAGATGAACAACGTGAACGCCTTCATGGGTTACATGACCCACAGCTACAACGTGATCAACCTACCTGGTGTTACCTCCCTTGGCCATGGAGCCAAGTGGTACTACTTCCAGGAGCCATGTGGAGCAATCATCCTCAAGTGCCAAGGTCATGCATTTAGCAGTCCTGGCCCGCTACAGCATGGAGTTGGGCTAGGTGCTACAATCACAAACGGTCAAGAGGTCATCTACAACCTAAAGACAAACATCTACTTCCTTGACGGAGTCAAAGTAACACCGAAGGACATTGTGTTCTCCTTGGACTTCTTCAACGTCGCAGCTTCTCCGAACTACCCTGACACCGGCTCTCCCGCGAGCGGTGTTCTCGGCGGAGCGAACGGACTAATCGCTGCACAATACATAAACAGCACCGCGGTCGGCCTGTACCTGGGCACCGCGTCATTCTGGAACCTCGGCAACACCGTTCCGTACGTACTACCGTACCACCTATGGATGTACTTCAACCCAGACCACGTCTCGACAGTCGCGTTGGGAACCGTGGATACAAGCAAACCATACTCGCAGGCTGCCACAACCTTCTCAGTACAAGGCGCTCCCAAGACGCCACCATGTCCGCTTACCGGATGCACGAAGTGGATATACTACCTGAACAACCTTGAGATAGGCTCGGGGCCGTTCTACATCGCCAGCTGGAACAGTCTAAGCGGAACGGGTCAGCTCAATGCGAACCCATTCTACTTCAACCCCAATTGGCAGGCAATGGCTCTGTTCAACAACAACTTCACCCAATCAGGTTCTAATTACGTCCTGAACGCACAACTTTCTGTACCCATCTTCAACCCCAACACCAGCCCACTCGTTTGTGCGACTGGTTCCCTAACCGGTGGATCAGCAGGCACATGCATACTGAAGGGCACGATGAGCCACATCAGTTGGGCAGCGGCTGGAGCCAACAAAGTGAAGGTATACAATGCAGCAGGAGTACTCGTCAGGAGTCTGTCACTCTCGAAGAATACTCTCACTGCTACGTACTCTTCAACGGTTCCAACCGGCCTCGCAAAGCTCAACGGAGCATCTTGCTTGACCCCATCTGCATCCTGCTACACGTTGCCTTCGGGCTCCTACAAGGTAGTCCTCCAGACAACGTATTCGTTCTTCGGCCAGGCCAGAACCTGGTACCAGGTCTTCTCCTTCCACTTCTAGACAATAGGAAACAAACAAGCAATTGGGTCGGAAGTGGACCCAATTGCTGATCCCGTTTTTCGGCATTCAAAAGCAAGGATTCAGGCTTCTTGTATTCACTGCCAGTCCTGGGGGCAACTCTGTTATACTTCGACTCCACGGTCGCGCACATGCGCGTCCTCGTAAGGATGGAAGACCGAAAACTTGCCGGATGCGTACAACAAAGTCTGGAAGACCTGGGCTTCTCATTCATCAAGAACCAGGGGCGTAGCCTGACCGAGTTTGAGGTGAGGCGGCCCTGCCATTTCATAGTCACCGTGGAGAACCTTGCCAGGGAGCAGTTCGGATACCCTTTTCGAAGTCCGATAAGGGTAGAATCAGCGATCGAGGTCAAACCCTTGATCGGGTCGCCCGAACCTGAGAATCGACTGAGAGAGACCTACTCGGCCCTCTTCAACCATCTCCGGGGCAAACTCCACGATGAACCTTGGAAGGGCCTCGGAGCCCTCGCGTCCAGGCATGAGAAGCGAATTTGGGAGTCCTTCGGAACGCCGTAACTGCCACGATCCGTTGAAACGCAGAGGGTTTCGGGGTTGTCGGAATCTACGCCCCCACTCCCCCAGGAGGGCAGACCCATGGGGACGGTCTTCCCCGGGGAACCTTTGGTCGGGCAAAGGCCCATCCGCCTCATCATTCATTGACGACCAAGGACCGTCTCAATTCTACATTGGCCCATCCGGGACTCTTTACTGCTGACGAAAGGAGATTCTGGTGGGCCTTGGACCTCCCCGAAGATGGAATTGCATACCGGACGGAAGTGGGGATGACCGTGCGCCGGGCCGAGGAGGAGAGGGATCCTCGGGGGCCCACAACATCGAGCTCTAGCCATACTGCGCTCCGGCGTCAAGAGCCGAACTCTGACCGGGATCTCGAATCGCCCACGTTTTGCCTACTCAGGGGATCAGTTCCCATTCTGCGGATACGCGGGACGATTTCGCAGGTCTTGCGAAGCACGGTCTCTTCATCCACTTCGGTCTCCTCGATGACCGAGTAGATTCGTCCCTGGCTGATTCTCTCCAACCTTGAAACCTGCACGAAGAAAACTATCACCGACAAAGGGAGGCCCGCAGTAAGGCCAAACACGACTGCAAAGAAGGCCACTGGGGGAAGGAAGAAAACGCTTCCCATGAGCCCTACCATCAGGACAGCTCCGCCTAGTGTGATAAGCAGCCCTGACCTCGTCGCACTATCGGGGTCGACCGTTGTAACCCCTCCCCTGCCGTACGGTTCGGGCAGGCTACGCCTGAGGCCCCTGACCCTGTACCAGGAGACAGCAATGGATACCAGCAGTGTTGCTGAGAGGGGTTCGTAGAAGCCGTCGAATGGCAGCCCAGATGCCAAGTACAACGCTGCTGGACAGACTGCGCTTGAAAGTATGAGGCTCTTCACCCCCGGTCTTACTCGCCTTCTTGCGCCCGCCACGTACATCTTGCTGTCACCGCTGACGTTGGTCAGCTATGGTCTGAACCTTCGCCTCATTCTTTCAGCCTTCTTCTCCTGCCGCGATTTTCCTTTGACAGCTGCGTAGACGACGAGGAGCACGGCTGCGGCAATGGCGACGTAGGGAGCGAAGGAAAGGTCGAGGGGTGTTGAGTGGCTCTGCCCCAGGAGCCTGTAGGTGAGGACCCTGGGCGTCTGGAAGAATGCGGCCTCTATGGTGCCGTTGATAAGCAGACCCGTCGTCGCGTTGTAACGCCACCCCATGTGCCATGGGGTCTCCTTGGGATCGGACTTGACGACACACTTGACTAGGATGACGCCGGGGCTCCTGGTTACCGTGGTGTTGACGCTCGCTGGGACCGTACCTGAAGAGTTGAGGCCGGGGCCTCCGGCAAGCGGAACGTCGACTTCGAGGTCTGTCGCGCTACCTGTCGCAAGGTTGGAGTAGGTGAATGGGTAAAATCCAGCCAAGGCAAGATAACTATCGTTGTCGTAGGGGTCGAAGATCGCAGTGGTGTTCTTCGCTACTCCCGGATTTCCTAGAGTCGTGGCGTTGAAAATCGTTAGGGTCTCCCTAAATCCGATTTCACCTACTGGCGCCGATGTGTCGACTGAAAGAACATCCAAGGTGAATTGATTCGCAACGGTGGTGGTGACGTTGACCCACTGGCCCCCCACTTCGGTTGCTATGACTGTATTGATGTCGTAGGCGTATACCAAGGAGTCGCCCGCGGAGTACCCCACCACTCTTGTCGCCGCGAATCCTGGAGATACGAGCAGAACGAGGAGGGCGATGGCCGCTATGCTAGCTCGCAGCACCACTGCCCACCGGCTCGTCTAGGCCCTTCAAGAATGCTTCATGTGCCTCCTTCCAGAAGTGGCATGCGACCTGGCGGCCTGGGCTCACCTCCTGCAGAGCGGGTTCCTTTTCTGCACAGATTGGCTGAACGAACGGGCACCTCGGGTGGAACCTGCACCCCGAGGGAGGGGAGATGTTCGTCGGTATCTCTCCCTTGGCCAAGACCTTGATCTTGGGTGCCTGGGGGTCGGGGACTGGCACGGCGGCTGTGAGCGCATGGGTGTACGGATGATAGGGCGATGCCACTACTTCTTCGGGGGGACCGGACTCGACAATTTGCCCCACGTACATAATCGCAATCCTGTCGACCATGTCCTTGGAGAGGGCCAGGTCATGTGTCACCATCAGGACAGAAATCCCTCTCTTCTCCCGGATTCCCAAGAGTATGTTTATGATTTCGGCACGTATCGAGACGTCCAGCATCGACACAGGCTCGTCGGCTAGTATCAACTCCGGGTCGAGGACGAGGGCCCTCGCTATCGCCACCCTCTGTCTCTGGCCTCCGGACAATTCGTGCGGATATCTCAAGAGGTAGTCTTCGGGGGGCGTGATCTGGACTTCCCTGAGGGCCTTCGTCACCTTCTCCATGGCTTCCGCCCTGGACGACACCAGGTTGTTCACCATCAGGCCCTCGGCGACGATGTCGAACACCGGCATCCTGGGGTTGACCGATTCGTAGGGGTCTTGGAAGACCACTTGGATCTTCGTCCGTTGCTTCTTGAATTCACTCCTGTCCATCCTCGTGATATCCTGGCCCTTGAATATGACGGCTCCAGACGTGGGTTCGGTGAGCATCAACGCGGTCCTCAGGACGGTCGTCTTCCCAGAACCGCTTTCTCCCGCAAGTCCGAATATCTCTGCCTTCCCAATCTTGAAACTGACGTCGTCCACGGCGTGGACCATCCCCCCCGCAGACCTTCTAAATGCCTCGGACAAGCTCCGCCTGACGCCAAAGTACTTCTTCAGGTGCACGACTTCAAGTATGGCGTCTGAGGGCGGGAGTTGAGGGGGCTTCAGCTCTCCAATTGGACCACGGAGGAGAATCAGCATGATTCCTGGAATTGCACCTAGGGCTGGAAGCGCAGTGAACACTCTTCCAACGAAATCAAGCTTGACGTACTCCGGCGAGCCGGGAACAAACACTACTATGGGAACCGCGACCGAAACTGCGATAGTTGCAAGTGACCACCAAGTGGAATCAAGCCTCCTAAGGCCGACAGTATCCTCTCGCAGTGCTGCGGCCCTCATCCGACCAGCGCGTCTGAGCAAGAGGCCATCAACTACGGTGGGAACGAAAAACAAGGCTCCCACTGTCCCAAGCGATATCTTCGCAGAACCTAATGCGATTAGTGCCAGCCCGAACTCAAAGTAGATGAGAGTCGCTGCAGTAGCAAGCATGGCGAGAGCAGCCAACATCCAGGCGAACAGAAGCCACGTCTCCACTTTGCTGGTAGCCTCCCTTGTCGCCTTGTCGAGTTCGCTCACTGACCGACTCCTCTCCTTGCGTCTCCTGTTCCTCTCTCTTCTTGTCTATCAGTTTCCCTCTCCTCCTGGCTCTTTTTTTCTGCTTTGATGTCCTTCCAGAAGTGGCAGGCCACAAGGTGGCCCGGAGAGGCTTCCTCAATGGGGGGCTCCTTGCTCCTACAGAGGTCGGCAGCATAGGGGCACCTGGGGTTGAATCTGCACCCCTCCGGCGGAGTTATCAGGTTTGGAGGCGACCCGGGAATCGATGTCAGAGGTTCCTTGGGCTTCCTGATGTCCGCGAACGCCCCTACCAGACCTATAGTGTACGGGTGAAGTGGCGTCCCGTAGACATCTGAGCTCGAACCGTACTCCACAAACTCTCCTGCGTACATTATCGCAGTCTTGTCGCTCATTTGTGCTACGAGTGCCAGGTCGTGACTGATGAGAATGATGGCCGTGCCGAACTCATCCCTAATGCTCATCAGGAGCCTGATTATTCCGGCCTGGACAATTACGTCGAGTGCTGTCGTGGGCTCGTCGGCAATCAGCAGACGCGGGTTGAGGGCAAGAGACATTGCAATCATGGCCCTCTGCTTCATGCCCCCGCTGAACTCGTGGGGGTAGTGACTAGCCCTAGATGGGTCCACACCGACGAGCTTGAGCAACTGGCCGGTCCTCACCTTCGCCGCCGACCTTGAGGTATCGGTGTGCAGAGTTATGGCCTCTGAGATTTGGTCTCCAACTCTGAAAACTGGGTTGAGCGCGTTCATGGCACCCTGCGGGACGAGCGAAATCTTGGTCCATCTGATCTTGCTCCTCATCTCCGCATCGCTTAGGGGGACAAGGTCTTTCCCTTCCAGCAGGATCTTGCCTTCGACCAGTTTCGCATTGTGAGGAAGGAGCTTGAGGATGGTGCTGGCAAGGCTCGACTTCCCGCACCCGCTCTCTCCCACGATGCCCAGTATCTCGCGCTCGGCAATCTCGAAACCCACTCCGTCGACCGCTTTCACGTCTCCATCCTTCGTGTTGAAGTACATTCGAAGCCCCTCGACCTTGAGAACGGGTGGAGTCACCTCGCCCGCAACCTCGGGTTGAATATGGAATCCAGGGCGAATCCTACGAGCACAAAGGCCAGAGAAAGCAGTGCGATTGCTATGCCCGGCGGGAGGAACCACCACCAAACGTAGCTTGCAGCTGAGTTCCCAGTCGCGTCAGGGAGCGCCTGTGTCAACATGATCCCCCAGCTTGTCACACCAGGAGAGTAAAGCGAGACCGTGAGAAAGTCAAGGGCGGCTTCCAGTAGAATGAACCCAGACACATTGAGGGCTACCTGCGAATACACAAGCCCAGTAACGTTTGGTAGTATGTGCTTCCTCAGCACGTGGCCTGTGTCAGCCCCAAGCGCCCGAGAGGCTTCGACGTACGACCTTTCCTTGACGGAGAGCACTTGGCTTCTTACGATCTTTGCAATGGTCGGCCAAGAGAGAATCGCAAAGATGACGATGACCCAAGTGTAGATTGATTTTGCGAGAAAAGAATTCTGACTCATGATGAACGTCAGGATTATCAGAAGCGGCAGAAACGGAAGCACAAGGACGAAGTCAGTTATCCTGCCTATGACCTCGTCCCAGAAACCTCCCAGATAACCTGCCGCTATCCCTGCAAGCGTGCCTAGACCTACCGCCCCTACCCCTGAAAGTATTCCGATCAAAAGGGAGATTCGAGCACCCCACACGAACTGGGAGAAGACGTCTCTTCCTTCATTGTCAGTTCCTAAAACGCCGTATGCACCTCCAAGAACCTTCACGCTGGCCGAAGCGATTCGGACAGAAATCGAAGGGTTGCTGCCTGAGGGAACGCCCTGGACTTCCACTATGAACCTGTAGGTTCCTGTCTGGTTGAAGATGAGTCTCGAAGGATACGAAACACCGGAGAAGTCTTTGATTCCGGATGAGGCAAGGATGCCGGATTGGATGTAATCTTGCTTCCAGGTGCCCAATTCACTTGGGGTGATTGTTACCATCGGCCCAATCAGAAGGCTCGAGGCAGTTGATAGTGAGTAGTTCCGTGTCGGGGTCGAAAAGATGTAGTTGAGATAGATGACTGACACATTGTTCATCTTGACGGCTTGGACGGTGGCGTTGACGTTGACACCGCTCGGCGGCTTGGACGTCCAATGGAATGTCTGGGTCAGCGAAAAGAATACCCGCCCCCCGGGAAGGTACGGGTTCGTGGTGGTTGGCGCTGATGATGAGATGGATGCGTTGACCATCAAGCTGCCTGTAGGGTTGCGGGGGAGAAACCCTCCTTTATTCGGCACGACGGGTGAGATAGAGTGGAGGGCGCTTCCCGCGGATGGCCCAGTGAAGGTCCACCCGCCGAGTCCCTGACTCCCGAAGTTGATTGGCGAGACCGTGTAGGACGTGACCGCTATGCCTTGGTACTGAGGAAAGACTGTTGCCCAAGCCGGAATTGACCACGGGGCTGCCACATTGGTACCGAAGACGGGGTCGTTCGAGTCTAGCTGCGGAGCGAAGACCGCGAGGAGCACGAAGAAGATGATGATGGCCAATCCGATTACTCCAATCTTTGACTTCAGATACAGCCTGGCGCTTCTTATCACTCCGCTGAACGGAGACGCTCTCCTAATCTCCAACTGGACCACCTAAGTCCTGCTCACTCTTGGGTCCAGAAACCCGTAAGCGACCTCCGCGCAGAATATGGCGATGAGTACCATGACCGATATGATGAAGAACATAGCCTGGGCAAACGGGAAATCGTTCGCTACAACTGACAGGTAGATTGCGTACCCCAGTCCGTTCCATTGGAAGACGGTCTCCGTGATTATGGCCCCCGACAGTATGAATCCGATGGAAAGGGCGAATGCCGTGACTATGGGGAGAATCGCGTTGCGCAGAGCGTGCTTGTAGAGAACTGTCCTTTCCGGAACTCCCTTCGCACGGGCCATTATGATGTAGTCTTCGGCTAATGTGTCGATCATGACCGCCCGCTGCGTCAAGAACACACCTCCTATGCCAACCAGTGTGAGGGTCAGGAACGGGAGGAAGAGTGCCCGAAGCGTGGCCTCGTAGATGGGCCAGGTTCCATGGACGCCGAGGATGGCCGCTCCCCAGGGTTTATAGAACGTGCCCGTCGTCCCGAGCTGGATGATTTCGAGCATTCCTCCGAGAAAGAAGACGGGCAGAGAGTTGAGAAAGAGTAGGACAGCCAGGGACGAAACGTCCAGCACCTTGCCTCTCTTCGCCGAGGCAACGACGCCAAGACCAATCCCGATTACGAATGCTGCTACCGTGGAGCTTCCGAGAAGAAGGAGGGTAAACGGCGTCCTCGCCTCGATTGTGCCCAATACGGTCCCTCCCAGAATGTCGCCCAGATTATAGCCGAAGTTGAATGTGAACATGTTCTTGTAGTAGTCAAGAAACCTCACACCAATGGGTTTGTCGAAGCCGTATGCGAGGATGATTCTGGCCCTGATCACTTGGTACCACTCGGTCACATTTTGAACGCCTCTGGGTGGCTGTTCAGGGGCGTAGAGTCTCGAGGCGCACTCGGATATGGTCTGGTTGGGGCATGCCGTCACAAAAGGAAGAATCTGAAACAGCACAAAGTTGAAAGCCACAATCACAAACAATAGCAGGATAGTATACACGGTCTTCCGGGCGATGTATCTTCCCAGGCCCATCGCATGCTGCCGGGCGAAATTTGAGTTCTTATAGATTGTTACCACGCTTCACGAAGTGAAATGATAAGGGGAACTGGGCGACTACTGGCCTCTGTCAACGCGTTCCATTGACGCGTTTCAATGGGGTGTCCCAGGCAGAACCTAGGCCTGTGAACATCTGCACCAGTGGCACATGGGTTCTGCAATGGGAGTCACTCCTTGAGAGGGAGCGTCCTCGCCCTGAGGAGCAAGTTTGCCAGGCATCAAGAAGTCTGCCGGTGCGCGCGCGCCAAACCAGATGTGATGAGGGCCATCACTCAGTACGCGCAGGGGCACCTGTTGTGGTTGGTGTACTTCAAGTGAGCGACTCTCTTCTCTCGGCACAGGCACGAGCCGCGCGCGACGGCGGCGATAGACGGACCGGGAGACCACGAAAAGTCTAGACTTCTATAGAGAAACCATAGACCATATTGATATACTCTTTTCCACGCGTTGTCTCGCGTTGAATGCCGCGGGGGCAAAGGGTCCTCTTGGTGTCTCGACCAGAGCCGTCCAGCTGGCTTCATCCGTGGAGCAGAGGCGGACCAGTGTCGGAACCAAGATCGCCGTAATCGTCATCACCGCAGTCACGTACGTCCTAGGGAAGGCGATTACCGCGCCCATCCAGACGCCCTGGCATGTCGGCGAGCTTCTGATCGGAATCTTCCTTCCTGCCTTCTTTGCGATAGTTGCCGACACCTTCCCTGCTGCTATCGGGGCCGGCATCGGTACCTTCCTCGGGGATGTGATCTTCCTTGTGCCGCTTGGCTCGACGACGCCAGTTCTGAGCCTCTTGGCCGGGGTCCCTGCGAACTTCTTCGGCATCCTGCTCTTCGGGTGGTTCGCGAAGAGGTACCGCTCGTGGGCAGGCTTCGTCGCATCCACGATTTCTTTTGTCACCTTGGGGAATCTCATCGCCGCGGTCGTCGTCGTGCTCTTCCTCGGCCTTCCGAATTCGCTGGTCCTCGGCTTCGTGGTCTTCTGGAATACGACCTCGATACCCGCGATACTGGTCGGCGTTCCCATCTTGATTCGCGCGGTCCAGCCCCTCTACGGCAGGACCGCGATCCTCTCCTACGAGCCTCGTTGGATTGGTTCCGTCACCACGAAGCAGACAGCAATTGCCCTTGCGTTCGCGGCCGCCTTCGTGGTGATTGGTGCGGCATTCTTCTTGTTTGCCCTCCCCAACCCGGAACCGGGGTTCGGTCCCCTCTACTTCGAACTCGCGGCCGCAATAGTCTTGATCTTCGCCCCGATAACCGGCGTCATCGCAGGAAGCAAGCTGAGGGCGAGCCAGTCTGGGGCATAGAGCTGCCACAGCATTTGCTCCAGCAGCCATTACCAACTTCTTCAGCGTCCGCTACGAGCAGCACGCAGACGGCGACTTCAGAAGAATGGGAGCCACGGGCGGGGGCTACATCCTCTCCAAGGGCGTAACGACGAGGGCGATGTTCAGGGAGGCCGGCGGAGAGCACCCGGTCGAGGTCATAGTGGACGGAGACCCGAGGTACCACGCGAGGACGACCAGGAAAGCTGTGGAGCTCCTGCTCTCGGGGCCGGGTCGACCGAGGGGCCGCCTGGTCCTGAGGCAGTCGATGGGCGTCCCTGTGGGGTGCGGGTTCGGCGCGAGCGCCGCGGCTGCGATATCGGGGGTCTACGCGACTGCGGCGGCGATGGGACTGAGACTGGCAAAACACGAGCTTGCCTACTATGCCCACGTCGCCGACATCGTCGAGAAGACCGGCCTCGGCACGGTCTCGGTCACCTACGACGGGACGGGGGCAGGACTCATAACTCGCGCGGGAGCCCCCGGGATTTCCAGGTTCCTCAACGTGGAGTATCCCATCGGGACCAGGATTGTCACTGCCTCGCTTGCTCCATACAAGAAGAGCGACGCGATCTCCAGGCCGGACACGGTCCGGAGAATCAACGAGCTTGGAGACAAGGCGCGCCGACGCGTGGCGGCATCACCGAACCTCGAGACCTTGGCGTCCGAGGGAGAGCGCTTCTCGGAGGGGCTCGGGCTGATGACCCCTGAAGTGAGGGACCTTGTCAGGCTGGCGAAGGCGTCGGGCGCGTCCCATGCGAGCCAGAACATGATCGGGTACGCCGTCCACGCCCTCACGACTGCGGCAAGGGCTAAGGCAGTCGCCGCGACGCTAAGGGGTTCGTCCCCGAAACCACTTGTCGAAGTCTTCGAAATCGGGAGGCAGCGCGCTCGGGTCCTGAGACCTAGCGGAAGCCTCTAGCCGACTGTCAGCAGTTCCTTCGTGAACTTCGTAAGGAGGACCGGTTTTCTGCCCGTCTTCACCGTGTCTTCAATCCTGATTCCGTACCTCCCCGGGAAGTATATGCCGGGTTCGTCGGTCACGACGTCGTTCGCCAGCAGCCTCGACTTGCTCCCCTTTCCAATCGGCGGCATCTCATGGATGTCGATCCCGACCCCGTGCCCGACGCTGTGGTTCAGGTACTTCTCCACCCCGGCCTTCCTGAGGACCTTGACCGCCGCCATGTGGACGTCCTCGCAGACGGTCCCCTCCCTGATGATGTCCAAGGCGCTCTCCTGCGCCTCGAGGACTGTCGCGTAGTGCCTCTTCATTTCGGCGGTGGCGCTCCCCACCGCGAATGTTCGGGTTTCGTCCGAGTTGTACCCCCGATACCTGAAGAATATGTCCGCGACCACGAAGTCACCCTCCTTGATCCTCCTCGCCGTCAGCTCCGAGTGCGGAAGAGCTCCGTTGGGCCCCGACGCCACTATCGTCGGGCTCAGGGCGGAATCAGAGCCCGAGGGAGTCAGCTCGTTTGCAGTTGCGACCTTCATCACCTCGGCCGCCACCTCCCACTCCGTCCTACCCGCCCTCAACTCCTTAGTCAGTGCCTCGTAGATCCTGTCGAGCCCCTTCGACGCCCTCTCTATCCTCGCCAACTCCACCTCGTCCTTGACCCGCCTCGCCTCCAGGAACAGGTCGGCGCGCTTCGTGAAGCGCTTGGACCCTTTGAACGCGGAGTCGTCGTCGACCACCACCGGCCCCGTCCCGAGGCGCTTCATGAGGGCGGCGTGCACGAGCTTCCATCCCTTGGCGACCACGACCTCGACCTCCTGGCCCAGCTCGGAAGCCCTGTCGACCTCGAGGGGGGTCGTAATGACCACCGTCTTGTCAGGACGGACTATCGCAGCCCCTCCTCCCCAGAAATCAGTCAGGTAGAACAGGTTGGCGCCCGTCATGACCGCAACCTGCTTCCCTTTGGCAAGCGAAAGGACCTTCTTGCGCCTTTCCCCGTAAATCGTCATCTTCTTGCCAATGCAAAGAGAGTGCTTATATTGCTTCACTAGCGTGACTTCCAGACGGGGCAATCCGCGCGGTGACGTACATCCGTAGGCTAGAGATGCGAGGGTTCAAGTCCTCTGGCCCCCGGACAGCTGTGGTCAACTTCGAAAAAGGGTTCACTGTCATCACCGGACCAAACGGAAGCGGCAAGTCGAACATCGCAGACGCGATAACATTCGCGATCGGAGAGAACTCTCCGAAGTCGCTGAGGGCGGCCAACGGCAGGCTCTCCGGCCTGATCTACGACCCGAGGAGCGAGGACGTCCCCGGCTCCGGAAAGCTAACATCATGCAGGGTGACGGTCCAGTTCGATAACACGGACCGGGCGATCCCCGTCGATTCGGATCTCGTTACGATAACCAGGGACCTAGGCGACGACGGCGACAGCGTCTATTACATCAACGGACGAAAGACGACGCGCTCGGCGATGACCGAGATCATCGACCTGGCCGGCCTCTCTCCCGGGGGATTCAACATCGTCGCCCAAGGCGCGGCGACGAAGATGGCCGACTTGACGCCGGAGGAGAAGAGGAAGGTCATCGAGAGCGTCGTCGGCATATCGAAATTCGACGAGCGAAAGGCGGAGGCCCAAAGGCAGCTGGGCCATGCAGACCAGAGGCTGGAGGTGGCGATGGCCCGGATCGGCGAGATGCGCAATATGCTGGACTCGCTCGACTCACAGAGGAACGACCTCGTCAGGTCGAACCTCCTCGAGGGACAGATCAGCTGGCTGACTGCCGTCAGGACATCGAGAAGGATCCACGAGCTCAGGGAGCGGCTCTCCTCGCTCCGAGCCCAGGAGCAAGAGCTGACAGGTAGGATAGGGGACCTGAACGCCAGGATGGCCGACTTCGAGAACCGCATCGGCCAGGTCGAGAGCGAGAAGACGCGCTTCATCGTGGACGTGATCCAGGGAGGAGGAGCTGGCACCGTCGAGCTCCAGTACCAGCTGGCAGAGCTGAAGAACGAGCTGGAGACGCTCGAGGCCGACCTGAAGTCGGCCGAGGACAACGTGTCGGTCCTCGAAGGCGAGAGCGTTCCGCAGCTCAAGACGATCGTCTCGACCAAGAGGAGGGAAGTCAGCGCGGCTGAGTCCAACGTCAAGCAGCTCACATCGGACGTGGCCAAGCTGGACGCTCGCCACGCGGAGCTGACGGGGAGGCTCAAGGAGTTCTTCCGGGCGGGCGAGGAGCTCCGGTCGACCATCGAGAGGAAGAGCAGACAGACCGGGCGAGTCCAGGCGAAGCTCGCCGACCTCGGCCAGAAGACGGGCCAGGTTGACCTCGCGATTAACGCGGCGAGCGCCAACCTCGGCGCAGAGAGGAAGAGGCTCGACGAACTCAAGCTGAGAGTCGACGGCTACTCGGACGTCCTCGGCAAGTTGGAGGCCAACACGAAGAGGCTCTTCGAGCTTTACGACTCCTCTACGAAGGAGTTGAACCGGATCGACGACGACCTCTCGGGCACCGAGAAGACCAGGGATAAGCTCGTCTCGTCCATCGAGGGGGCGTCGAAGATTCTTGAGAAGGCGGCGGCCGAGATGTCCAGAGAGGACGCGTTCAAGCACATGTCCGAAAGCCTCTCCGGGGAGCGGAGTGGGCAGCTTAGGTTGCAGGAGTTCTGCGACGGTGGGGGGCTACCCGGGTACGTGGGGCGCCTCGGGCAGCTCGTGAAGTACCAGCAGTCGTACTCGAAGGCGGTCAATGCCGTGATCGGCAAGTGGATGGGGGCCTTCATAGTGCAGGACCTCCGGTCGATGACGCAGTTGATCAGGGCCGCGAAGTCGCTGAAAGCGAAGGCCTTCTCCGTTATCCCGCTGAGCGAGGTGGAGGGCTCGAAGGCAGTGGACGTGGGGAGGTCCGCGGGCGTGATGGGCCCGCTCTCGAGCATGATCAAGTGCGAACCCGAGTTCGTGGGCCTCGTCAACTTCCTCGCGGGGGACTCCGTCCTGGTGGACACTGAGGCCTTCGCCTACACGATGGCCTCGGAGGGCGTCAGGGCCGTCACTCTGAACGGCGAAGTCTTCGAGCAGGGAGGTCGCGCGTTCATGTACGGTTACCAAGAGGTCCTAGTCAACCTGATGGAGGGCCTCGAGAACATCGAGGGGATGAGCGAGGTCGAAGACGCGGTCGGCGCCCTGAAGGGAGCGATCGACAGGCGGAGGTCTGAGCTCGATTCGCTGGAATCGGATTCGCGTTCGCTGATGAAGGAGCGCGTTAGGAAGATCGTCTCAGCCACCAGCCTGAAGGCCGAGGCGACGACCATCACCAGGATGGCGAACAGGTACAAGAGCATCTTCAGGAACATGAGTGCCGAGTACCAGAGGCAGGCGGGCGTCGTCGAGAGGTTGGAGTCGAAGCTGAAGCTCAACGCGGACAGGAAGGGGTCATTGCAGAGGGGCATCGCGTCGCTGCAGAACGTGGTCTCGGAGACGCAGGCCCTCGGCCTAGAGGCAATGCTGGCCGAGGTCGACGTCGCGAGCAGGTCGCTCTCAGGCGAAATCGATTCTATCAGGAACAGGGTCTCCGACCTGAACCTCCTTCTTTCCAGGGAGAGGGCCAACCTAGAGAACGTCCTCCTCCCAGCTCTGGAGAACAACGAGCAGGACCTGGCCAATGCCATGGAGGACCTCCAATCCAACAAGCAGTTCGCCAGGGAGGCGCCGAGGAAGATCAAGGAGGCCTCCGAGCAGAAGCGCGTCATGGAGGAGAAGGTCCAGAAGGTCCTCGAGTCCTCGAGGAGAAGCCAGCCCCTCCTAGACGAGTTCGACGGCAAGGTCAGGCGTCTGAAGGAGGAGAGGGACGCCATCGGGCGCTCGGTGGTCGGAAACCAGAAGGACCTGTTCGCGCTGTCCAGCCAGGCGTCGTCCACCCAGGAGAAGGTCGAGGAGGCGCTGGGAAGCCTCAGAATGCTCGGCTACAGCGAGGTGCTGGAGCCCTTCGAATCAGCCGATTCGCTGCTCGCGGAGCTCGAGGCCGAGTACCAACAGGTCGTCAGCTCGGTCAACAGGAGCGCCGACAGGCAGTACACCGAAATGTACGTCAACTACAAGAGCCTCTCCGTCCGGCACAACGAGCTCGAAAAGGAAAGGAACTCCATCATCACCTTCATAGAGAGCGTCGAGTCGGAGAAGAGGAAGGTCTTCATGACCGCCTTCGACAAGGTCAGCTCGGGCTTCAGCGAGATCTTCGAAAGGCTGGCCGGAGGGCGCGCGATGCTGGAGCTCGAGAACCCAGAAGACATCTTCAGCGGGGGCCTGATCCTGAGGGCCGACTTCGGGAACGGGCTCCGCGAGTCATCGCAGCACAGCGGAGGCCAGAGGGCGGTCACCGGCGTGTCCATGATCCTGGCGATGCAGGCCGTCCAGTCGCACCCGTTCTATCTCTTCGACGAGATCGACGCCGCGCTCGACGCGGTCAACTCCAGCAGCCTCGCCCGGTTCTTCAAGGACCGGTCCTCGGGGGCTCAAATCATAGCGATAACCCTGAGGGACGTCTTCGTGGCCGAGAGCAACATCACCTACGGAGTGTACTCGACGGGCGGGGTCTCCAGAGTGGTTCACTACAAGCCGGCCGAGGTGCCCCAGCGTGTCTGACCCCGCCTTCCTCTCGAAGCCGCCGCTGAACGTCCTCATCGACCCCTCGCTGGCCAAGCGCAGGAGCCCCTGGGAGATAGACATCTCGCAGCTTCTGGACCTCTTCCTGCAGGCGATCACGCAGTCCGACACCATCGACATGAGGGCGGCGGGGACCGCCGCGCTGTCGTCGGCGACGATATACAGGCTGAAGGTCGAGACGCTCTTCCTCTTCGAGCGGCTCAGGGCGCAGAGGAGGCTCGTGGACGGCTCCGAGCCGCCCCAGATCATAGTCATGCCCTTCAGGTACGAGGTCTACTCCACCAACGTCGATGAGCTCTTCGACGAGCTCTCCAGGATTCTCAAGGACATAATCGTCGACGAGCGGGGCGGGTCCGAGCAGAGCCTGATATCGGTCGCGGAGCTCCCGGCGCCCAACCTGGAGGAATACGTCATCTCGCTTCAGGTCGTCCTGTCGGAGTACCGCAAGATACTGATCGAGCGGCTCAGGGCGACAGGGAAGGTGATGCTCTCCGAGCTGGTACGGGGCCTCGACCCCATCGGCGCCGCCCGCGTCTTCATCCTGATCCTCTTTGCGGCCAACAGCGGGGAGGTGGTCGTCGAGCAGGACGAGTCTGACCAGGACGCGCTGGTGGTCTCGGTGGGTCAGCTTGAGTGAGACGCAGAAAGAACCCCCTGCAAAGGAGGCCCTCGCGAAGGTGGAGGCCGCCCTCTACGCCTCCGGGAGGCCTCTCGACGCCGGCGAGATCGCCAAGGTGGCCGGGACCACCTCCGAGAGGAAGGCCGTGGCGGTCGCTCGCGAGATCGCCCGGGCGGTCAACTCCGCCATGCAGGCCGTAGAAGTCGTAGAGTATCCCGGCCCCAGGTTCGCGATGCAGCTCAGGGCTCAGTATACCCAGGTCGCGCGGAGGTTCGCGACGCGCCCGCTCCTCTCTAGGGCCGCCCTCAGGACCCTCTCCTTCATCGCCTACTTCCAGCCACTGTCGGCGGGCGAGTTGGTCCTCCGGAGGAGCTCGGCAGCCTACCAGCACCTCAAGGAGCTCGAGGAGGTAGGCTTCGTGGTGAGCGAGAAACAGGGCCGGAGCAGGGTCTACAGGACGACCGGACGCTTCTCAGAGTACTTCGGGCTCAGCCGCGAGGTTGCCCTAATGAAGAGGCAGCTCGAAGGGCGGAGTCTTACGCTCCAGTGACCTTGCGCAGGCCAAGGCTTCCCATGCGCAACTCTTGAAGTCGCGGGCTGCCTAAGGCTGCAAAGAGCAAGCAGCGGAAGGGTCAGGCCGAACACGGTAACGGCGGCGAGCTCCAGCGGCGAGGGGCTCGACTTATCGAACGAAGGGTTCGTCGCCTTGTCTGCGAGTAGGATTGACCTCTTGAACAACTTGCTCGTGCTGATGGTTGCGTCCTTCCTGCTTGTCTACGGGTTGGCACGCCGGAGGTTGGGGTCACGTTGAAGTCCAAGATGCTGCCATTGACTCTGGTCTCGTTGCTGGCCCTCTCGTTGCTAGCACCGTCTGTTTGGCAACTAACGTCGAAGTCGACAGAACCGCTGACAAAAACGCTTAACACCCGGCAGCGAAGGGCTTTCCTCCAACAAGGCTCAATCGAATGAATCGCTCACTGGAGAACCTCACCAAGCGGAAGGCGACGGGGGGAAGATCCCGTCCGTCCAGAGGAAGGAGGGCGTACGAGCGCGACGGCTACGCCATCGAGCCGCTCGTCGGAGAGACAGAAAGTAGGCCTTCGAGGATGAGGGGCGGAAGCGTGTCCATGGGGATTGTCTTCTGCGACGTAGCGAACGTCTCGGACGCCAAAGGCAAAGCGACGAAGTCCAAGATTCTACGGGTGAAGAAGAGCCCGGCCAACAGAGACTACGAACGAAGGGGCGTTATCACGAGAGGCGCGGTCATCGAGACCGAGGCCGGAGAGGCGGTCGTCACCTCGCGCCCGACCGACGACGGGGTCGTTAATGCGGTCCTGACGAAGTCGAAGTAAATGAAGGAATACGAGAAGTACGTAATCTGGCTGGACTACTTCAACTCCGAGCTCAAGAGGAGGGAGGGGAGGCGGGTCCCGCTTGATTCGGCCACGCGGGCTCCCACGATCGAGGAGCTCTCGGAGGCCTGCAGGAGGCTCAACGTTCAACCAGTCGCGCAGGTCGCGCGGTATCCATCGGCTCCCTCGAGACAATCGGGCTACGTCTCGGTGACGAAGGTGAAGCCGAAGCACGCGCTCATGATGAAGGTCGCGAAGGAGCTCTCGGTAGTTCGAGGGATTGCCCAGAGGAGACAAGGTCCCGGCCAGCCGTTTCAGAAGAAGAAGTGACCAGCCCGAATGTTTAAAGACCGGAATGCCATCAACCGCATTTGTTGTTACAAGTCGGCGTCTTGCTACACCAAGCCAAGAGTGGCCGGCTAATCGTCCGTCTCACGAGAGAGGTCAGGCCCGGCGCCCCCATCCTTGACGACAGGGGAAGGAGGCTAGGCAGGGTGGTCGAGCTCATCGGACCTGTCAGGGCTCCCTACGCCTCCGTTGCGGTCACGAGCAGCAGAATCGGGAAGGCCAGCGACGCGGCCTATGTGGAAGGGTGAATGGACTGACGCTCTGGAACGCGAGGGGAGACGACGACGCTTACACTACGTCCTGCCCCGTCTGCGGGGACAGGCTGATCGGGGACTCCGAGAAGGGGGAAAAGGTCTGCTCCAACTGCGGGTACGTGACCTACGCACCCGCGGACGCCGGCCCTGAATGGAAGGCGATGGATCTCCAGGATAAGAACAAGCGGGTCCGCGTCGGGTCGCCTACGACGCTCTCGCTCCACGACATGGGGCTTTCGACCGAGATCGGCAGGACTGGGCGCGATTCTCACGGCAAGATGCTCGACCCCGCGATGCGGGCCACTGTCGAGAAGATGCGCAAGTGGCAGAGCCGCTCCAGAACGAACAGCAGCGAGGAGAGGGGGCTCTCGATTGTGCTTTCGAGAATCAGCGAACTCTGCCAGACCCTCAGCCTGCCGGACAACGTGGCGGAGACGGCGGCCCAGATCTACCGGACCTCGGCGAGGATGAAGGTAGCCAAGAGCAAGTCGATACTCGGGATGACGGCAGCGACCGTCTACCTGGCGTGCCGGAAGTGCGGTGTTTCGAGGACCCTGAAGGAGGTGGCCCGCGCCGCCGGGATGGACAAGGGCAGCGTGGCGAGGTACTTCAGGCTCGTCCTGAAGGAGGTGGAGAAGGAGTACGTCCCTCCGCAGTCGGTCGACAAGTACATTTCGAAGCTGATCAACATGGCGAAGATCAACCCCAAGGTGGAGCTGATGGCCCTGTCCCTTTCGCGACAGACCATCGACTCGAAGATCTCGAGCGGGAAGGCCCCGGCGGGGCTCGCGGCCGCCTACGTCTACGTCTCCTCCGTCCTCGTAGGGGAGCACCTACCCCAGAGAGAAGTGGCGGAGTTCGCCGAGGTCACAGAAGTGACCGTGAGGAACCGCTGCAGGGAGATACTGGACAACTACGTGATTAGACAGGAGTTCGAGCCGTCAAGATGACCAACGCAAAACCGAAGCCGAAGGCGAAGCAGAAGCAGGTTCCGGCAAAGCCCGCGAGCCAGCCTAGGAAGGAGCCGAAGGCAAAAAAGCTGGAGGAGCCCCCGCGCCCGATCGAGAGGACGGAGGAGGAGCTGGTCGACCTGACCTCGAGGGTCTACAAGCTGGTGGTCGAGAGGGGAAGGGACGGCGTCCTGCAGAGCGAAATCTGGAAGGAACTCGGGTTGACGAGCCGGGACGGTTCCAGGCTCGCGATAAGGCTGGAGAGGCGGGGCCTGATAGGCCGGGTCAAGGTCTTGGAGGATGGACGCTGGACCTACAAGCTGACACCGTTGAGGTTCCCGACCGACATGACCTCGATCGAGAAGACGCCTTGTATAGTCTGCCTGTTCGAGTCGAAGTGCACGGTCGACGGCCAAATCAGCCCGCAGGTCTGTCAGCTGATTGGCCCGTGGGTCGTGGGAGAGATGTGCGCCGCCGGGGGTCTGGTCGTGCCGACGGCGGTTCCTGCGGGATAACGCCCTCCGGCGTTGGGACCATATGAGGCTCCAAGAAGCCAGGCGTGACCTCTACCGGAGGCTCGCCAAGGAGGAGGGATACAGGAGCCGGGCCGCATTCAAGCTGATTCAGGCAACCGAGAAGTATCACTTCATCAGGCCGGGCGACAGGGTCGTCGACTTCGGGGCCGCTCCGGGAGGGTGGATGCAGGTCGCTTCTCGATTGGTTGGCGATGACGGCGCCGTGGTCGGGGTCGACCTGCACGCGATCAGGGTCAGGGGGAAGAACCTGAAGACCATCGAGATGGACGTGCACGATCCCAGGGTCGAGCGGAAGCTCCTGGAATCCCTGGGGGGGATGGCCGATGTCGCCCTTTCGGACTTGGCTCCGTCCGTGTCCGGGGTCTGGGAACTCGATCAAGGCAGGCAGGTGGACCTCACCCTGAGAGTCCTCGACCTCTTGAATTCAGTCCTTAGGCGGGATGGGCTGGGGTTCTTCAAGCTCTTCGAAGGAGAGCGCTCCCAGGAAGTCCGCGACGAGTTTCGGAAGTGCTTCAGAGTGGTGCACACCATCAAACCGCTGGCCAGCAGGAGCGTCAGCTCCGAGCTCTACTACTACTGCGAGGGATGGAGGCCCGGCCAGCGCGTCCCCACCGCGGAAGAAGCTGCCTCACCCTAAAGAGCTCTTGCCTCTCTGCTTCCTGCCCTGGGCCGCCGCTTCGCGAATCGCTTCCGCGACCGCAGAGTACTGGGCGTCCGTCTTCAGCCCTGTCTTCTCGAGGGGCTGCCTGATGGTCGTGTACCCCTGGCTCCTCAGCCGCTCCGCGACCGTCGAGTCCGAGACAGAGGCGATGCGCAGAGCCGAACAAATGCCCTCTATGCTGAAGCTCCAGGGCGGGAATTCGTCCACGCCCAGGAGAGAGGACAGGACCCTCGTCGCCTCGGGAAGCTCGAGCCTCTCCGAAGCTGCTACAGCGTCGCGGAGGGTCTTCGTCTCGGTCAGCTCCCCCAGCCAGAGCGGCCCCGCGACCTTCAGGCGGGCCCCGCATTCCTCGCATGAGCCTTCCGGCACCAGCCCTTCTGTGAGACGGCCGCACGACCTGCACCAGAGCACGTATCCTTCGCTCCCCCGAGCCGCTTCTGCCTTTGACGGGCCGACCTCGACCCTGACGAAGACCCTGATGTAGTGCCTGGTGCTGTGGACCACGACGGGCCTGACCCCGAGGTCGAGCGACGCCGCCTCCCTCCTCACGGCGTTGAGCAGGAGTCTGATCCCGGTCTCGTGGTGGAAGTGGTTGTTGACGGGCGTCCCCCCGTAACGCCTTTGGGCCACTCCGATGTGCACCCCGCACAGGACCGCGGTGTCGGTGGCCGTGAACGACGCTATCCCTCCGTGCCTCGTGGCGCGAAGGGCCGCCTGAAGGTACGGCACTGGAGTCCCGAACGGGTCGACGTCGACGTAGTCGACCTTCTCGCCCTTTCCATACCTCGAGTAGAGGTACGAGTTCGCTTCGCCGGGGATGAACTCGCACCGCGCCCGGACTCCGTTGAGCCCGGCGTTCCTCCGGGCCAGCCTGACCGATTCCCTGTTTATGTCGACCAGGGTCACGCTCGGATTCCTCCGCACCTCCGCGGCCACTCTCAGACCCCGTGCGCCGATTCCGGCCAGGGCGTCGCAGAAAGTGTGCCCCCCGGTCGCGTCGACGATTGCGACCGAGACGGAGCGGTTGATGGAAGCCGCAGGGTTGTAGAAGACTGGGACGGTCGGAGGGACGGGCGAGAAGCTCTCCCTTGGGACTAGCAGAACAGTCTTCCCTTCACTCGTCCGGACGAGGTTCAACCAGTTCACGACCTCGGACTCTGCGCTGTTAAGTGAATCGGGTCAGGATCGCGCCCACGGGGTGCACAGGTTCTTCTACCACCGAGTCCGACGGCGACACCCATGAGCGGCATCTGGCTCCTGACCGGCCCGCCCGGAGTGGGGAAGTCGACCATAGTGTCGAGGGTCATCCTGAGGCTGAAGAGCGCCGGGTTGATCGTGGGGGGCTGCTCTACGACGGAGAGGAAGGTCGAGGGGGCCAGGGTCGGCTTCGAAGTGCTCAACCTTACCGACGGGACCCGAGGAGAGCTCGCCTCCATCTCTGCCAGCCTCGGTCCTAGGGTGGGCCGGTACCGTGTCAACCTCGCTGACCTCTCGGCGGTAGGGGTCGCCGGTCTGTTGAAGGCCGCGGTGTCTTCCGAGGTGATCGTGATCGACGAAGTGGGGCCGATGGAGCTTGTCAGCCCGGAGTTCAGGAAGGGGGTCAGGGCCTGCTTGGACTCCGGGAAGCCGATCCTCGCGGTCGTCCACGAAAGGCTGGAGGACGACCTGCTCGCAGAGCTTCGGGAGAAGGCGAAGGAGACGATAACCGTCACGGTCGAGAACCGCGACCAGGCGGCCGATGAGCTGGCTAGTTCGCTACTCGTGGCCGCGGGTGGCCCGAAAACAAGCTAGCGGCCGTGGATAAACAAATTCCGTCTATTAAGAACCGAATGACAGCCGACAGAAAGGCAGAGAACGGTCTCCGCCTGTTCCTTGAGGAGCTGGGGTCGTCTAAGAGCGTCGAAACGTTCCTGCGAAATCACGGGAATGTCAGGACCCGCCGCGCGTACGCCGGCGAACTATGCATGTATTTCCGCTGGCTGCGCGGGAAGGGCATCGCCATGACCCCGGACGAATTGATTCAGGACAACCTCCGGTCGGTATTCGAATCACGCCCCACGGACGTAGTGACTAAGAGAAAACACACCGACCCGCTCGGCGACTACATCAACGCGTATCTCATCGTCCAGCGCGGGGATTCTGAGGCCAAGCGCTCCCTGGCGGCCGCGGCGATTCGGGGCTTCTACTCGTCGACCGTCAGGATGCCGGTAGACTTGGTATCTGTAGACCTGGCCGTACTTCCCCTCGACTTGCATGACATAGGGGGCCCAGCTGGGCTTCCCACGCTTCGGGCAGATTGTGACCTGCGAGCTCACGCCTGATAAAACGCCCAAAATGCGAAGCCCCGAAGGTGGTAGGAAACAGTAGGGCGCGCGCTATGTCTTTCGGACGGAACACAAATCTGTCGAGATGCTGAGCAGCAACATGAGACAGACAGTGGTCGAGGAGACGAAGCGACGCGATGCCAGGAGCCACCTCTTCAACTGCGTCCAGTAGATCTACCCGAGCGACTTCCTGACCAGCTCTTTCCCCTTCTTCGTCAATTTCCAATTCCCGGGAACAGGATCCGAGATTAGTTCTGCTTTCTTGAGATCAGCTAATAGCGAACGCAGATCTTCGACGTTCGAGAACTTCATCGAGCGCCGCAATATCTCCGTCTCGCTCATGGTCCAGTTGAACTCATAGAGGAGGGAGAGAACGGCGCCAAACCACTCGGCGCGCTTGTCTTCGTTCATGCCGGCTCATTTTTTCTTCGGCCGCCTTCTCTGGGTGTATTGCTATGTTCATGCATGAACCGAAACGCATTCCCCATCTTCTCTTGCAGTTTATATAAGATGTGTTTGTATAGCAGCCGCTGAGCTAATTTGTCATCAGATAAGGAAAGAGAGGTCGAGCGGGAGCGAACCACTGACAAGGGCAGAGGCGTTTCGAGGGCCGGAGCGGGCAGGGAGAGGGCGACGGTATTCAAGTCCAAGACCGGTGTCGCGGTCGTCGAAGCGACGGTAGCAAGACTCACGGGTGGCGGGAAGTTCGTAGTCCAGCCGATTGGCGGAACGGTCGGTGTGGACGTGGGCGACCAGGTGATAATCTTCATCCTGAACAAGAAACTGCTCGGACGCAGCGCGCTGCTCGCGACCCAGACCAAGAAACACACCTAATTGGTAGCGGACCCGGTGCAATCCTTCCTCTACCCTTGATGAGTTGAGGTGGAAGCTTCTGCCTTCGGAGCGGTTTGGTGTTGTTGTCTGTAGAGTGCTTGTCGCAGTTACCTAGATGTGAGGGAAGAACGATGCGGGAACCACTATGCCGAAGAGGGCTCCGAGAATCACGCTCATGACGGCAAAGATGATTACCGCGAGTATGGCTATCCCGAGGCCGCCCAACCAGCTCGTTCCGAAGCTTGATTTGTAGACCCATATCCAGGCTACGAAAGCCAGGATCAAGGCGATGACGAATGCCCCTGAGCCAATCACCGTTCCTAGAAAGAAATCCACCGCGATCAAGATCACAAAGTAGACTATCGGGCCAACCAGGGTGGCGACCATCGCGTCGCCAAAGGTAGACTTCCCCCCGGTGATTGCCTTGCCCGCCAACCACGCGGGTATTGAGATGACTATCCATAGAATGACCAAGCCGATGATGGTCACAAGCAGGTCCGTCAAAGTCAGGCTGCCAAGGCTGGGAAGGACTGGGCTGCTCAAGGCCTCTACCATCGGATTCGTCTGTTCATTTTATAAGGATTATCGCACCGCATAGGGATGAACAATCCGGGACGGGCCCGGCGGCTCAGACACGCGGCTGACAAGCTCGACGGAGTTCTCCGAGTCCTAGGCTCCTTCAGCAAGAAAGGGATTAAATAATCGCTGGACCCGAATATGAGCCGGGAAGGATTATGGAATGGACCTATTCTGGACGGTAGCCATAATTCTCGTAGTTCTCTGGCTGTTCGGATTCATCAGCGGGACTGGCGGAGAGTTGATCCATCTGTTGCTGGTCATAGCTGTCATCGTGATAGTGTATAGGCTTCTCACAGGAAGAAACGTAGTCACGGGCAAGTAAGACATTGCTTCTGAAGAAAAAAGACTAAGGAGGTGAATTCAAAAATGGCAAAGAAGAGCAGAGGTGGAAGGATGGAAGCGGCCAAGAGGCGCGCAGCCGAGACGCCAGGTGGGAAGGGTCCAGTCAGGAAGCGAAAAGCAGGTCGAAGGATCATGAAGACCTAGCAGCTGCTGGACGCAAGTTGCGTCACCCGGAGATACTACCGCAACTTGCGTTCTCTTTCCGTCGTGCTCATACTATTCCTCCACCTGTGAACCCATGGAGCGACTGAGGGCTATCCTGTCTCTAAGGCGAATGTCCGTTTCTTGACAGTTGGCCGGTTATTCGGAATCGTTGCTTCACATCAGTATTGATGACTCCCTCATGATGTGCCAAATCACTCCGATTAGGCGATGAGCATAATGATGGCTTCGAATTAGCCTTCTGGGTTGGCCGTGTCAAGACGTCACGAAACCAGACACGAGACGGCGGCCGATCTCCGCTTGTTGTTCAGAAGCCTTTCAGTAACACTTGTCAGGATCAAGAGTGGTCGCTCGAGTCATCTGCCAACGTTGTGTGATGCCTGCCAGAAGATGATAAGCGAATACCCCTTCATTGCCAAGCACAGTGCTAACGGTCATCATAGGAAATATCATGTCGCTTGTGCCTTGCGAATAGGGCTGGTATTGAGTGTCCCGGCGCTCACAGCCGCAGAATCCTGAGTCCTGTCCGCAGGCTTGACTGAACCTCACGCCGTCTCAATGACGTTCTTGAGGAATTCCATCTACTTGTTCTTGGACGCAACTACGACCCGCCGAGGCGCGGTCCGAGGCGGCTGAAAGGGGCTCACTTGGAAATCAGAAGAACAACTCAGTCGAAATCGGCAATTCCGTCCTGAAGGTGATCGGGCAAGTTGGAATCGACGTCGAACTTCAACTCCTCCTCTCCCTTTTACGTTTCGGGCCATTTGTCTTTTTCGCGACGCTGATGCCTGTCATTCGATCTATCTCTTCAGAATCACTCCTGCTGAGCCTTACAGGCACGCTCATCTTCCCCTCTTGTACAACTTGTTTTGTCCTTTCCTCTTCCTGCTTTGCCTTCGCCTCTTCTTGTTTTGTCCTTTCCTCTTCCTGCTTTGTCTTTGCTTCTTCTTGTCTTGTCCTTTCCTCTTCCTGCTTTGTCTTTGCTTCTTCTTGTCTTGTCCTTTCCTCTTCCTGCTTATCATCCCTAGGATGCTCAACTGAGGAAGAAGGAGTCACCTGAAGGCTCGATTCGGCACCGCAGCAGCATAGATCTGACTTCATTCTAATGCACTTCTCGTGTAATCCCTCTTCGCAGAAAGCGCACTTCTGGTTTAGTGTTGATTGCGCACGCTCAGAGAAGGACATTCAGAGTCTGCCCCAGGTAACCTGACATGATCCGACAAAAGACGGTTTCTGGGGTGTGGTCATTTGCCTGTAACTACATTTCTCCCTGTGAAGAGTCTGTACAGTACCACGATGACTGCGATGACTATCAGTAGATGGATTAACGCTCCGCCGAATCCGGTGATGAATCCGAATAGCCAGAGAACCACTAGAATTATGGCCACGGTCCAGAACAAGTCCACCCCAGACCTATTCGAGCTTGACATGGTTGCTCGTGCAGGGGAATGTTATTTATGATTTGCTGGTAAAGGTTCCGTCAAGTTCTTGGCCGTAATCTCGTCGCAAGACGAATTATGGCCGCGGTAGCGAACTTACATTGGCCTAAGAGGGAGGTCGAGCCACAAGCAGTTTCTTAACGAGCTGTGACAGTGTTGGCGTCCAATGTGACCTGGGTCTGTGCCAGCGCTCTACCGGTCAGCGTCGCGCCGGTATTCAGCACAATCTGAGTTTGGCGCAATATGATTCCTGACAGCTGGCCCCGAAAACTTCAGGGAGATGGGACGCATCAGCTCCTGACGTGCTTCTTACGGGTTCTGTCAAGAACTCGGCTCCTGACCCCCTAAATCTTCTCTGTCAAGTTTCGGCTCCTGCCAAGCGTCGGCTCACAGATGACCGACTAACACCGAGTTGAAAAAAGAGGGGAAGGCTGTCCTATGGTGTGAATGTCTCTGCCGGGATGGAGATTGTGCTTATGGAAGTTGTTGTCGCCGTCGCGACTGTGTATTGAGCAACGACATCCAGTTTGATGCTACTGTATATGGTGAGGAAGCCCACGTCAGGGAGCCCGGAAAGGGGGCTCAGATTTTCGATCTGAAGGCAGCCTATGGCCCAAGGGGAGTCATAGACTACCTCTTCAGAAGTCGAGAATAGCCCTGGACTTCCTGACATGTCTCTGACTTCGAGAGTGACGGTTGCACTCGTCTTCTGGTAACTAGGATCGAGGACATTGACCAGTGTCGAATAGGTTCCTGGATTCGCATCCACAGTTCCTGATAGGTATCCACAAAGGAAATTGATGTGGTAGACATATTTGTGCGCTGTGGGTAGCGGATAGGTGGCATAGACCACTGCGATTGATGTCACAGAGACTAGGAGGACAGCCATTAGAATGGCGTAAAATCTTCGAGTTCGGAGGACTTGCGTCCCGTCTTACCTCACCAATCGTATGCTGATACGTTACTTAAGTAATTCAAACAGAGGTTCTGTCTAATCTCCGTTTGGTTTAGGGGGTCCTTCGGGCTGTCCAAAACCGTTTAATGGCTAACGGTATCTCTTCTCTTGCCACTCATGCCCGCATTCGTCGCATCGGTAGTAGACTGTGGTCATTCGTCCTTCCTTGGTCGTACGGGGTAGCGAGACCTTGATGCTTCCGCACTCTGGGCACATCTCGACCATAGGTCATGCCTCAGGACCTTGTCGGTGTTAAGGCTCGGTTGATGGCCTGTGGCTTCTAAGACTCAGACGTTTGGACTGGGTAAGGCTCTTCTTCGCGGGTTGGTTCCACCGCGCCTTCCCAAAGAAGGTCGGCCAACTCAAACCGAGCTTCGAGGATTTCCAAATCGTAATTGTCAGACTTCTTCTTGGTCATTTGTCGAAACTCAACTTCCCAATCATATCTTCGACTTCCTTAGGTTTCTCTAATCTAACCTTTGCTTCATAAACGTTGGCAAGTTGCTTCAATTCCTCATCAGAGAGGTATTTGATGCGGTTGGAGACGATAGTCACATCGGTGTATTCCTTCCCGACACCCGGCGCGGATGGATGCACGCATCGTAACTCAGAGTTCTCGCGGACGGCGACCCAACCTGAAATAGAGGGTGTGCTAACCGCGGGCGACGTCATGCGAGTGAACTATGGCCAGACCGAGGCGGAGTTCGGAGGAATCCTGCGCCAGAACAGGTCTCTGACCGCGTCACTGAAAGCAATCACGCTAGCCCCGAGCATGGAGGACGGGTCCGGGCTCTTGGTGATTCTCCCGGACATCGTAGCGATAGACGACAAGGGGCAGGGCTGGTGCTTCGAAGTGAACAGGAACGCCGATTGGAGCTTGCCAGCTTGATACTCTTCAAATCCATCGGCGTGTTTTTCGCAACTGAGGGCGGGGCCAACATGATCTACTGGCGTCTCTTTGGCAGGGGCGTGAAGGACAATCATTACTGGCAGATAGGCAGGATGTTGAGAACTGTCTTGGGAATTGTGCTGGTGGTTCTTGGATGAGCGACAGGGAAATTGCTATCAATTCTCTCTTGGGTTCGCCGTACCCGAGATATGCTCCTTCTCAGACCTAGGAGACCCGGGGAATCAGGAACACGCTTACAGGACCTTACCGTCTCCAGGACAAGGGGCGACCTCACGAATCCGAAACCAAGAATGATTGCCTCAGGGCCATCGATTCCCTGCGGAGACGAGAGGCACTTGCACGGAGTGGCCTACTAGTTTCAGAGAGGATCCAGGTCAAGAAGCAGAGATACTGAAACGACGGCTAGCATAGGACCAGTCTTCCGTTTGTCCTTCTGAGCGTGGCTGTGCGTTCTCTTGACGGCTTCCGTTTTTATAGGAAGTAAGCGAATCACTTGAAGCTAGGTGTGCCGACACGAATTTTCCAACACACGTCGTATTCGGAATAGCTGTCGGGGCGGTTTTCTTCGGCAAACCGGAAGTAATCCTTCTAATTGGAATTGGCTCTGCGATTCCTGACCTGGACAGAGAGTACGGGTTCTTTAGCAAGGAGTCCTTTACTCGCCGACAAGTGCACAGGGCATTATGCCATAGCTTCCTCTTTCTCGGACTGGTTTGCTTGGTCAACCCGTTCCTGGGCCTCGGAGCATTCCTCCACACAGTTCTTGACGCCCTCACCACGGCCAGGGACAGAGGAGTCGAGTGGTTGTACCCGTTCACCAGGCTGCTGAACAGAGCCGTTTATGATTACAATGGCAATAGAATCGAGCTTGATTCAAAGCACAAAATCTACCTCCTTCAGAACGAGCTCCCCGTACTGACGAAAAAGACTACGAAGGACTTGAAACCAGGCGAGCAAACACTTCCGTGGAGAAGAACCTATGGACCCGCACTTTCCGGAGGGTTGTTTGACCAGGGAATCCTCCTTGGATCTGCCGCCATCACTCTGCTCCTGCTCTTTTCTTCAGCTCTTGGTCTTCACCAGTTCATCGACCTATCGGAACATCAGATGAGCACCCAATTCGCAATTCCATTCGCCATTGGCGCCGGCGGGGTTGTCATCAACTTCGTCGGAGGCGAGCTTGACAGAAAACAGCTGCTGAAGAAGTTCAAGCCGGATGAGATCTACAGGGTTTTGTTCTATTTCTCGGTTGGAATCATGATCTTCGCAGTAGTCCTTGGGGGAATGATGAATCCGCAAGTTGCACTTTCTGGTCTTAGCGAGATTCCCTACATCGCTGCAGGCGGCGCCCTAGTTATTCTCATCGCATTCGTTTTGTTGAAGATTCGCTCTTCGAAACCTCTTCCAACAGATCCTAAGAAAGAGCCTGTAATTGTATGATGATCATCTGAGATAGTGACGAACAAGCTGTCCAGAGAATGACTACCAGATCAGGAAGAAGCACAAACTAGCGAGAATCGTAGCGAGGAGCAGGAAGTCTTGGTAGAATCGTCCTAGCCAATCACTGAAGGGGAATTCCTCGGCTTTTCTGTTGGTTCGTCTCTCATGATTTTCTGGATTGGGATTAGAATAGTGAGATTGTAGAGGAGCACCAATACCGTGAACAGAAGAGCACCGATTGCTGGTGATGTGCTGGTTTCTATCGAAAGGGCCTTTAGAATAGTCCCACTGAACAACAGAGATAGAATAATCGAGAAGTAAATAGCCGCCATGAGTATGAACTTGGTACTCGATTTTTCCCTCGACAGTATTTCGACATAGACAAAGAGCGAATACGCAATGAAGATTATTAGCAGCAGAACGAGCACTGACTCACTGGGTAGACCAAAAGGGAAATAGATACTATTGGTAGATACAAACGCGATTAATAGCCCCGCTATGAGTCCAAGAAACTCGATGAAACGCAGTCTGTCAGTCGTGGCGAGAGGCATTTTGCATTTATCCGAGGCTCCGTCGTGATGCATTCTTTATTATAATTACCCATTGGTTGATACCAAGCGGAGTAACGATTATGGCCGAACGCCTCGCCGTAGGAAGACTTGGTTGAGAACGCAAGTTGCGCGCGCGTTTCTATGCCGAGTGTAGACCAACGGGTGCAACGCAACGTTCTACATGCGTCGAGACTCAGATCAAGGGTTCGGAACGGAAGGGACCCAGGGAGACCGGTCATCTAGTCCGGTGTGCTTTCCAGACGTACCTGATCGAGATGAAGTACACGATCGGATAGGTGACCACCGCTCCTATGATTGTACCCAAGAGCGGCGAGACCTCGAGAGTCGCCAATAGGACGAGCTGGACCACTATGATGCCTGTATTCCCGACCCCGCTCACGGCCTGAAACTTCAGAAGTCTTTTGAACCTGTTCGCCTTTTCGTCCTTCGCAGTTTTCGGCACGTGAACAGTAATTCGCTCGTTGATTAGGAAGGAAACCGAGACGCCAATCACGAGCGAGAGAACATCGAGCCCGAGGAGCGCGAGCGAGGTGAAACTCGCGTGCGGAAGACTCAGCTTTCCGTAGAAGCTGAGGAGGCCGATGATCAGAACGACCTCGGTGACACCAAAACCCACCGCACCCGCGATCGCGAACCTGAATGTATTCACGACACCATAGCGCCTCTCCAGCTTCACGATCTCCTTCTCAACTCCGGCCGCAGTCAATCCCGGAGCCTTGCTCGCGATTGCGTCCGAACCCGCCTTCTGTGATGTCTTGTTGGAACCTTTGGTGGCCTTACGGACGAAGAGAATGAAGACTAGGCCGGTTGTCGCCAGAAGGACCTGGTACGTGGCGATTCGCCACAGTACTATGGGCGCCCATGAGGAGAATCCGTACACAGTGGTGAGGTAGGACTTCATCGTGAGTTCGGTGATCCCGGCCCCGCCGATCGTCACCGGGATCTGGGCGATGGCGACCACGCCGTAGGCTGTCAGGGTAGAAGAGACTAGGTCAATCTTCAGGCCTGAGGCGTTCAAGACGATCCAGAGAGCCGCACCGGCCAAGAAGTCCTCGATGATGGTCAGGCCGACAGCCTTGACCACGACAGGCAGGGCGCTCCTGCTCACGATCGCGCGGGCTGAAAGTGAAAAATTCAGGGCTCCGACGACGGCACGGAGATAGAGGTCCTCTGCTCTTGGTCCCCCTACTAGATAGCGTGAAAAGGTGAAGACAAAATGAGGGACCTTAATGCCTTTTAGGGCCGGGATTATGAAAACGACGGTGTACCCGACGATCAGAATCGTTGCAACTAGGATTATTGTTAACCCGATCGCCACGGCTCCTCTCGTCAGGGCGTAGACCGCGGCGATGAGAGCGAGACCGGCACCGACATAGATTTCGATCAGCACCTCAAAGTAGCCAATCGAGAGAGCCTTTCCTCCATCTATTCCCTTTCCTTTCAGCCAGGCGGTGCGTATGAAGACGCCCATGCTCGTCGCAGGTGTCGAGAGAGAAACGAACTCGCTTGCGACTCTGGTGAGCGCCAACCCGCTAAGATTGGGTTTGGGGTCCCCCGAAAGACCGAGGGTAATCACCCGGAACCTCACTATCTGGACCAGCAGCCTAGATGCCGACACTCCAGCGGCAAGAGCGAACGTCAGGTAGCCGAGCTTGGTAATGTCTGAAAACTTCACGCCCGAGAGTATCGAGATTGCGATGACAACGGCGGAGGTGAGGAGCAGCCCTAGCGCGACCCATTTCATCACCGACTTTGGGAGCTGATACTCACTGGTCGTCTTCTCGTCTCCGAAGAATAAGCCCACGAGCGAGAAGCCTGAGATAAATGTATGCACAGAGAGACGGCGCTTCTGAGCAGTTGGCGGTTCAACAGGCCATCGCTCCCGATGATCCAATGGTATCAACGCGGCCGTGGTCGATATCTAGAATGATTCGAATGCACTGTAGGCCATGATTTGAACTTGGTTGACCTAAGAGATTCGCGTGATGAGTCTCTCCGGCCGTGCAGGGATTCTCAGCACCACTGACCGGTCACTGGGCAAGACTGAATCAACTGTGGCCTCCCACGAAGAGGCCCGATTTCTATGATTGAGACGCGCACGAATTTATATATCCTATAAATGAGATAGTATTCATGTCAAGAAATGAAAAGAAAGGAGGTCACGTGTCTTTGGATGACGTGAGAGACAGAATATCGTCATACGAACACCAGATTAGAGAGTATCTGGACAAGCTTGATGCTACCGTTGATGCATACAAGTTCTCGGTGGAGAAACACGGCGATGGACTCACCATCGACATCTCGCTTAGGGCGACGATACAATCAAAAGCGTCCAAGTGAGTTCGCCAGCCGCACGGAGTGTTCGGGTTCGGCGACAGATCAAACGACTCGAGTTCCAGAAGAAACTGTCAGGCTGTCAAGGTGCCTAGCACATGAAGGCTGACCAAAACTGAAACTATATGTCAGGTTTTCACATCTCCATTCATCCGTCGGCCCCTTCGAAATTCCCAAGGTGGTCAAACCTGAGTAGTTCTGATGAGGCGGAGATTCAAAGGCTCTCCTCCTCCCCTTCCTTCCTAAGGCTGGCTGATTCTATTCTCCTAAGCCTAGACAGGGATACCCTCGCCGAGCTCATCGCCGGTTATCTCTACTTCAAGTCAAGGGGGAGGACAAACGGCGATTTTGCTTTCTTCGTAGCAACAAGGAAGTTCCGCAAAGGAGTCACAATCGCGATGAATGTTATTGTTGCGCTTATCCCAGGATTGCTCTTTGATAAGGCGTTCAGATCAGTGCTCTTTGCTGCCGTATTGAGGTCGGTTGGGAGAGGAAAGGGACCTCCCAAGTCTGCGAGGTCAAAGGATGATTAGCTGCGACACATGTCACATTGGCTGGGTTTGTTTATGCCGCCCTCGTGCCAAGCTCCCTGTTCTCACGAAGCCAATCATGCGGATGCAGGGAATCGAGGTCACATCTCCGATCCTCGAGTCCTTCAGGGTGGTGCATGGTGTCACGCGTAGAGTGAAGTCTATGTGTCAAGACTGCAGCATGCGCACAATCCAATATCCTGACGCTATCAGAATACTAAAATAGTTCTGTTGTTCCCTTTTTCCGTGCTCTACTTCGCCGTCAGGGCCGTACTAAACCTCTAGAGGCTAGAATCAAATGAGACTTAACAGAACGAATTCGGTTCGTGTTTCCGAGGCTGGTGCTTCCAAGCCCATCGTCCGCTCATTAACCACTGAGTGCAAGGCTGGTCCTTGAATTCAATGTCAGCGACTTCAGAGACGGAAGACTTCCCAACCACGTTTGCCAATGCGGTACACGGCGGGTTGGACAAGGTTCTAGGTGAAAGTGGGGCTGCGGCGGTCTTATCTCACATGAAGATGACTAGTAGTCTTCCTGACCCGGCTGAATTCCATAGGAAGCTACTTGCACTTTTCGGCGAGAAGGCAACACTGTCGCTGGAGAGGGCGATAGTCAAGGACCTTGTAAGGAGGCTCAAGTGGGCGCTAGAACTCCTGAGCATAGAAGGTCCCTTCAATTTCAGCGCGACTATGCTCAAGATACAGAGAAGTGTGAAAGCATGACGACTAGAAGAAGCCCCGGGTTGAGACCTCTTACTCAGGTGAATCGCCGAAGGAGTACGGCTGGTTCTGGAGCCGAAGATCTGGCAGAGACACGGATTGCTACGGTACTTGGTTTGAAACAATTCACGCAGCGTCCCGTCAGAACCTTGCTCATCAAGGGGCTCGCAGGCACTGGCAAGACAATAGTCGCCCTTGAGATTCTCAAGGCAGCAGGCAAAGGGAAAGGCGCGTACATATCTTCAAGAGTTCCAAAAGAACTCCTTGAAGAGCACATACCGGCCATGAAGGAGACCCTGGACAATCAAGATTTCTTGGATATTAGGCTCGAGGACGCGACATCAGTCCTGGATTTTGTCATGCAACTTACAGAACCCAAGAAAGTCAGAACCATTGTGTTTGATAGTTGGGATGGTCTCGCGAAGGAATTAGACCAGAAAGAAAGGTTACGAGCCGAGAAGACTCTAATGGCCCTCGCAAACAATTCCGGCGCCCAGCTCATCTTCGTCAGCGAGGAACCCGGCGCCACGACCATAGACTACCTCGTCGATGGGATCCTCGAGTTGCTTAGGGTTGAGGAACAAGACCGTGCGGTTCGAGAATTCATCATACACAAACTGCGTGGGACAAAGATACCTCAGCATAAGTATCTCTTTACACTTCTAGAAGGAAAATTCACGTTTTTCGGACCCTATGCCATTCCTGATTACTCGAAGATAGGCAAATTTGCACAAAGGCCTGACATCGATGGATCCTATTCCTTTGGGAGTGGCGCTCTGGATAGACTGTTTGGCGGCATGATTCCTGGGAGCACTCTCGCCATCGAATATGATGAGAACGTTCCTTACTCCGCGCTCAGAACAATCGAGCTGCCTCCTATCATCAACTTTCTATCGATGGGAAGGAGTGCGATCCTTCTCCCATTGCCAGGCGCGAACGATGAGCGAACGAACTCAATCCTGACAAGGGTGCTTGGCGAAAGTGCTGTAGCTGACAGGCTCCGCATTCTCAACGTGGTGAGGACCAGCGACCTTCAGACAACGAGCTTGCCGAAAAGTGCTACGCCCAATGAAATCCATGAACTAGTTACTAGAGAGACGACAAGGCTGCGGGAGAAATCGAAGGATCGGTCTGTGTTACTCGTAAAGTCCGTCAGTGCACTGGAGAATCTATTCGCCTCGGACCTGGATTCACTACTTGAGGTTACGTCTCAAGAGATAATCACTCTCGCGCAGTCGCACGACGCACACATTCTCTTCCTGCCAAAGGATTCGCCTATCCGCTCGCGCATCCTCTCGATGAGTTCCAGTTACGCAAAATTGTTCGTCAGGGATGGCACAGTTCTGATGTTTGGCGTGAAACCTCACACTGGGGTTTACGCATTACAACACCTGGAGGATCCCACTTCTCCGTCACTGACTCAACTCGTGTGATTCGTTTCACACAGGAGAATCAGCGGCATGACATCGCCACCGATTGGCAGGCCCGCTATTTGAGGTTGGGTTGCCCCAGGACGAGAATTTGAGGGACCCAAGACGACGAGCTAGAATCCAAGTTGGCCAAAGCCTTGCCGTTTGGGCGAGAACTCGTTAACAGGATGCACTTAGTTAGGCCAGTTTCAGCTTGTGACCGCAATCATGGCACTTTCTCGAGCCCTTTTCTTCGGGGAGGGTGCTTGCAGTTTCACACTTGCACGTACAAGGAACCAAGTCCAAAGTGGACCAAATGCAACTCTTGCACATTCTGACGTGATTCTGCAGGTCGCTCTGATATATCCCTATCTAGCGTCAGAGCTAGTAATTGAAGCCCCTAATACCATGTTTGCCAATTGGGTCGGGACAATCCTAGGCATGGTTAGGGACGGACCAGAATCCACTTTCCGGACCTGTTTGGTGGCGAGTCCCACCGGGCCTGGACTGATCTGCCACCATGACCAACTGTCCGCGCTCACGAATGAAATCGTGACGGCCGGCGCAGTGAGTTTAAATCTCACCCGCTTGGAAAACTCCATAATTGCCGGAGAAGTCTCAAGGACCGACGGTTGACATGCTCCGGTCTGTTTCTTTGTTCAAAGGTTTGAGGGAGAAGGAACTGAAATCAATCGCCAAGCGATGCGTGGAGCGCTCCTTCCAACCAGGAGAGACAATCGTAAAGGAGGGCGAGACAGGCGTAGGGTTCTACCTGATAGCCGACGGGAGCGTGGAGGTGCGGCGTAAGGGCAAGAAGATCTCTGGTCTCAAGAAGGGCGACTTCTTTGGTGAAATGACCCTAATCGACGACCAGCCTAGATCCGCGGATGTCGTGGCGATCACACCAACGACCTGCTATGTACTGGTTGCCTGGGCGTTCTTGGGCCTTGTGCGGTCCGATCCCGACATCGGAGTGAGCCTAATGAAGGAACTCGTCCGCCGTCTGCGCGGAACGAATAGATCGTTGACGGAATAAGGCCGCTTGGCGGCTTGGTCGTCTAGCCTTCCTTCCCTCGCACAAGTTGAGGACGCAGCCGGAGTCGATCGCACAGTAGAATCCGTTTTCCTGACCTGTTTGGGTGCGGGCCCCACCGGGTCCGCTCTCTGTCTTTCCTTTGAAACAGCGTCAGACGCTCCTGACTGCAGCACGACTGTGAGGTGGAAACCCACCGCCGTTGCTTCTGACATTCTCGGATTGCCCGGGCTTGCTGAAATCGAGGCTGCGCGAGACTCCCGGTTCGTTTGCTACTACGCCGATTACTTCTGATGGCGTTCCTAACGCCCAGCCCACTACCGAAGTGCCGACTATCTTGTCGCTAAACTTCTGAGTGTATTGCTTCGAGGTGGCCAGGCCTACGATGACGTCAAGGAGGAGCAGGAGCCAGTAGATCTTGCTGACGTTCCTCACGAGAGACTCGATCAAGTTGGGGTTCCCCCCATTGGGCCCGATGACCTTCAGGTGAAGGAGATGCTTGCCAAAGGTCGCTCCCCTGGTCACCTCGGCCACGACGAAGTAGAAGAAGACGATGACCCCCGCTGCAATCGAGAAGACCCCCACGAAGAAGGAGACCACCCCAGCCGTTCCAGATAGCACGAAGGCAGGTATCACAGCGAACACGGCGATTACTGCGAGAATGATGATGATGACGATGACGTCGATGACGAGGGCGAAGAAGCGTCTGATCCAGTAGCTCTGCACGCCGGGATCTTTGATTAGCGCGTCGATGCCGCTTACTGGGGCCCCGGTGGGGCCTGAGGCCTGTCCGACAGGAGCGCCGCACTTCGGGCAGAAGGCGGTACCAGGCTGCAGCTCTGCGCCGCACTTGCTGCAGAATCTGCTCTCGGACATCAGCTTCCGTTGAGATTCTGCGGCATTTAAGACTTGAACGCGATTCCCAGATTGCGGCGGCTAGATTGATGTGACCAGCCCGCCAGGAAAAGCGCAGAACGACCTTTGTTTGTCTAGATTAGCGAAAACCCTGCTGTTTACGGTACTGGTTGTAAGGTCCGAATCCCCCAATCCATTTCATCCTTACGCCTGGTTACGCCTGGGAGCACAGTCAAAACGCTTTAACCTCTGCAGACAACGGTCAGAAAGACGCGGCTTGCTAGGCACTGAAAGAGTAGACGAATCGATCGCGCTCGAAGTTGAGACCGTTTCGAAGTCATTCGGTGCAACACGTGCAGTTGACGGGATAAGCCTGAGGCTGCGGAAAGGCGAGATTCTAGGTCTCCTCGGTCCGAACGGATCGGGGAAGAGTACTGCGATGAAACTGATTCTCGGTGTGATCAAGCCAGATTCTGGCGCAATACGCGTCTTCGGCAAGGATGTCGCCAGTGAGGCGGTCGAAACCAAACGGTTGGTGGGTTATGTTCCTGAGACAGCACAGCTCTACGAGTTCCTGAGCGGTATCGAGTATCTCGATTTTGTGGCCGACATGTACAGCATGACCTTGGACGTCAGGAAGGAGAGAATCACCCAGTTCCTCAACGCCCTGGAGATGGTAGGCCACGAAAACCAGATGATCAGCGGCTACTCTCAAGGCATGAAGCAGAAGATCGCGATAACGGCTGCCCTCATGCACCATCCACGGCTACTGATATTGGACGAGGCACTGAACGGACTCGACCCTAGGTCGGCCAGGATTGTGAAGGACCTCCTTCGCAGTCTTGCGAAGGAGGGCTTTTGCGTCCTGTTCAGCACGCACGTCTTGGAAATCGCTGAGGCCATCTGCGACAGGGTCGCCATCATGTATCAGGGCAGGATTCTCGCAGAGGGGACGGTTCCCGAGCTTCGCAGGCAGGCTGGGCTCCCAGGGTCCTCCCTGGAAGAGGTGTTCCTCAAGATCACCGGAACCTCAGACCTGAGGGACATAGTAGAGGAGCTCAGTAAGTGAACCCGAAGCGTATCTACAAGATTGCGGGCGTCCTTGTCAAATCCCAGCTGAGGTCTGGACGCTCGAGTTCCCTCGGCATGCGCTTCTTCAACAGTCCGAAGGTAATCCTTCTCATCGACGCAATCGTGTTTGTAGTAGCAGCTGGCTTGGTCTACGGCGTCCTAGGGCTGATGGGCGTCATGTCGGAGGAGACGATCAGCCTCTTGAACACAATAACGCTTCAGGCCTTGACCTCACTGCCGGCTCTCATACCGCCGATCATATTCATCGCGGCGGTCCTCTTCGAACTGAGCGTCTCTTCAAAGTTTGCGTCAAGCGACGTGGTCAATTGGCTTCCTGTGTCGCAAACGGACTATGTCTCGGCGTCGACCCTGTCTGTCAGCTTCATGTACTCTTTCATCGTCGCACTTGGGCTAGGTGTCACTTTCCCTCTCGCGGTGAGAGCCTCTCTTTTGCCCGCGTGGGCGGTCTCGGCGGTACTGAGCTTCGTCGTGCTCTTCGCAACGGGCGCGCTGGTTGAAATCATGAGAGCCGCCCTGAACCGCGTAACCTCGGCCGTCTATGGAAAGGCGGGGAGGGGCACCGTCGTGATTCGGGTTGTTGTGACCGTGCTCGTTATCATGGCAGTAGAACTCGGGTTCAATCCGGTGATCTTGTCCAACGTAGTGGGCACGTTTTCCGGCGTCGTGAGCTCAGCGCTTCTCGTCCCATTCTTCTGGTCTTCCGTAGCGGTCAGTTACCTCATCGCAGGACAGCCGCTCCAGTCAGCCGCTTTCTCTGCGCTGACGGTGCTCTTCGCTCTCTTCGTGCTCCTTGCCGCGGTCAGGGTCAGGGCCAAGTACTGGTCCCCCCTTCCTGTCACCATCGAGGTGACGGAATCGGAATACTACCCTCGCGCTGGCTTTCTGCAATCTTTGGGTCTGTCCGCCGTGGAAGCCGCCATAGTCAGGAAGGACTTGAAGGGGTTCACGAGAAGGAGAGAACTGCTCCCGTACATCGCCATTCCGGTCGTCTTTGTCGCACTAATCGTAGTCCAGCAACTCACCACTCCTGGGTCCAACTCGGGCCCCGGAGGGGCAACGGTCTATCCCTTCTGGCTCATAGGAGGAATCATGACGATCCTCGTCGCTACGACGAGTGTGGGACAGGAAGGCAAAGCAATCCTCAACATCTATGCCTTCCCGATCTCCCCCCGAGTATTTCTTAGGGCCAAGCTGCTTGTTGCATCTTTGTTCGGTATGGTGACAATACTCGCCATGCTTGTTGTTTCATCGGTTCTCGCGTCAACATCCGTCACTGGTTTCGCGGCTTCGCTGCTGGTCTCAATAGTGATCGTGGGGGAATGCGTCTTCATTGGGCTTGGGGTTGCAACAAGATTCCCTGACTTGCAAGAGAGGCCGAGACCACGGTTCGTTCAGCCTGGCGCGATGATTCTGGCAATGCTGCTGGGAGTACTCCTGGCATTAGTCACTGCGTTCCCGCTGGTCCTCTGGCCGTTCATGTCAGGCTACCTTGAAGGGCTTGGACTGTCGTATGGCATCGCAGTGGGCCTAGGCCTTGCGTTCGGATGCGTTGTTTGTGTCATTGCATACCGATGGGCCAAGTCAGGTGCGGCCAAGCTGTTGAATGAGCTCATTGTTTGAGTTGGCTCGCTAAGAGACTCCGTGCCCTTCTCAGCCCAGTACGGCCGCGCGCAGACGGCTGATGATAATAGAAGGGGCAATTCAATTGGGAGTGTAATGATATGAAAAAACCAAAAATGGCAGTTACGAGGATGGACAACGGATTGCAAGGCTTACGAGCAGAACTGACCATAGAAAACTAGCAATCTGGGGGGCTGACTGTGCTGAACGCGTATTGCCACATTTTGAAGAAAGGTCTCCAGAAGACAAGCGTCCTCGAGAAGCTATCGAAGCGACATGCGCGTGGGCGCAAACGGGCGTATTCAAGATGGCCGATGTCCGTACGACTGCACTCGCGGCCCATGCGGCTGCGCGTGAAGTCGAAGAGGGTGATGCGGCTCGTTCTGCTGCCCGTGTCACAGGTCAAGCGATGGCGACTGCGCATGTTGCCAGACATGCTATCGCCGCTGCTATCTATGCAGCCACCGCTGTTCGTGATGCCACTAATTCCTCCAATGCCGCTGCTGCCACAATCAAAGAACGTAATTGGTAATATCGGCATTTGCTTGAATTGCGTGTAGTCCCCAAAGGTCTTGCCTGTTAAGGAATCTCCGACCACATTGTTGTCGGAAGTCCGGGCGACCGCCTCGAATTAGAAGTGCGGGGCCCGATTTCGGGAAAAGGATTCGAACCCATATGGGTGCAGCCCCTAGCCGGGCTATGAACGATAAGATTGAAGAGAGCCTCATCTCGACAGATGTACCCGATTCGGGTTAGGTCACAGCCTTAACCATTTGGGGTCCCCGGAATTTGAGATTCTCGCGACTTCCTAAGTGCGAGCACGGCGGGAGTATAGAAGATTGCCAAAAGCAGCAGGAGCATAAGCAGCTGCGCGATGTTTGCATGGCTAGCTACTCCTTGAATCGAATACGCGGCGATCAGGCCCAAACTTGTCACGCTGTGGGCCTTTATCATGTCCAGGTTTGCGGGCGCCAGTCTGACGGAATCTTCGTAGTTCTTTCGCAAGGTTTGCATCGATCTCAGGGCGAGAGGCAACGACGCGAACGCGAGCAGTGCTGTCAGTGGCAGCACTCTGGACAGCACCCCCAGAGTTATGACCATGTAGGTGCAAGCCCAGCTTACAAAGTACATGCGAACGCCGGCCCCCTTTCCGTACTTTGCTACGAGCGTGAGTTTTCCTGCCAGTCGGTCCTCTTGGTAGTCTGGGATTTCGTTTATGATTATCATTGAGAAGAGCATTATTCCCAGCGGCAAGGTGGCAGCGAATGCCTGTAAACTCAATTCTTGGGTCTGGACAAAGTAGGATCCTAAACCTATGGTTGTACCGAAGTTCAAGAGCTGGCCAAGTTCACCTAAACCATGATGGGAGAAGCTTATCGGCGGTGCAGCGTAGAAGACAGAACAAGAAACGCCGACCAAACCGAAAACCAGCACAGGTAAGCCTCTGGCAACCGTCAAGTACAGTCCAATTGCGACTGTTGCGGAGAAGCAGATGACGCAGGCTCTGAGCATCGCTGATGGATGAATTAGTCCCTGGCCTAGAGTGCCGCTGCCGCCTGAGTAGGGATTCTTTTCATTAGGCCTCGACCTATCCACCGAGTGTCCGTAGTCGAAGTAGTCGTCGGCCATGTTCAGCGCCATATGATTGATCACCACCCCGATCAGGACGAGAAGGAAGTAGAACGGGTAGAACGCATGGTTCGCACTCAGGGCCACCACGGCGCCCAGGGTTGCAGGAAAGATGCTCGGGGGAATAAAATGATAGCGAAGAGCTTCCCACCAGAGGCGCATTTTGGTCGGTTCTGAACCCGGCATTCCGCAATCCTCGGAATGTCTCAAAGGTGATTTAGCTTTAGCAGCTCTGCAGCCATCCTTCCTTGAGCTTGCGGGGTAAGACGAAGAAACAGAACAGGGTGGAATCCTAGCCAGGCAGTTTCAATCCGTGCGCGCCCCTTCGAAGGTTGCAAGGAATCCATGTTCATCGTTGGCCCTCTGGTTTGGAGTCGGCCCTGTCCACGGTTGCTAGTCCTCAGAGGTGCCCACGACGGTGACAGTCTGGCGGTTAGATCGACAGCGCTTCTTGGACTGACCGACCCTCGAAGATGATCTTCCTCAGGCTCTTCGCCATCTTGGGAGGGTCCTTGTGTTGCCAGACATTTCTTCCCACTGCAATACCGGTCGCGCCAGCATCCATCACGCCCTTCACTTGCTGAAGGAATGCCTCGTCTGTCGGGGCCTTCGGACCGCCAGACATGAACACCTTTGTCCCAGCCGCTGACTTGACCGCCCAGGAGAATGAGGCGCTATCGCCTGTGTACTTGATCTTCACTGCGTCCGCGCCCAGCTCGAGACCCGTCCTGGCCGCGTAGGCTACGATCTCCTTCGAAGCATCGTTCTGGACTCCGCCCCCCCTCGGATAGATCCACGCTATGGCAGCGACACCGCGCCTGTGCGCCTCCTCTTGTATCCGGCCGAACTCGGACAGCATTTCCGCTTCGTGGCTGGACCCCAGATAGATTGTGTAACCGACGGCCTTCGCACCCAGCGAAACCGCGTGCCCCACAGAGCACACCTGCCTCGAAACCGGTTCTCCCTGTGGGAGGCTCGTCTTTCCGTTGACCTTGACGATCAGAGGCACCTTGCCGTCATAGTACCTTTCGGCCACGCCCTTCTGAAACACCACACCGTTGAACTCCCCCTTCGCAGCTGTCTCCATTATGAATGCGGGGTCGATATTCCGGTCATCGAAGTCCTTGGACGGTCCGTGCTCCAGGCCCTGGTCGTACGCCAGAAGCATGCTCTTGCCATTCCTCAGGAACGGGGCCATCCTATCCCGGGTCATTGTTCCGAATTTCTCTCAACCATATTTAACGGTATTTCGACTCTGTTGCAGAATAGTGTCTCGCAGTTTCGCAAAAGAAAGGAAAACAGGAATGAGAGCGCCGCCGGTCCGATACCGGAGGCGCCCTGAATGCTCAGAGGTTGTCTATGGGAAGATGCCGAGACTCTTGACTGCGTCGGCGACTCTGCCCACGGCGACAATCATGGCACCCGTCCTCATCGAAGTGTTGTGCTTCAGGCTCGCTTCGTGGACGTCCTTGAATGCGCCCGTGATCTTCTTTTCGAGCATCGAGTTGACCTCCGTCTCGGTCCACGCGAGTCTCTCCAAGTTCTGGACCCACTCGAGGTAGCTGACGATGACGCCGCCAGCGTTGGCGAGGATGTCCGGGATCAGGAAGACCCCGTTCGCGTCGAGGATCTTGTCGGCAGCTGGGGTTGTTGGGCCGTTGGCGCACTCGGCGATGATCTTCGCCTTGATGCCCTTTGCGATGTCTGGGAGGATGGTGTTTTCGAGTGCTGAAGGGCTGAGGATGTCTACGTCCATCTGGAGGAGCTCCTTGCCCGATATCGGCTGGCTACCGGGGAAACCAACCACGGAACCGGTCTTCTCCTTGTGGGCGATGAGCTTGTCGGCGTCCATGCCGTTCTTGCTCATGATCGCTCCCTTGGAGTCGCTCGCTGCCATCAGCTTCGGCCCGTAGGTCTGAAGGATTTGCGAGTAGAAGGAGCCGGCGTTACCGTAGCCTTCGACCGCAAAAGTCGCCTTCTTCAGGTCCATCTTCTTCACCTTGGCCGCCTCGACGGTGCAGAACACTGATCCCCTTCCGGTTGCCTTGTCCCTTCCGAGTGAGCCTCCCAGGGCGATTGGTTTTCCTGTGATGACTCCAGGTGACGCGTAACCCTGGATGGTGCTGAAGGTGTCCATGATCCATGCCATGGTCTGGCCGTTCGTGTACACGTCAGGGGCGGGGATGTCCTTGTAGGGGCCGATAATTGGGCTAATGGCTGCCGCGTAGCGGCGCGTCATGCGCTCATTTTCTCCCAGGGACAAGCTCTTCGGGTCGCAGATGATGCCTCCCTTCGCTCCACCGTAGGGGATGTTGACGACGCTGGTCTTCCAGGTCATCCAGGCCGCCAGGGCCCTTACCTCGTCCAGCGTCACGCCCGGGTGGTACCTGATTCCTCCCTTGAAGGGTCCTCTTGCATCGTTGTACTGAACTCTGTACCCTGTGAAGACCTTGACCTTCCCGTTGTCCATCCTCACCGGGAGCGACACTGTCAGTTCTCGCTTCGGATGGGATAGAATTTGGTGAATGCCTTCGTCGAGCTTTAAGTACTCTGCAGCGATCCGCAGCTGCTCGAGTGAATTCTCGAATGGGTTTGGCTTAGCCTGACTCATGAGTTGGCGCCTTTTTCGGAACCTATTTACGGATTTCGAGGATTCTCATATCAGAGAACGAGTGAAGAACGTGGAACTGCAACCAACCAGGCTGGTCTGGCGACGGAACCCCACTTCTGCAAGGACCGGCAGGTTGGCGAGTTCCAGGAGCTTCGCCGCCCAATCCTCTGGCTCCATGATTCCGCATGCGATGAGCATCCCTTCGAGAACGAGCCCGGCCTCCGTTCCATCACTCACGCCCTCGGCTATCTCGCCTCCGGAGAGCACCTTCCCATCGTACCCGCGCCTCCCGACAACCAGGCGGTCAGGCCGGGGGCTCGAAGGGGTCGCCGCTTCATCTCTAGTCAGCCGAAGACCAGCACGCCTAAATTAGACGAGAAGCGCAGGGGATTCGAGAGATGAATCTGGAGGAGTTCCTGAGGCTCAACGCGCCCGAGGACCTTGCCCTGATCACGGCTGCGATCGCAAAGGCCAGCATGACCGTCTGGGAGAACATACCCTTCAAGTCGGGCCTCCTCGCTGAAGTCAACCCTTCGGGGGAACGTCAGAAGGCGATTGACGTCTTCTCGAACGATGTCTTCGTCGAGGCGCTGACGGGGACGAACCTCGTAGGGGAGGTAGCGTCCGAAGAGATGGCCGAGTCCATCGAGGGAAGGGGGCAGCTCAGCGTCGCCATGGATCCGCTCGACGGTAGCTCGAACGTCGAGACGAACAACCCGCTTGGGAGCATCTTCGGGTTCTATTCAAAGCGCCTGCCCTGCTCCGGGAGGAACATCGCCGGGGCGCTCTACGTCACCTACGGCAACACAGTCACCATCACTCTGTCCTTCGGCAAGGGCGTCCACAGGTTCGTGGCGGTGAAGAAGGGAACCGAGATGTCATTCGAGCTGCTTGGTGTCGAGCTTAAGGTGCCGGCAAAGCCGGAGGTCTATGGCATCGGAGGGTCCAGGAAGGACTGGATTCCCGCAGTCCGCGACTTCGTCGACTCCTTCGAGGCCAAGGGCATGAGGATGCGCTACTGCGGGACCTTCGTGGGAGACTACAACCAGGTCCTGTCGAGGGGAGGTATCTTCGCGTATCCGGAGCAGGTCGGGAAGCCGCAGGGGAAGCTACGTGTGCTTTACGAGACCGCCCCCATCGCCTACATCAACGAGCAGGCGGGAGGCTACGCGACCGACGGAAGGAGGGACATCCTGAACATCGAGCCAAAGAGCCTCCCTGAGACGTCGCCTGCCTACCTCGGCAGCGCGCCCCTCCTGCACGAGCTCGAACGGCTCGTTTCTGCGTCGGGCTAGCGAACTAGGGGAAGCCCCCGACCGTCCCAATCGCTTCTTCGACCATTCCGGCTTCAACCACACCGGCTCCTGGCTTCGAGTATGGAGTTGACTTCGTCGCGGCTCACACCGCTGTGACGCCGTGCCCCTCGCATCGGTCTCTTGCATCGTTGCAATGACCCTTGTAGCCTGCGAGTGCGTTGCTTCCTCAGTCGTCAGCCGTCGCGAGCCTTCTCACTTCAGGAAATGGGCGAGCTCCTCGATTTTTGATTGCCAGTCCCTCGCCTTGACGACGCTGCTTGAAACAAGAACTCCGTCCGCTCCCAGCTCGACTGCCCTCCTCACGTCTTCCCCGCTGATGATTCCGGCCCCGCACAGAACCTTGCCGCTGTATCCGGTCTCCCTCGCCTTTGAAACGGTTCGGCTCACAAGCTCGGGCTTCGCCTTTGATACGGCCACGCCCGAGCCTATCAGCTCTGGGGGCTCGACAGCAAGGTAGTCTGACTCCAGCCTCGCGAGGGTGACCGCCTGCGGGGTCGTGCCAGCGCAGAGACAGACCGCGAGCGAAAGCCCTCTGAGACGAGGCACTAGCCGTTTCAGCTCGCTGAGAGGCCGGAGGGACTCGCTGTGGTTGAGAAGCGTCCCCTCTGCTCCTGCGGCCCTTACCGCCTCAGGGAGGAAGGCTCCCGTGGTCTTATCGCCCGTTTCGCTCCCGACCGTCTGGCTGAAGACAGGGATCGTCACTCTGGACGCGACAAGCGCTACCATCGCACCCGGGGGGGCGACGATGATCTGGGCACCCGTCTTCGACGATGCTCGCTGCGCGGCTTCGGCGATCCTCAGCGAGCCCTCTCCGAGCACCTCGGGATAGTTCTTCAGGTTGAGGATTATCGTCAAGCCGACGCCGCCAAGTCGGCAGGAGTCAGGTCTTAAAGTGTGGTCTGGTTTCTCGCTCAGAGTCCCGGGTCGGGAGTCTTCTTAGAATCCGTCTTCGTCCGAGTCCTCTTCCCATCCGTCCTCGTCCGAGTCCTCGTCGAAGTCTTCTTCCAACTCCTGGTCCTCTTCGGACATTTTTGACGGCCAGCGCGATTTCAATTAGTCTATTAAGAGTTTCCCAAGTGGGTTCTGCTAACTTCACCGGCCATCTGGATTTTCCCCCGACTTTCTCGCTGTTAACCGACTGGACATGGTTATCTAACGCGAAACACAGTGGTAGAGAGATGAATCGAAGACTCGTGGTCTTCTGGGTGATAGTAGCCGTTGTAGTGGCGCTTGCGCTGATAGTGGCACACTGGGTCTTCTCTCTCTTCGGCCCATTTTGAATGCTCATGATTCTACCCCAGAGTCTGTCTCCCTCTGAACATGACTCGCGTTCTGGATAATCGTCAGCCACTTGTTCTGGCCCCCGACCTTGATTCCAACTCGGTCGGCTGGCGTGTCTCCTCCAAGTCCCTGATGCGGTCGGATGTAGTTGTGGTAAATCTGGTAGCCCTTGAAGATTGGTGAATCTACGTTCTTGACTCCGCGCATGACCTTCTCTCTGTCTCTGACTTCGCTGCGCGCGCTCGCGCGCGTTGGCGTAGCATGGATGATCTGATCGCTCGACTGGCATTGGAGTAGATACGGAATGCGCAGATTAATTAGCTCAAACGCGACAACCCCTTTCCTCACTTGGTTGAGATAAGAAGACTCCCAGCTGACCGATGGAGAGACTACAGAGACCTGCGATTGGAAGCTCTGAAGCGCGACCCATCGGCGTACGGCAGCTCATTCGAGGAAGCGGAACGGCTCCCAGAAGACGAATGGAGAAGAAGGATTCAGAATGTCTTGTTCGCCCTGTCGGATGACAGACCTGTCGGAATGATTGTCTACGTCTTCGATGAGGGGCTCAAGACCAAGCACATTGCCGAGATCTACGGTTTCTACGTCAGCGCCAATCATCGGGGTGAAGGTGTTGGCACAAGACTGCTGGAGCACGCGCTGTTGCTGATCCGAAAGAATAAGGGAATTGTCAAGGTGAGGCTATATGTGAATCCTGAGCAGCGCGTCGCTGTCAAGCTGTACAAAAGAGCGGGGTTTGTCGTCACGGGGAGGATGGAGAAGGAGCTGAAGATTGGTCGGAGGTTCTACGGAATGCTATTCATGGAAAACATGGTCTGAAGGGGAGGTCGCGAGTCCACTCTGGTGCCAATCCTACCGCCGGAAGAGCTCGAATCCCGCTCCGACCCAGAAAAGACGCCCAAGTCTATTAAACCTCTCTGTGAATCGGGCACGCGAGAATTGGACCGGACCATCGTCCGCTTTGAGAGAAGCTCGATAGACGGTGCGCGATCTGTGGTCGTTCACGGAGGATTGATTGTCTATCCCACAGATACTGTCTATGGGCTGGGCTGCGACCCCACCAATGAGGACGCCGTTCGGAGGCTCGCGGAGGCCAAGATGCGGGACCAAAGGCCCATCCCCATCCTCTGCTCCTCGAAGGGCGCCGCGATGGAGCTGGTCGAGATGAACCATAAGGCCCTCGAACTTGCGGGGCGGTTCTGGCCAGGTGCCTTGACCATCGTTGCTCCCCTGAAGCGGAGCCTCCCTTTCCTGCTCCATCAGGGGACCGGAACTCTGGGGGTTCGGGTGCCCGCCCTGCCCCTCTGTGTGACTCTGATCGAGACTTGCGGAGGCTGGCTCACGGGGACGAGCGCGAACCTTTCGGGACTGCCTTCTGCCCGGACGGCCGCGGAGGCCGCCAACCAGCTCGGCGACCGCGTGGACCTGATACTCGACGGAGGGAGGCTCGAGGGTCTTGAGTCGACGGTCGTTCGGGTAGTGGACGACGGTATCCAAGTTTTAAGGATGGGTCAGGTCGGGGTGACGGACGAGACGCGAGAACGATGAACCTGATCGTGACGTCTGCCAAGGGCCTTGAAGCGCGGGCATCCGCTGAGTTCAAGGAGGTGGCGTTGCTCTCGGGCATCAGAAAGGTGACCATCGAGAGGTCGGCCTACGACGGCGTCCTCGAGGTCGATGTGGAGAACCCGAAGGCTCTGCTTTCGTTCATCAGCGAGTTCGTCCGCTCCGAGCCGTTCAAGGTGAGGTTCATCATGCGGGTCATACCTGTGGGCAGAGTCGTCGACACCAAGATCGAAGAGATAGTGAACGCCGTCACCGAGCTGGCGCCGAATATAGGACTCGCGGAAAGCTTCAGGATCACGATCGAAACGAGGGACTCGCCCTATTCTGACAAACAGCTCATCGACGCGATTGCCGACGCGATCGACAGGAAGGTGAGCCTTGGCTCGCCGGACAAGATCGTGCTCATCCAGATCTTCGGCGAGTACACCGGCGTCTCCGTCCTCGCCCCGAACGAGATCCTCAGCATCACGAAGCTGAAACGGGCGACCTAGGCCTTCGGGCCGTTCAGGAGCGCGGCCTGCTCTATTCTGTTCAGCTCGTCGGAAGACAGCTCCCGCCTCTCGAGCTCAGATCCGCCTAACTCTTTCGCGCCCAGGTCGTCGAGTCCCCTCGCGGGACCCGCTATCACCAAGAGGAACGGCTCTCCCTTCTTAACGCCCATCTGTTCGATGGCCCTGGAGATTTGGGTCGTGCCCGCCAAGCGCAGGAGCAGGTCGACCTCCGGTTTCTTGGCCAGCAGGTTCTGTGTCCCGTTCGCGCTGAGAGTCTGTGCCGCTATCATCTCGACGAAGAACCCGTTTGTGGCTGCGTCTGCCCGGACCGTCTGCACGATCGATCCAGGGAGCTTGGCTGCGACTGTCTTCCTGACTGAGCCGGGGTCCACACCCCCCCTGATGACTATGGAGACAACTTGAGCTTCCATGGCTTCACCCCCCGTGCGAGAACGGTATCAGGACGACCTTCTGGCCGCTCTTCACGACCCTTCCCGCAGACGCGGGCACGAACGCCTCGCCGTCCTCCACCATCACCAGGGTGTTGTACTTCGTGAATCCCGGGTCCGCTTCGGCCGAGAGCGTCCTCAGCCGCGCAATTATCTCTTCGGCATCGAGCGCCTCCTCCGCCAGCTGGACTTCCTTCGCCCCGACGCTCGTCTCTATGTGGCCTAGGCACCTGACGGTAATCAACTGCAGTTCAAGAGGAGAAGTCTTTCCTTATACCTTCTGCCCTGGTAGACGCTGCCAGGGGGAAGCATTTTTCCTTCCGGGAGCCGGAGCTGTTCTGCGAGCTGGGCGCCCGCCTTCGACTTGAGCTTCTCGATAGGTACATCGACCGCTACGGGTCTGGGGTCCACCGCATGCATCGATGTCTTGTGCGGGAAGAGCTTCTTGTTCCTCGCCGCCTTGACTACGTCGTCCTTCCCGAGCCTCTGGACTAGGACCACGACTCTTCTCTCTTCCTGGATGGCGACGTCGACGTCTTCTTCAGGAACGAACTCCTCCTTCCAGCCCGACTTCAGTGCGATTTCGTCCAGGGCCCTCATCATCGCAAAGGCCCCGTCCAGGTCCGTGGGAGCCGCAGGCATGAGGACGTCGCGAGAGCTGATTGCCGCGAGCCCGCCTCTGCGCTCGTTGAGGGCCGTGAACGCTTCGAGCAGGGTGTTCCTCTTCGAGATTCCGGCATCGAAAAGTGCCTTGTTCATTTCCTTGCTATCATGCGGGGTGTACACCCTTGCCCATCTGTTCAGGTCCAACATCTTCGAGCTGTAGTCCACCGGACAGCAAACCACGTATTCCAATCCGAGCCTGGCAAAAGCAGCCAGCCTGTGCATCCCGTCTAGGACCGTCTGGGTTTCCGCGTCGAAGATTATCGGGTCTCTCTGAATTCCTTCTCGTTCGATCTGCGATGCGATCCTCTCGACGTGGGCGGGAATGGTTTCCTCGTGCGGCATCAGAGAGGAGACCGGCCTAACGTCCACCTTGACCCCCTTCCTTTCCAGGACCATTGTCTACCCGGCCTTGACTTCTTCAGGCGCTTCTTCGACCTTCTCTTCCTTCAGCGATTTCGCGATGTACCCGGCGATGTGGTTTCTGAGTTGCTTTGAAGGAATCAGTGCCAGTTCCTTGAGGGCAACCTTGTTCTTCTCGTAGTCTGCGCTGAAAGCCTCAGGGTGCTTCTCCAGAATTATCTCGGAAAGCCTTCTGGTCCTGTCCAAACTTGTAGCTCCCTCGACAGGTGGGGTGATTAAGTCTTCCCGCTGACGTCCAGGTAGCTGAGGCCGTTCCGCAGGAGGCGTTCCTCCGCGTCTTGGAAGGTCTGCCTCCAGAGTTCTGCGAGCGCGAAGACCACGGTTGGAATTAGAGAAGGCCCCCCCGCTCCGCCTAGAGGCGCGAAGGTGACTGGCCCATCCGATTCGGTGAGAACGAGCGCGGGGTCGACGCTGGACGCCATTCTCTGGAGCCTCTTGGAGTGCAGGAAGGCCGGCCCGAAGGAGACGAAGTATCCCCTGTCGTTGGCCTCTTTCTGCTCGGCCTCCCCCTGGAACCAGTGCAGTAGGACGGGTTTCACGTCGTAGGTCGAGAGCACCTCAAGGCATTCTTTCTCCGCCCCTCGCGAGTGAACTTGGACCGGTTTCCCCGCCTTCTCGACCGCTTCAAGCTGCCTCACAAAGGCGGTCATCTGCGGGCTTTTCGGAGATACCTCCGAGTACTTCGGATCCAGCCCGAGCTCGCCCGCGCCAGTCGCTTCGTGAAGAGCTCCTTCGAACCATCCGAGGTCGTCTCCTGCCTCGGCCTCTGAGGGGTGGACTCCGAGGAACGCCTTCACCAGCCCGTGCTCGCTTCTGGCTATCTCGAGCGTTGCCATGGAGCTCGCCCGATCGATGGCTGACGAGAGAAGCATGGTTCCCGAGACGCGGGCCAGGTTCAGGCTCGGGAGGTGGCACCCGTACTCGCACAGGTGGAGGTGCGAATCGATGAAACGCACGCCTAGCCCTCTCTCTGGTGGTATTTCAGACCACTCCTCCTGCTCCTGACATAAACCTGAACGTAGTGGTTGGCAAGTGCCCTTTCCTAACTCAAAACACCAAGAAACGCCGGAAAATCCTTCTAATCGCCCAAAGGTTCTTAAAGGTCCCTTACTTTTGGCTAAACCATGTCCAGTTCGGAGTTCGGCCTTGCGGCTGTCTACAGGGTCATAAAGAAGGCCGGCGCTGAAAGGGTGGGAGACGACGCGGCGATAGAACTGAGGTCGGAACTGGAGGCTGTGGGTCTGCAGATCTCGAAGGTCGCAGTGGAATTGGCCGCCCACGCTGGCCGGAAGACTGTGAAGCCTTCAGACATCAAGCTTGCCGCGAAGTCTGTCCTGAAACAGAGTACCTAAGCGCCTGGCAGTAGTCCGGTCCCAGGTGGCTGTCAGGTCGGAGGGTCTCCAGAGGGGAAATCCTTTGCTCGCATCGTCAAAGCTTAATTCGGCATTTCGAACGCCGGGTGTCAACGCCCCGGTGGTGTAGCCCGGTCAAGCATGTTACCCTCTCGAGGTAGCGACGGGGGTTCAAATCCCCCCCGGGGCACGCCGTTTGATGAGACGAATCCCAAATCGGGGATTTGAACCCCAAGAAGCCGGGGAGTTGAACCTAAAGTGCGATGCCCTTCCCTTACGCGCTCCAGTTCGTCGTCGTGATAACCAGCAAGCAGTGCCCAAACTGCGGAGCGCCAACACTGCTGCTGGGGCATAGGGATTCTTTCGAGTTTAGGCGTGGTCTGAGGCGATACTCACTCCCGCGTGGTTACCGTGGAACCGTCGAGCAGTGCGCCCAAACCAGCCATAATCGGAATCTGGGTTCGGATCTCACGGGGCCCTCTAATGCAAAAACGAGGTGGGTGGAATCCCCTAAACGGAATCAGCCCGGAATCCTAGCTAGGCAACAACCAGGTTCGGGCGCCTACGCCAAATGCTGAGCTTCCCCTGAAGCGGCTGCGGTGGAGGGCGTCTTATTCCTGCTGAGGTTCTCCCTGATGATGCCATAGGCTTTCTGAGCATCGGAGTTGGGCAGGTTGTCCAGCGAGAGCGGTTCTCCTCCAAGCCTCAAGGTACATTTCAGGGAAGAGCGCCTGATCCCCTTTTTCAGGACGACATTTGCGACGTCCTGGTAGCTGTAGTCGGTGTAGTCCTCCTTCAGCCCCATGGCGTGCGGGTGCCTGAGGATTATCCTTTCGTTGGTGAAGGCGACAGAGTCGACGTTGATTGTCGGGTGGTAGATCTTCTCCTTGATGTAGTGCTGGATCCGCTCGTTCTGCCCCAGGATCTTCTTAAGGTCGTCGGGTGGTGACTTCATGCTAACTCGGCCAGATATGACAGACACCCATTCTTATGAGTTTACCGGCAGACATAGGGCCTGAATCCGACTTCGAGCCTCCTCCGAGTGACAGGAACCTCTTCCGTGGTCCTCAATACCGACCGGGGCCGCAGCCAAAGAGCTCGGATTACTCAACCGCACTTGAAGGTATAACCGCTGCCGACTGGCACGGAGCCTGATACGCCGCCTCCAAGCGAGCCTGTCACGTGGGTACCATAGAAAGAACCACACTGAAACGCTAGGAACGTAAGCGACGCGTTCGTGGTGACCGACACATTCACGCCGAAGAGAGAAGCAGACGCCGTCGTGTCGGGGAAGATAGGAACGAAGAAGGCAAACAGGAATAGCGCGACCACAACGATGCCGACCTTTGTGCCTGCATTCAAACTGCCACCTACGCCATCTTTCAATGATTTATGGCTATCTCAACTGCCGAAAGTTGACAGCCCTAAGAAGTCAGTGGAGATGCCGAGAACTTGACGGAACCTTCGTCGGTAAATCATATATAATCTTGCCCTGCACAGGCAGCCATGTCAAGCTCGAATAGGTCCGGGGTGGACCTGTTCTGGACCGTGGCCATAATTCTCGTGGTTCTCTGGCTATTCGGATTCATCACCGGATTCGGCGGAGCGCTAATCCATCTACTGATAGTCATCGCAGTCATCGTGGTACTGTACAGACTTCTCACGGGGAGAAATGTAGTTACAGGCCAACCAGAAGGCAAACCAGCAGACAAATAGTGTCGTTCCGTAGGATTCGCGCTGATGTGTTGCGTGGGGTGGGAGTAGCGAGCACCCGTACCATTCCCGGCAAAAGGCTTTCCCGTCAGAGAGGGAGGCAACTGCATCGCTCTCGAATGGTACGTTGCCGAGCAACGGGAGAATGGAATCTGGCAGTTGTCATCGCGAACAACGGCAAAGGGAACCCGGCTCATGAATAACCTTGGCCATAAGCCGAGTCTTGAAGAAACTACAGTAAAAGAGTCAAGATTGACAAAAGACTCTTGCGCGCGCGCTATGCGTCTGGAAGAGTCCACTTTCCGAATTATGCTCTACTGTTGCGGAAAATATAAGTATTGGGATCAATGATTTCCAACCATGTCTATTCGTACTGAGAAGGATAAATCAGGGAAGGAGAGGATGATGGTACCAGAATCGAAGCTAGGTGTTCTTGTCGTTGAAGGCATGGTAGAGAGGCTGACTGGAGCAGGGAAATTCGTCGTTGCTCCTGTCCGAGAGCAATCCGATGTAGAGGTAGGCAACCGGGTAATGGTTATCCTTTTGGACAAGCTGCAGCCGGAGGTCTATCTCGAGACCTTCAAGGAGCGAGTCACTTCGCCCTTCCCTAGCAACTGGGCCATCATCGTCAAGGGAAACAGGTATGTGGAGAGATGCAAGGTTACCTATGATGGTAAGCAACTTAGCGCTCTGGACCCAGCCGGGGTGGCAAGGTCCGAGCTCCCACTACCACGTGACGGAGTACTCAATTTCCGTATCCCGGAGACTGTTAACCTGGACAACGAATCCATGGTAGAGGTGAGGGACGGGGACAGGTCCATGGAGTTGGTGAAGTTCGGGTCGATCGAGACCATGCCAGCAAAAGAAGCGTATCCGACTGTCACGGTCTCGGGCCGGTTCTCTCCCCTGAACAAGGCGGACGTCTATCCAGCGAGTGTCGAGTTCACGAATGCCGTCACAGGCCAGAAGTTCTTGGCTGTGGCCATCAATGGCGAATACTCGGTCCAACTGCCAAACCGTGAATCATATCAGGCAGTCGTATCCTGGGCCACGATCCCTGGAAGCAAGACCGGCACCACGCAGGCCGGAACGCTAAGTCTCAGCACAAACGGCCACGCGTACGGCTTCAGTGTCAAGTGGTAGATAGACAATGGTGGATCGCGCGCGCCCCAAGCCGTACATAACGCGTGTTGGTATCAAACGGTCAGTCTTGAGGGATAGACACTCCACGAAGATTCCGCTTGCCGTCTTGCTTCTCTTTACCGTTCTGGGTTCTACGCTTGCCTTTTCGGCTGCCCCAGTCTTCGCTTCAGTCGGATGTGGCAGCGTGATCACGGCAAACACGAAACTGAGTGCGTCCATCGGCCCTTGCCCAGGGAATGGGCTCGTCATAGGCGCCAGCAACATAGTCCTCAACTGCGCCGGGAACACTATAAGCGGCACGGGCACAAGCGCACACGTTGGGATTAATCTTACTGGGATGACAAAAGTCACGATCAAGAACTGCAACGTCACGGGATTTTACTACGGCTTCCTGCTCAGCAGCTCTTCCAGCAAGAACACCCTCACCAAGAACAAGGCGAACAGCAACAGCTATGGCTTCTACCTTTCCAGCTCTTCCGGCAATACCCTCACCGGGAACACGGCGAACAGCGATGGTCATGGCTTCCTCCTCAACAGCACCTCCGACAGCAACAAACTCAGCGGGAACACGGCGAACAGCAGCAGCTATGGTTTCTACCTTCATGCTTCTTCAGGCAACACACTTGCCAAGAACAAGGCGTACAGCAACAAACAGGATGGCTTCTACCTTGACAGCTCTTCCAGCAACAAACTCAGCGGGAACACGGCGACCGGCAACACCGCATCTGGCTTCTACCTTTCCAGCTCTTCCAGCAACAAACTCACCAAGAATTCTGCGAAGAGTAACAACTATGGCTTCTTCCTTGATAACTCTTCCAGCAGCAACAAACTCAGCGGGAACAAGGCGAACAAGAACACCAACAATGGCTTCTATCTTTCCGCCTCTTCCGACGAGAACACCCTCGCCAAGAGCACGGCCAGCAAGAACTACTATGGCTTCTACCTTGACAGCTCTTCCAGCAACAAACTCAGCGGGAACACGGCGACCGGCAACACCGCATCTGGCTTCTACCTTTCCAGCTCTTCCAACAACACTCTTACCAAGAGCACGGCGACCGAGAACCACTACGGCTTCTGGCTCGACGACTCTTCCACCAACAGCACCCTCGCCGGGAACACGGCGAACAACAACACCAACAGTGGCTTCTACCTTTCCAGCTCTTCCAACAACACTCTCACCAAGAACACGGCGAACAAGAACACCAACAACGGCTTCTGGCTCGACGACTCTTCCACCAACAGCACCCTCGCCGGGAACACGGCGAGCAAGAACACCAACAACGGCTTCTACATCGACGACTCCAACAACAACACCCTCACCGGGAACACGGCGAACAAGGACGACCTTGGCTTCGAGTTCTTCAGCTCTTCCAACAGCAATCTTACCAAGAACACGGCGGACAGCAACAAGCAGAATGGCTTCTACCTTTACGGCTCATCCAACAACACTCTCACCAAGAACACGGCGAGCAAGAACACCAACAACGGCTTCTACCTTTCCAGCTCTTCCAACAGCAATCTTACCAAGAACACGGCGGACAGCAACAAGCAGAATGGCTTCTACCTTTCAAACTCCAACAGCAGCACCCTCACCGGAAACACGGCGAACAAGAACACGCAGTATGGCTTCTACGACGAATCCACAGGCTCAGGCACTAAAGGGACGGCGAACACCTACACGAGCGACATCTGCAAGGGCAACGGTGGAGCGGGTTCAAGCCCGTCTGGGCTCGGCACCCCACAGTCCTAGACCCTTCGCGCTAGCACGCCATAAATCGAAGTATCAGTGTGTGATTTGTAGCGCGCACTGGAAAGCGACGTAGGAGAACCTCTTAGCGAGATGCTCGATTGCTTCGAACCCCCGTAAGAGTCCTTGGCGGCTCGTACAAAAGGAGGAGCGGAAGTTGCGACCCACTTCGTCTTTCAGACTTTTTTCCTTATCTTCCGGCCGGCTCTCTCTAGGTCGCGACCTCCCTTCTCGACCGCCTTCTCGATGTCCTTGCCAGCCATCTTCATTTCATGCCCGACCTTCTTGACGTCGGCTTCCACCTTCGCTTTTGCCTTGCTTCTCTTGCTCGTGCCAGACATGGGTGCGCGCGCGCTCCCATGTCTTATCAAGCTATCCGTGGAGACGCTTCGGAGCTGCGAATACCTCCTGCGTGACTATTGGTCGCGACCACACGTTCCCTGGAAAGCGGTTACGGCTTCGAGGATGATTCTGACCCATAGTGGGCCCGTCAAACCTGGATGCTGGTTTGGGCACGGGATGCGATGGTCTCACGGTGACTCCACGGTAGCGGGTACTGCCTTGGACCGCGCCTAAACTCGAAAGAATCCCCATGTCCTGGCATCTCTCTTTGGGCTTCAGAGTTTGGGCACTCCCCGCATTTGACTCGAGTACAGATTGCCTGGCTATGACCGTCCGCGCGCGCTACATCCCGTTCACTCAGCCGCATCTTCAAGGGATGCCGTATCTGGAATCGACCCACTGGGGGTCTCTCAGAGACATTCCGCCAGGAGCTCAACGGATCGACCCTGGTCGCATACCCTTCGTTCCTGGCACACCGACGGACATCTCGCAGGCTCCAAGAGACGAGTGTGAAGACCTCATCTACACAGTGGCCGGCTGGTTCTGCCCGAACCCCAACTGTACTCACAGGAATACGGGAGGATTTCTTACTGCCTTCCCGAGAATCGGAGAGTTCTACGGATAACTAACTCCTAGTCCTGAAACGCACCCCGGTCCTGAGACCGATACTTACCATGGTCAAATGCTGACGGAGCCAAGTTGGGGCATCCATATGGTTGTCCCTGTCCCCCCGGAGTAGATTCCAGCCTCTTTGACGAATCGGGGCAAGACTCGGGCTCTTCTGAGCAATCCATTGATTGATTCGTGGGTTCGAGTCCCACCGAGGCCGCTACGTCTTGGGGGTGGGGCACCCTCTGCAAGACCACTCTGCCATTTGTAGCTCTGCATAGGCTTATGTAATCTGGTCGCGCGCGCGCGCCAATGAAATGGGTAACACGTGAGAAGGCGATGGTGGACAGAATTGCCTGTCCATGGCTCATCAAGAACTTCGTGGACCATGACGCGGAGTTCATCTTCGTGCCCGCCGACAGGGTTCTCGAGGTGGCGAGGAGCGAGGGGGCCATCCCCTACGACGCGGCCGGGGTGGAGCTGGGGCATCACGGGGACCAGTGCAGCTTCGACGCGATCGTTCAGAAGTACTCAATCAATGACCCCGCAGTCCTGGAGCTCGCCAAGGTGGTGCGGGGGGCCGACACGCCCAACAGGAACCTCACGCCAGAATCGCCCGGGCTCAACTCCATAGCGGGAGGATTCAGGGCCATCACCAAGGACGATTTCGACAACATGGCGAAGCAGTTCTTCGTCTACGACGCGCTCTACGCCTTCTTCAAGGCAAAAGCTGCAAAGGCGTAGCCGTTGCTCTGGGCGACACGCCACGAGCCGCACCTGGACAGGTGCGCCTCAGCCTGGCTCATCAAGAGGTTCATCGATCCCGATGCCACCTTCGTGTTCGTGGGGAGAGATGAGGCCCCGCCAAGCGGTTCGATCCCGTTCGTGCTGCCCGGGGCAGACGTGAACCCCGTGGAGGGGGTCTCCACCTCCTACGACGCCTTGGTGGCTAAGCACCAAGTAAGAGACCCTGCGGCCCTGAGGATTGGGGAGATCATACACGACTACGAAGTGGACGCCGGGGAGGACGTCGCGAGGACGAGGCTCAGGGAGACTGCCGGGGTCTTCAGGGTGGTCAGGGGTCTCGCACGAGTCTCGAAGTCCGACCAGGAGACGGTGGCCCGTGCCCTTGTGGTCTTCGACTCGTTGCAGGCCCAGCTGACCTCCGAGGCCGCACAGAGAGACGCATCGGATTGAAGGCCGATGACAAGTTCTTCTTCGCCTTCTGTGTAGCGGGACTCTTAGCCATACTCAGCTCGACGATGTCCAAGAACCCCATCCTACCCTTGCTTTCTGAAAGCCTGGGTGCCCAGGGGGTCACGCTGGGGCTCATCGCGGCGGCGTCCACCGTTCCTGGAATCCTCGTGAGCCTCCCCGCGGGCTCCCTCTCTGACACTGTTGGGAGGAGGAAGGTGATGTGGGTTTCCGCCATCGTCTTCGCCACCGCTCCTTTCCTCTACCTGCTGGTGGCCACGCCCCTGGAGCTCGTCATCGTGAGGTTCTACCATGGCTTCGCCACAGCAATCTTCGTACCGGTGGCGAACGCCGTGATCGTGGACCGGTATCCCCAGCGCAAGGCCGAGAAGCTCTCCCTTTTCTCGTCGTCGACCCTGGTCGGAAGGAGTCTGGCACCCTTCCTCGGAGGGGGAATACTCGTCCTGACGAACAGCGACTACCACGATGTCTACTGGGTCGTGGGCTTGGCCGGCGTGGCCACGCTCGTAGCCATCTTCGCGGTCTTCAGGCGGGGGAAGGATGTCGACGCAGCGCCGGCGGAGCGACGGAGCCTGGGGCCCCAGCTGCGTACCCTGGCTGGAGACCTCCATGTCGTGGTGGCCAGCTCGGTCGAAGGGGCGCAGTACTTCGTCTACGGCTCCTTCGAGTTCTTCATGGTGGCGTACGCGCAGCACGTGGGGTTGGGCGTTGGGGCCATCACTCTCATCGCGGGGGTGCCGATAGTGACGGTCGTCTTTTCAAAGCCGGTGATGGGCGGGCTTTCTGACCGCTTCGGTCGCTTCTGGCCCATCACGGCCGGTCTGGTGCTGAGCTCCCTCCCTCTGCTGGTGATTCCCATCACTTCTTCATTCCCCATCCTGCTGATGACCTCCCTCGTCTACGGCTTCGGCTTCTCAGAGGCCACTTCCTCCACAACGGCCCTGGTATCCGACATCTCGGGGGGCTCGGCCTCGGGGTCGGCGATGGGCTTCCTGGGCACTGTGATGGACATTGGACAGGCGCTGGGCCCCTTGGTGACCGGATACGTGGTCGCGACCTCTGCAGGGTACGTCGGCGGCTTCTGGCTTCTGGCTGGCGTCCTCTTGGTCTTCGCGACCATCTTCGCCCTTACTTTCATCCGGTCAAATCCTCGTCGACAGAAGGGCTTGGGTGGCGATGACTGAGGGCAATCGGTCATATTCCCTTTAACTACACAGAGAGACGGCAGATGGACAGGACATGGTGCAGGCGACTCCGCTGCTCCTGGGGGCCTTGCTCGTGGGAGCCCTCCACATGTCCGCGCCCGACCACTGGGTGACCCTCTGTTTACTCGGCAAGGTCGCGAGATGGACACGGGGACGGTTGCTGCTGATGAGTCTCGTGACAGGTCTTGGTCACGTCTTGCTCTCGGTCGTACTCGGATTCGCTATCGTGGGGGTGGGCGTTCTCTTCTCGGAATCATTGTCGGCACAGATAGCGCTCGGGACAGGCGTCTTGATGCTTGTTGGAGGGCTGGCCTACGGCGCCAGGGAGCTTCTTTCGAAGAGAACCGAGGATTACCAAGAGGAGGCCGAAAGCGAGTACCTCAAGGCCGGCGGAACCGGGGGACGGAAAGTGGGATACTTCGCCGTACTGGGAGCGGCCCTCTCGCCTGACCTGAGCATCCTGCCCATCTTCGTCTTGGCGGTGCCTGTCGGGTTCAGTTTGGCGTTAGACACGGCGGTAGTCTTCGGTCCTGCATCGATGCTCTCGTTGCTGGTCTTTGTGCTTCTGGGTTCGTGGGGGTTCGACAGAGTCTTCGGGAAGGTCCCGCCAAGGTACAACAACGCGCTCGTCGGCTTTGTGGTGGCCGCAGTCGGCGTATGCGTCGTGTTGTTTGGATGACCGCTGACGGTCCAAACCGGGCATTAGAGGAGAGATGAAGTGAAGGGCTATCCGATGCCCGTCACATACACCTGGAGTCAAATCAGTAGTAGAGATGAAGTAGGCAGGCGCCATATGGTGTTCTGCCTCTGAAAGTTAGGTCGGGTGCCCGATTCCAACTTGAGGTTCGGTTCCCACTCCCCGCACATGAAAGCGACAGTAGCACGTGCAAAGGATGACAAGGCCCGGCCAGATCCATGCCAATCCATGTCCGGTAGCGCGGGTCAACAACCGAAGACCTCGGACAGGCTGTCACCTGTCGGTCAGTCAATGACTGAGGCATTAAATCGAGGCCCCCTTTATTCCTCCGTGGGGCGACCATGGTAGCCGCAGGCAGCTCAGGTGACGAGTTCAACTCCGCTAATGCAGAGCTGTACGAGACGCTCGCGCATCCGACCAGGATTCTGATCCTGCAGACGTTGGCGAATCATCCGCTGAGATTCGCCGAACTCAAGAGGTTGGTCAACATCGAGAGCAATGGAAACCTTTCCTTCCATCTGAGTAAACTGGGTTCCCTCGTCAAGACCGACTCTGAAGGCAGTTATTGCTTGACAGACGAGGGGAAAGAGGCTATCAGAATCGTCGAAGCGACCGAACGGGTCAGCCAGCAGACTCGGCCAGAGTCAAGGCGCTTGAGAAGTTCGAGAGTCGGGAGGAGAGAGTCTGCGATTCTGCTGACGCTCGCGGTACTATTGGGCATCTCCATGATTGCAACGGGTTCTTTGCTTGCTTCCCAGTCGCGTACCTTGAACGATGGAATTGACCTCTCTCCGACCAACTTCACCCTGCCCCCGGGAGGCACGAAATTCTGGTTCGGAGAAGGAGGAGATGTGAGCTCCACTCCCATCACACTGAATCTCGTCTACGTCGTGATCAGTTCTTCAGGGTTTGCGGGTATCCCGGAGTTCCAAATCGTTGCAGTAGGCGCAGTCAACAGGACAATATTCAGCACCCACTCGGATTACGCCGACGCTTCCTTCACGATTCCGAAGGGGACCAGGTTTGTAAACTACACGATTTCTAACCCAACGGGTTCGCCCATCACCGTCTTAGGTGCCTACCTTCAACGGTCGGTTACCGAACACCCCAACCAAAACACGGGAGACTTGCTCCAGTACCTGGGTGCCGCGGTCGCCATCTTAAGCGTCGGAACTATCGGGACCATTGTCTCTCTTGGACAGACTCGCAAAGTGAATAAGTGAAATTGCAGGTTGCGTCAATGGTTTGTACTTGCTTTCCAGCCACGCTTTTCTGAAATCTTGAAGAAGTTGGGCTTTCCCTACTGAGCAGTCAGCACGTGTGCAATCCGGACGTAGTCCAGAGTGCGGAGCCCGCACTTGACTTGGTTCAGATTGCCTGGCTATAGCCGTCCCGCCTAGGGGTAGAGCCAACTCCTGAGCAGCCGACTCATGTATGGCATCACCAGGTATGTCAGCAGTGTGACGAGGATAATGATGTAGAAAAGGGAGCTTTCCCACAGAGGAAAGGGGTCGAAGTACGCACCGAAAACGAGGTTATCAATGAGGTTGACAATGTAGGCTCCTGAGATTGTCACCAAAGCCATCTTCCATTTTGGAGGTACTACGATTGCCCCCACGTTTGGGAGGGCGAACCAGGTCTCCATCCCTGTCGCCTCAGCGTAATACTGAGAAGCGTAGTTCTCGACTTCCTCGACCAGCCTGAGCCTAGACGGAGAGTTCTTCCAAGCATCGAGCGTAGCCTTGTTCTCGAATCGCCAGATGTTGTACCTGACGTAGGGGTCGCCTTCGTTGGGGACCAACGTCGTTGCCCCCTTGAAACCAGGGAAACCCTTGGCCACAGTGGTAATGCGTCCCAGCCAGTCTTCGTACTCCCTCTCATGTCCGGGTTTGATTCTCCGGCTCACAACAAAGGTCGCTTCGTCAGTGTGGCTTTCCAAGGCTCATCTAGGCCGGCCCCGACTAGCGGATAATAAGGGAGATTCGAAGAATCGAGATCTTGCTGCGTAGGCGCGCGCTAACACAGACAGAATTCATTCTGAGCTATTTGAAGCTGGGCTGGAAGGGATTCGAACCTAGTCCAACTCCCCCCCGGGGCAGATTCCAGCTTCTTTTACGATTCGGAGCCATACTCGAGCTCTTCTGGGCAGGCCACTGAACAAAGTCGTGGGTTCAAATGGCGCACGCAGGTCTGGATGCACCCGGAATACTGCGCCGACTGGCCCTGTTGGGAGTTGGGTGGCTTCGCAGCTTGGCGGTCCTACCAAAGCGTTTGGAAACTCTCCATTGTAGACGTTGCCGAGTATCCCAATGTGAAGGAGTACTCCCCTGACTTGGTCACTACTGCGTGCGGATAGTCCTCCCCCCACCTCCACAGCACCTTCCAGTTGGACTCGCTCCCTTCAAGGGTCCGCGCGTGGTCTATGCACTGCCACTTTCCGCCAGCAATGACGGACGGGCATACGAAGGTGACTGCCCACCCCGGCTTGGTCAGAGGATATCGACTCATCGTCCCGAACTGGAAGAAGTAGAAGCTGCCGCTGAGCACCCCTGTGTTGAATGTCGGGTTTTGTCGTGCTGGCGCCAGGAACCCCGCGAAGTTGACGAGGGTGCCTGTGCCTATTTGGTACGCCCAGTAAACCGAGTGCCCCTTCCATTGCATCTGCAGGGTCACCGAAGACACGTTGGACCCGGCCTCGAGAGGACCCATCTTCGAGAACAGCAGGTTCTTCCAAGAGTGTCCCCCGCAGGCGGCGTTGTTGTCGCAAATCTGCCACGCACTGGCAACGAGAGACTCGTTCCCGTCGTGGAACATGTAGACGTCGAACCTATAGCCATAGTCTATCCCATCGCGACAGCAGTCAGCTGAGTGGACTCCGATTCCGCCTGAGAGGAGGTTGTCGTTCCCAATCGAAGCCGGGGTGGTTCCAGCGAAGCTGACAGTTACTGCCACTCCAGTCGAGTGACCCGCGTCGGTGTCCATGTACCCTCCGGCGTAAACCGGAATCCCAATGGCCAGGTGTGATGGAGGTCCCGTGGCAGGTTCTGGCAGCACCCCGCTCACTTCGTCGGGGGTGGCGACCACTACCAGTAGTAAGACGAGGAGCAACACCATCAAGGGGGACCTAGAGAACCCCACCTCATGTCGTCTGACAACCTCCTTCCTGGAGTGGGCCGTGAGAGCACCGAAAGCAGAGCCCGTCAGCGCCCCCAGCGCCATCATCTGAACACCAAGGAGTATCTGCGGTAGGTAGCCTGTGGCCATACTCCAAAAGAGCGAAAACACGAATCCAGTTGCCGCCAATGGCAGTAAGAAGCCTGACAACAAGCCGAGTCTGGAGCAGGAAGTGACCGAGGTGACAAAGGAAAGCAGGACAAAGAAGATGAACATACTCCAAGGAAAGAGAGGGACTAGAAGTCTGGCACCAGCGAAGGTGTACGCGACCGGAAGGAAGGCCAAGGCGGCGAAAGTGCCGAATGCGACGACCACCGTGGCGCCCGGCGACTTCGCGATTCTACGGCGCGCGCTAAGGCCGATGGATGCCCCCGCAATCGCTATGGCGCCTAGAAATATTCCCATCCGGAGCGGCTCCAAGCCGTCGGGGCCAGCCGAGTAGCAAACGCTGGGGTTACAGAGCACATAGGCGAACGAGAAGAACGCCCACAGAGCAGACGCTTGGGTCGCAATCGCCGCCTTCAGGTCCAGTAGAAGAGCGCCTGCGACCACCGAGCCCACCAGCGCTATGGCGACGAAGAGGTCGATCCTCGACCCCGAGACTGTGTAGAAAGCTGGGTCGCGACCTAGGAAGAGGTAGTTTGCGACACTCTCGATGAAGTACATCGGGCCGAAAGTGACGGAGAACGAGGCAATGCCCTTCAGGAGCTGACTCCGGCTCATGGTAGTTAATCCGGCCGCCTTCTAGTAGAGCATTGTTACCATCTACGGCTCAAGCCACGATGTCAGGGTGGCGCCCAATCCTCCTGTGGGCGGAACTGATGACATGATTTGAACATCGTTTCCGATGCCCCCGTCCTCCCCGGGGCGCCTGTGCGCGCGCCCAACCAAGTCCTCGGAGGAATGGTATGACGAGTTCGACCTCATTGATTGGTTCGACTGGTCGAGGTACGAAACGGCCAAACGCTATGGGAGACTGGGCGGAGGGAAGAGGTTCAAGAGAATGGGGGAGAGCCTGCAGTGAGGTTGCTAAGGTCTACGGCCTTGAAGATCCCCACGTAGGTTTAGCAGAAAATTGCATACCTTAATGCTGTTGTGAACTTAATTATACTTTCCACCACTTAGAGAATTTGAACCCGCTTGATATTCGAAGCTATCGATGTCTGCGTTCGCAGGTAAATGGGAAAAGCAGAACAACCAGAGTTTCGGCGGCAAGGTCAAGGACTCCGTAAGGAATCCCGGACCTCTGAAGCCGAGGCTCGATCTAGCAGTCCGACAAATCCAAGTCCAAGTCGCCAAACTCGACTCCACATCCACCAAACTCAGAGAGAGAGACAACTCGATCTTCGGTAAGGTCGTAGCCTCTCTACAGAAACACGACACGCAGCACGCGTCTGTCTACGCGAATGAGCTGGCCGAGATCAGAAAGATGAACAAGATGGTCACACAGGCCAAGCTCGCTCTCGAACAGATAGTGCTCAGACTCAACACCATAACAGAACTCGGTGACATAGTCGTCACCCTGACTCCGGCGATGGCAGTGATACGCAACGTCAAGCAAGGCTTGGTGGGCGTCCTGCCTGAGGCGGAAAGCGAGATCGGCGAGATCTCTGGTTTGCTGAGTAGCATCCTGGTAGACGCAGGGACGGTCGGTGGGTACTCACTGAACTTCGAAGCTGCAAACGAGGACGCGGAAAGAATCCTATCCGAGGCATCCGCGGTCGCGGAGCAGCGCATGAAGGAGAAGTTCCCAGAAATACCCTCCACGCTGCCCTCTGCGGAAGCCGGGACGGAGACCAGCTCGTATTAGAGACGGGAACCACGTGTTCCCGGACTCCCTTTTTCGCAGAAAAGAGTGGCAGCGACCTATTTCGGTGCAGCGATTTTCACGGTCATCATTGATGTCATCAGCCGTCAATCCTTGGGCTATCTTTTCTAAGGCAAGAGTCATCCACGGAACAGGACATCCGCCTCACGGCGACCCTAGGTGCGCAACCCATTCACAAGAGGTTGAGTTGAGTGTGCTTGGGAACCAGCGGTCTCTTCCCTCATTCTGTAGCCGACCTGCCCTCTCTTCGTGTCTACGTAGTGAATGAGCACAAATCTCTCAACCTTCCCTTCGTTGCAGAGGTCGCTGAGGTTGGAATAGAACGCACTTCGGCTCTTCCTCCACCTTGACTCTTCGGATGAGAGTCCGGGTCGCTTGACGCAATCACCTTCCAGTTGAGGGCCCGTGTGTGACCCCCCTCTGCTGCGGATGACGGCAATCATGCGGAGCTGATACGCGGTCAGCCCGATTCCGGGTGTCTCAGGAACGATCGAGGCCAAGTCAATTGTGGATGACCGCCGTCTCTATTAGGCCTTGCATGAAATCGGCTGCAGTTTGCTTTGAAGAGTGAACAGAGCCCGGTTTGAACAGGTCTAAGTATCAACGGCCCGTAACTCTGGTCTGGTAAGTCCTTTGGGCATGAGATTCGGAGAGACCTCTGGGGAGAGCGAAGCGGCGATAATGCTGGAGGTGCAGGGCGTCTGAGGTGCCACTGCAGCAACACGGTGAACCTCCGGGGCGAGAAGGGCGCAGTTTGCTCGTCCTGCGGTTGCAAGTTCGTGGAGTCGTCGGGCGACGGGCCGCCGACGCTTGTTAGGAAGGGAGGCGCATGCTGGGTTGAAGTCCCACCTTCCAACACTGACTGCATTTCTTGATCACGCGAGCAAGGGCATTCATATGGTTGTCCCTATCCCCCCCGGGACAGTTTCAAACTTCTCCTGTGAATCAGAGCAAGATTCGAGCTTTCTTGGATGCCTGAGAGCGGGGACACCTTTTCAGGGTTCGTCAGGTTGTGTTTTTCAAGAAAAGGCCTGACAGACGTAGAGCCCGCGCTCGGCCATCCCGCGAAGCGTTCTGAGCCAGCATCAGTCGCTTGTCTTGTTTACACAGCCCCTGTTAGGTAGATGATTGTCGTTATCACGGCTGCCATCGCAGAAGAGTACAGATGGATTCTCATTGCTTTCCGCATATCCAGATTGTGGGCTTCCTTGTCCATCACCTTCCCTTTTTCGTCACTCGAACCTGAGAAATCGAATATGCTTCTCGCGGCGAATCCCGCACAGAATTTGAAGTATCCCTGAAGGAATCCCTCTGCACCAGGAAACAGTGGGAAAAAACACATGAGTAAAGACCATGTCGGCAGCGAGTACTGGGCAATCGCATACACCAATACGCCCGCGATGATCAATCCGACAAAACCTGTTGCATATCTCTTTCTTACCTCGTTCTTGCCTATGTTACATACGCCGGGTCCGTAGCTGTCCATCATTCTTTTGACAGGGGAGATGGAACCATTAAACCTGTCCTCGCCTTCGGACGGGGTAGCGCGCCCGTCAAGTCCATCTGAACGCGCGCAACTCGTATTAGGCCTTAGTCGCTGTCCGCTCGAAAAGGATCTGTGTTCCATGCCTGCTGAACCCTGCCCTTCTGAGAGCCGCGATTATCCTTGAGCCTTGTGGGATCCAGACCACTCGCCTTGTAGTCTCGGGGGCTTCTTTCAATCCTAAGACGTGCCTGACGAGTTTCACAGGTTCGTCTCCCGTGCCAGTAAGAAAGCCGACCTGCCTCCATGTCCTGTCCCTTGCTCCACCCAGGGTAGCGACGCCAACTGATTCGCCTGATGTCCAGACCGCCCCATCGCGGACCAGCTTCTTGATAATAGAAGGGCTGAGAGACGTTGCTTCGTAGGAGTCCCAGTAGACGCCCGAACCGAGCCTGAACTCTCTCGACCCCATTATCAATCTCGTTACCCACGAAAGCTCGGTCATCTCCGCATGTCTTACACCTTCCTGGGGCGCGAATTTGGCTCTCTCCCCGGGCTCGTAGACGTTGATTCTTGACAGTTCTTTGAAGTTCATCCTGGCAATCTGCCTGTGTGCCGTCCTGTTCGTTGACCTGCTGTCTAAACGGAAGACCTTCACTCCCCGATTCATGGCGAAGCGCATCGCGCTGCTCCCCAGCATCGTAGCGAGCCCACGGCCTCTGAAACCGGGATGGACCCTGGCGCCTTCGAGCCAGGCTGACCCGTCCTCGAGGAACTTGACCCTGCTCATGCCTACTGGGACACGATCCGACTCTACTACGAACACCCTTCCTTCCCTATCCTCGAGCCATTCATCCCATGTCTGAGGGATGTAATCATGCCCTCCCCAGTTGTCTTTGATGAAGCTCATCAGCGGGTCCTTGTCGGCAGGCTTCGCTGGCCTCACCCTTGCATTCATCTGAGCCGGCTGACTCGCCCTGTCGTAATAACGCTTCGCGGAGAAGAATCGATACCGCGCGCCCGGCGCCAGCGACCGCGTGGGGGAGCCGGGGTTTTAGATCTGTATGAGTTAGCGCGCGATATTAGGCGACTCCCATTGAGCCCCAGACTTGGGCACTAGACTGTGCTGACATCGAGTTAGTCTAGGTGTGCCCACTTACTGGCTGAGTAACGTATGGCTCCTCCAGATACTTCGCCTCTTCCTCCGAGATCTTCACGGCGACCGACCCGATCATCTCTTCAAGGTGCTGCGCATTCGAGGTGCCGATAATGGGAGCCGTAACACCCCTGCCTTGGTCAGGTCATCCGCACATATGATGTCAGCCACTTTCTGACCCTCCCAGATCTATCGACTGACAGACGTCACACACACACGCGCGCTCGCATGGATGTAGCTTAGAATCAAGACAGGAGTGATACTACTCCGTATCGCCCGTCAGCAAAGCAAGTTACTATCGACTCTCCTTTGGAATCCACTTTCCGGACCTCTTTGGAGGCAAGTCCCACCGGGCCCGAACCCCAAGCATGGTAAGCGCGCGCAATCTACAATTCTGGGTTTGTCAGGCTCGATCGGCTCGCCTTGAATCTGAATGCTTGGGCTTCGTCTTCTCGTACTCCTCTCTGAGGAGACCCATCATTACTCCATCGTGAAACTTGTCGTTGAAGTAGACCGTCTGCCTAGCTCTGCCTTCGACCTTGTATCCGTTCTTCTCTGCGGAACGAATGGCAGCCTTATTGTCTTCGCGGGTGAACAACTCGACCTTGTGCATGTTGTACTGCTCGAAGGCTGTCTTGATCAGGAGCATGTTCACTTCGGACCCTATCCCCTTCCCCCTGAGTCTCTTGTCTCCAATCACGACCCCTATGTCGGCAGTGGTGCAGAAGGGGCGCCACCACCTCATCGAAGCCCATCCTATCACTTTCTGCGTTGCCTTGTGAACTATGACGAAGGTTCTTCTGCGCGCGCTCTCTCCCTTCAACTCTCCCTCGTATTCCTTCTCCAACTCCTCCATGCTCGTCGCGTTGTCCGGTCTGGATCGAGCCCATTCCATCACCTCTTCGTCGTTCAACATCTTGTGAAGGAGTCTGAGATCCTCTCGCTCCAACCCCCTAAGATAGACCTGCTTTCCCCGTATCAAACTCTTCCTTCCCACCCGTCAAAGTCGCTTAAGAGACTTCTTGTTGTGGTTTCTGTCGATGGACAAACCTTCTTTCAGCGATAGTCGCGATCTTGACCGTGAAATGGACAGACCTTCTTTCACCTGACCTGATGGAATCTGGGACTCTGGACAAACCTTCTTTCACCCATCTGTAAAGAGCCGTACGGCCGTCACGAATTGCTCTCCCTGCTTATCGGTTCTGTGCGCACGCGCTAACGCATTGACTTCCACGCGGATTCCGGTGAGCCTCGACACGTGATTCAATGCTGGAGGCTATTCTGTAGCCCCGTTCGCTCTCTCTATCTCTTCGTCCGGGGTCCTTTTCCTCATTCTTATACGATGGTTCTCCAAATTAAGGCGAGCGGCGTAGGGCTTGATTGAGACCGAGGGGCTAACGAGGAAGTTCGGCGATCTTGTTGCCGTCGACCAGCTTTCCTTTAGCGTGAAAGAAGGGGAGGTCTTCGGTTTCCTCGGGCCCAACGGCGCCGGAAAGACCACCACCATACGGATGCTGACATGCCTGATATCGAAGACCAGCGGTACCGCCAAGATAGGGGAATACGACATTGGAAACAGCTCAGATCAACCAAAAATCAGGAGAATCATCGGACTGGTTCCGGACAATGTGGGTCTGTACGATGAACTCAGCGCTTACAAGAACTTGGATTTCTACGGCAGGTACTACAAGGTCGATGAGTCAAAGAGAAGGGAGAGAATAGAGTATTTTCTCAAGCTGCTAGGATTGTGGGAGAAGAGGGATTTAGCGGCAGGGACCTTCTCCAAAGGCATGAAGCAGAAACTCGCCATAGCGCGCGCCCTGATTCACGACCCTCAGCTGCTCTTCATGGATGAGCCTACTGCCAACCTGGACCCGGAAGCCTCGAAGACGGTGAGGGACTTCATCCTCGACCTGAAGAAGGAGAAGAAGACCATCTTCCTGAACACGCACAATCTCGACGAGGCGCAGAGGATCTGCGACAGGATCGCGATACTGAACACCAAGCTGATGGCGCTGGGTACGCCTGCCGAACTCGAACGTTCGATTGGCGGAAGGAAGACCGTAGTGCAGCTTGAGAGTGTCAATGATGCAATCGTGTCCGCAGCGAGGAGGGTCGGAATGGGTAATGTCGAGGCGGTGGAAGGTAACAAACTCATGATAGGAGTAGATAATCCAGAGAAGGACAATCCCGACATCTTGAACGCAATCTTCGCGGCCGGAGGTCGTATCCAGTTCGTTACCGAGGCGAGCTCGACTCTGGAAGATGTGTATCTGAAGTTGGTCAGGAGCCAGTGAGAGAATTGGACTTGCAGAACGCGTGGTCGGTCGCGTTGAAGGACTTCGAGACCTTCAAGAGGAGGAAGGGGGTCATCTACGCCACGATAGCGTTCCCACTCGGTATTGCCTTGGGATTTCCCGGGATACTTGTTGCGATCGAAAGCGCTGCCGGCCCAGGAGTCGTATCTGCATCCGTAGCCCCGTTTCTGAACGCGTTTTCCTTTTGGTTTGTGATTGGAGCGGCGAGTCTCCCAACCGGAATTGCCTCGTACAGCATAGTCGGCGAGAAGGTCCAGAAAAGCCTCGAACCGCTACTCGCAACACCCATGACAGATAGTGAGATTCTGCTAGGGAAGAGCATCGCTTCATTCGTCCCACCGATTGCCGCGATCTGGGCTAGCTCGGTAGTCTTCATGGTCCTGATAGACCTAATCACTCACACCGGGCTAGGCTATCTCTACTATCCCAACTGGAGTTTCGGAGTGATTCTCCTCGTCCTCGCACCGCTCGCGAGCATACTCTCCATCGAGTTGACCGTCATCTTATCCGCACGCACCAATGACGTTCGAAGCGTACAGCAGTTCACCGGAGTGATGTTCTTCCCCTTCATCATCATCTACTTAATGACCGAGATCGGCGTGATTCAATTGACTACAATCAATCTGCTCATCATGTCCGGCATTTTCCTGGCGGTCGACCTGCTTCTCTTCTATCTGAGCATAGCCACCTTCAAGAGGGAAGAGATACTCACAAGGTGGAGATGAGTAGACGCACGGTTTTCGTTCACTTTCGCGCGACGGAATGCTCGTTCCACCCGGTCGCTGACAAGAGGGAGGTACCAGATATACTCCCGGTGGGATAGCCAAAGACGGTCAGCTGCCAGAACTGGGGCGCAACCGTGATCAAATTCAGATAGTCTTCTCTGCATACACAGGCCCGCTCTCATAGGCTGGGCTCGCCTGGTTGGTCCGCTCCTCTTGGGATCCGCTTTCGTAGGCTGGGACATCCTATCTTGATTTTACTGCTGTTATTTTTTCTGATGTTTTTTGCAGCAGTTAATCTCTCTACCTACAAAGGAGAGAGAGAAGACAATGTGCGGTCGTCAGGGTTTGAACCCGGGTTCCTTTTGTGGGGGCGCCTACCTGAACTGACAAGTCCTGGCCATGGTGCCACCTGAGAGCTTTGGTTCGTGAGAGCGCCAAGATATGTGCGAACCCCGAATGTTCCACGGAGGCTAGAGTCCCAGAAGCTTGTCCAACGAGTAGGGTCCGGCTCCGAGCACCAGGAAGACCATTGCCAGCAACAGGTAGACCACGTCGATTTCGTACGTCGGCTTGCCCTGCTCCATGCTGATGAAGCTCGCGTGCATCTTCGATTTCTTCATCCAAGTAATTGCACCAAACTGCAGGACGAAGAAGAGACCGACAAGAGGCGTCAGTAGGCCGAGGATGAGGAAGATTCCTCCGACGAACTCTAGGATCGTAACCAGGTCAGCCGCGATGGGTGGAATCCCCATGCCTTTCATCCACTGCTCTGCTTGAATCCGTCCTCCCTTTGCCTTCGGGTATCCGTGGAGTGCCAGCGCCACCCCGACGCCGAGTCTCAATATGAGGAGAAGCTCTGGGCTGTACGGGTTAAGGACCTCCAAAAGACCTGACAACTAGGTCTCCTTCACATCTGCCAGAGCGCAGAGGTTCTCTTAAGCATTCCAACTCGCATCCCACCGTCCCATCTCGTATGTTGGGGCGCCTACCTGAACTGAAAAGTCCCGGCCGGGGCGCCTATCACGTCTGTGCCGTCTGACAGCAGCTGCAGGATGTGACAGACGCCCAGTAAGTATGGATAATACACAAAGCAGAAAAGGCATCCGGGCTCCTTGGTGGTCCGTGCCATTAGAGGACGTCTTGGAAAGAGAGCCCAAAGGCCCTGAGCCAGGACCACTTATGCCGCCTTGGGTGTCACAGTGAATCTTACTTGCTCAATCTCGCACACTCATGTTGATGGATTCGAACCCAAACAGGTCGGGATTCCCCCCCGTGGCGGGTCTTTCACTTCATCGTGGTTCATGACGATGCCTTCTTTCAATGGGCTGCCCTCCGTACCCAATCTGGTGATGGTCTGTCGACGTTCTCTTCTCCTCGTCAGGTCTTAAGGCGTGGGTGATGATCTTTCGGCTACACGAATTCGTGCATCCACGACCACCGTTCCCTCGCCCTCTTGGAGCACCATGAGCGGATTAAGGTCCAGTTCTGCCACTTCAGGGATCTCTTCCACCATCTGTCCCAGTCGAAGCACGGTTTCTTCTAGCGCCCCGACGTCGCACTTCGGCGCTCCTCTGTAGCCCTCGAGCAGCTGGTACGTCTTCAGCGACCGGACCATCCGCTCCGCGTCCTGCTCTGTCAGAGGCGTGAGCCCGACAGAAACATCCTTGATCATTTCGACGAGAGTTCCGCCTGCTCCACAGGCGATCAGCGGCCCGAAGGTCGGGTCGTGGGTGACTCCCACGAACATCTCGATTGCGTCATTGACCATTTCCTGGACCAGAAAACCACTGACCACGAATCCCTTCTTTCGTAGACGCTCCGACATCTCTTTCGTAACCTCTTCCACCTCGCTGGCAGCGAGTCCGACCTTCACGGCTCCCGCATCCGTCTTATGAAGCAGTCCCGGAGCAATCGCTTTGATGACAACCTTCCCAGGGAATGTACGCGCGGCGTCGGCTGCCTGCTCAATATCGCTGACCTGTATCGACTTGACGGTCGAAATGCCATAGCACTTCAGGAATGCCTCAGTGCCGGCTGGACTCAGCCAGTCCTCCTCGGCGCCCAGCGCCCTGGCCACGATCGCGCTGGCTTCGCTCCTTCTGACTCTGAAGTTCGGCCGAACGCCCTGAGGGCTCTTCAACCAACTGCCGTAGTCCGTGACCCGCGCCAGCGCCTGCGCGGCCAACTCGGGAAACGGGTATGAAGGGATTCGGATGGTTCCATCAGAAAGCTCACCCGAAACGCCCTTGCTTGCCATGAAGGTGCTTACAATTGGCAGCTTCCGACTCATCCCCCTCACTCCCCGCAGTATCTCTGACGCTACCTCACCCTGCTTCTCCGCCAGTGGAGGAATGAATATCACCATCAGGCTGTCGACTCCCTCGTCGACCGCCACGGCCTGAATCGCGTTCGCATAATCCATGGGAGTGGCTGCACCGCTCATGTCGACCGGATTCTTCGTGCTCGCTATGGGCAGGAGGAACTTCCTGAGCCGCTTCTGGGTCTTCTGGGACAGCTCCGGCACCTTCAACCCCAGGCTTTCGCAAGCGTCAGCAGCTAGGATTCCAGCACCACCGGCGTTGGTGATTATCGCAACCCTGTTCCCCTCAGGCACGGGCTGTGTCGAGAGGAGGGCGGCGACATCGAACATCTCGTCCAAGGAGTCAGTCCTGATCACGCCCGACTCCCTGAACAGGGCGTCAACGGTGACGTCGGAAGTGGCCACTAGGGCTCCGGTGTGCGATTGTGTCGCTCGAAAGCCCGCGGCCGAGCGACCGCTCTTCACGGCCACTATCGGTTTCTTCCTCGTGACCCTCCTAGCCAACCTGGCGAATCTCCTCGAATCCCCAAAAGACTCTATGTATAGCAGGATGACGTCGATGTTGTCGTTGCTCTCCCAGTACTGCACGATGTCGTTTCCGGACACGTCCGCCCTGTTGCCGGCTGATACGAATTCAGCTAGACCGATGCCGAGCCTGTTCGCAAGGTCGATAACCGCTATGCCCAGGGCTCCGGACTGGGACCAGAAGCCGATCCTTCCAGGAATTGCGCTGTAGGGTGAGAACTGCCCATTGAGACTCACCTTCGGGTCCGTGTTGATTATCCCCATGCAATTGGGGCCTATCATGCGCATCCCAGAATCCCTGCAAGTCCTGACAAGCTCCTTCTGAAGCACCGCTCCTTCTGCGCCGGTCTCGGCAAACCCAGATGAGATGACTACGATGGCGCGTACACCCTTCTTGGCGCACTCCCGAGCGACTCTAGTCACGAACCTGGCAGGGACAACGATGAACGCGAGGTCCACCGGACCTGGACACTCGAGCACGGATCTGTATGCGGCAACAGACTGGACAACGGTAGCGTCTCTGTTCACAGGGTAGACCGGACCGCTGAAGTCTGCTTCGATGAGGTTCCTGAAGAGCTCCCCGCCTATGGAACCCTTCTCTCTGGATGCGCCGATGACCGCAACGCTCCTCGGCCTGAAGAAGCGCCCGACAGCAGCGGTTGTTGTCCTGGCATCTCGTTGCTCGAATGCCTCCAGCGCCGCGTGGGCCACGGATGTCGGGAACACGATTCTGATCTTTCCCTGCAGAATGCTCGGCCGGATCGGAAAACCCAATTCCTTGATGTAGTCCATGATCGTGTAGCTCTCTGCTCCCACGGTCACCTCGAACGCCTTTATGCTGGAGCCAGAGGCAGACTGTGCAAGCCTCTTCAGAAGCGCAGTTCCTAGGCCCCTGCGCTGGTAGGCGTCGGCGACGACAATGCCAACCTCCGCTGTGTCGGTGCCTGAAACGTCGTAATCCGCTTGAGCTACCAATGACCCTTCGTGTTCTCCGACTAGACTGAACCGCTTCCTGCCGGGGAGAAGCTTCTCGACGAGGCCGTCCTTGGCACCGGGACGACCAAGGAAACGCGACTTCAAAGTGCTTCGAGACAATCCCGCCAAGAGGTCCGCCAGCTTCGCCTTGTCGCCATTCTTTGTTTGCCTTATGCGAACGACGGTGCCGTCCTTCAGTGCGACTTCCTCAGGATTCGTCAGATTCCCTCCTCGACGGCACCGCGAGTCGCTTCCCGTAGAATCGTTCCACTCTGGGAGTCAGACGGGCAAGATTCCAGTCAAAATCTCCTCGTCTCGTTGTGGCAGACCTCTGACAGAGCACTGAAGTCCGCCAGAATTCGTCCGTTTGATAAACCTGCGCCGAAGTTACATTCGCAAGTGCGATTCTCTTGTGCCCTCTTTACATGAGTTGGAGTGCGAACTCCTCCACCAGAGCCATTGCATCTGGCATGTTCCTGAAGACATCCCTCGGATAGTGCGCATCTGAACCAAGACTCACCTTGCAACCAGCTCTTGAACACACCTTCGCAAGCCTGCGTACGAGTTTTGGTCTGCAATCCAAGTCGTCCCCGTTGAGCTCAAGGGCCTTGTTATGCTTCCTCGCTGTCTTTGCCAGATCAAGGAGCGAATCGTCAACCTCATCGGGCACGCGGTCCGTTCCCCTTGACATCCTGACAGGGTGAGCTAGGACGCTGAACGGTACGAACTCACTCTCAAGAGCCATCCGTTCCATCCTGAAGTACTCGCGCGCGCGGCCTGAATGTCCTTCGTCCTGACAACCTCAAATCAGCCTTCAGAACCAATAGGTAGGACTTCGATCACGTGACCGAAGGGTCGCCCTGGAGTAACCAATCCTGTCTGGCGAGATCAGGCATATGCGGCAACTTTGATCGACTTCCGCAATCCGGAGTCATCTATTGATTCAGGTCAAATTCGGTTCCATTTCGCGCACAGAAAGCAAGGACCGCAGCTTCGCCGCAGAGCCGTAGCCGAAGGTCCAGTCAATCCCAGGGCCAAATTCTCCGCTTCCTGTCAGAAACTCAAAGACAGCGGTCGCAACATCGGCCGGTTTTGCCTTCGTGGTGTCGAACTCCGAGGCCTTACGTCTGCCAAACGCAGTGATGGAATCGGCTGAAAGGACCCCGATTAACTCTGCCTCGACGTTCTCCACGACCTTCTCAGGATCGTACGCTCTCGCAATAAGCCGCCGCTTTAGGGTCTTTGGCTCGCACCTGAGGACCGCGACCTTTCCAATCTCTTGGCCCCTGAGGACATATGGCAGAAGATGGCCGTAGACGAGGGCAGGCCCTATCACGTGTTTGACGAGGAATTTGCCAAGGGCGGCCGTATCCACCTCGGTGTCCGTGTAATCCTTCTTGACGAGCCCGGATGCTACTGCCTGGTCATGCAGGCTTACGCAGGGGATACCAATCTTCAAGGCGACTAGCGGTGCGACCGTCTTCTTGCCAGTGCCCGGCGTCCCAGTAATCCCGACCCAGTTCCTCGACTTGTGGTACACTGGTGCCCGTCAGCTCTGATTCGGCGCCGACTTCTTGAGTTTCGACTTAAAGTGTGCCCTGAACTTCGCCAGCTTGGGCGAGATCACGGCCTGGCAGTAGGGTTGTCTCGGGTTCAGCCTGTAGTAGTCGCGGTGGTAGTCTTCAGCGGGATAGAACGCCTCAAACCGTACCACTTCTGTCACAATCGGGTTTCGGAAGACCTTCTCCCCGGTCAGTTCAGCGATGATTTCCTCCGCGGCCTTCCACTGCCCCGCGTCGTGGTAGAAGATCACAGACCTGTACTGCGACCCCTCGTCGGCGCCCTGCCTGTTTGGCGTAGCCGGGTCGTGCGTAGAAAAGAAGACTTCGAGCAGCTCCCTGTATGAAACGGAGTCCGGGTCGAAGGTCACCTGGGCCACTTCGGCGTGCCCCGTAGTGTCGGCGCACACTTGCTCGTAGGTGGGGTTGACGACATTCCCTCCTGAATAGCCAGGCTCCACCTTGGTGACCCCCTCTAGCTCGCTGAAAACGGCCTCTGAGCACCAAAAGCAGCCGCTCCCAAAGGTCGCGACTTCAGTGCGTGGCATCTCGCCCATTTTCCCCCCGGCCTGGATTAAAGGATGAGGGTTGCACTCCCGGCTGTGCGCAAAGCCTTCCCATTGAGGTCAACGACGGCCGCTCTCATGCCCTCCCAGACCGGAACCGGAGTCGGAAGAGAAGCCCTGACGAGGCCAGGACCTCCGTCGGAGAGACCTGCCGGCAGCATTTCTCCCGGTAGCTGGAGGTGGAGGTCATGCCCGATTACTTCTTGCTTGTAGAACGGAGACTTCGTGAACCGGAAGGTTGGGCTGTCGCTCAGGGCAAAGGAACCGTCGTCCAGCCAGTAACTCTTCTCCAGGTCTCTCGCCTCGACCCCTCGCAGCGAGAGGCCCACCCTGATTCCCCTGCCGACGGACTCGACGTCGACGTCGTTGACCTGAATTCCTTTCACATCAATCCGCGGCCCGTTTGGTCCGGGGATTGCCCTCAGCTGGTCGTGGATCGATATTCCCCCGGCGAGGACGAACCCGAGCGCGACCGTGCCGACGCCCTTTACGCTGAAGGCTCGGTCGATGAAGACCAGTTTGCCCTTCGACGGCCAGTCCTGCCTCGGCCCCACATATGACAGGTCAATCGCCGAGGAGGTCGAGAACCTTTCCTCGACGCGATAGGAGGCTACGGCCGTGCCTCTCAGCGCGGAAGTCGCAGTCTCCGGTGTAACTGACCCGTCCATCAACTCGAGGGTCCCAGGGAGACCCAGAGACCCGAGGAGGACAGCGAGCTCACCGTCGGGCGCGGAAAGCCTCCCCGACTTCGGGAACAGGTACAGCGCGTGGTCCGAGATCGAGGCTATGCGAGCGTATCCTTGGACTCGATCAGGGTAGTCCGAGGTGTCCAGAAGAGAGAACCTGTGGCCGCCCTCGATTCGATGGAAGATCGAGATTCCCTCTGCCTCGCTCTTCTTCGCGACGCTGGATTCGAAGGCGCTCTTGGCTTCCTGTTCAGTCCCGAAGACCCCTACAAAGATGCCTTCCATCCGCAAGCTCTTACTTCTTGTGCTTTAGGTGCGTGTCGAACCAGCGGATGTAGTGCCCAAGGCGGGAGGTTCGATGCTTCGGCTTGCCGACCCTTGAGAGGTCGTGGTTCTCCCCGGGGAAGAGGACCAGCTCCGCCTCCTTGCCGTGCTTCTTCAGGGCGGTGAAGAACTCGAGCCCTTCCACCATTGGGCACCGGTAGTCTTCCATTGAATGCACGACCAACAGTGGAGTCTCCACCCTCGGCGCGTAACTGAGAGGCGAATCGTTTCTGAGCTTCTCTTCAGAATCCCACGGGTCGCCCCCCACCTGGTCTTCGGTGAAGGAGGGGCCGATGTCCGATGTCCCCCAGAAGCTAGTCCAACTCGATATGCTCCTATCTGTGACCGCAGCCCTGAACCTCGTCGTGTGACCGATGGCCCAGTTGGTCATGAACCCGCCGTACGAGCCGCCCGCGATTCCTAGTCTCTCGCCGTCGATCTGGGGATACTTCTTCAACACCCAGTCTAGGCCCTCCATCAGGTCTTCGAAGTCGCGCGTGCCGTACTGCCCCCTGATGTCGGCGAACTTCTCAGAGTAGCCATCGCTCCCCCGCGGGTTGAAGTAGATCACGGCGTACCCGGCGCCCGCGAACGCCTGGAATTCGTGCATGTACGAATGGCCAAAGGCCGTTTTAGGCCCTCCGTGGACATACAGGACTCCTGGCACCCTTCCTTTAGCCACGGGCAGCAAGACCCAACCCTCGATCGACTCGCCGTCACTCGCCTTGAACGCCACGTGCTCGGGCGAGAGGACCTTCAGCTCCTTGTAGACTCCAGAGTTCAGTGTCGAGAGCGTTTTCTCTCGTCCCGACTTCAGGTAAAGCTCTTCTAGGCTGTCGGCCGTCATTGCAACAAACGCCACCTTGCCCTCCTTCACGTCGAATCCTTCGATACTTCTTTCGCCGCCGAGAATCAGCTCTGGTTCTCCGCCGGGCCTGACCCTGTATAGGTGGACCGCGCCGCCGTCGGCCTGTACGTAGTAGATTCCGTCCTTGTCCCAGATGACGTTCCCAGGTCCGTGCGACTTCGCCCGGGCGTCGGAATTGAGCCCGTTTGCCTTGTTCCTGTCGACCTCCTCGACCCTTGAAACCTTGCCGGTACGGGTGTCTATCGTCCAGATGCGGCTGTGGGAGGCGAAACCCGACGGCAGGTCGTCGCCTGAAATTGCTATGCGGCTGTCGTCTGGGCTCCAGGTGAGGGTCCCGATCTCCATGGTGGACTTTGTCAGCTTCCTCCTTCCCGCCCCGGAGGCGCTAATCATGTAGACGTCCGAGATGTATGGCTTCAGGTCGTTCGCCGTAGCGAGGTAGGCGATCCGCTTCCCGTCGTTTGAAATCGCGAAGTCGGAGACGTCGAACTCCCCTCTTGTGACTGGGGCAGTCTTTCCGGACGCGAGGTCCACCCTGAAGATGTGTTTGCGTTTATTGGAGATGAAACCGAGCCCGTTGAACCAGAAGGTCAGCCTCTTGATGACCTTGACGTCGTCCTTCTGCTTCTTTGCCACGTAGGAGAGGAAGTAGACCGTCTTGGAGTCGGGTGACCACTGGGGATTGTCGACGCCGTCCTTTGTCTTGTGGAGGAGCCTGGCCTCGCCTCCCCTGGCGCTGATGAGGTATAGAGCGTTTCCCTTGTCGTCCTTGCCGAACTGCCGCCTGGACAGAAACAGGATCGAGCTGCCGTCCGGGGACCACTTGGGGTCGTAGTCTTTCTTCCCATTGGTGAAGGGATCCTTCGCGGAGCCCCGCAAGTCGGCCACATACACGTCCGAGTCGTAGGCGTCGTCGACCATGTTTGCCCGCCTGGCAGAGAACGCCACTCGTTTGCCGTCAGGGGAGAAGCTCGGCTCGGAGAGCATGGCGTAGTGGGTGAAGTCAGAGGGTGCTATCGCTCGCGGCACCCGTCCCCGCTCTGTCATGCCAATCTTATGTCTTGCCGTAGACGAGACTCTTGTTGATCGCCATCGCCCTGCTTCGACAGCTTCGCTGCATCTGGTCCAGGGCCCTGCTCCTGAGGGAAAATCGATACCGGAATGAATCAAACACCCCCCTTAATCAGGTTCAACCACCATGGATGCTCAACAATTCTGGGTTTTGAATCCCAGGTTCCGAACAGGAGATCCACGCTCGGTTTAGCTTTTTATAAGAGACGGAGATTCCTTCCCGAGAAAATTCGTGAATCTGATCAAATCAAGATTCAGAATCCTTCCTATTCTCAGTGCAATTTTCCTTATGATCTTCTTCGTCAACCCAACGGCTGCGAGCGCGTCTACCATCGCGAAGCCCACAGCGGTTCCGGTGCTGCATACTTCCAGCGTAAGCCCCGTGGTAACGCTTCTGGACCCTTCATTCAACCCTAGCTCGGTCGGCGGGTCGCCATTCTGTTACAGTGGTTCCCTGGGGACCATCATTTGCTATCCGCCCAACTTCCTGAAGACGGCCTACAACTTCCCGTCCACCACAGGACGCCACGGTCTGGATGGGACGGGTCAGACGATAGTCATCGTCGACGCCTTCGGGAGCCCGACAATTCAGAGCGACCTCAACACCTATGATGCGGCGTTCGGGTTGCCCGCGACAACAGTCACAATCCTCTGCGGCCCGACATGGACCGGCGCGGCGACTGATATCTGCCCAGTGAATAGCATCGCTGACCTTTCGACTGCGCCGAACGCTGCCCTCTGTGGGGCAACGGGCTGGGCAGAAGAAACTACGCTCGATGTCACAATGGCCCACTCGCTTGCACCCGGTGCCCACATAGTCCTGCTTGTTGCGAACGACTGCTACGACACCAGCCTCTATAGCGCAGAGCTGACCATCGTCAATCAGCCCCAGTACAAGGGTAGCATCATGACCCAGAGCTTCGGCGAACCCGATGACCTGGTCACATGCACTGCCCTAGACCCCACCAACTCATACTGCATCTCGTATGACCCGACCCTTCTGAACCTCCCGAACCTCGTCTTCCAGACTGCAACCAACAACCACTGGACCATCATAGCCTCTACAGGCGATGAGGGCGCGAATGAGGACGCAGGAGTTATTGGAACCACCGAGCTCACGCCTTCATTCCCCGCGACCAGTCCGCTCGTCCTTGCGGCGGGTGGAACACAAGGCTCTCCTTACGGAGGAACATACGGCGCAGAACCTGGACCAGGCGGCACCTTTGCCTGCGCCGCCGGCGCGACCTGTAACACAGGTCTTGTCGTGATCAACGGCGGCGCCAACGGGTGCGGCACGGCCGTGAGGCCAGGCGAGCCTACCAGTTGCTACCCAACCGGATACGGCGGAGAGAGCACATGGAACGAGGTCACCAACTTCGCTCTCACCAACTATGGCATCGGATACACCAGTGGAGGAGGCATAAGCACGTTATACAGCGTGCCCTCGTACCAGAAGCTATTCGCCTACCACCCGTTCACAACCCTTCTCGGCAACCAGATCAAGGCCACAGGGAGAATGACCCCAGACGTGTCATTCAACTCGGCCATCTACGGAGGAGTGATGGCCTACCTAGGATTCATGGGCAGGTGGGCCGTATTCGGTGGCACCAGCGCAGCATCACCAGCATGGGCAGGAATCATGGCTCTGGCCAACCAGGCAAACGGACGTCCACTAGGGTTCGTCAACCCGACAATATACGCAATGGGGGCCTTGGGCACCATCCTGGGTCCGCTATCTTCATTCCACGACATCACCCAAGGGAACAATGCCGTCTGCTCAGGACTCTGCGGTGAGGACGGCTTCCTGGCCGGTAGGGGGTACGACCTGACAACTGGTTGGGGAACCCCGAACGTGTCGTACTTCATCACCACCATCGTCCTCCTCAGCTTCCTCACAGGCAAGTAGCATAGAATAGGAAACTAGGCGTGCAACAGCACGCCTTCCCTCTGTTTTGTTCAATCTGGTCTGTGGGCCAGGAGATACGCCGGTGCCTTCTATAGATCTCTACAAGTGCGGTCCTCAACAGGAAAGGGACACCGCATCAAGAAGGGCGACTTTCCCACTTGCCTGATGAGCTCTTCGGGCCATCTTGTCGAGTTCCCTCTGCCTATCCCTTTATCCAATCTGCAGCATCGGTGGCAGCCGTTCATTTCATAATCAAGAATGAACTTGAACCCAATCGTCTATGCGAGGACCAAAGAGAGCACGCGTGACTAGTTCAGACTGCACGGCCCTTCCGAGAATCCCTGTGCACTAGTCGCCGTAGACCGTGTAGTACCAGGGCTTCCGAACCGCGTCCGTAGTGTCGACATATACGAACTTCACTTGGGTGTAGTCGTCAAAGGTGTACGCTGACATATCCTTTCCATGACCACTCTGTTTGAATCCCCCGTGAGGCATTTCCGAGGCAAGAGTAAGATGGTCGTTGACCCACACGTCCCCAAACCTGAGCTGTGCTCCTGCTCTCATCGCCTTGCTCACGTCCCTTGTCCAAATGGAGGCTGCGAGGCCGTAGACCACGTCGTTCGCCTTCTCGATTCCCTCTTCGAAAGTCGATATCTGAGAGACGCAGATGACAGGCCCGAATATCTCCTGCTGACAGACTCTCATGTCCTGAGTCACATCGGCAAAGACAGTCGGTTCATAGAAGAATCCCCTGCTCAAGGGACCTCCAAGGGTCGGACGTCTTCCACCCATGATTAGTTTGGCTCCTTCATTCTTGCCTATTTCGACCATCTCTTCGACCTTCTTTCGTTGTGCTTCGGACACGAGAGGGCCCATGTCTATGTCCCGCCTGGTTGGATCGCCTATCCTGATCTTGTTCACCTTCTCGATGAATCTCTTGACGAAGGCGCCGTAAATGCTCTCCTGGACGTATACCCTCGTGGCCGCAGTGCAGTCTTGTCCACCGTTTACGAAACCGCCCACAACCGCGCCTTCGGTTGCCGCCTCAATGTCAGCGTCCTCAAGCACGATAAACGGTGCCTTCCCCCCAAGCTCCAGTTGAAGCCTCTTCACCGTACGTGAGGCGAGTTCCATTATCCTGCTTCCTGTAGCAGTGTCTCCCGTAAGACCGACCACATCCACGCCGGAGTGCGTCACAAGCGCTTCTCCGACGGTCGCTCCGGGTCCGGTCACAACATTGACGGCTCCCTTGGGAACACCCGCCTTTTCCATGATTCTCGCGAATTCGAGTGTTGTCAGAGGAGTCACGCTTGCGGGCTTGATTACTATCGTATTGCCGGCGGCAAGCGCCGGGACGGCTTTCCAGACAGCCATCATCCAGGGGTAGTTCCATGGAGTGATGCAACAAACCACGCCCACGGGTTCCCTTCTGAAGATCGTTGTGCCAAGCCCGGTGTATTCGGACGCAGCCTTCCCTTCAAGATTCCGAGAGGCTCCTGCGAAGAACCTAATGTTGTCGATGCCTGTCGGGAAATCATTATCGCGGGACATCTTGATTGTCTTCCCTTGATTGTTAGTCTCCATCATTGCCAGTCTATCGATGTCCAGTTCAACCAGGTCGGCTATCTTCCAGATGATCTTCGCCCTGTCCGCGAGAGTCATTCTGGTCCAGGGTCCTCGGTCGAAGGCCTCCCTCGCTGCGTCAACCGCCCTGGAAGCCTCCTCTCGACCCGCCTTCGGCACCTTTCCGATGACCTCCCCGGTCGCCGGGTTCACGACGTCATAGGTCTCACCGCTCTCTGCGGCAACCCAGTCTCCACCAATCAGCATCTTTTGCTGAGCGGCAAGCATAGCGATTCAGTCTCACGAGACTCTTTGTTCGAGTTAAGGATTTCGGCGAACAGCGGAACTTGCCTTAGCTGCATGGATGGTCTCCAAAGCGCAACTCGGGCAAAGGGCGTCTATTATCGTCCAGATGATCTCGAAGAGTCTGAGAAGCCACCAGGAGTCTTGCCGCGGAGAAAAAGAGTTAATACGATAGTGATGGACGAATCACAACCTGTCTTCTTGGTTGGTCAGTAGTCCCGTTCAGGAGGCCAACGGTGAACCACCTTCGGGTCCCAGCACAACAAACACCCCGGACGACGCCATTTCGTCGATGGCCCATGACCACACGGAGAGCATATTGACGGTGAAGAACCTGACTGTCGATTTCGTTTCGATTGACGGCAGGGTGCGAATCCTCAACGATGTATCCTTGAGCGCCAAAAAGGGTGAGGTCATTGGCTTAGTTGGTGAGAGTGGCTCAGGAAAGACGACCCTGGGACTGGCGATTCTAGGGCTCCTCGACTCGCCTCCCGCAGAGATAACCAGTGGGAGTATCATCTTTGAAGGCGAGGACGTGCTTAGACTTCCTTCCGACAAGTTGGTGAATGTACGTGGCACTGGAATCAACATGGTCTTCCAGGAGCCGCTTGACTCACTCAACCCAGTCTATACGGTCGAAAGGCAGATTGGAGAGGCCATCAAAGTTCAGAGGAAGAGGGGGAGTCCACCGGCAGCAGAGAAAGGCGAGGGTGATTCGAAGCAGGTCATGGCGGAACTTCTGAAGAATCTCTGCATAGACAAACCGGACGAAGTCTTGGAACAGTATCCGCACGAACTCTCTGGCGGGATGCGGCAGAGGGTAGCTATTTCGATGTCGATTATCGAGAAGCCAAGGTTGATGATTTCGGACGAACCAACAACCGGTCTCGACGCATACGTCCAGAACAGGATTCTTGGCATGTTCAGCGCTCAGAGAAAGACAGGTGCAACGCTGCTCTACATAACGCATGATCTGACTGTAGCCTCCCAGATTTGCGACAGGATGTACATCATGTACGCGGGAAGGGTGATGGAGGCAGGAGAGACGCCTGATGTCCTCCAACACTCGCTCCATCCTTACACGAACACACTAGTCGCGTCCGTCCCCGAAGGATTCGAGGACGCGCCCCCACTTCACGTTCAACTCGGTGAGCCACCAGACCTGAGAGACCTTCCCACCGGCTGCAAGTTCAATCCCCGGTGTCCCTTTGCAAAAGACATCTGTAGGAAGGAGGAGCCTCCTTTGGAGGAAGTCACGGCAGCAAGATACACGGCTTGTTGGAGGGTCGATAAGACAAGTGGACAGTTTATTTGAGATTGAACATCTGACGGTAAGCTTCAGGTCACGAAGGAGGGCCAGCCTCCTGAGGAAGTCTCCTCCGATGAAAGCCCTGGACGACGTTTCGCTCTCGATAAAGGAGAATGAGACTTTCGGATTGACGGGGGAAACGGGCTCGGGCAAGTCTACCTTGGCCAAGGTCTTGGTGGCGCTGTACAAGCCCACCTCCGGGACAGTCAAGCTCCTGGGGCGGAAGATCGACTACAAAAGTAGGAAGGACATCGCCTTTCTCAGGCAGAACGTCGGCATAGTATTCCAGGATCCGGTCAGATCTCTGAACCCAAGACTCACGGTGAAGGAAGTCATAAGTGAGGCGTTGATAGCGTCAAAAACGATCTCCAAGGATGACTACGACGAGAGGATCGAATTCATTACCCGCCTCGTAGGAGTAACGAAAGACCTGTTGCCCCGTCGACCTAGGGAGCTGAGTGGTGGACAGAGGCAGAGGATAAGTCTGGCGAGGGCTCTTGTAGTCCCAAAGAAGCTATTGATACTCGACGAGCCAACGAGCGCGTTGGACGTTTCGATTCAGGCCCAGGTGCTAAACACCCTGAAGAAGTTGAAATCGGAGCTCGACATGTCTTATCTATTCATCACTCATGACATCAACGTCATTAAGTACGTCAGCCATAGGCTCGGCGTCTTATTCTACGGGAGACTCGTAGAGACTGGAGATACTCTCGTAGTCTGTACTAGCCCGAAGCATCCCTACACACAGAAGCTGATTTCGAACGTCCTTACGCTCAAGAAAGCGCAGCTGCAGGAGACTGTCGTTTCCGAACACCGACCCGCCCCCACAGGATGCCGGTACCGCTTCGTGTGTCCGTCAGCCTACGAAAAGTGTAGTGCGGTTCCTCCCGCGATAGACGTCGGGGCCGGTCAGCTGGTCTCATGCTTCCTCTACGAAGCCCGACCAAACAACTCGGGTCCAACACCTCCCCCGACAGAGTTGATCACCGAAGGTCCGAATCGTGGATAGCGCGACTCGCAGAAGTCGTCTCAGAGCCTTTCCTGATGGCCCCGCTGGTCCACGAACAGTCTAGATTGGCCCGCTCTTCTGTCCTTCGGTTTCATGTTCTTTTACGGGCTTGTTTCTCATGAGAATGTGCGGTCTGAGCCTCACATCAAGCGACTCCCTTATCCCTTCTCCGAGAAAGCTAAACCCTGCCACAATCACCATTACAAACACCGCAGGAATAATGACCTGGTACGGGTAGAGATAGAAGTTGTAGCCCACATTTGACACCATTGTACCGAGCTCGGGTGAGGCAGGTGGTATGCCCACGTTCAGGAAGCCGAGAGTCGATAGCGTCAGCAAAGCGGTCCCTACGTCCGTCGTCGCATAGACAAGGACGCTGGGCAGGACGTTTGGAATCGCGTCCCTGCTCACAATGTAGAAGAAGGACGAGTTCAACGCCTTTGAGATGGAGACGAAATCCTCTGCAGCCACCTGCAGCACCGCTCCCCTCACCAGTCTGACGTACGGCGGCCACCAGACGACAATCAGAGAAAAGGTGACGTTCACGAGACTGGGGCCGAGAGTTGCTGCAATGGCCAAACTCATGATCATCTGGGGAAAGGCCATGAACATATCGGTCAGTCTCATTATGACCTCGTCCAGCCATCCTCTGAAGAAAGCAGCCAGTGTGCCCAAAACGATCCCGATGGCTGCAGAGACAGCGACCGTGATTACTGGAATTCCTATGTCGGTCGGAAGAGCCGTTATTATCCACGACAGCATGTCTCTTCCGAGGAGATCCGTACCGAACCAATGGGCGAGGGAAGGCGAAACGTTTGCCTGCGAGGAGATTTGGTACGCGTTGTAGGGGAGAATCCTTCCGGAACTCACAGCCTGACAGACGGTGAGTATCACGAAGAATACAACGGTGACGAGCCCGAACATTGAAAGTGCATTCGAAGTGATAAGCTTCCTTAGACTCGTGACTCCGGCGCTCAACTCTCCGACCCTCCCCCCTCCCCCAATGCGATTCGCGGATCCAGCAACGAATAGAAGATGTCAGCGATGAAGTTGGCGACGACTACGCCTACAGTGAAAATGAGGACGCAGGGTATCAGCACAGGATAGTTGACCGCGACAATAGCATTGTACGTGAACTCGCCTACCCCCGGCCATGAGAAGATGTGCTCGATCACGATTGTGCCAGATAGCAGGAACCCGAAGGTTATCGCTATCATTGTGTTCGTGTCAATCAGGGCGTTCCTCAAAATGTGGTTCCGTCTGACTTCTCCCTCCTCCAACCCTTTGGCCCGGGCCGCTTTCACGTGTGTGGACCACCTCGTGTCCAGAATTGATGATCGCATGATTCTCGCAATTATGCCAAACTCGAGCAGCGCGAGAACCGTAGCTGGCAGGATAAGGTGGTAGAGGCCATCGAGAAAGGCCTGGCCATTCAGTTGAAGCAGGGCGTCTAGAATGTATATTCCCGTAATTGAGTTGATGGATCCGAGCGTCTGCGAATTCATTCCGCCTGAAGGAAAGAGAGGAATGTAGCTCGAGAAGACGAGCACGGCGAGGATGCCTCCCAAATAGTATGGAGAGGACCAACAAGTGAGGTAAAAGATTCTGATTGCCTTGTCTGTATTGCTCCCGAAGCGCATCCCTGAGATGTATCCGAGTCCCACGCCGAGGGCGACGATGAGAATCATGGAGGCAATGACAAGCTCCAGTGTGTTCGGGAAGTAGAAGAGTATCTCTGAAAGGATCGATCGGTGAGTCTGCGGGTCGGTTCCGAAATTCCCAGTGGCGTACGACTGCAAGAAGTAGTAGACTTGAGTATACCAAGGTTGGTCGAGGTGGTATTGGACTACCACCTGGGCTATAGTCGACTTGCTGGCCCTCGCCCCTGCCCACAGATGCGCAGGGTCAGGGCTGAGGACGTGTGATATGAAGAAGATTATCAGCGCTACGCCGATCAGGACGATTAAAGCGCCTACAATTCGCCTGCCGAGATATGGAAGAAAATCCCGTAATGAGACCATTATTATCTCTGAACTAGCTCGTGTAGTTGATAGTGTTGTAGTAGAGGAAGTAGCCCATGGCAGACCCCGCCGGATTGGGGATCATGCCAGTGACGGAATTCACATGGACAGGCATCTGTTGAGGCACGTACAGCCAGATGTCTGTGTAGTTCTGGTACATATTCCGGGTTATGTTGCTGAAAGCCGCTGCTATCGTCGAGCTGTCTATCGCGGTCGCCGCTTCAGTGGTCCAATTTACGACCTCGGAATCGTTGTAAGCGCTCGATCCAATTTGATTAGTACTCGTGAAGAAATAGACGTAGTCTATGCTTGCGGTGTAGTCCTCGCTGTAGTAGCCCAGCCCCATTGCATATGTTGTGTTATCAGTGCTTGAGGAGTAGATGAGCGTAGAGTACTCCCTAGAGGGGAGCGAAGTCAATACGATCGGTATGCCAACCATCGCAAGATTGGACCTGACAATCTGTGCGGTATTGATGTCAGTCGGGTTGTCAGAGTCGAACAGGAATTTGACCGATGGGAACGACTTCCCACCCGAGTTGAGCGTTGTTCCGTTGGGCAGATAGGATCTGAACCCCGCCCGGGCAAGGGAAACTGCTGCTTGGACTGGGTCGTACTGATACGGGCTCAGTCCTACTGTCGATTCGTTGTAGTACTGGAAGCCTGGAGGGACAGGTCCGACCCACTGGCCTGCGTGGCCGCCGAACACAACGTGTACGATATCCTCGTAGTCTATGGCAAGGGCAATCGCCTTTCTCACGTCGAGGTTGTTGAATAGAGGAAACGCCGCGGTATCCATATAGATATAGTGCACGTCTGCTGCCGCGCCGTAAACGAGCGGGAGAACTGACGTTGTGACGCCAGATATCCCTTTCGTGACGTTGTAGTAGGTTACAGGAACGCTGATCATCTGTGTCGCTCCTGAACGGAGATCACCTATGCTCGCTAGCGCATCTTTGTAGTAGATGACCACGTTGTTGAGAATCGCAGGCGATATCGCGTTATTCAACTCAGATTTGGGCAGGCTTGCCGCCCAGTAATTGGGATTCCTCACAAGGCTGAGACTCTGCCCCATCACCCAAGACTGCAGCTTGTAGAATCCGGTCCCGAGTGCATTGGTAGTTAGATAGTCATTCGTACCTGCTGCAACCACTCCTCCATGGCTGTGCACGAAAGCGGGATCTACAGCAAACGCCATCGGGGTGATGAGGGTTGCGAGGAAGGCCGAGTATGGCGCAGGCCCATTATAACCCCAACCGAGGTTGAATTGTATCATTGATGCGTTCAGTGCCCTGACCGACTGATCGGTCCGGTTCATGATTGCCAGGTCCGCCGCAGATGGATTGGTGTAGTTGATCGAATTCAACATGCTGTCAGTTACGTTGAAGTTCAATCCGTTCCCCGCTGCAAGGTTCTGCTCCAAGATCCAGGATGGTGCCTGGTTCATCACTATCGTCCTATAGAGGGAGTACCACATGACGTAGGCGTTGAACGGATCACCGTTGCTGAACGTCACACCATGTCTGAGGTGGAAGGTGTAATTTAGGCCACTGCTGGACATCACCCATGAATCGGCTAGAACGCCTTCGTAGGTCGTGTAGCTGGTACCGTTGCATGTTATGAGGCCCTGGTAGATCTGCTCGATGGGTTCCCACCCGGATGTTTCATAGGTAACAGCCGGATCCAAGGTATCAGGCTCATTTGGCTCATCGACCTGCAGAGACGTCTTCGCGGCACTCTTCCCGCCCCTGGCGACGAATCCGTAATAAGCACCGGCAGACGCAATCAGGACCACCACTATAACGAGAATCCCGAGAATCGTTCTTGAAACTGCTCTCTCACTAGGGATGTTCAACGCAGCTTGAGGATTGACAATCATCACTTTACTGTATATACGCATTTGGCCTGGTGCTTCATCACTGCGGGCCAGGCAGAAACCGACAGTCGAGTGGGAAACCTACGATGCGCCACGTCGATTCACCTGTGGTCGGAGCCCCACAAAGGGTCGGAAGACGATGACTCCTCTCTAACGGGAAGGACTTTCTTGGCGTCTTTCGTGCAGCAGAGGCCGTACCCCTAAGAGAGCCTCTTGAGCGCTTCTTCGAACCCCTGAAGGGTCGATGTTATGTCCTCTTCCGTGTGGGCGGTCGAGATCGTCACCCTCTCGTAGTTGTCTGGGTGCAGATAGATCCCGTAGTCCAGAAGCAGCTGGTGCAGTGTCCGGAACTTGTCCCAGTCTAGGAGAAGACTCTCACGGTAGTTTGTGATCTTCGGGTGCTTAGTGAAGGAAAGGGTGAACATTCCTGGCGCGCTCTGTATACACGCCTTGTGCTTGGTCTTCTGGACCAGTTGAGTGAGCTCGCCCGTGAGCCTCTCCGTGTTTTCCTTCAAGACTCTGAGCGCACGGTAGTCGTGCTCGGCCAGCACCTCGAGGTTCGCGAGTGCGCCAGCGAGTGAGAGGGGATTGGCGAAGTACGTCCCTCCGTATGAGACCTTTCCGGGTTGGATGAGCTCCATGTACTCCTTCTTCCCGGAGAGCGCAGCAACGGGAAGCCCACCTCCCAGCGCCTTCCCCCAGGTCGAAAGGTCCGGCGTCACACCGTACAGCTGCTGGGCCCCGCCCGGCGCCACCCTGAAACCCGTGATTACCTCATCAAAGATGAGGAGAGCGTCGTGCGACGCGGCGATTTCCTTGACGGCTTTCAGATAGTCCGGATGAGGAGGAATCACGCCTGCGTTTGCCATCACTGGCTCAGTGATTATGGCGGCAATTTCATTCGCGTGCCTCTTCATTATCCTTTCAAGCGCGCTGGCGTTGTTCCAAGGCGATACGACAACCGTGTCCATGATCATCGATGGTATGCCGGCAGAGTATGGAAGAGACCGCGGGTATTCCTCCATTCCTGCCACCACAGGAGGAGCTTCGACACTCACCATTGCGTAGTCGTGCTGGCCGTGGTAGTGGCCTTCGAACTTCAGTATGACGTCTTTCCCGGTGGCAGCACGAGCAATCCTGACCGCGTTTAGCGTTGCATCTGTACCGTCGGAGGCGAATGCGACCATGTCAGCCGTCGGCACGAACTGCTTGAACTTCCTCGCCAAATCGACCTCGACCTCGCTAGGTGTTCCGAACATCATTCCAAGCTGGGCCTGTTGTTTGACAGCTTCCACAATCTTGTGGTGTGCGTGCCCGTTGATCAGGGCGCCATAAGATAGGAGGTAGTCCGTGTAGGAATTGCCATCTACGTCGATAATCTTTGAGCCGTTGCCGCTCTTCATGAACAAGGGATACGGCTCGTAGGAAGCCCACCGAATGATCGAGCTAGAGCCACCGGGAATGAGGCGGCAAGCCTCCTCGTGAAGCGCGGCGGTCTTCATCGTACTTCTGACGCTGGGCTGAATGGCGACCTTCGGCGGTGCGGGAGTGGTTTCAGAATTCTGGGGTTGTGTGGATGACGACATGCAACTTCCCTCTTCACGTTCCTCCGTTTCCGTTGGAAGATCTGCTACGAGCCCTCTTCCCCAAACGTTTTCTCGAGACAACCTTCAGTCGTATCAGGACGTAGTTCCCCTCTTCTATCCGCATTAGGGTCCTGATCTCCTCGGGTATCGTCAGCCTACCTCCCTTGATGACCTCAGCAATGAACGGGATTTCTTCATCCTGTATCCCCGCGCCTGATGACATATCGGACAATGCACTCCCTGACGAAGGGATTGGCTTTCTTTGTATAAAAAGATGCTTTCTCGCCGTAAATATACCTATCGCGCCGTTTTTCGGTGGGGCGCATCGCAAATATAGGATTCTGTACCAATTACCCACGAATTGTACAGAATACGTGGCTTTCCGACGGAATGTGATAGGTGAGAATCGCCTCATTCCGAGCGACATTGATTGATCAGATTCCAGAGAAAATGGAAATGCCATTCCAGTGCTCGCCACAGGAGGTGCTGTCCTAATCAGGCCAACACGACGCGCGCTGTCTTCGATTTGGGGACGTGACCCCTCAGAGCCTGTGATTCTGAAGGAACAAGATTAAGAAGGTCGGGGACGTTACCTAGCAAGATGGTCAACTGCTGTCATTCTTGCAAAGAGTCCGGGATTGAGACAGAAGCAGGCCACTTCATAGGACCGAAGTCCTCGTTTCCTCTGCTGACAGACGAGAAGGGACGGCCCCTCTGCGACTTTCACTGGTGGTTGATGTTCGAGAGTTCACCGTCCAAAGGGGGAATGACGTGGGCCGAATACACTGAGAAGTGGGGCAAACCTGATTATCCAAAGCTGACTTGGCCCCCCGAGAAGGTACAGACCGCGGGACTGAGGAAACTCAAGCACAAACGAAGATCTCTTGTTCGTTGAATGTCAGGTTGAGCCTCCAGTCTGCCTGAACTCTCTCGCGCCCCTGAAGACGCGCGGCCCCCGAAGCCGTCGAAGGCTGTCAAGACATTCTGAACTAGAAGGACAGACTTGGTCATCGAGATTCAGGCTGACGAGCTTCTGTTCTGTCATCTCAAGCATTGTGTCCCTCATGCCCTCTCTTCCGAATTCGGTCCTCTTTCGCCCGCCGAACGAAAGCGCATCCCACGCGCGCGCGTTTTGCTATCTATGCGAAAGGACGGTTCGGTCGAAGATTTCAAGACCGTTCTTCAGGAGCGGCTCCTCAATAGTCAAGGGTGCCATGAACCTGAGGACGTTTCCGTAGTGGCCGCACGTATGCATAAGGAGGCCGCTCTCGAACATGCGCTTCCTAAGTTCCACGGCGAGCGCTCGGGAAGGTTTCCTGCTCTGCTTCGATTCCACAACTTCACTTCCGATCATGAAACCAACACCTCGCACATCGCCTATGTTCTTTGACCTAGATGCAGTCCCCTCGAAGTTCTCCTTCACCTTCTTTCCGAGTCTGGTGACACGTTCCAGGATTCTGTGTTCTTTGATGTAATCTATCGACGCGGACCCTGCTGCCATCCCAAGCAAGTTCCCTCTGTACGTTCCAAGATGGAATCCCTCATTCAGTTTTCCATCATATTCCGATTTGTAAGCGACCAGCGACATGGGTACGCCAGCACCGACAGATTTCGAAACGCACATGATGTCTGGAGTCGTCCCTGTCAATTCACATCCCCAGAACTTCCCGGTTCTGCCGAATCCTGTCTGCACTTCGTCGATGATCAACGGAACGCGTGACTTGTCGGCTATCTCCCTCAGGCCTGGGAGGAAGTCCGCCGGAGGGAGTATGTAACCGCCTTCTCCCTCGACGGGCTCGACGATCATACCCGCCAGACCATCCAGGCCGGAGTGTTCATCCTCGATGAGGTGTTCAAGGTAGCGCAGCACAACCTTGCCCTCATCGCCTTTCTTCTCTACGGGAAGGGGGAATCGGTACGAATACGGATAGGGCAGTCTGAAAACGCCCTCTCTTGAGACTCCCGAATACTCGAGGTAGCGCCGAGAAGAAGTGAGGCTCACGGCACCTGCGTGTACGCCGTGGTAGGCGCCCTCGAATACCACTATCGTCTTCCTTCCGGTCACACGCCTTGCAATGCTGACCGCCGTTTCGCAGGCGTCCGCCCCCGTAACTGTCGTCATGATTTTCGCGTGGCCCCGGAGCCCGCCGGGGAGGACGGAATGCATTCTCTCAAAAAACCCAATTCTAGTTTCCGTGGGAATCTCAAGCGCGTGCCATATCTTCCCGAGCTGACTGGTCACTGCTTGGGTAACGACCGGGTTGCGATGCCCCAGGTTGAGGACGCATATGCCACTCACCCAATCGATGTAGAGGTTCCCATCGACATCTCTGATTGTTGCATTCTCGGCAGAATCTATGGCGAAGGGGAATGCCTTGCTATAGACGACCGCCCTTGTTTCAACTTCCTCCTGCCTGCGAAGAAGCTCCCTTGATTTCGGACCTGGGGGCTTCACGACGATGTGGGGGGCCGTCACGGCGTGCTTTTGGGACATCTTGGGACGACTAAGTAGAAGGATTGCCACTCTAATTAACCTGGCGCAGAACGGACACTGCCTGACCTGAGACTATTCGGTTGTGGGCAGCATGGTCAGTTCACTGGGCTTGGTCCAGACTAGGAGGAGTTATTCCTCGAAGTGCTAGGCTGGCGCACTTGTTATCTACTGCGCGTATCAACCTGAACGGCGCGCGCTCAATATGAAAACACTTGTCCTAGGAGCCTCGGGCCAAATCGGAGCATACACCGTCCAAGACTTGGTGGAGTTCTCCAAAGCCGACGTAATAGCCGCAAGTCGAAAACTTGGAAATGTCAAGAAAGCCATGGCCGACCTAAACCTAGGAGACCGAGTCAAGGTCATGGAACTTGACGCGAACAACACAGACGCCGTCGCGAAAATAGCGAAATCGGAGGGAGTTGACACGGTGATAAACTGTGCCTGGTATCAAACCAACATAGCCGTCATGAACGCCTGCCTTCGAGCAGGCGCCCACTATACCGACCTAGGAGGGTTCTTCGACACTAGCCTCAAACAGCTGGAGTTCGACAAGCAGTGGAAGAAGGCGGGATTGAACGCGACCATAGGACTGGGCAGCACGCCGGGCTTAACCAACATCGCTGGCGCAGCCGGCGCTGCGAAGCTCGAAGAGGTCGACACGATCAATATCTACTGTTCATGGGGCAACACCTTGCAGGTAAAGGAGCCGGGCTGGCCAGGTTACTCCATACGAACCGTCTTGGATGAGTTCACGCAAGAACCTGTCATGTGGCTCGACGGCAAGCACGTTAAGCAACCCGTGCTGTCAGGGGAGACCACGGTGACGATGCAGGAACCAATCGGTAAAGTCACAGCGTACTACGTGAAGCATTCTGAACCCGCGACTTTGGGAAGATATGTCGGCAAGGGTTGCCGGAACGTAACGTTTCGAATAGGGTTCCCAAGCACTGACTTCGCCACCTTCAGTACCCTGAAGAGCCTTGGCTTTGCTGAAACCGAAGGGATCCAGTTCGGTGATCAGCGAATCTCACCTCTCGATTGCTTGACAGCGATGTATCAGAGAGCCATCGCGAAATCAAGGCACGACACTCCACCACGCGAGGAGTATGAATATGACGCGTTCAGAATTGACGTGTTTGGAGCCCGGGAAGGATCTCCTGCAACGGTCACGTACCACATAATCACCTGGAACGACCCTCAGAGAGGCATACCTTCAGCCCGAGACACCTCCGTGCCACCAGCAGTGATTTCACAATGGCAAGCGGCTGGGAGGATTAAGGAACCGGGGGTCTTTCCGCCCGAAGCGACGGTTGATCCTGAACCGTTCTTCATCGAGATGGGTAAGAGGAAGATCAGAGCAGAAGAGCACTTCACGGAAACAAAGAAATTCTATTGAAAGCCGGAAAGCGCCCCAGACACTTCTCGTCCTAGAAGGGAGATCCGCACGTGTAACGATGCAATGCGAACCACTGATCTATCCTTGTTGCACCGTCAAGCCTTGGAACTCACACTTCTCTCCATCTTGCCTTCTTGACCGCAATTAGCGCGAGGATGGCAGTCGTGGCAAACAGAATGCCCCATGCGAAGGCGACCTCGGGGGTCGAGAGCGGCAAGAAGCTAGGAGATCTCGACGACAGGAGATGCTGGGAGATTTCGGCGGCGTAGGTTGTGGGTGACAGGTAAGCCACGTACCGGTATGGGAGCGGGATGAGCGTTATCGGATAGTAGACCGGAGGGAGGGTGGAGAACAGGGTCGAGATCAGCCTCGAGAATGCAAAACTCTGGACTATATCACTCGAGAAGGTCGACAGCGTGTACCCGATGGCGATGGAGGTAAGAAACATGAGCAAGAAGACTCCCAGCAACTCCAGCGCCTGGATCAGCGCGGGATGGAGGCAGACCGCAGCCAAGACCGTCAAGACGGCCAACGCAGGCACAGAATAGATGACTTCTGCGAGGGCCATCCCGGTCACATAAGCGGCGGGAGAGGTGGGCGAGCTGACCACCATGTCCTGGAGCTTGAAGTCATTCTTCAGGTGCGCTAGATCTCCCTGGAGCGACATGCCACTGTTGAACATGCTCATTATGAAGCCTCCTTCAATCGCATCCCCGATCAGCCTGCCGCCGCTCACGAAGTAGATCAGCAGGAGAAAGGAGAGCGGGGAGAGTACGGTGTTTAGAAGGACCACGGGATAGTTCTTCATCTCGTATATGGAGTTGACCAGCACTGAGGCCAGAACCTGCCTCCCCCAAGGTCTCAGCTGGCCTTCGCCTCCTGATCGCTTCTGTTCACTAGATGGAAGAAGATGTCGTCTAGGGAAATCTTGCTAATGGAGAACTTCGCCCCCTTCTCTAGGAGCTGCCTTGAGACGTTGTACGCTTCTTCCTCGTCGGTCAGAATCTGAGTCTCTCCGGAGTCTCCACGGGTCGCGGAACCGCCTGACACCTTGGGGAGTTCGGAACCGGCAGCAATCATGACGCTGTACTGGTGCTTGACCGCTGAGCGAAGCTCGTTAAGGGAACCAAGGCCGACCATCTTCCCCATGTGCATGACACCGATGGTCGTTGCCAATTGTTCGGCCTCTTCCAAGTAGTGTGTGGTGAGGATCAGGAAGCGGTCCTTCGCCAGACCTCCTAAGAACTTCCACAGCTCTTTGCGCGATATGGGGTCGAGCCCGGTAGTCGGCTCGTCGAGAAAGACAATGTCCGCATCTGAAGCGAGCACCGTAGCAACCAAGACTTTTCGCTTCATCCCGCCTGAGATGCGCCTGGTCAGAGTGTTCTCCTGCTCTCCCAGCCCGACCCGAGCGAGCGCCTCTGTCGCTCTGGCCTTTGCCTCTCCGTAGGCGATGCCCCTCCACATAAGATAAGAGAGGACGGTCTGCTTCGGCGTCATCCATGGGACGGTTCTGGCTTCCTGGGGGACGCATGCGATTCGCTCCCTCAACACCTTAGCCTCCCTTGCGACGTCGATTCCATTGATCGAAGCGCTCCCTGAGGTCGATTCGAGCTGAGTGGCCAGGATTCTCACGAGGGTCGTCTTTCCTGCTCCATTCATGCCAATTAGAGAGAAGATTCCTCTGGAGGGGATTCGCAGGTTGACTGAATCGAGGGCTCTTCTTCCGCTAGAACCAGAATACACTTTGGTTAGGTTCTCGCACAGAAGCTCCTGGGTTCTCTCCAAGACTTTCTTGCCCAGTCGCACGTAGTTTTAGAAGCTTGTCTATGGGGCGTTCGCGATAAGAAGAGGCGTCGAGTCACAGTTCTCATATGCGGCTACAGCACCGCGACCAGAACCAGCACGAACCAGTGCGTGATTCTGGTGAACGCAGACGGAGAAAGGGCCTTCACTCCCAAGGACGGAATCGTGACGTTTACAAAGGTCAAGCAAGAGGCCTCGATGCTTGAGCCTAGTTCCGAAGCACTTCTTCCTGACCAAGGGCGTGGGGAGAGACAGGGAAAACCTCGCCTCTTTCGAGGCGGCACTCAGAGACGCGGGCATAAGTTGGTACAACTTGGTCAGCATCTCGAGCATTATCCCGCCAAAATGCGTCAAGGTCACGCGTGAGCAGGGCATATCCATGCTGAAGCCAGGGGAGATAGCCTTTCTCGTGCTTGCGCGCAACTCTACGAATGAGGACCACCGTCTAATCGCAGCGTCGATCGGCCTCGCGATGCCGTCGAATCCGGACGAGGTCGGGTATCTATCGGAACACCATTCGTTCGGCGAGACGGATGAATTTGCTGGAGATTATGCGGAGGACCTAGCAGCCTCCATGCTCGCGACCACGATGGGGGTACCTTTCGACATCAACGCGGATTGGAATGAGAAAGAACAGGTCTTCAAGGCCTCAGGTAGGATCATCAGGACGATGAACATCACGCAATCGGCAGTCGGAGACAAAGGGGTCTGGACTTCTGTGGTGGCGGCCGCCGTGTTCATCATGGGTACGGATTCCGCCGTGGTACCTTGAAGTCGCCTCGAGGAAACTGAATTCTGACAACGTCAGTGTGGCGAACGACGATGCAAGCTTTGCAGCCTTGTCCCTTCTCCCACCTTCCGAGACGAACAACTTGAGGGAGCCTACGTAGCCCAGTGACACAACGCAATTTCATCATGCGCAGAAGTCTGGAAGGGACAGTCCTAGACGAACACGTTGACCACGAAGGTGAATATGTACGCCGGGATGAGGGCATAGACCCATTCGTGGCGGAATACACCGGTCGAACCAATCTTCCGGCTGTCGCAGATGAAATCCGCTGCGAGGCAGAATCCGACCACGGGCAGTAAGAGCGCCAGCCTGTACCAGAACATATCCCAAATCGGGTGGATGTAGCCAGTGGTCATGAAGTAGATGAATACAAGGTAGCAAATGGGCAACAGAGCGGATATCGACGCGTGGTGAACCCTTCTCCCGAGCACGAAGAACGGGTTCGCGTACCCTCTCCTGAACATGAAGCTCCCGAGCTTGTCTATTGTCAGGGCTGCTGCAATGGCCGCAATCAGTCCTATCACCACTCCGATGTGAAACGTTGTACTCGTCACGTATCGGGAGACCGAGGGGGCTCCGAACTGAATTCCCATGCTTGTCGGAGGTGGGTCAGAACGCCCACAAAAGGCTTCTTCGCACTGATTTCGAGTGTCTCCGCTTCGCTATCGGCTGTTCAGAATTCTAGGGGTGGCGCTGGGAATGGCCGTTCACTTGCAAGGGACAGCGTTCGGCATGCTGGTTCCCGTGAGTGAACGTGCGATCAGACGCGTCCTTCGTTCGAGTTCCCTCCGAATCGTCCACAGCCTGTCGATGCCCGAAACGCTTAGAACAGGGACAATCGAAATCGAAAAGCCAGGCTGATTCTTTGGTCTTCGACCTCGCGATCTTTCTTACCGCTATCGGAATAACCACCCTCGAACTTGCAGAGGCCGCTGCAGTTGGTCTGGCCCTGTTCGCAGACTCGGGCGAGTATTCCGCGTTTCTGTACGTTGCGCTGGGCACAATTGCCGTTCTGATACCCACCTTCGTCGTCGGGAGCGCCATTGCACTTCTGCCAGAGGTGTACATTAGGCTCGTCGGTGGCGTGCTGTTGCTCTACTTCGGAACGAGGTTGGTGAGAAGCGCGCGAAGATCTGTGTTGAAGGTGAGAACCGAGGGCTTCAAGGAAGAGGAGTTTGTGAAAGGCATCATGTACACGGGCTTCTCGGTGGGAGCAATTGAGGCCTTCGAGGCTGCGATTGTCCTCGTTGGTCTAATACCCAACAATTTCGCGTCGACCAGCCTTGGTCTAGCTGGGGGGGTCGTAATCGTGATCGTTTCCACCTATGTATTACGAAACCGGGTGAGGAAGATCAAGCAAGCAAACATGAAAGTCGTCGTGTCTGCCCTGCTGCTGTCCTTCGCGGTCTTCTGGTTCGGGGAGGCTGTGATGGTGTTGAGCGACCTGGTGTTGATTCCTCTTTTTGTGGTCTTCGTCGTGGCAGTGCACCAGATTGCGAATCGAAGCTCTGGCGCTTCATCACCTGCCTAGGGGACTAAGCAAATCCTTCCGGGCCCATTTCCGAAGCGTTCACTCTTCCTCGATGCCTAGGAAGTGCTTATTATGAGCGGGCAGCCAATTTGTTCCGTGCCGATCTGCCCGAAATGCGGAAAGCTGATCAGCGATAAGAAGTATGCTAGACATCTGAAGCGGTGCGGGACGACCCACAAACATCCCCTGCGACCGTTGGTGGAGCATGGCGCAAGTGCGGACGTGTACTGGGGAAGGCATTGATGGGTTTCTGCAGCCGACCGGCTAATGATTCTTTGCCAGTCCCTTTGCTGGCTTTTGCCTGCGCGTCGATCATTCTCAAGACGACCTCCTTAGGGGAAGGATTGATTTGAACGGCTCCCACGGGCTGGGGCATGGTTGGGCCTGACCAGGAATGAGAGGATTCCTGGACGAATTGGAAAGGACCGGCGACCTGATACACGTAAGACGGGAGGTCTCTGCTAAATACGAAATCGCCGCCGTCGCACAGAAGCTGGACGGGAAGCCCATTATCTTCGAGAAGGTAAAGGAGTCGAAGTACAGAGTCGTCTCGGGCATCTGCGGCACCAGAGGCAACCTGGCTAAGGCCCTCGGTGTTAGGACGAATCAGTTGCTCGGGAGGGTCATTGATGCCATCGAAAACCCCAGGCCCTTCCAGATCACGGAGAAGGCACTGTGCCAAGAGATCGCCGAGGAGGAAGTCGACTTGCGCAGGATTCCCATCCTTACCCATTGCGAGCGCGACGGCGGGCCGTACGCCACCGCTGGCATAGTCGTCGCCAAGGACAAGGAATTCGGCTACAACGCCAGCTACCACCGAATGATGCTGATAGGGAAGGACCGCGTGGCGGCGAGGATTCTACCCCGTCATTTGGACGAGTTCGTCAAGAGGGGTGACCGCGAGGTGGGAATATCCTTCGGCAATCATCCCGCATTTCTGTTTGCCGCTGCCGTCTCGTGCGAGATAGGGAAGAGTGAGTTGGCGATAGCGAACAGGTTGAAGGAAACGAGATTCGTCAAATGCACAACGAACGACAGCCTGGTTCCGGCTGACTGTGAACTTGTGCTCGAAGGAACTGTAACGGACGAACTCGTGGACGAAGGGCCATTCCCTGACATCACCGGCGCCTACGACATAGTCAGGAAGCAGAGGGTCATCAAGATCCACCGCGTGACACACAGGAGGGAACCGATCTATCAGGCCATTCTTCCCGGAGGAGCTGAGCACAGGATACTGATGGGGATGCCGCGGGAGGCCACCATATTCCGCGAAGTCAACAGGGTGTGCACCTGTATCGACGTGCGTTTGACTCCGGGCGGCTCCTCCTGGCTTCACGCTGCCATCAAGATAAAGAAGGAAAGCGAGGCTGATGCGAAGGACGCCCTGGAAGCCGCATTCAAGGGCCATCCGAGCCTGAAACACGCCATCGTCATCGACGAGGACATCGATATGGATGACCCAAACGCGGTCGAATGGGCGCTCGCCACGAGAGCGCAGCTGGACCAGGACCTCATGCTGAAGCCCAACGAGTTTGGTTCTTCTCTCGATCCCTCGGCGGACCAGGTCACGAGGAGGACCTGTAAGGCGGGCGTGGATGCGACCGTGCCGCTGAAAGCTCCAAGAGACGCGTTCGAAAAGGCCAGGATCCCCCGCGAGGACGAGATCAGGTTGGAAGACTATCTGGACTGACCGAAGGTTGAGGCTCACAAAGACCGAAGAAGGCATGCTCTCAGGAAAGGAGGGCCGCGCCACCAAGAAGTGCATGGAGATCTTGGTTGCTCTGGGTGAGATCTATGGGGCCGAGAGGCTGGTCAGGGTCTCCAGCGTCCAGGTGTCGGGCGTCTCCTACAAGAACCTCGGAGACGCGGGGATCGATTTCCTGAGGGAGCTGGCCGAAGATGGAAGGGCAAGAGTAAAGTCCACTCTCAATCCGGCGGGGATGGACCTGGTCAACTGGCGGTCTCAGGGGATCGGAGAGGGCTTTGCGCGCAAGCAACTGGAGGTCATTGAAGCCTATAGGAAGCTCGGTATGGAGACCTCCTGCACCTGCACGCCCTATCTCGCAGGCAACAAACCACGTTTCGGGGAGCACATCGCCTGGAGCGAGAGCTCTGCCGTTGTCTACGCCAACTCCGTCCTCGGGGCAAGGACGAACCGCGAAGGGGGACCGAGCGCCCTCGCGGCCAGCCTCACTGGCAGGACCCCCCTGTACGGGTACCACCTCGACGAGTGCAGGTTACCGACTCTGGTCGTGAACGTGGGTGCCAAGCTGGAGTCTGCGGAAGATTTCTCCGCCATGGGCTACTTTGTGGGAAGGGTTGCCAAGAACGGCGTCCCCCACCTCAGAGGGGTCAAAGGCGCAGGTCTTGAGGAGCTGAAGGCGCTCTCCGCGGCCCTGGCCAGCTCGGGCGGGGTCGCCATGTTTCACATCGAGGGCGTCACCCTGGAAGCGAAGGGTGGGGTCAGCGGAATAGAAACCGCGTCATTCACAGAACGTGACCTCAGGGAGGCGAGGACCGGGCTGAACGATTCAGGAGACCCTGACTTCATCTCAGTTGGTTGCCCTCACTGCTCACTGGAAGAGCTGGCCAGTATCTCCAGGTGGCTCAGGGGGCGCAAAGTCAAGCGCGAGTTCTGGATCTGCTGCAGCCGCGCGGTGAAGCGCCAGAGTGATGAAAGGGGGTACTCAAAGCAGATCGAGGCCAGTGGAGCCAAGTTCGCCCTCGACACGTGCATGGTGGTCGCGCCCATCGAATCCATGGGGTACGAAGTGGTCGCCACGAACTCGGCCAAGGCATGTCACTATCTGAGGAACAACGGGCTCAAGGTCCGCTTCTGGCCTCTGAGAAGGTGCGTCTTGGAGGCGACGAAGGCAAACTGAAGCTCGCTGGGAGGGTCATCTATGGCGGGAGCGCCGAGGGAAGGGCCTTGGTCACCACTCAACCGATATCCTTCCTCGGCGGCATCGACCCGGCCACAGGGAAGGTAATCGAGCGAGGCCACGAACTACTGGGTGAGTCTGTGAAGGGAAGGGTCTTGGTCTTCCCCTATGGAAAGGGCTCTACGGTGGGCTCCTACATCCTCTACAGACTTCGCAAGAATGGGATGGCCCCTTCCGCGATAATCAACGAAGAATGCGAGACCATTGTCGCCGTGGGTGCGATAATCTCTGAAATCCCTTGCGTGGACGAGATTGACCTGAGCAAGATAGAGCCCAACGCGATGCTCAGGATAGACGGCGCAACGGTGCGTTTCTGAGGCCGGACTCCGGTTCCTGAGCACCCTTCTTCCGTAGAGTGACACTATGTTCCGTCGGCGATTGCGGTCAGGGCGCTGCCCGTCTCTTCGAGCCGGTCGAACCCTCCCAGTGCCGAGAGAGGCCGTGTTCGACCCCCAACAACTCAAGGGCCTTGCCCGCTACCTGATTGACCAGGTCGTCGATCGTCTTCGGCCTGTGGTAGAAGGCTGGCATTGCAGGTAGGACTATGGCTCCTGCGCGCGCGGCGGCGACCATGTTATCCAGGTCGATCAGCGTCAAGGGAGTCTCCCTCACCACCAGTGCAAGAGGTCGCCTCTCTTTCAGCGTGACTTCGGCCGCTCTGAGCAAAAGATTGTCAGCGTACCCGCTCGCGACACCGCTCAGAGATTTCATGCTGCACGGGATTATCGCCATCCCGTTTGTTCGGAAGGATCCACTGGCGAGCTTCGACGCGATGTCATCAATTCCGTGTGCCTCCGTCGCGAGCCCCTCAACTTCGGTCGTCTTGTAGTTCGTCTCCAGACGAATCGTCTCCCGGGCAGCCTCAGTCAGAATCAGATGGGTCTCCACGCCCAGTTCCTTGAGAATCTCAAGCGCCCGTATCCCGTAAACACTCCCGCTCGCTCCGGAGATCCCTATTACAAGGCGCACGAGGCGGTTCGTTTGCCGCCTTCTTTTAAGGGCGTTACCTGGTCGCGCGATTCCTTCCGGACAGGTCAGCAGGAAGCAAGGCGGAGACCAGAAAGGGCGTGCGAAGAGAGATGCATCAGAGAGTCCCCTTGCGGGTCTCCACTGGGAGGATCTCTGAAAGATGGTCTAATGCTCTTCTTCCCCACGCTTCGCGTTCGGGCCTCATAGGATTCTCCCCCGAATGGGTCCGGCAAGTAGATGCCCAAAGAAGGAAGAAGTCAACGAACCTGAAAGAGCCGCCCCTGCATGCAGATGAATAGTACACTTCTAAAGTCCCGGGGTTAAGCTTCTCCCGAGTGAAGAAGACCGGTACGGCTCGAGTGTTCCACACGCTCAGCCGCCTCAGCTCCCAAGGTGGAGAAACTGAAGGGAAGCCTATGCTCCCCGGTCGGTCGGAGTAATCATGAGAAATCAACATTTAACCCTTTCCTGTTGAGTTCTGTATTGGCAGTGCCCAAGTGCTTCATTCGTCATTCTTCAAACTTCTGAAGACTAAGCCGTTCATGCGGAGTCCGACTCGTGAAGGGTGTACCCGTCTCAGACGGAGCTGGGAAAAACTCTTAGCCGAGAGGAGCCGGAGCGGTACATGGAATTCAAGGTCTTCGGAAAGACGGGGCGCAGTGTGACGGAGATCGGCATGGGCACATACTACGACTCCTCCTGGACCCTTCCGGCGAAATTGGGTTGGAGGAGGGGTGCGGCCCGCAAGGTTGAGGCGATAAAGACGGGATTGGCCGGTGGGATATCGATGATCGACACAGCAGAAGTGTACGGCTCGGAACCCCTCGTCGCAGAGGCGATTCAAGATTACAAGCGCGAGGACCTCTTTATCGCGACCAAAGTAACCTTAACGCATCTTAGGCGCAAGGCATTGTTCAGGGCCTTGGAGAGGAGTCTGAGGCGGTTGAAGACTTCATACGTGGATTTGTATCAGGTACATCAGCCGAATCCTATCGTTCCGATTCGGGAGACGATGGGAGCGATGGAAGAGCTTCTGGAGGCGGGGAAAATACGCGCGATTGGTGTCAGCAACTTCTCCCTGAAGCGGATGATGGAGGCGAATGCTTCCCTGAAGAATGCCCGCCTTGCTTCCGCCCAGATGAGCTACAGCTTACTGCATCGCGGGATTGAGAGGGATGTAATCCCCTATTGCAGGCGGGAAGGGATTGCCGTACTGGCCTACTTTCCGTTGGCCCACGGCAAACTCGCGGGTGAGAAGGAGACACTTCGCACCTTCTGTGAGAGGCACTCGATGAGTCCTGCGCAGGTCGCGTTGAACTGGCTTGCTTCACAGCCGAACGTCTTTCCGATTCCGAGGGCAGGGAACCCAGCTCATGTGAAGGAGAACCTTGAGGCAAGCGGTTGGAGACTGTCAGCACAGGACCTGCAGGAGCTCGACAGGGTTTTCCCGGGACCAGCGCCAGATTCCATCGCCTAGAATCACGACGAGTATAGGCGGAAGAGGGACGGAGTCGTTGCGCCGCCATAGAGAGGACGGACGGAGGCATCAAGGCCCCTTGCTTAGTTTGTTGCGGCCCGTCTATTAGGGTTCCCTGAACGTCGTCCCCTCATTGGTTAGGGGAACTCATATATACGGTATCGAACAGAGCTTTTTCAATATGATGTCCGTATCACCTGGAAAGTGGGCCGGCAGGTTCATCTGGGCAGCCGTGCTTCAGGGCCTATTAGCAGTCATAGCTACGGTGCTTATCGTAGAACCATTGAGCTACTTCGGCATCAACTGGTACTACAGCCCGTCCAAGGTAATCGCTGGAGGCTCCGCTGGCACGTGGCTGTTTACCGGCTATATCTCCTTCCTAGTCGTCGGCGTAATTGCGACTGCGGTCACGGCAGTTTTCTACTTCTACATCGAAGGCGTGATGGGCAAAGCGTACAGCGGACTGACAAACTATCTCGCTTGGGGACACTATATTTTCATGAACGTAGGAGTCGCCGGGTCAATGTTCCTAATGATGTGGGGGGGATACATGGGAGGTCGGGGGATTGCCGAGGGTCTGACAACATACCAGGTCCACGTGCAGTATCTCAGCCAGCTCGTAAACCCGATTGGTGCATTCATCATGCTGACCGCCCTAGGCGCAGCTCTGGGGGGCCTGGGATTCATACTGAGAACCAGAGTCAAGTGAGAAGGCATCCGCATCTTCACCCTCCTTAGTTCAAAGCGTGGTACTCGCCACGAACTTCGGGTCCTCTCCGAAGGGTGAGCTCTCCTCTGAATCCCACGAATCCGAAGACACCTATCCTTGTTCATTGGTCAATTACCGGGGCATCAGAGTCGGATGTCCTCGCAGTAGCATTTGTGGTGCGACGTCCCTCGCGCCACTGGTGGTTGCAGTGTGCCAAGAGAGCCCGAATCTGGTCCTCATTCCTCAAGGGAGACTGGACCTGTCCGGACGAACTTGATCGAGGAACTCTTGCCACCGCACTCCTAGGAAAAGTTTAACAGAAAACCATCACGACTCAATCCCGTTGAGCAAGAAAGGAAGCCCTCCTACAGCTCACAACCTTCCCGATCTGGGGGAGAGGAGCGCGTTCATGAGCAGGGTCGGACGCTTCCTAGCTCAAGCGGGGAGAGCATCCTAGAAATCATGGTACTGAACTGCGAGGTCTGCGGCAATTCGATAAGGACCACTCTCAGCCGTGTTGAAATCGACGGAGCCATCCTGCAGGTCTGCCAGAGCTGCGCCAAGCGCGGGAGGCCTCTGGCGAGCGCGGTACCGAGAGTCCGCCCCGTCAGAGCCCGTCCCTTCGTCGGGGGAGAGTCGGTCGAGCCTGAACTCGAAGTCGACCCCGAGTACAGCTCGATAGTAAGGCAGGCGAGAGAGAAGCTGGGCCTCACTCAAGAGGCCCTTGGGAGAGCAATCAACGTGAAACCTTCGGTCATTAGGCACGTCGAGACGAAGAAGATGAAGCCTGACCTAAACCTGGCCCGGACCCTAATGCACTACCTGAAGGTGGAGCTTCTGGTCTCCAGCAGCGATTTGGAGCCTACCCCTGTATAGACACACGTGCGCGAGGCATAAGGGCGAGATTCAGAAAGCGAAGCCGACGACACGATCTGCCTTCGCCACAATCGGCAAACAGTCTCAACCTGGAGTACATCTGAACCCAAACGGGTCGGAATCCTAGGGGGTCTGATAGGCCAGTGAATCTCGTCCTGAATTGAATTGAATCTCCTCTAGTTGATTGCGTGTTATGGCGCTGAGGGAGGCCCATGCTCGAAAGCGCTCGCCGTTGGCTCCGGCAGGGCCTCATCGAACTCAACTTCCTTTCTGCTTCCTCTGAGGAGATTCGGCACGATGGCAACGGCATTGATTACTGCCATTACGATGTAGACGTGGTCTATCGCCACAGCGAATGCTGTCCTCTCGGAGATCTTCAAGGCGGCTGCACCAGAGATGATTTGGGTGATTCTAGAAAGCGGAAGGTCGAGAGTCATTATCAGTATCACGAGGTTCACGCTGAGCGTGTAGCCTATGTTGAAGAAAGTGGCGCGGAGGGCCGAGGCGACCGCCCTTCTCTTGGCAGGCACCGAACCCATGACGGAACTCATGTTGGGAGAGGCGAAAAGGCCCAGCCCCGCGCCGCCGATGACCAGGTAGAGCGCAATCGTCGAGTAGGGCGTCGAGATGCCCACGGTGCCGGAAAGGAAGAGTGCCAAACTTATGACGACTAGACCAGCGGTCGTGAAGGGCCGCTTGCCGTACTTGTCCGACAACCGCCCGCTGACCGGCCCCAATGCCAAGAACGCGGCGTCGAACGGGAGGATAGCCACGCCGGCCTGAAAGGGTGAATAGCCCTTTACCAGTTGGAAGTAGAGGCTGATAATCAACATGAAAGAGCCCCAGGCCACGGAGTTCAGGAGGCCGGTGACGATTCCTCCAGTGAATTCCCTGATTTTCAATAGCTCCAAATCGAGCAGAGGATGTTCCTTGTGCCACTCCAGACGGATGAAGAGCCCCAGGGAGGCCGCAGAGGCAATGAAGAGGGCTACTGCCAGCCAGAGCACGCCGATGCCATAGGCTGCGTAGGTCAGCGCGAGAAGCAGGGACGTAATGAAGATGGTGAATGTAACGAACCCCGACCAGTCCATCGGAGGTGCCCGTCCCGGCCTCCCAGTGTCCTTGAGGCGTCTCAGGGCCCACACAGTGCCGAAGAGGCCGATTGGCACGTTTATGTAGAACAGATACGGCCACGCCAGGAAGGCCAGGATGACACCACTCAACGTCAACCCTGCCATACCGCCTGCCCTGAAGGCTATCTGGTTGATGCCCAGGGCCGTGCCGAGCTCTTTAGTATGAAACGCGTCCGTGATTATCGCTGCGCTGTTGGCGAACAAGGCAGCTGAACCGAGACCCTGCGCCATCCTGGCTGCGATGAACGCATTCGGACTGCCTGAAAGCGCGGTAAGCAAGGAACCTATGGTGAAGATCATGAACCCTGCGGAGTAAATCTTGACCTTGCCGAACACATCGCTCACCCTGCCGATGAACAGAAGTGCGACTGTGCTGCCGATGACGTAGGCCTGGGTGAACCAGATGGCCTGCTCAGCGTCGGCGTGGAGTGCGGCCGCCACCGTCGGAAGACCCACAATCATGACGCGGCCGTCGATGCCACTCATCAACACGCCGACGGTCGTTACAGTGAGCACAGTCCACTTGTATTGCGTATGGGTCACCTAGAGTTCCGCGGGCTTCTCCACTTCTAGCCTAACCTTCCGGAGTGCCGCGAGGGTGGAGTCCCTCTCCTCCCGTGTCAGGGTCGACCCGAGATTACCCGCATATTGCCTGAACCTGCTTGAGATACTCTTGAAGATCTGCGAGCCTCTCTCAGTCTCCTCTATCACGTAGAGCCTCCGATCCCTCTCGTCCCTCTTTCGTTTCACGTAACCTTTCCTCTCCATCCTGTCTACAAGTCCAGTCACGTTCGCAGGAGCAACGAGCATGTGCTCGCTGAGCTTACTCATTTGCACTGGCCCGCTGCGCGAGAGCGCTAGGAGCACGCTATACTGGGAGAAAGTAATTCTTTCCTTGCGCAGCTTGGCGTTGAGCCTCTTGAGCGCGGCCCGGTAAATGTCCCTGACATTCTGCCACAGTTCGAAATCAGAATCTGAAGGTCCGGACAAATTGGTTCTTCCTGTGGGCGCGAAAAAGCGGGTTCAAATACTTAATGGTCAATATGTTAAGGAGTTTTCAGCGTCACCTGGACCTGACTCCCATCAGCGCTTACGCGCGATTGGACCGGGGATCAAGCGACTGAGCTCAGACACTGGTGATGCACCAGGTGTAGCCGTCCAGTAGCACCCCCATACAGTGCCTGTGTGGTGCAATTAGAGACGCCGAAGCGTCTTGATTGCTTCATACACAGCGATGACGGCCGCGACGGCGATGACGAGCAAGGCAAAGAAGTACGGCGCAGTGATGCCCGAAGGTCTTAGGACGGTCAGCAAGACGATAAGAGATGCGACGAAGAAGGCCAGGTAGGCAGCTTGGTAGGGCATCGATACTCTCCGGAACCTTATCACATTGGAGAGGATCACTTTGTCGATGGCGTAGCCTTCCTGCTCTTCTCGGATAAGGCCGAACTGCAGCAACTTCTTCACGTGATATTGTGCGACTGAAGGCGAACTCAGGTTCAGGGCTCTCTGGATATCGTTGACTCGGACGACCCTTCCAGCTTTGTACATGTATCGGTAGACCTTCAAGGTCTTCCCCTTGAGAGAATCGCCGTGGCCGTCCTCCGAGTTCTTGGCGCGCCCCTTTTCGGTCACTGTAGTCTAGTCGTTCACATGAAGACATGATACTAAAGGTTAGCAATCAAACCACGCGGCACTCCTAAAGCGTAGTTGTATATCCTCGGCTGTGAGTCTGCAGTGTCTAGGGACAGGCAGATTGTCCGAATACAAGAAGGAGGCAAGCCTCGCAGTGACAATAGCTGTAGTCGGAGTGCTGGCGATGGCCGCCGCGAGCGTCTACATGTTTCCCTCGAGCTCCGGCGGCGGCATCCCGCGGGCTCCCAACGCGCTTGCGGGTACCACCACAGACCCCCAGAGTGCTCCTCTCGCAACGAGCACTTCCATCACAACGACCTTCTTTGATTGGTCGAGCACCAGCTTCATGTTCACCACATCCTACCAAAGCACCACCTTCTCCCTAGTCACCACCACTTCCGCAGGCTGGGGCCCCGGTCAGCTGATCAACGCGACCTTGAACTCGCCCGAGGTCCAGAGCTACATCAAGACCGCCTACTCGTATGAGGTCTTCCGAGAGAGCGCCTCCACTGGTGATCCCGACCTCGTGATGGTGATCATCAACGTCACTGGGAGTCAGCGAGTGACCGGAAACTGGACGTCTGGCTACACCGTCTCGTACACGGGCATCAGGACGCTGAACGTGACGGTCCGGTTCACGGCGCCATCGGCTTTCAGCATCGCTGGGGTCGGCGTGGCCTCTTTCCCAGACCGCAATGAATCGATTGCTTCTTACTCCCCCCAGCAGCAACAGGTGATCGGGGTGGTCCTATCCAACGACACGGTGCGGAGCGACATGACCGACTACGGCTTGTCTCCGTTCTATGTCGAAAATGTCACAATTTTCCCCATCGGCAACGGGACCTATGGAGGAGACTACTTCGCGCTGGTCTCTCAGGTAAACGGGCCTCGTTTCATGGGCATGTGGGTGAACGCAGGCATTACGTCTGTGGTGAATTCCTACGAGGATTCCGCCATATATCAAATGTGCTACTATCCGGGTGGCTGCTTTACGAGTCCATGGAACTCGACGGCCTAGCGGATTCAAGGTCCCCTTTTCTGTTGCAGCAGCGCGCGCTCCCTCTACTCCGTCCTGAAAGGTTTGCCCACATCAGAGGGGCCCGAACCCAGGTCCGATTCACCAAAGAACCTCGATATGGGCCCCCCGGGGGGGATTTCGACTAGGTGGTGCAATGCCCCTCCCCCCAGCTCCGAGTTGGGATTGGAATTGATCCACCTTCAAATGACGGTGGCCGGGCGGATCGAGATTCAGCCGAGTTGCGTATTCAGGAAGTCCGTAAGTCCACGAAGACCAAAACCAAGCTTCTTCTTGTCGGAAGTGAAACACAACCTGAACGCCTTGGGAGCGCCGAAGAAGTCCCCGGGCGAAACCAGAACGCCAGTCTTCTCAAGCACCTTTCTCGAAAACGAGATGGAATCCAGTCCCCTCCTATACTCCACCAGACAGAAGGGTGCTGCGCCAAGTCCCCGCACGGATACGCTCGGAGTTGCCTTGATGAATCTGTGCGCGAGCTCGGTGTTCTCTGAGCAGATCCATCGCGCCCTCTTCACGAACTCGACCCTTCTCCTGAGCACCTGGGTTGCAATCCACATTGAGTACTCCGAGTTGTGACCACTAATCAACCACTTCGCCTTCAGTAGCTGGCGCGCCTTCTGCCTCTCCGCCAGGATCCAGCCCACGCGGAGCCTCCCGAGGCCGTAGAACTTGGTCATCGTGTTGCATGTGACCACCTTGCCATCCCGTCCGAAATGCGTGTTGGGAACGCCACGGAATGTGAACTCTTTGTAAGTTTCATTCACGAAGACTGTCGTTCCCTTCTTGGAAGACTCGACAAGCCTCTCGATTATCCCTTTGTCGAGGCTCCTTCCCGTCGGGTTGTTCGGGTCCGTAAGCCCGCACACGGCTCCTCTGACGGTCGATGCCCTTGCAAGCGAGTTGTTCACGTGCATGCCGAGAGACTGCGGCACTGAGAGCATCGCTTCGTAGTTGGGGAGGGGAACGATCGCCTTCCCACCTGTTCCAAAGACAGAGTATACCAGGAAGATTGCCTCCGATGCCCCGTTAGTGATCACGACGTTGTCTGGTTCGACGTGGTACAGCTCAGCGATGGCCTCGGCAAACAGCCTGGCATGATCGTCCTTCTCGGCCGCGAACCGGTCGAACGACGTGTCAACTCCCATCACTGACAGATTGGGTTCACTCAGCCCGCTTGACGTTAGGTTGTACTCAGCGCCCGGGCTGAGTCCCAAGATCCAGTCGAAGAGCTTGCTGTCGACTGGTTGCAAAATCCCTCATGGGCGCTTTTCGCGGGGCGGAATTAAGGTTTCACCGAGGAGGCGATCTATTCGTGCCTTCTGTCCCCCGAGGAGCTTGCACAAGAGCTGGAGCGTCGGTTTCACGGGAGGCGGCCCTGTGGCCCCGCGCCTACCCTCAGCGAGAGCCATTCAATGACGACGCTGCACCCCTCAGACGTCCCGAGACAATGTCGCGCACCGCCCCGGAGAAGATGGCTTCGGCCACTGTCTCGTAGCCCCACGTATTCAAGTGCAGCCCGTCGTTCGAGCATTCCTCCCTCAGCCTCCCAGTCGAAGAGTCGCATGTGGCTGTGAAGAGGTCCACACAGACGTGACCGTGTTCCGCACTATACTCCTTGATGAGCCGATTCAACACGAGTCTCGGCAGGATGCCTTCGTCGTAACCAAGTACCGACGGAACAGTGCAAGCAATGGGCTGTACTTCATGACAGACCGCTTCGTGATACATCTCCATGAGGTTCTCGGCCACGGATTGAGGCTCGATCCCCAAGCCCAGGTCGTTGGAGCCCCCTAGGATTATCACGAAGTCAGGATCAACCTTCACGACGTCCCGATCGAAACGGTCGAGCATGTCCTCGGTGAGCTCACCCACGACTCCCCGGTTGAGAAACTCGACCCGGGGGGCACCCGCCGTGTCTAGGACGGGCAGGTTCTTTATTCTCCCCTTGAGGAACTCCGTGTATGGAGTGGATCGAGGCAAGTCGTCCCCCAGCGTTGGAGACTGATACCCCACCGTGAGGCTGTCCCCAAAGGCTACAAAGACAATCTCATTCGCCATAATCCACTATCATCAGTGGTCGAACTCCAGTCTCTAGATAAGAAGGTTGACGGGTCCCTTTGGAGATGCGTCCTCCTGGGCAATGCATACGCCGAAGGTGGCGGTGGCGTTTTCAGGTTGGGGGCCGTTGAAGCATGGGATGGGCTAGCCGCTGAACGTCTCTGACGGCTCGGGATAGACGACTTTGGTGACGAGAGTCTTTCCGCAGTTCACGCAGTTCGCCACCGTCTCGACGCAGTTCCTGTGATACCTAGAGTCACACTCGCATTCGATGTAGGGCTCAGGCTCCTCCCCCTCCAGAATCGACCTGATTTCCTTGCTGCAGTACGCGCAAGCCCTCCTGTGCCTGGCGACGTCCCTGAGCGTGAAGATGCCTATGATCTTGCCGTTCTCGGTTACGAGCATCCTCCTGACCTTCTTCCTGTTCATCACTTCTACTGCTTCGCGGAGCGGCCTGTCCTTGTCGATTGTTACTGGAGGGGATGTCATCACGGCCTTCACCTTAATGGACTTCGGGTCTAGTGACTTTGCGACCACCTTCGTCATTACGTCCCTTTCAGTGAGTATCCCGATGCTCTCCCCTTCCCTTGTGACCACGATGCTGCCCCTGTTGTTCTCGACTATCAACTTGGCTGCGTCGTAGACCGATTTGTCCTCGTCGATCTTGATTAGGTCGCGCCTAGCAATGTTGCCTGCCGGAAGGTCAAGAACCACGGCCCTCCGTTCTTTCGGATTTATTTAAACCAGCGATTCGTCGGCTTTGCGAAGTCTCCGGTCGATTGACTGTTGCACCTAGCGCACGTACGGCGTGAATGGACCGCTGGGGAGATGAACTGGGGCCCTCGGCGTATAGAGGGTTCGACCCTGCTTAGGCGCCCTCATGGGCTGAAGTTGTCAGGCGGTGCCATGACCGGGGCCTATGATTCTGTGCAGGCGCTTGGACAGATGAGGAAGGACAGGGTCGGTGCATGCGAGCATTCAAATCATCTGCTTGTTCTAGATGAGTTACCCAGTGCTTCCGAGTTTACGGAAGGTCTCCCTTTCGGGCGTCTCTGTTCTGGTTGAGACCACACTTGGGTGATGGACCTTCCCTCTCCCCCCATAAAAACTCTTTGGTCGCAAGCGTCCATATATCCAAATCCCCAAGTTTTCGGTTCAATGCCCATCAGATGTTCCAGTTGTTGGCTCGTCTCATGTTAAACGTTTGCCCCGGGAGATTTCGAGGACATGATGCGACTCCCCAGTCAAGAAGAGAAGGACAGCCTCCCCAGAGCTGGTCCGAGGGAAGGAACCTCTCAGGCGCGCCTGGCCCATAGAGCGGCAGCCACGACGGCTATCCCGGCCACGATGTCGCCCCCTTCTGCGGTTGCGGCTACTTGACCATACCACCCTTGGTTCGCCGCTATCCCGATAAGGGCCCAGACGACGACCAGACCGTATGCGAGGTCTCTTCTCGTCCCCAACACTGCGAGGGTGATCATGAGCGCGAGAACGATGACGACAAGAGCCCAGGCAGTCGGACTAACACCGAAACCGTTCCAATTCAGCGGCAAGGCGGCCGCGACATCTGCGATGGTAGCTATTGTGATCCAGCCGAGGTACACGCTGAAAGGAAGATGGACGCTCAGATTCTCCTTGAGAGACACCTGGGACTTGCCGATGTGCAGACGGAGGTAGATGGCGATCAGTGATGCCAGTAACGCAAAAATCATAGGCACGGAGGTGGCGATGTAGTCGTACTGCCAGAGGAACAGCCATCCGATGTTGAAAATGCTGCTGAGCATGAACAGGTAACCCACTTGCGAGTTGAAGGAATCCTGTCTGTGCCGCGGCAGCAGTTGAAACACGATGAAGACGAAGAGCAGGACGTAGATTACACCCCAAATTGAGAAGGTGAAACCCGCCGGAGTGACAAGCCTCGAATGAGCGGCAGAGACGTCAGCCGTGTTTTGATCGTTTAACAGCTTCGTGCCTCCCGCGATGGCGTTGGTTACAATCACAGCGAGAAACGCTACTGCATTGCCGACCTGAAGTGCAGGCAGACTCCTTGCTTGAGCCGTGCTTTGATGCTTCGCCCACGATTGTATGAAAACCAGACTGGTTCTCTTCGTCAGTTGCTACTACAGACTGACATGCGGTGGCGAAGGCATCCAGATTGCGACCTTGTCACCACGAGATAAATACCAATGAGTTCAGGCCGGACTTGCATGGTCCTCCAGCCTCGCGAGAGCCTGCACATGAGAGGAAACGACACGGAGCAGGTCATCACGGTTGAGAATCTCAAGCACACCTACGACGGGAAGTACTTCGCGCTGAATGACCTGAGCCTCAGCATAAAGAGGGGAGAGGTGTTTGGCCTCCTCGGAAAGAACGGGGCGGGAAAAACCACACTCATCAAGGCGCTCACCACCCTGATCAGACCCACATCGGGCAAACTAAGCATTCTCGGAATGGACCCGACTCGTGACGGAAAGGAGATCCGGCGGAGAATCGGGGTCGTTCAACAAGGAGAGTCGTTCGAATTCACCACTGTAGAGGGGAACTTCGACATCTACGCCGTCCTTTGGAGCGTCCCCAAGAAGGTCAGGCTGCAGCGCAGGGAGGAGCTCATCAAGATGTTTGGCCTTCAGGACGTCAGGAAGCAGCGGTCTTTCGACCTCTCGGGAGGGCAGAAGAGACGCGTTCAGGTGGCGCGAGAGATGATGCACGACATGGACATCCTCTTCCTCGACGAGCCGACCACTGGTCTGGACGTGTTCATGAGGCGAGCGCTCCTTGATTCGATCAAGAGAGAGGTTCGCCAGGGACTCACCGTTGTTTTCACGACCCACAACCTTGAGGAGGCGGACTACTTCTGCGACAGGATAGCGGTCATCGACCAAGGCAAGATCCTTGCGATGGACACGGTCGAGAACCTGAAACGCCTCTATGGAGGCAAGAAGACCGTCGAAGTCACACTTTCGGGAGGCGACGCCGTGGCATTCTTCGCCAGACTAGAAGAGAAACTCCATCACAGCGAAATCAAGGTTGAAGGAAGCTCGGCGATAATTCTCGTCGAAGATCCGAAGGAAGCGCTGCAGCGAATAATGGAGCTGTCCCAGAGCGCCGGCGTCCAGGTGGAGTGGTTGAACATAAGGAAGAACACCTTGGAAGACGTCTTCATCGGTTCCGTCTCGAGGAGAGAGGTAGAGGAGTAGCGAATTGCAGACCCCAAACATCCTCAAACTGATGTACCGGAACGTCAAGGTCAACGTCGATCCGGGAACTCTGATAATCCTGATCGGACTGCCCGCGATGTACCTGGTCTTCTTCGGATTCGGCTTTGGTGCGATGATCACTGCGACTGGGGGGACCACGGCAGCCTATCTGACCTTCCTGACACCAGGAATAATGTCCGTCCAGTGTCTTATGGCAGGGACGGTCGGGGGGAGCATGCTCTGGGCTGACAGACGGTGGGGGATGCTAGCGCAACTTCTGGTCGGACCCTTCACCAGATTCCAGTACCTTCTGGGGATAATGCTCACTTCGTTGGTGTTCGGCCTAGCTGGCGCCCTTGTCATGCTCGTCGGTGCGTACCTGTTAATCGGTTCCTTGCAGCTGACCCTTTGGGGGGCGTTGACCGTCTTCGGATTCATTGCGATAGGCTCAATCTTCTTCGGGTCGCTGATGTTGCTCATCGCTGGATTAGTGAAGTCGAACAACGCCTACAACAGCATCCAAATCTTCGTCCTATTCGTCGTGAACTTCGCGAGCACCGTGTTCTATTCGTTCAGCACCAATCTGCCTCTCCCGATTCAGGTGCTCTTTCAGGCGAACCCTCTGACCTATGTCGCAAACGCGGCCAGAGGAGGGTTCAACGGTACCTTTCCGGCTTCCGACATGTGGCAGGTTCCTCTCCTGGTCGTGGAGACCGTTGTTGTGCTGGCATTGGCAACGCGGGTGTACGTCAGGTCAGACATTTCCTTCGTCTGATCTCGTAGGCAATTGCCCACTTGAGACCGTTGAGGACCCAATGGTGCTGGTGGATGGAGGCGGACCAGCTTCACGTGGCTGGTTGGCCCCCGGCCACAACAACATACACATACTTCAGAAGGGTCTCAGAGCTGTTCCTCACGTTGTGAACCGTGTGCGCTGGCATGAGTACCACGCAAGGGGCCTCAGCCATTGTTGTGTGCCCGTCAGCTATGACCTCTGCACTTCCCTCGACCATGACGATCAATTCTTCCCCACCTTCGGTCTCGTGTTCTCCCACTTCTTTGCCGGGCTCCAGTACAACATAGCCTGAGTGAAGCTGGTAGCTGTGAGGGCGAGAGACGAGCGTTCCGGGTTTTTCCAGGCGTCTGACTAGCGGGGCCAATACTCTTGGGCGTCGCTCACCAGGGTAATAACACTAGACAGATTTGATTGGCCTTCACAAGAGCCGATAATTAGGAACCAGAAGGCGCCTAGGTTAAATACCGTGAGGCTAGTCTTGTCTGCTGATGAAGCCGACGAAGAAAGAGGCCTTGGGGTTGTACTTCACTCCAAGAGTGAAATCCTTCCATATCGTGGTGAGACTCAAGGATGTTCCAGGATCTCTCAGTAGCGTACTCGGACTCCTGCGCGACCGCGTGAACCTTGTAGGCAGTATCAGCTACAGCGTGGAGAATGATAGTGCGATCTGGAGCGGTTTCGGGACGTCGCTTTCGAAGAGTGAGACCGAAGGGAAGCTGAAGAAGTCGCTCGAACGCTTGCCCCTGGTCCTTGAATGCGAAGTGAAGGGAAGCGACAACGGTTTACTAATCGACTCTTTCCATTCCGGACTCGAGGTAGCTCCCGATAGACCAGCAGTCGTGCTCCCCATCGTCGGAGTCTCCCGGATCTACGACCACTTGGCAAGAATCTTCGGAAGCGGTGGAGAAACACTACTGTTTGAAGAAGGTTCTGCACTCGGCAAATCGAGCGGCCAGTACCTGAACACGAAACTCGGTCAAGGCCGCCTCGACTGGAAGGTCGAGGCGTTGTTGGGCACGTACCGCGTCATCGGTTGGGGGGTTGCAAGTGTAAAGGTCGAAAAGCCTCGCACGCGATACAGGGTTAGCATTCGTGATTGCATGGAGTGTGCAGGAATGGGGAAGGATAGAAAGGCGTGCAATCTTGTGAGAGGCTGTCTTACTGGCGCGGTTTCGACGCTCTCCAACGACAAATTCAATTGCGAAGAGACAAAGTGCCGATTCCGGGGAGACCCCTTCTGCGAATTCCTTCTGTCCAAAGAAGCAGCGTAGGAAACATCGTAGAAGGCTAGCCCAAGGGAATAAAGATTCTTCCTCCACTGGGCTTGTGGCTGTCTTGTCAGCGCACGTTCTAGGAGTGCACTTGTGAGAAGATGCTGGAAGCCGAAGTCCTGGCGAATTCAGCACTGCTCCTGATCTGCTACGCCTACGCCCTACTGGTCATAGCCGTCTCCGGAAAACTAGACTCCTTCGGCGTGTCTCGCAAGCTGGCCCGCAAGTTCCTGCACATGATGATAGGGAACCTGCCGTTCCTCATCCCCTTCTTCACCTTCAATTCCTTTCCCATGAATTTTCCCTTTTTTGTCGCCGCACCTTTCATGCTCGTGACCTTCCTCGCCACGCCCTACTCGCCCTTGAAGGGCCTGGACAGAAGGCTCAGAGGTTTAAGCGGAATAACTGAACAGGGCCACCAACTCGGGCTGGTCTTCTACGCGGTTTCCTACACCGTTCTGGCCTTCTTCTTTGCTGCCAAACCCTACGTCATCGCTGCGGGAATACTTCCGATGGCATACGGTGATGCTTCGGCGTCCATGGTCGGTGAGAGGTACGGCAAGAGGCGGTATCGTATCCTGGCAGAAAAGAGCCTTGAAGGCTCGGCGACCATGGTCGTCGTGAGTTTCCTCAGCGTCTCTGTCAGCCTGCTCTTCTTCCACCTCTTCTATTCCCTCGCGCTGCCTGCTCTTCTGCTGGCGGCGCTCGGTTCCGCCTTCGTTGCCACTGCGGCTGAAGTGCTCACTCCACTGGGTTTCGACAATGTGACGGTTCCGCTTCTAAGTGCTCTTGCCTTCTTGCTCTTGAGTGGGGTGGCCTAGCTCGCGGCTGATAGTGATCGATGGCCTGGACGCGTCCGGGAAGAGTACGCAGGCTGATCTCCTCTCCAGGTTCCTGTCTTCCGAAGGCAGGACCGTCTGCGTCCGCTCCCATCCCTCTGACGACAACCTCTTCGGCATCGAGGCGAGGCGCTTTCTCAACTCGAGGGGAAGAGGCGCGCACTTCGCCTCCGCCCTCTTCTTCATGCTCGATGCGATCCGCTCGGTCCTTGACTTCTCCTGGCGGGAGTATGACTACATCATCTTCGTCCGATACCTGATAGGGGCAGCATACCTTCCATCTCCGATGTACAAGTTCGCCTACAGGTTTTTCGCGCTCCTGGTGCCCAAATCAGACGCGATGTTCTTCCTCGACACAACTCCTCAAGTCGCCTCCAGGAGGATACGGGAGGGTCGCAAGACGCGTGAAATGTTCGAGGGAATTGACTCTCTCAAAGACGTAAGGGCAAAGGGGCTGTCGCTCGCCTCAATCGGCGGATGGACAATCATCAACGCTGATAGAACTCCCCCAGAGGTTGAGCTCGAGATCCGCAAGCATCTCCGATTGGGGCAGGGCACGGCAGTCCTTTCTCCCATACACCGGTGAGTTGCCGCCATAGCGGCTCGTCAGTGCACGCGTCGTTGGATGAAAGAGTCTAACTGATATTAACCGGGGCATCAAGATATCGACGGGAGACTGGATGCTGGGGAGATAGAGCTTGGGGATACGCATAGGAAAGGTGGCTGGGATACCGATCTACCTTGACTACTCCTGGTTCGTGATCTTCTTCCTGCTGGCGTGGACCATCGGGTTCGTCTCGATGCCAGCGGTCTATCCGGGGTTGAGCCAGCTTGAGTATCTGTTCATAGGGACCCTCTCCGCCCTGCTTCTGTTCGTTTCAATACTCGTCCACGAGCTGGCCCATTCCGTGGTCGCGAAGCGGAGCGGGCTGAAGATCGGGCGCATAACGCTGTACCTGTTGGGAGGTGTCTCCCAACTGGAGAACGAACCGAACAACCCATCGCTGGAGCTGAGGATGGCAGCAGCGGGGCCCCTTACATCCCTGGCCATCTCGGTGCTGGTCGGGGTCAGCTGGTTATTCTCATCTTGGATGAATCTTACTCCCCTGGTTCAGGCGCCGCTGCTCTATGTGGCGCTCGTGAACGCCTTAGTGGCAGGGTTCAACCTCATTCCCGCCTTCCCCATGGACGGGGGGAGGGTGCTCCGTTCTTTGCTCTGGAGGAGAAACGGGGACTTCGTCCATTCGACCGTGGTAGCGTCGAATACTGGAAGGGTCTTTGCCTACATCCTGGTCTTCTTTGGGTTGTTCACCATGATCTTCGTGGATTTTGTTTCAGGTGTGTGGTTTCTGTTGATCGGCTGGTTCATTTCGAGCAGTGCCGCCAGTTCGCTGCGCCAGACGATAATCCAGGAGGACCTTCGGGGAGTCAAAGTAGCTGACCTAATGACCCGCAATGTCGAGTCTGTCACCCCCGAAATGGATCTCGGGGGCCTCTCGGAGGAGTTCATGAGGACGAAACACACTGGGTTTCCGGTAGTATCCAGCGGCGAACTTGTGGGCTGCGTCACGCTGGGGGACCTGAGGAAGGTCAAGAAGGAGTCTTGGGCGACGACTAAGACGGGGGAGATAATGACCCCCAGGGAAAAACTCGTCACGGCACTCGGAGGGGACTCGGCCATGGACATCATAACCCCGATGAACCAGATGAACATAGGTAGGATCTTCGTGACGGACGGAGGGAAGATGACGGGCATAGTCACTCGCAGCGACATCTTGAAGGCGGTAGAGCTGAAGGAGGGTACGCTAGGCATCTCCCGGGGGAGGCGATCGTTCGAGGCACGGGTGTCACTGACGGTGGAGACGGCGATGAACTTTGTCCTAGAGCAGCCCATGGCTGACGGCTTCACCTGGGGGGCTGAATTCTCGGGAGACGCCGTGCAACTAATGGGCCAGGAGACGGCGAAGACGCCCTCCGGGGGGCAGGTGCAGCGTTTCACGTTTCAGGCAGCGAAGGTGGGCACGTATGTCATTCGCCTCGTAGAGACCCGGGGCCTTTCAGGAAACGCAGGGAGCGCGGGAGGCAGGACGGTAAGAACCGTCACCTACACGGTCACCGTGAGCCCGCCTAGCCAGGTACGGATCTAAAGCGAGTTCGCCAACTCTTCTCCCAAGAGTTAAAAACGGCGGACGGACCCGCCGAATTCCAGTTGAAACGAGTCCGGCTGGACAAGGTCGAGGACTTCCACGCCCCCGTCTCTCCAGAAATCGTCAGGCTGGTCGACAACATGGGCCGTGGAGGGGGCTTCATGGCGAAGAACCTCGCTGACGCCGCACGACTCCTCGATTCGATGTATTCCAAGGAAGAGTGCACGAAGTTCCTCTCCTTTCCTGCTGCGATCGTAGCTACGGGGACCCGTGGCCTGCTCATCGATCTTGTCCGTGAGGGAATGGTCGACGTGATCATCACCGCTAGCGGAACGCTCGACCACGACGTCTCGAGGACTCTGGCTCACTACTATCATGGGAGCTTTGACATGGATGACACCGAGCTCCACAGATCCGGCTACCATCGCCTCGGCAACATCCTCGTGCCTTTGGACAACTACGGCCCGCTGATTGAGAAGAGGATGCAGGCGCTGTTCAGTAGGCTGTATGAGAAGGGCGTCAAGTCCCCTACGACTGAGGAGCTCTGCAGAGAGATTGGCAGAGACCTTGACTCCAAAATGTCCCTTCTCTACTGGGCCCAGAAGAAGGGCGTCCCCGTCTTCGTTCCAGGGATCATGGACGGGGCGGTCGGGAGTCAGATCTGGCAGTTCGCGGAGAAGCGCCGCGACTTCAGGGTCGACGTCATCGGTGACGAACGCAGGCTAGCCGAGATTGTCTTCGCGTCCAAAGGGTCGGGCGCCCTTGTGATAGGGGGTGGGATCACCAAGCACCACGCGATCTGGTGGAACCAGTTCAGGGGCGGACTGGACTACGCGTGCTACATAACGACGGCAGTGGAGTACGACGGATCCCTGAGCGGGGCGCAGGTGCGCGAGGCGATATCCTGGGGAAAGGTCAAGGCAAAGGCGAGGAAGGTCAACCTCTATGCCGACGCGACCACCGTCCTGCCGTTGCTCGTATCATACGCGCTCACGATGAAAGAGAAGAGGAGGGCCCGGTCTTGATTGCAGGCTGGAATGCCTCGCTCTCCCGCGGTGTCTAGCGAACTACGACGCAGAAACGGGGGCGTCAGGACCACTCGGTCCCCTTGCCGCCACCACGATGTAGAAGCCGATCATCACCGCCAAGAGGATTGCTCCCACGACACTGGCAGGAAGGAAAGTGTTTGCCATCGTCCCTCTGGTAGTGAGTTTGTCGACGGCAAAAGCCTGGCCGATCACACTCGGATATATGAGGGGCTGGAGCGAAAACACTGCGATGCACACCAATAGAATGAACACTGCCTTGTTGGCCACAATCTTCGCGGTCTTCGGCCACAGGTGAAGCAGTCCCACCGCCAAGGTCAGGACGACGGGAACGGTCATCCACCAAGTCAACAGTGCCGAAGACATCAAGTAATACGAAAGGACTGAGAGGACGATTCCTGCACCGGCTAGGGGCAGAATCAACCTCCGGAGAGGGTCGAAGTCGAAGAACGCCGGTGCGAGTCCCGCGCCGAGCAGCAGAGTCCCTAGAAGGAAGACGATGCTGCCCGCTGTCGCCCAAGCGGCAAGAGAGAAGGAGCCCGTTATGGCTCCTGTCTGCAGGTCGATTCCGAGGTGCACGCCTTGGCCTCCCACCAAGGCAGACACGAGGACCAGCAGAACAAGACCCAACACGATAGTCGAAAGTGCGTAGGCCTTGAAGAGTTTGACTTCGTCCAGCCAACGCTTCTTGACTATGACCTCCCCGAAGGCGATGGAGGAATTCCTCGCCACAAAGAGGATCAGGAATATGGTCAGGAGCGGCGCGAACATTTGCGACACGGGAATCAGCAAAGCTGGATAGGCGAAGTCGCCCGTCACCACCCAGAATGCCCCGAATGTCCCCG